>URMF01000005.1 GCA_900548855.1 uncultured Eubacteriales bacterium
GTAAGACGCACAATAAGGGCAAATGTCTAAAAACATCCAGCTTTCAAGGAAGCGTGAGGTTGTGCAAAAATCGTCACTGTTATACATGGCTGACGCTATACAAAGAAAGCAAAAGGCATGGAAATTTGAAAGAGCTTCCGATAGTAATAATTATGCTTAGCAGCTTTGCTGCCGTCAGCGCCAGGCAGGTCTGAACGGTAACCAAAAAGTTATTCGTTTAAATGAACTCCACTTGCTGATACCACCGCCACATCTGTTCCAAGATTGTCCGTAATATAAATCTGATAAAAGCAGTTGCGCCTTCCATCCTTCAGCAACCTGCTCTCGCCATAGAGAATATCTCCCTTCGCCGTACCGAGATAGCTAATCTGGCTTACGGTTGTCACCGTTACCGGCTGTTTAAAATTCGTAGCTACGGCAAACACAAAATCAGCCAAAGTAAACATTACGCCACCCATGACATGACCGGTTGCATTGCGGTGTCTGTCATCCAGTCTCAGGCTGCACTTTGCATAATGTTCGCCCACCGCTTCAATTTCAATACCTGTCGTGACCATTGCGTATCTGTCCTTCATAAAAAATTCTCTTGCTTCCTCTAATTCTGTCAATGTGATTCCTCCAAAAGTAATTGTGATTTTTCACAATTATACCATTTTTCCACCACAAAAGCCATCAGTATTATATTGAAACACTATGCTACTTTCCATTATCCTATTTCATCACTCTTTTAAAAAATCCCTCCAAAAATCTTCCCTTGCAGCAAAACGATAATCTGTATCTGCTTTCAATTCATCAAGAAATTTCATAACCTTGTCATACTGTGAGGTATTCTCAAAGGCAATCTTCCATAAATAACCCTCTGTCTGTCCTGCCTCTCTGCAAAAAATCCCTTCCTCTGTATAGCATGTAATATACATCTTTGCTGTCTCCTGTTCATCCGCTTCCGGATATGTACAGACAGTAGATTCCGTGACCAGGGAATCCATTACAGAAATATTATTTTCCTCTGTTTCCAATCTATTTGCCTTTGTCGTTGCTTCCTTCTGTCTCTTTTCCTGTTCCGTCTGCATCTGTTCCTTGATTTTTTCCTCTGCCAAATCAAATTGTTTTAAAAGCTTGTCCCACTCTTTTATCGTAAATGACTGGCTTCCAATCTGGAAACTCGTTTCTGTGTCATTGTTTTTTACCTTCTCATAAATCTCCTGTTTTCTCTCTGCAATTATTTCAAACATCTCTTTTTTGGTATAGTCCTTCTTTATTCCCTCATTTTTTCCAGTTGATGTACCTCTTTTGGTGAATATTTCCGGATTCCCATATCCTGCTCCAACTCCTGCAATTGCCATATTCCATACTCCTTTCCGAGCCTGTCATCCAAAGCTCTCCGATGCATTTCTACCTCCAGAACCTGCCACAGGCAGCTTCCTCCGGATGCATTGCAACTAAATTTTATTGTACAATATAATGTAATTGACATCCTTCCGTCAATTTTTCTCCTTATACAGGCTGTATTCCTTTTTTACCTTCTGGTACCGTGACTTTGGAACAGACAACTCCTCCCCAGTGGTAAGACGCATAATGTAGCTGCTTATTTTCTCTACATACTGCATATTTACCAAAAAGCTCTGATGGATTCGCACGAAATCCAAGCCCGCAAGCTCCTCCTCAAGCTCATTCAGCTTCCGGTAAATACTATAGTTCCCCTGCTTTGTATAAAATACATTCTTATGTTTATTTGTTTCGATATAAATAATGTCATCCACCTTGAGTATTGTTTCACCTTCCACAAATGGAAACTGTACTGTCCGGCTTTCCTTTGCAATCAATTTCAAAATATCCTCCACACATATTCTGGTAATTTCTTTTTATATACCATATTATTATCGGTTTGCCTGCTATCCTTTATCAACCACAAGAGCACGAAATGACTATTTAAAAGCATGAAATGACTATAACAAACACCTAAAAATCCGGGTCATCCAATCCGTATCATTATCGGTATAAGGCAAAACCACATCTCCAGACTGCTCCCCATAATCTACAAAAATACCATTTCCACCTCCTCCAACACCTGGAAGCTTTGAAAAACCACCCCAATAAACAAAAAACATATCTTCATCCACATTCTTCTGCTTCAAAAGCCGGTCAAGCTTTTTTCTATCTATAAGAACTTTCCCTGCATCAATCTGTACTGCCTCCCGCAGTTCATCACAGTCTTCTACCAATATCTGGCTGCCTGTCTTATTGTACAGGTAAACGGCATCATAATCGGTATACCGGGGATATGAGATATGGATAACAGTTGTAAATCCTGCCACAAGCAATGCACCGCATCCCAAAACAAATAGTAACAGCTTTAACCGGCTGTACGGCTTAAATGCTGTCACACGCTCCATTCTCTGTCTTATGCCGGCATACTGCTTTTCTCCTGCAAAGGCTGCATAATGCTCTAAGTATCTATTTTCATTTCCCAGCATCTGAATGCTTTTTAACAACAGACTTCCATAGGAATATGCCGTCTGCTGCCCCTTCTGCATGGTTACTCTGTCACAGACAGCCTCCACATCCTCCCGGAACCATCTGGCACAGGCAGACAAAAATGGATTTGCCCATAACACAATCGTTAAAACATCCCATAACAGAAAATACCACAGATGACCCATCCGGATATGTACCCGTTCATGAAGAAGAATTACTTCCAATTCCTTATCAGACATACAGTTAAGCATCACCCGGGGCACCACAATAACCGGGTGCAGCAATCCCGTTGTAAAGGGCGAAACCGCCAGCTCATTTACGGCAATTACACAATCATGGAGCCGGATTCGTTTGAGCCTTGCTGTCTCCTGCTTAAGCTGCCTCCTTTTCCGAAAAACCACCAGCCCCGATATCACCATCCCGGCTATATAAACACTGGGGAGCCATCTGTAACTGGTGCAAAGCCACTGCCACCAGAACAACAGTCTCATTCCAAGCCTTGTCTCATAAATACATTTCATTTTTCCCATAAAGGGTGCCAGCAGTAAAATACTCCATACTGCCCCTTTCAGAAAAACTGTATTTTTAAGTATTGTTTTCCGCAGACAGCCAATCACTGCCAGCATGGCAATTGAAATAAATACTGCCCTTCCAAGCTGTATTACATAATATGCAAATGTGACATCCAAAAATCCAATCCATCTGACAAGAAAATCCTCTATTATCATTCGTTCCCACTTCCTTTTTCAGATTATCTGCTCTTTTCAAGAATTGCTTCCAGCTCTTTTATCTGCTCCTCTGTCAAATCACAGTTCTGAATCAACGCTGCCAACGCTCCCAGCCTATTGCCGGAAAAATAGCTTTTTGCAAATCTCCTGCTCTTTTCCTGCAGACATTCTTCTTTTGTCTTTAAGGCAAAATAATGGTATACCCGGGAATCCTTCTTATCAATTGTATAATCAATAATTTTCTTCTGATACAGGCGGTTAAGTAAAACCCTTACGGTTTTGGGAGACATTTCCCTGACACTCTCTAACTGCTTAATAATCTCCATGGAAGTAAGGGGATCTCCATTCTCCCATAAGACCTCCATCACCAGCCATTCGGTTTCACTTGGAGTTAAATCCTTATTCGGCATACTGATTTACCACCTTTCATATTCTTACTCAGTATATCGGATAACAAGCGTAAATCATTAAGGTATTTTTATAAATTTTATCCTTTGTACATTTTGTTTTTATCCTGACAGCAATATCCTTTCAAGCTATCTCCGGCAAAGACATCCCAATGCTTTCCTGCATACACCTACACATCTGCTGCTCCATTTACGTTTCTTTACCCGGAAGATTCCCCACATGCCGGATTCCACATCCCATTTCAGGCTTCCTGACCGGTATAGGTAATCTCCCGGGCAGGAGGCTCCGTTTTCCAGCTCCATATCAAATGTATTTCCAATACTGATTGCACCCTGTAACGGAATAATTCGGGAAAATGGATTATTCCGCTGTTCCTTCCACATATGACCGTGTATCGCAAACCCTGTATTTCTCGGCTTATCCGCCGGCATTACCGTACGGAACACCACCCGGTCACCAGCATAGGATTTTAACACTGGTGTAGCTGGATCACCGTGCACCTTACTGCTGAAAATCCTTGATATCCGGCTGTCATTTTTCAGACGGTTTGCAAAGCGTTCAGACCGGTAATTATACCCCTTTTCACCAGTATCCTCCGCATCCACTGTTCCCTCTTCTCCCTGCCGTGCAGTCTGGACCAGATTGCCGTCTGCATCTAACAGCCGGATTCCGTTTTGTATAAACAGCACATATTCCCGGAAGGTTTCCATACCTGGTGCAGTAATCACAGCCTGTTCTTCATATATCCCCTTTTGCAGGGTAAGATTTTTATACCACAACGCTTCTGGCGGTTCCACAATCAAAGCTCCAAATAATCCATGATACCGATGGTTCCGCATATCTCCAAAGGACTGAAGGATACATGCACCATATTCCTTATCTGCATGCCACAGATACCTTTTACTTTCCCCTGGTCCTACCGTCTGTTCCATATGGTTAAACCCTACATTGATTCCCGAATCCCTTATCGGATCATACTGCAGGAATTGCGAGTTAACAGAAACCCGCATAGACGGTTTATGCTCTTTGTCAAGCGGCACTCTCGGATAATCGAAATAAGGCACTGGATGGGTAAACAGATTATGAAGGGTTATCTCAATCCAGTCTCCTGCATTTGCCCTGATAATCAGAGGCTTATACCGGTATTTTCCTGACAATGCTTTCTCAACTTCCTCTAACGGAATAAACAATAAGCCGTCTGGATCATGGTCGCCATGGCAGTTATAACAGATGTCTGCCTGGACTGCTGCTATTTCGTACTTTCTTACCACTGCATCCCTTCCCGGACACGGAGGCAATGGAAGAATCCGGTTCTTCCCTTTACAAAGCGGTTTTAAACATTTCCTATATTTATCATATACTCTGATGATACCCCAAAGTCCCAGCCATGCATCATCTATTCCACCGTAATAATAGAGATAATCTCCCGCCTGGTAATTCTCAGTAATATGGAGATTGAATGCCTCTGAAATCCCAATACTCTGGGATGCGGCATCCGGTGAGTGGCGTTCTGCAATTTCCTTTTTCCACGACATTCCGGTTATATTAAATGCATGCTGTTCTTCATGTGCTCCATCCAACAGACGGATTATTATTTCGTCACCGGGATAGGTTTCCAAAACCGGGGTTGCCGGATCGCCATGTACAAAGGAACTGAACATATATGCGGGGTCTTCTCCTGCACAAAGTCTTTCCCGCATCGGCTCCGAGCGGTAATTGACTCCCATCACTCCCGGATCATCATGGGAACCGGGCACTTCCGGAGGATTTAACGGATTTCCCCATTTATCGAACAGCAGTGCAAAATCATGCACAAATAATGCAAATTCACGGTGCGATGTTATTCCATCCATTCGCTGCTCCGTCAGAGACAATCGTATCAAATTTAACAAGGTGTACATGATGTCCCACGATATCTGTTCTGGTTTTTAGCTGAAACGGACTTGCCTCTATAAACTCCGGTAAAAGATTCGTGGTCCGTAGTTCTATGCAGTCTCCCGCGTTGGCACGGATTACCAGCGGCTCCACCTGGATTTTCCCCTCTTCTACCTTCTTTATATATGCCTCCAGACCACCCTGCCGTTCTAACTCTTCCTTTCGGACAAAAAACCTGCCCTGTGGGTCATTCCAGCCATACCGGTTATAAGTTACCTTCGCCTGAACAATTGCAATTTCAAATACCTTAATCTGCCGGCATTCCTTTTCCCTATAACAGGTATCCTCACCACAGTCATCTGTATGACAAGGACAGGTATCTGTATAAAGAGCTCCCGGTTCAAAGTTTTTAACAAAATTCGCTTTCTCCAAAGGAGTAGGCTGCATTACATTTTCCCCATCTGCCCCCTCAATTCCAAGCGGCGGCTGTAACGGTGGCTCTCCAAATTCTCCATTTATAAAATTGGGATACCCAGGATGCCATTTATCTTTTACGGGAGGCTTCTCCCTATCCTTCAGCGGCATCAGCCTTGGTATCTTTGTACCATCCGGCAATGTTCCACTCCCATCCTCTAACCGGTCATGAATACGCCATAACGTCCACATTCCTTCATGAAAATGCGGATATAAATGGCAGTGGAAAATGGCATCACCAATCATGCCGTTAAGACTTCCTGCACCGTGCAGAATATCCAGCGTATAACATTCCTGTGGGCTGATAGAAATAGAATCCAGAATCGTAGAATTATCATTTTCCCCTTCCAATCTCCATTGATGATTGTGAAGATGAAAAACATGGGTTTCTTTCACTCCGCCATGAATCAGACGGATTTTGGATGGGTCTCCTACATAGGCATGCAGAATTGGAGGAGCCGGGTCTCCATACACCCATGAACTCATGGAAATCTCTTCTCCTGAATCCGCCGGGTCTTCCGTAAGAGGCATCCGATTCCGCATAGGCTCTGCGCGATAGCTGATTCCAGTGGTGGAAGACGGCAGACCCGTATGATGATCCATCGGTGGATTACCGTCCTTATCCTTTATCTCCAATTCATCATGAAAAAATACTGCATATTCCCGAAAAGCCGGTTTCCCCGGCTCATAGATATCTGCAAACAACCCGCTTTTTATTTCTTCTCCGTTTTGAGGGTCATACCATTTTGCCCCTGGGGGTTCCACGATAATGGCACCAAACAGCCCATGTATGTTGGTACTTTCCTCACTGCTTGTGCTGTCTGCCATATCCTGAAACAGATATACACCCTCTTTTTCAGCATACCATGTATAAGTAATCGTATTTTTTGTGGTGCTGTCCTGGTTAAATCCCACTTCTGCCCCATCTGAGGTATTCACATCATATCCCAGTCCCTGTACATGAATCGACAGCCTCCTATTAAGGGAATGATGAAAATGGATTCTCACCTCATCTCCTAAATTAACGCGTATCACTAGTGGCTTTACATCCTCGTAAGGCTGGGGAATTTCCTGGTTAAATTTCTGAAAGGCACCTTTCTTTATCCTCTCTGCATCCTCCGAAAGAACATATAAAAGTCCATCCGGATCATGATCTCCATACTGGTTATAGACAATTGGAATCTGAATTGCCTCGATATCAAAGCTACAGACCCTGTTTCTACACGGATAATTACATAATTCCATCTTTTTCCTCCCGGCATTCACATTCTGGCATCAATATTCTGAGATAATGATTTGCCTCACGCAATACATGATCTGCCAAAAGGGGAAGGATAAGAGATGAGATTTTACAGTCTGTAATTCCTTCTGTTCCTGCCGCCTTAAAGTCCCTGTATTTTATCGTTTCCTCCACTGTCTTTCTTGTCATCTCGTCCATTGTTCCGCAATCTCTTGTTCTTGCCAATTCCAATAACTCCCTGTAATCCTTGGCAAATTCGTCCGCTGTTAATATCAGCTCCTCCTCCGATGGGTCTAACAAACCTCTTATAAACAACGCATGCTCCATCATTATCTGATTCCAGAACGCTTCCATTCCCTTCTGACAGACAGAAGACAGCTCACCATTCTCATTTAATTCCCGGATGGTGGAGCAATATAATTTTGCCTCCCGGATAATATGCTCAATCAGCAGTGGATAATTGGCGGTATATAGCTGACAGGACTTTACAGCATTTAAAATGTCCTGTTTTAAGTCAATAAACCCGCATACCAGCTTCAGCGCCTCGTCATTTAACTGGCGTACCCTGCACATAAGCAGGGAATTTTCCTGCCGGAAGCAGCCTGCCCTTAATCTGTGTTCTGCCTCCGTAATGGAGCCATCAATTGGTATCCCAGTCAGACGACTGGTTTCTCTCTCTGCTTTTCCCGTGTACTGTGTCACAATTTCTCCTGAACATAATACTTCCTCATCTAATATACCATTACTGACCGCCACAACCCGGCTTAAAAACTGTTCCCATTTTCTTCTGTACCAGTCTGCCTTATTTTTATAAGCATTTCCAGGCGGCTGAAATCCAGCCTGCAGAAACAGGGAATGCTCCTTCATAATCCGACCGAAAAACAAATGTGTTTCCAGCGACTTTGTTACAAAATCAGACATAATAATACCCTTTTATTATACTAAAATTCTATTTTCTCTATATTATATGTCGTGCTGATAATAGCTGTCCCTCATTTTCAGCAAAATCTTCTTTTCCATCCGGCTGACCTGTACCTGGGATATCCCTACCTCCTTTGCAATTTCCGTCTGGGTTTTATTTTCAAAATACCGCAGCCTAATAATCGTCTGTTCCATATCATTTAAGCCCTTAAGCAGACCTTCTATCACCATCTGGTTTAACAGACTTTCATTCTCATCCTTTTCAGAGGCAATCTTGTCTATTAGATAAACTGCATTTCCATCATTCTGATAAATGGTTTTATGAATGGACTCCACCTCTATATTTACCTCTAAGGAAGCAACTATTTCTTCCACATCAATTTCCAACAGCTCGGAAAGCTCTTCCAGCTTTGGTTCAATTCCGGTCCGGTTAATAATCTCTTCCCTTGCTTTCTTCACCTTATATGCAGTCTCCTTTAACGTCCTGCTCACTTTTATCATGCCATCATCCCGTAAAAATCGTTTTATCTCTCCGCTAATCATGGGAACGGCATAGGTAGAAAATTTCACATCATAAGACAAATCAAATTTATCTATACATTTCATCAGCCCGATACAGCCTATCTGGTACAGGTCATCCAATTCATAACCTCTTCCCATGAATCTTCTTGCCACCGCCCATACTAACCCCAGATTCTCTGTCACAAGCTGCTCTTTTGCGTCCTGGTTTCCCTCTTTTGCAAGCTTTAATAATTCTAAAGTCTTGTCCATGACGCCTCCTGCTATTTTATTTCATTCCCTGAATTTCCTTCCTGCTTTCCGTTTTCCTGATGCTCCCCTTTTGCTTTCACTTCCCACTTATCCGGCTCCTGTGCAATCACTTTCCGCATGGTTACCACTGTCCCCTTGCCAACCGTAGATTCCACAAACAATTCATCCATAAATGCTTCCATAAATGCAAAGCCCATACCGGAACGCTCCAATTCCGGCTTTGAGGTGTACATCGGTTCCATGGCTTTTTCAATATCCGCAATTCCCACGCCATAATCTGTTACGATGACTGTAACCGTATCCTCTACAATCCGTGTTTCAATCCGTATTCTTCCGTCCTTGTTTTCATATCCGTGAATGATGGAATTGGTAACTGCCTCTGATACCGCCGTTTTAACATCCGCAATTTCCTCCAGTGTAGGATTCAGCCTTGATACAAATGCTGCCACCACCACTCTGGCAAAGCTTTCATTTTTTGAAATACTGTCGAACTCTACTACCATCTGATTGTTAAAATGTTCCATATTATTTCCCCTTTTCATTTTAATACGTTATCCTCTTTTTCTTTATTATTTTTTAACCTCAGTTAATTTTCTTACAGTTCACAATTCTATCTCTCTATGCCTCTCTCCCACTATACTTTTTCTCAATATCCAAAAGAGCCTCCCTAACATCCTTCCGCCGCTTTGCAACTCTGTATAATCCGGATATTTCCAGGATTCTTGAAATCTTATCATTAATTCCAACAATATAGATATCTCCATTGAGATACCGTACCTCACGATATCTTCCCATTACAAGTCCAATACCTGAGCTGTCCATAAAATACGTATTTTCATAGTCAAAAATCACATTTCTTATTTTTTTACAAGTAAAATAAGAATCTGTTTTCTCCCGTATAATTCCTGCCGTATGGTGGTCCAGCTCCTCCGGAAGTTCAATAATCAGTGTTTCACCTTTTACTTCAAATAAGTTGTCCTGTTTCATAATCGTCCCTTCACCTTCCTAAAAACTAAAAGAAAGACAACAGTTCAATATAAAACTGTTGTCTTTTCTTTCGTACTTTGCTTATGTTTTCCTTGGCACCTTATTTGTCGGTATACACCAATACAATTTTAACTGTAGTTAAATTTATCTACTCCGAAAGATACTCTGTTATTTCTTCTATATGACTACTTTCGGGATAGTTTTCTTTCAGACTCATAAATGCAGCCTTTGCCTTTTCTTCATCCTGATTGCCGATATATGCTTTCCCCAGGTTATAATATGCCTCTTCTCCCTCCTGAATCTGAAGTGCAACATTACACATATTGATTGCCTTCTCATACTGATTCTCAGTTATGGCTTTTGCTGCCTCAGAGCACAGAGTCTCATATGCAGTATTGGGAATATTGTCTTTGATAACCTGGAATGACTCCTTGGAATCCTTTTCTTCATCCTTTTTCTTAGATTTTTCCTCATCCTTTGCTGCAAGCTGTTTTTCCAAAGCTTCCACTTGCTTCTCTAAATCAGATATCGTAACATTTTTATTGGAAATTTCCTCACTATAGGATAACTGAAGCTCTCTGTTCTCCTGATTTGCTGAACTCAATTTGGTAGGTAAAATCAACAGCCAGAATGCCAGGATTCCCAAAATCAATCCCACCGATACATATATCAGATTAAACTTGTTATGATTGATTTCCTTGTATGAGCCCACCGATAAATCCGGGTCATCAATCTCCTCCAACCCCTTTTCAACAAAGGTTTCCAGGTCTGATTTGTACTGGTCTTCGTCAGTGTAAGCAGAATCAACATCAATACGCACGCTGCTCTCTTTCATGGCAATCACATCACGGGGTGCCATACCCATTTCTGCAAGATATTTCACTGCAAGGGTGTTGTTTTTATCAATACGCAGTACCCGTTTGATGGCTTTTTTGGCTTTATCCGGATTCCCACTATCCATATAGAGTAATGCCAGCAGTAAATAACCCTTGACAAAATGCGGGTAACCGGCAAGTATTCTTTTCAGCTGAATAAACGCCAAATCCTTTGTTCCCTGCTTTGCATGTATCAATGCCTGGTTAAACTGCTTTGCAAGCTGATTTGCCTCCTCCAGCTTCAACGGGTCGGACTGCAGCTCTTTGATATATTTGCCCGCTATATTATCCTCTCCCGCATCATAACTGCTGCTTATTACCCACTGGGTTAAGCCCAGCACAATTTCACCCATTTCATAGTAAATTAGTCCTAATAAATTACGGGCGTTAATGTTCTGTTTATTATATTTCAACGCCAAATTCAATGCATCGATTGCACCTGTTAAATCTCTGACACTCGCTCTGTCCAAACCTAAATTATAATAATAATTAGATGTATTATAAGCCTTTGCCAACAGCTTATAATTCATTCCACAGTCGCTGCAGTGTCCGTTCTCTAATACAGGTGCTCCACAATTCAAACACTCCATACTCTTCACCGCCTATTTCGCCTGTTTATTATTTAACTGTTGTAGCATTTCTTCTAATACATCCGTTATATCTTTTACATCGTTATTATATATTGCATCCTCTGCCTGGGAAACCTCCAGACATGGCTTAAACTTTCTTACTTCCTCATCGAAATTAATCATATCTATACTCCTAAACTAAGCAGATTACCCGCCAGATATAGTGAGCCTACACAAAATAAATACTGTTCCTTAACATGGCTTTTTCCATAAGTAAAGCCTGCTCTTATATCATCATAGGTGGTAATCTTACTACCCGAAAAACGTCTAAATGCTGCTTCTACTGTCTCTAACTCCGCCGCTCTGCTTCCCTCATACCTTACGAGTATAATTTCCTCAAAAGAAATCCGGCACAGCCTCTGAATCATACGGTCATAATCCTTGTCCTTTGAGACAGCAAATAATAAAATCTTTTGTTCCTTAGGGAACAACATTTCCAAAGTTTTGCAAAATGCTTCAATTGCTTCTTCATTATGTGCACCATCTATGTAGATATGCTCTGCAACACATTCCATTCTGCAAGGCCAGACCATGTTCCACAGTCCTGCCCTTATACTAAATATATCTTTATCTGTTAATCTGCAATGAACATCAAAAGCTTCCTTCTGTGTTACATCACAAATACTGTTTGTCATGTTCAATAGTTCATATGCCTTTACCGCAAGCATTGCATTCTCAACCTGGTAAAGCGCTGTCTTTCTGATTTTTAAATCATTATATTCATAATAACCACTATTGAAAGAAAAATCAATGACTTTTTCCGTAATTTTTGATATTTTATACTGAGAATTTTCGACAATATATAATTGTGCTCCCATTTTTTTACAAAAACTGGAAATTACTTCCGTTGCTTCATCCCTGCGGTCATAAAAAACCACCGGAATACCCTGCTTAATAATACCTGCCTTCTCTGCTGCAATCTCTTCAATGGTATTACCTAGAAACTGCATATGGTCCAATGCCACTGAGGTTATAACTGCAACTGCCGGTTCCACCACGTTTGTTGCATCCAGTCTTCCACCCATCCCAGTCTCAAAAATAACGCAGTCTACGTTCTGTTTCCGGAAGTAGAGCGCCGCCATCAAAAACATCAACTCAAAGAAAGAAGGATGGGAGATGTTTTTCTGTTTTGCAAGCCGAACATACTCCATTGTCTCCTCAAATACTTCCACAAAGGCTTCATCTGAAATAATATCGTGGTTTATGCGAATACGCTCATTTATCCTTACTAAATGTGGAGAGGTAAATAATCCCGCCCTTCTTCCAGACTGCTCTAAAACAGACGCCAAAAAAGAGCAGGTAGAACCTTTTCCATTCGTACCTGCCACATGGATAACCGGGTAACTGCGTTCCGGATGATTCATGATATCCAATATTCTGTTTAAATTATCCGTTCCCAGCTTTGAGGCAAATAAGGGAACGGATAATATATAATCTACACACTCCTGATACGTCATAAGCATCCCCGCTCTTTTTGGTTTTTTATCTGTTATCTACTTTCTCAGGATACAAATCATGATTTGCCAGCCGGTTCCAGGCAACCTCTTCCCATTTTGTTCCAGGCTTTCCATAGTTACAATATGGGTCAATGGAAATTCCGCCTCTCGGTGTAAATTTTCCCCACACCTCAATGTATTTTGGCTCCATCAGCTTGATTAAATCCTTCATGATAATATTCACACAATCCTCATGGAAATCTCCATGATTCCGGAAGCTGAATAAATATAATTTTAAGGATTTGGATTCCACCATAAGCTTCCCCGGGACATAGGAGATATAAATGGTGGCAAAATCCGGCTGTCCGGTAATGGGGCACAGGGAGGTAAATTCCGGACAATTAAACTTTACAAAATAATCGTTATCCGGATGCTTATTTAAAAAGGTTTCCAAAATCTCCGGCGCATAATCCTGTGGGTATTTTGTACCCTGGTTTCCCAATAAGGTTACCCCTTCCAGTTCTTTTCCTTCTCTTCCGCTCATCTCTAAAATCTCCTTCCAGATAACAGACCCTGCTTTTCAATAAATACTATCAGCACATCACTTCCATTTACATGTATGTGCCAGATTAGTATAGTATGAAATATGCAAAATTGCAACCACACGATTCAGAAAAAACTGTTTCAATAACTGTCTTTGTATATCTTTTACACCTCCTTGATAATGTTTTTACTTCCTGCATAGGTTGCCCAAAAATATCCTCCGTAAATCACTATCAGGCACACCACGGTTGCCACAACGGACGGCAGCATGGTTTTCGGCTTCACTGCCACAGATGCAAGCTGCAGGGCAAACTGTATTCCAAACACTGAATGTATAACCGCCAGCACTAACGGCATTAAAAAGAAAATGGCAATCTGCTTAAATAAGGTTTGGTTAAGCATATCCTCATCTACTCCGATTTTTCGGAGTATCATGTATCTCTGCCTGTTATCTGAATTTTCGGTAAGCTCCTTCAGGGCTAAAATGGCAGAGCTTGTAAGCAGAAAGATAACACCTAAATAAATAGCAATAAAGGTAATAACCGTACCGATTCCGCTGCTGGATTCAATAATAGAAAGCTTTGTCATACCGTCCAGCTGGATTCCCTTTTCTACAATATTGGAGATAAGCTCGGATTCCTCCCCTTCTCCAAAAGCGCTGTAATTGGTAAAACAGCCCTCTATCCTCTCCTTTTCCTCTTTCGTGTCTGCATTATAGTTGGCAATCAGACAATATCTTTCCTTCATCTCTTCCGTAAGACCACAGCTGTCCGGAACCAGTATGATTCCCACATTGGTATGGCTGGTTGACATCATGATAAAGCCGGACTGGCATTGCTTATACTTGGAAATATATTCCTTCCCTGCAATGGTAATCCGGTCGTCCTTCAAAAGCGCCCTGTCACGGATATTTTTCATGCTTTCAAAATCACATAGTACAATATACTCATTATCCTTCAGCTCATACTGCTGTAATCCGTATAATTCTGCAATCCTGTTGTAATCCGATATTTTTATAATTGTTTCTGCCGTATCATATAAAAGATTGGGATACTCCTTTTTCACTTCATCATATATACTGCTTAGGGAATCCTTCCATGTCAGGTCATTGGTGGCATAGGTATCCACCTCCACCACATCCTTTAACAGGCTCATGTCAAAGCCGTTATTTTTTAAGGTATCACTAATCCTTACCCTGGAATCCGCAATCTGCTCCTCTGTATAATCATCCACCTCCGGCAGGTTTGCAGTTTTATATAAATTGATATCCACCGGCGTCATTTCCTCCAAATCCTGCGTCAGAACATAATTTAGGGATAGTGCAGAGGATAACACCGATATCGTCATAAAAAGCAGCAGACAGATTACCGTCATGGTGGCTACCATGGTATTAATTTTATTATGAAGCTGCCGCAGTACAAATAGATTCGTGCCCTTTAAATAAATTTTTCTACTGGACTGTACAATTTTTAAAACAAAACCAGACAGAGACCAAAAAATCAAAAATGTGGCTGCTACACCCATGGCGATGGGCTTTGATAATTTTTCCATCGAATTTATAGTGCCAGCACCACCTGTTACCAGGTAATACGCATATCCCAGCATACCTGCCGATGCTAAAAATACCACAAAGCACAAAACAGGATTTTTCATTTTCACCCTTTCATTTTTTTTGATTGCAGTCAGCAAATCTATGAGTTTATATTTTGAAATCATCACTGTATTAAACAGCATAACCGCAATGTACATCACTCCGAAATACAGGCAGGTCTTTAAGGCTGCCGCCTTTGAAAACACAAACTCGTATTTACTCATATCTGCCTTAAACAGCTTCGCCACTAAAATTGACATCAGCTGTGAACCGAATACGCCAATCAGCATGCCAACCACCAGCGACAACAGCCCCACAAAAATGGTTTCAATCAGTAGAATTTTTGATATCTGCCATTTTCCCATTCCAAGGGTCATATAAAGGCCAAATTCCTTCTTTCTCCTCTTAATCAAAAAATTGTTCGCATATATAATCAAAAATCCAAGTACAACTGCCACAAATACCGATACCCCGGCTATCATCTGCACCATCAGCTTTATAATTTCTCTTGTAGAACCGTTTACCGCAAGCATCGCCTCCTGGCTGTCCAGAGAGTTGAACATGTAAAAAACGGCAACACCTATAATCAGTGTCAAAAAATACACCACATAGTCCTTCATGCTCTTTCTTATATTCTTAACCGAAAGCTTAAATAACATCGTTCAATTCACCTCCAAGAAGCGTGACAATCTCTATAATCTTTTCAAAAAACTGTTTTCTCGTATCACTGCCCTTTACAATCTCATTAAAAATCAGTCCGTCCTTGATGAACAAAATCCGCTCTGCATAGCTTGCGGTAAAGGCATCATGGGTTACCATTAAAATGGTGGCACCGAGCTTTTCATTTAATGTCTCAAAGCTCTCCAAAAGCTGCCTTGCAGATTTGGAATCCAATGCTCCGGTAGGCTCATCCGCTAGAACAAGCTTCGGATTGGTAATGATGGCTCTTGCTGATGCAATTCTCTGCTTCTGCCCGCCGGATACCTGATAGGGATATTTGTTAAGGATATCTATAATTTCCAGCTTCTTTGCAATCTCCTTGACCTTCTGGTCAATCTCCACAGGATTCATCTTCTGAATTGTAAGTGCCAGCGCAATATTATCGTAAGCCGTCAGCGTATCTAACAGGTTGAAGTCCTGGAAAATAAATCCCAGCTCCTCCCTGCGGAATTTGTTCAGCCGTTTTCCTTTAAGCTTCGTAATATCCTCATCATTAATTAAGATATGCCCTGCTGTCACCCGGTCAATCGTGGAAATGCAGTTCAAAAGCGTAGTCTTTCCGCTTCCACTGGCTCCCATAATTCCCACAAATTCACCCTCGTCTACATTGAAGCTGATGTTGTCAATGGCTTTTGTCAGATTTGATTTATTTCCATAATATTTTTCAATTTGTTTTACTTCCAATATGTGTTCCATTTTGTTTCCCTTTCTACTTTGCAATTATCTGTCTTCATTATAATCCAGCTGGAAATGCAGGACAACCTTCCGGTTATCTCCCACCGCTATGTCCGGCTGTCATAATGCATTACCCGTTTTCTTTTTCCCGTAAACAGCAATATAAAGAAAATGATAACTACACATTTTACAGCCATCCAGCCTTTCCTGTTTTTCTTCTTATGGTTCATAACCGCTTCCCTCCTTATGCAGTATTTTTCCATTACAATCCGTAGCGAATTGCTTTATCTGCATAATAGTCTTTTGAAGGATTATGTGCCATTGATGTAGCTTACATTTCGCTTACGATTTCGTAAGGTTGGGGGAGTTTTATGTTTTCAGAAATTTTCATAACTTGTCAGATGCCCTAATTATGGGTACATACCCCGTTTGGCCATTCAGGTATAAGCAATATGACATAAAATATTTGATAACAGTTCCGGCTCGGTATCTACATTTATCGCTTGTTTCTGCAACTTTTCCCACATTATACTCATACTAGGTATCCTAACCATTGCGCTCTGCCAGATTGATTCGATTCAGCTTCGTCTATAAGCTAAGCTGAGGCAAGATTGGTCATTCCCTTTCAACCATGTATCTGCTTACTAATTCATCAAAGTCATAAATGACATTTTCTTGAACGTCCTTCAGCCCTTCGTTTACAAAACCACGGATTTCCTATCTTATCTGCTCATCTGATGAATATAAAATTTTTACAAATTATACACAATATTGTTTAATAATAATACAAATTTGGCTATTCATATTAAAAACTGGTTATCTATCCAAAAAACTGGTTATCTATCCAAAAAATAGCTCTTCTCTTATTCATATGCTAATATAGCTTCATAAACTAAATTACAATAAAGGAGCAATGATAATGAGTGATTTTTCTGTCAATTATGGCATACTAACAAAAGAAGTTAACGAGATTAATTTGAGACAAAAAGAATTGCTTGCCGAAAAGCAACGCATTGAAGGCATAGAAAAATCGCTTTGTCAAATGATTGTTTATAACAGTGTATGTGCAACACTGAAAACTGTTATTTCTGAATTAGAAACAGAACTAGATAATATCAAAAAACTTAGCCACACACTTAATTGTATTAGTACATACTATAAGAATACAGAAAATGCAATATATAACAATCAGTCAAACGAATCCATTTCAAATTCCACAAACGACAGCACAAATAATAATAATGATGATAATTTCGCTGAACAATTCGATAAACTTATGGAATCTGTTAATAATTACATGCACGCCTTCG
Organism: uncultured Eubacteriales bacterium; assembly: GCA_900548855.1. GTDB lineage: Bacteria > Bacillota > Clostridia > Lachnospirales > Lachnospiraceae > CAG-590. The sequence goes on from URMF01000005.1 coordinate 17,659, forward strand.
AAAGTAAATACGATGATATAATTCAGGCAATTCAAGATGCAAATGAAATAGATGGTGTTGTTGCTATTGGCTTATCAGGGAGTCTTGGTACCGGTCTCTATTTATGTGGTTCAGTGCAATTAGTAGTAGACATGGATGGTAACATAGGTTTACAATTTTCTGGAGGCACAGGCGGAGAGGTTGGGGCATCTGCAGATGGCACAGCTTATGTGGCAGTTTATCCTGGTATGGAAAGTATATATGATGTAGAAGGATTCGGTACAGATATAGGTGGTAGTTTTGGAGAAGGACTAATAGGCAGCACTGGTCTTCTATCAGCCGGGGAAGGAAATGACATGAAACCAGTAGGCGGTTATGCAGGAATCGGTATCGGCGGGGAAGGAACTATAGCAGAAGGACATGTCTCAATGTCCCAAACATTTCCAACCATACCATTAGGCAACATATATACGAATAAAATAGACGCAATCACTAACACATGGGACATGACATATAATACATGGGAAGCTATATACCATAGAAGCCACTAATTTTATTATAGTATCAGAAGAAAGGTATTAATATGATTAATTATGTTATTACATTGGGATTTGGGGGCATTTTTTTTACTGCATGGTGTGCACTATGCATTTCTAAATATAAAAAATGGAGTAACAAAAGAAAAAAATGCAAAAAACAACTATCTGTTCAAGTAATTGAAATACTAGAAAAAAAAACAGCGCGAGGTGGCATGATATATAAACCAATATTCAAAACAAATGAAAATACCAACTATATTATTGATTCAGCATTCTATTCCTCACTCGTTTCCTTTGAAATTGGACAACATATTATATTACTAGTGAACCCCGAAAATCCAAAAGATTTCTTATATAAAGACAATGCCTACAACAAGGGAATCATCGTTGATGTTTTATGTTGTTGTCTTCCTTGCATATTCTTGCTTGGCATACTCTTAGCAATAATATTATAACTGCATACACAATCCCCAGAAACTGAAGTTGTCAGTTCTTTACCGATAATTATAAAAAAGCTTAGCGAAAATTTCTAAATGACTTTCGCCAAGCTTTATTTTACTTTTACAATTACCTTCTTTTCATAACACCCATATGCAGTCTATCAACAACAAAGTCACCATTTGCATACAGATATTTATACAAGACATCATGATTCCCTTTCTACATTATGGATTTATTTTCTATAACTTCCGTACATGCACCCTATAAAATATCTAAAAGTCCCTTCAGTCCCTGTTCCTCATAAATACCCTTATAGTACTGTACTTCATCCTGTATCAGTGAATCTATCACCTTCATACCCAGCAGTTCCACCGGAGCCTTATCATCTGTCATAATATACGCTCCCGCTTCATATGTGGTACAGTTATTTTTCACCTGCGCCATCAGCTCCTTTAACTGCGCATCGTCAAGGGTTTCCATGTTCCGTTCCATCACACCCAGCATTGCACCGTTATCTGATGCAAACAACTCACGGTTTGTGCTTCCCTTTACATCCACGGTTTCTACACAATCAAAAACAGAGGCGATGGTATCGGAAAGATACTGGTTGATATTTCCCTCTTCCGTTCCCCGCATATTCATGTTCACTACCATGACTCCGTTTTCATTCAAATGCTCTTTCACCAGCGTAAAAAATTCCACGGAGGACATCTGGAAGGGAATCGTAATGTCCTGGTAAGCATCTACCATAATCACGTCATAGGTTCTGTCATCTGCATTAAGATATGCCCTTCCGTCATAGGAGGTTACCCTGACACTATCCGGCAGTGCAAAATACTCTCTGGAAAGCCCGATAATCTTATCATCAATCTCCACCCCCTCTACCGACATATCCCCAAAGAATTTTTTACACTGGGTTGCATAGGTTCCGGTTCCCATCCCCAATATGAGGACATCCATTTCCTCCGGTTTTTTATCCGCAACCATAAGCGGAGCCGCCATTGCGTAGTCATAGTACATGCCGGTGAGCCCCTCCTGCTTCATATAGACAGACTGGACGCCAAACAGCACATTTGTGGAAAGAATCACCCGGTTGTCGTCCTCCTTCACCTGCAGGTAATTGTAAACCGACTCTCCTTCATATGTCAGGTCATTTTCCCAGAAGGCAAAGGAATTGGAATATCCAAAAGTACAGCACAGGACAAATGCCAATACTGCCGCTACGACTCGCTTGATTCCTCTTTTTGCATTTACAAAATATACCACCGCCAGCAAAAGCAGAATCCCGGCAAATATCAGAAATGTCACAGAGGTTCCCACCGAAGGAATTGTGACAAAGGTTGGCATAAATGTTCCGATAATGCTTCCGATGGTATTATATGCACCCAATGTACCCACAACCTTGCCGCTCTCTTCCAGGTTTTCCACGGAGTATTTTGCCAGAGATGGCGTAACCGTTCCAAGCAGAAACAGGGGAAATACAAAGATAACCATACAGGCGGCAAATGCTGCAATAATTAAAAAGTTGCTGTTGACTGTAAAAACCAGTACTGCCGAAATCCCCAGTATGATATATTTGCCGGCCACAGGAATCAGTGCAATCCAGATTGCGGCAATTAGAATCCGCCTGTACAGCTTGTCCGGATTCGGGTCCTTGTCGGCACTTTTTCCACCGTATATATTTCCCAGCGCCATAGCAATCATAATCGTACCGATGATAATCGTCCAGACAATCTGGGAAGAGCTGAAATAAGGCGCCAGCAGCCTGCTCGCTCCCAGCTCCACTGCCATTACAGACATACCGGAAAAAAACTCCGTCAGATATAAAAATAATTTATTATTCAGTATTTTTGCTTTTTCCATATGCTTACTCCTATCCATTTTCTTTTGATAATATAGTACATCATCAAAATTCTTTTTTCAATGCTCCCTGCTGTGCTTCTTTGTACCGCCTGATGCATTCCTCATACAGTGCATTATGTCCAAATATTTCAAGCGCCCTCTCATAGCATTTAACTGCCTTTTCATATTCCTCCATATCTGCATAAATATCCCCCTTCTCACTCCATGCAAAAGGGGACTCAACAAAGCAGCTCAGGATTCCTCTTTTTTCATTGATTGCCATATCAATATAGCGTAACGCTTCATCATATTTCTTTATACTGCGGTAAAATTGTGCTTTCTTTTCATATCCATAGGAAGTGTCCGCATTTTCAAACTGGGCTGTGGCAATATCAATATATTTCCGGTATTCCGGCTTCGTTATATCATCCCTCTTTCCAATCGCCAGAAGATAAGGTCCACATATAGAGCTTTTGTTTTCCACGTCAAGCTCCAAGCCCTTTGAAAACATTTTCTCCGCCTCTTCATACATTCCATGCTCTAAATAAATCAAACCCATAGAACGGTATATCAGATAGTCCTTCTCATTCCTTTCCCGTACCATTTTAAAATACCTATATGCATCCTCAATATAACCCTCATTCCCATAAAAACAGCACATATTCCCCATACAGTACTGCACAAGGGAGCTGTCTCCCAATTCCCTGATACAGGTTTCCATAAGCCTTGCACACCCTGCCAGGTTATTCATTCTGACCAGCAGCTCTGCATGGTCTAAAACATAGTCACCGTCCAGACCAAATTCTTCCTCACAGCTTTCATATACCTTTTTCGCTTCTTCAAAATTTTTCAAACACGACAAAGCCGCCGCTTTACCGGCATATGCACGTATTCTATACCTTTCCTCTTCTACCAGCAATAAAACCCTGTCATAGCATTCACATGCTCTATGAAATTCTCCCATCACATGACAGATTCCGGCAATCCGGCTCAGCAGACTCTTATTTTCAGGGTCATCCTTCAACGCCTCTGTATAATAATACAATGCCTGCTCATCGTTATCCATATCCTCATAGTTTGCACCAAGGAGAGTACAAACATCAAAATAATCCTCCAAATCCGTATCCGAACTTCCCTTTTTATGAATAAGTGCAAGCAGTAATGCATTGGAAGCAGCATAATCCTCATCCTTTGCAAGCAGCCTTGCCCGGTAAATGTCCATTCTATCACTTCTTCCTTCAAATGCGTCAAATCGTGCAATCACATCCCGCATATCATCAAACTGGTCATAATCCCAATAAATTTCAAGCTCCAGCACATATGGTTCACTATAATATGGATATACTCCTATCGCATGCTCACAGGCATTTAACGCCAGACCATATTGTCCCAGCCTGTCAAAGCTTTTTGCCATATACACATAGGCATCATAGCTGTTATCCCGTTCCAAGAGCTTTTCACAAACAGAGACACATGCTGCATAGTTTTCACACTCATACTCTAACCGGCACATCGACTCATAAGCACTTTCAATCAGCCCATGCTCTTTGGATATGGATAGCTCCAGATATTTTCTCGCCTCATCATATTTTTTCAGCTTAATATAGCAGTCAGCAATAAAATAAGTTACATAACCATACCGGCTTTTTATTTCCAAGCTCTTTTCCGGCTCAGCCTCCCGGGAAGCCGTCTCCATCGCATTCTTCCATACAAAAAAGTTTTTCAATGCCTTATCATATTCATGCATGTATAAAAAGCTTCTTCCCAACAAATCATGGTATTCACATATACTGTCCTGGTCGGGCTCAAATGTCTCCAACACCTCTACCGCTTCCCTAAATGCATTATTCCAATAATAACACCATGCCAGCTTCAGCTTCCGGTTATCATCCTCTGGGTTTTCCGTTACCTCTTTTTTCAATTGTCCAATGAGACCGCGGTTCGCTTCTACCATGCCGGCATAAGCACCCTCATCATATCTGTTTTTCTTTAAAAGCTCTAAATAAATATCGCTGGCTTTTTTATATTCCCCTGTGGCACAGTATATCCTTCCCATTCTTGACTTAACAGCATCGGCGTCCGGTTCGGCTGCCTGTGCCATCTCATAGTATTTCCCTGCATCAGAATAAGCTTCCCTTACAAAGGCAAAATCACCGCAGATAAGCATAAAAAAAACTTCGTCCTTATATTGTTCAAGGATTGCCTCTGCCCTGTTTTGTATACGGCAAAGCTCCTTAGAATATTTTTCAATTCTCTCCTCCTCACTGCTTACACCTGCATTTATGTTGTGAAGTGCATGGCGCAGCCTGCATATCTCTACATAAGGATGATAAATTCCGAATTTCTCTATGGCTTCTATGTATTTTCCCTCTTCTTCAATATCTATCCTTTCAAGAGCCTCATCCAGCCTGTAATATGTCTCGATAAATTTGTCGATATCACTGTCCGCTGTTTCAAACAGCTCATAATTGATACTGTCCTGATACATTGCGTGATTTAACAGAAACTCTATAAAATCCTCCGGATACTTTTCAAGCAGTTTGCCTTTTATCTCCTTTATTTGAAAGACATCTGTTATCAACTGATATACCTTATGCGGTATAAAGGAATAGTTCATCAAAAAAGAAAGAAGCTTATGCATGGAAGCATCGGCAGTGTCAAGGGAGACAAATTCATCCCGTGCAAATAATTTTTTCCATTCCTCCACATCAATTCTTCTGTTAAAATCCCTGTAAAGGGTTATCAGCTCATGAAACAACCCATCTTCCTGCCTGTCCTTTACAGGCACTAATCCATCTATATCAGAATCTGCTTCCTCTAATGCCTCCTCATAAGCTTTTCTAAGCTTCATAAAGCCTTCCGCATCATCCTCCGGATTCACAAATACCAGCTTGCTTCTGTATGCCGCCTGTATCTTTTGCTTATCTTTTGTTTTATCCATTCCAAGAATGTTCCACTTATCCATATTGCCTCCGTATCCTTTCGGATATACTTTTATATGTTGAACCTTTTAAAGCGCTGTTTGATGAACTCCATCTTTTTCTCATCTAAAAGCGTATGTTCTGACTTAGATTATATAGTAAAAAATGCAAAATGCAAAATTTGACTATTTAGAAGTCTTTATATGTTCTAAATAGTCAAATTTGGCATTTTATTTTTTCTTCTACGTTCCCGAACTTCCATAGCGTTTTATCCCCTTATTCCACAACCAATATGCTATTATAGCCATAACCATTGCCATAACCGGTGGAAAAAATGCAATCCATATATGCTGTAAATTTTTGCCAAGAATAAATGCCACAGGATAATATCCGGTAAGGGCATATGGAATCACAAAGGTCAACAATCCCTGCACGCCTTTGGAATAAATGGAAATCGGATAATCACAAAAGTTCTTTAATCCATAATCATTATTCGTCAGCAGTGAAACTATCTCCTCGTTTTTTACCGTCCAAAAGCTGACTGCTCCTGTTATAATTGTGATAGCCGAAAAGATAACAAAAGCCGAAGTTGCACTCATACAATAATAAAATACAGTAGCTGCTGTCCAATGAATCTGAAGCCTCTGCATGCTATATACCCAGAAAAATGCCGCAAAAATTAATCTTGGAAAAAAGGTATACTGAAATTGCTGCATAACCAGATATGTCAATGGACGGATTGGACGAGTTAAGTATAAATCAAAATTTCCACTTCGTACAAGTTCTCCAATATCCTTCATCGGGCTCCAGAAAAAGAAACAGCTAAAAGAGTAGGATAACCAGCTAGTGGTAAATAAAAAGAAAACCTCATATTGACTCCATCCGGCAATATTTTTAAAATTATGGAAAATAACATAAAAACCTGCAAAATAGACTCCAATAAGGATGGAATTCGCAATCAATTCAAATAAAAGCGAAAAGTGATACTCCATTTTTCCCTTCATGTATATGATAATAAACCGCCGATACATTCTGAAATATCTCATCTTTTCACCCTCCTTGTACAATTAGTTTCTTTTTCCCAATTTTCCAGACAAGCTCCACCGTGCAAAACAAAACGAGCATCCAAATAAGCTGTATGATAATGTTTTCCAATACATCCTGCCCTTTCATCCGGCTTGTCAGAATCGTCACAGGTATCGCATATATCGCACGAAATGGAAGAAAGCAGTTCAATTTATATAAGAATTCCGGAAACATCGTTACCGGAATCCATACCCCGGATAACAGCTTATATATGGCATTCAAAAGCATATTCAACGGCCAGGTTACAATCAGCCAGAATGCTAACAGTCCAATAATAAGTGCGTATAAAAACTGGATGCAATATGCCAGTCCCACAGACAGCAACCCGGGAAGTATTTGTGCTATACAAAGCAAAGGTTTATTTATGATAGCTGTCACAAGTACACTCAATGGAATACAGTAGAACAACACCTTTATTGCCGTATCGCCAATATGCCTTGAGAAAACCATTTTCCTAAAATCCATAGGTCTTATCAATTCCATAGCAATATTTCCAGTCCGAATCTGATTGTTTATCCACTCTATCGTATTACATTCAATAAATGTTGAAATGATAGTCGCCACAATAATATACCTTAAAGTCTCTTCCTTATTCAGCAGAGGATTTATCTGATTTTTTTGAATAAACAAAGCATTCCAAATAGAAAATTGCAGATACAGATATATTATCTTCGAGAAAAGCTTTGCCCACACAGAACTAGGATATATAAGATGTTCCTTCATCCCTATCACAATATAATCTACATACGTTTTCATAAAAATTCTCCTTCATATACACTCCTGATTATACTTTCCAGACTGCAATCGGTATTGTCCGCTTCACCAATTGTTCCCGTATCAGAAGCATGATATGTCCTTTTTAACTCATTTAACGTACCTGAATATAAAAGCTTTCCTTTGTCAATAATAATCATTTTCTCGCATAAATCTTCAATATCGGACATATCATGAGTAGTCAATATTATTGTCGTATTTCTTTCCCGGTTAATGGTGTGAATAAAATCCCGTATTTTCATTTTTGCTAATACATCAATTCCAATTGTAGGCTCATCAAGAAATAAAACATCTGGATTATGTAACAATGCTGCTGCTAAATCTGCTTTCATTCTTTGCCCTAAGCTCAGAAGTCTTGGTGGCTTTTGCACAAAATCAGACAGGTTTAGAATATCGGAAAAAATCTCAATATTTTCCTTATAAACCGCTTTGGGAACATGATACATATCTTTGAACAGCCTAAAAGATTCCATAACCGGAATATCCCAGCACAACTGGCTTCTCTGCCCAAAGACAACACCAATCTTTGAAACAATCTGCCTATGATATTTTTTCATGTCCAAACCATTAATCATTATGTCCCCCTGGTCAGGCGTTAAAATGCCCGTCAGCATCTTCAAGGTTGTAGATTTACCTGCTCCATTTGCACCTATAAATCCAACAATCTCCCCTGTTAGAATTGTAAAAGAAAGATTATCTACTGCGGTAATCCACTTATGTTGTGGCGCAATAAGCTGTCTCACAGCTTCCTTCCTGTTCGCAGCTCTCTTTCTTATCCTGTACCGCTTGGTTAAATTTTTTACTTCAACACTCATAAATCTTGCACCTCCTGCCTCTCTCATGTATAATAGCACCAGATTATACATCAGTAAAATTGAATAAATCGAACCAAACATTCATTTTTTTGAATAATAAATCTTATATAAGGGGAAATATAAATGACTCTCATCCAGTTAGAAACATTTTTAAAAATTGCAGAAAAAAACAGTTTTACATATGCTGCTAATGCATTGGGATATGCCCAGTCAACAGTCACCACACAAATAAAGCAGCTTGAAGACGAACTGAATTGTATGTTGTTTGAAAGGCTGGGAAAATCTATTGTTCTCACTTCAGAAGGTGAAAGATTACTGATATATGCACAAAAAATACTTCAGTTAGAACAGGAAATATTATTGGAAGTGCCACCACAATCCGAGCCGGCTGGCATCCTGCGGTTAGGAATTTCCGAATCATTATGCTATGGTGTTTTTCCACAAATACTATCGGAATATAAACATAATTTTCCAAAAATCGAAATTCAGCTTAAGTTTATTGACCACATATCATTTCCACTATTATTAAAAAATGGTGGTTTAGATATGGTCTACACATTAAATCCATACATAGAATCAAACGAGCTTACCATGTTGTATAAAAAACCGGAAACTCTAGGATTTTATGTTAGTCCAAAATATCCACTCGCGCAGAAAGAAAGCGTTAAGGAAATAAATCTTGAGAATGTTCCACTGCTTCTTACATCTCATGATTGCAATTTCAGGGCAATGCTTGTTGAAGCACTGTTAAAACTACATATTACCCCTAACATTGTTTTAGAAACAAGCAGCAAAGAAATATTAAAACAATTTGCCATGAACCAGCTTGGAGTGGCTTTCATGCCGGATATGGTTGTAGAAAAAGAAATGAAGAATAACTCTCTGATAAAACTAAATTGGGCCGGAAACGCATTTCCCATATTCTCACAGATTTTTGTTCACAAAGATAAGCATATAAATACAGCAATGACAGAGTTAATCAAAATGATAGAGAATTCTTAACCGCCACTTGCCTTCCCTGTTCTATTCATATTATGGACGATATCCAATATTTTTTTCGTCCAGTCATCATCCTGTGGACCAACCAGATAAACCTTAAAACCATACAGCTTTCCATTTTGCAATACCGACACATCATCATCTATATGCGCCTCCTTCCAAAAATCCACCCATTCTGCTACTTTCAATCTCTATAAATTTTCTATTACCGCCCCAATAACTCGACATCCTCATAGCTGATTTTTATATCACTAACTATATCCTTATATTTCAATAACTCTGCCTTATTCATTGAATCAAAATCATATTGATTATAATTAAAACTTGAAACATCCGGAATACGACATGTTCCAACTGCCACAGCTTCTATTCTAATTTCCATGTTAATTAATAATATAAATGGCATCTCAAATGATATTAAAATATCTTCTCCCACGACTTTTATATTTTCAACACTAAACTCATCTGAATCAATTATAGAGCAATCAACTACTTCCACCTTGCCTTGATTCGCTTCACTTTTACTAATTATCCCCATAATTGTTTCTGCCTGTGAAAGATTCTCCACGTAATCAGATATGCATTCCCACAAAAGTGTTTCAGATAAATTTTCAACTAATTCCTCTATATATTTCATTAAAATAAATCCTCCTGTTCATATAATTCACATATCACGAATCCCATTTTGGCAAAGGTGCTGTCAAGAGTCTGGTATATCCCATCCAGACAATACTTCTTTTCAATCTTGATTATATTATCATCCATGCGGATAATCATTTTCAGCATATTGAAGAACAGCCTTGTGAAATGATATAGTTATCATACCATTATAAATGCTTTTCTACGACCGCCAAAAACCTACCATATTTCAATATATGTTACAAATTGAAGTTTTTCCCCCTTGGTCGCCTGTATGCAGATACGTGCAGGAATTATACTGTCTTGTTTATATCTCGGTATACATGTGTAAGCATCTGCATATCCGTCAACCAGCATTTTCTCTGCCCCCATGTCATACTCATTTTTAAGCTCTGCCACAAGCTTTGGAACATATAACACATTCTGTTCAGGCAATGGCATTCCAAGCGATGCCGGTACAACAGGTATTTCCACAAGATTACTCTTTTTCACCTCTGCAAAAGCTTTCTCCTGTGTGCTGATGGAAGCTGCATCAAGCTCGTTCACCGCCTGTGCCATCTGATACCGGATTTCATTTTCATAACACCATGGCGAAGTCACATCCGCACGATAACTTACATCTAAAACCTCATTTCCCCGAACAGTTATTCCCACACCATGTTCCGTTTCAAAATCACACTCAAAGCCAAGCATATACCCAGGCTCATTTCCATGGGGAGGCAGAATCATAATATCTCCTGAGCCAAGCCGCAGGATAAGCCGGCTCTTATCGGCAGCAACGCCTGTTTCTTCGGCAATATATTGAATCCCATCATTAAATGTATCATACAGCTTATCAGAAATCTGCTGCAATAAGGCTTCCGGCATATTGCTTACATGACAAATGCACCTGTCAACATACTCCTGTGCCACACCCTTTGCCACACGCAATTCCAAAGACTGTTCAAAGGCTGGCACTTGAATATTCCCCTCCTGCAGTTTTTCGCCCGGAAAATAGTAATCCGCTTCTGCCGCTTCCACTTCTTCCTGCATAATTAGATAATAACGATATCTCTGGTCAAGTCTCTCTTCTAACCTGTGGTAAATATCCCATGAAAAATCAATACAATAAAAATAATGTTCCAGATTACGAATCACTGCATAATAGTCATTATCATAGCAGATTGTTCTCTCCGTACGTGGGCGCTTATCCCGAAGCTCTCCAAGCATCGCTCCTTCATAATAACTATTTAAAAAAGGCAGAATATCCTCCGTAAAATCCTCACGCCCTACAACACAGTCCATTTCGGCACTTACAAATGCTACCGGACTTGCCTGTTCCTGTTTGATTTTTTCAATCTCCACCGCACTATGCTCCTGCCAAAATTCCTCACTGCAAAAATCATGCTTTATCATCCATGCCAGCAAATACGCAATGTAGCCACAGGCATAATCATAGATAATATCATTCTCCTGCTCTGTCAGTTCTTCTAAGGTTGTATTATGTATCTCACAGTATTCCTTTGCTGCGTCATCCCACGTCCATTTTGCTTTATATGCAGTAAACCTTATCTGATTCCATGGCACATTTGTCTGCTGTTTCTGATTGTTCATCTGTCTTTTTTTCTTTTTCCCAGAATGATGTACAAAAAATATAATTGCAATGACTACACCACCGATAATCCAGAAAAACAGAGACACCATCGGCTCTCCCACGGGAAAACTAAATGCACCCATTCCCAAGAAGAAGACCAGAAATTTCATTCCAAGACCAGTGCTTAAAATGAATTTTTTCTTCATACTGTACCGCACAAATCCACCAATGGTAATGATGAGAAACACAGCAAAACAGATACCAAGAATTAAATATTCTGCTGCAACGGCAGCATCCGGGCTGTATTCAGAATCAAATGACATTCCAATCATCGTTCTGCCAGTATCAGCTCCAGCAATGCTTCTATCGTTAATATGATTAATTTTATAACACTGCTTTTTCTTTTCTCTTCCATAGCCTTAGCCCTCCAAACTGACCTTTCTTCCCGTCAAAAATCCATCTATCCCAAAAAGGATGCCGGTTCATGATTTATGCACATATTCTTCCTTCTTTATAACATTCACAAATATACTCCCGTGACTGATAATAAAAATCTGTATTATAATTTGATATTGCATCATCAATCCAAGAAGAATAAACTTCTATAATATGATTAATTATACTATCTATATCATCTCCTGCAATATCCTCAATCAAACGCTCATATATTTCACCAACAGTCCAATAGTCAGGTACTTCATATCGACACATTGCTACATTATCAAAAGAATCTACCGGAATATTGCAACGATTAATAAACTCATCTGCAATCTTTTCAATCGGTTCACAATGAAAAACATCTGCATATTTGTAGATTCTTCTTACCGTGTCTTTGCCAAGATATTTCACCACAACAGACCTTCTCTGTTTTTGTTGCCTTCCAATATATTCAATCAAACTACATGTAAAAAACAATGCATTGTCATTCTTCATCCTTTACTTCACTTCCCTTCAAAAAATGCAAAGTTGTCAATGCTTTTGCTGTATGAAAACTTATTTGATGGGTTGGCTTTTTAAACTTTGCCAAATCCCAAAAAGCTTCCCGGCTAATCTTCCCATCTATAAAATTCTGTACATAATTAAATATTGTATCATCTGCCATAGGACCTTCAACAATATCGTAATCATGAGATTTTCCTAATCTGCAGCCAACAATAAAATCCAGCCATTCCTCACTCATTTGCGGAAATTTCTTAATCTTCAAAGTTTTATCAGGTGTATATTTATATTCATTTAAATATCCCTTTCCATCGAATCTTGTTGCCCATCGTTTTGCTTGCTCTGCAAGCATAGTGCAATAAAACCCAAAATAAAAATCCTTATTATATTTTTGAATCCTTATCTCCGGAAATTCAACAATTTCTTTACTTCCATGATAAAGAACTATCTCATCTAACACTTACTTTTCCTCCCTTCTCAAATTACTCTGATATTTCTTCTTCACATTATACTTTTGTATTTTATCATATTTTGCATACGCAAACATCTATTTAAATAAAAAAACATAAGTCTGCCTAATTATCGCCAATGCCTCATAGTATCGTTTTTTAATAATAACCTTTCCCAATTCAATAAACAGTATTCTATTTTGTAAAAATTGTTTTATCTGTCAAAAATTTTTTAAGCGTTTTACAGCCATATGAATACAGCATCAAACTTTTTCCTTTTTCAACATCCAAGAGATAACCTGTATTCGTACCACTGTCTATCGCAACCACAACTATTGTTTCCTCAGTATGAGGATTTATAGTTTCTAACGCAATAAAGCGCTTTCCAATCTCTTTTATATTCTTTTTCTCTGCCTCACCCAGTTCATCCAAATAAACAAATAACAGCAGACAAAAATTCTTCCCTTTTCTCTCTGCCGAGTCAAGTCTATTTAATTCCCGCCGGACGGCATTTTCTAAATCAATATCATCAACGATTCTGACATAATAATAAATGTAATCCTTTAGAAACGAGAACTTCTTTTTTCTATAACAGCCTTCCTCTGTATCTTTAAATTTATGTTGAAGCAGCTTTTTAACAACAGCTTCTTTTTCCATCATCGGAAGTTCAAGAAGCTCACTCTCATTGCATTTTCTATCTATTTTCTCGATATCTAAAAATAACAAACCCGGATAAGCCTTTATCAGTAAAACGATAGAAAGAATATCACACCCAAAAAAACCCAGAATCCCCACTACTATAATTATTTCATTTGATAAGCCATGCTCCTGCATTACAGCAGCCCAAATCAGAAAAGCAAAACCGGCAAAAAGCAAAACGATTGCAATAATAAACATACATATTGCTTTCTTCGTATCTATAATCTCTTCATCATTGCGCTTATTCTCTTTATTCTTCATTTGTTTATCGACCTTATTTTTTCTATACATAAAACAGCTCCTAATCACAAATCCGAATAACTGTTTCTCGGAAATACAAGCTTGACCTCTGTTCCCACATTCTCCTCCGCACGCAGTTCCATTCCAAGACCCAGCTTATCGCAAAGCTTTTTGCAGAGATATAAACCAATTCCGGTTGATTTTTTCCCGATTCTTCCATTGCTTCCGGTAAAGCCTTTGTCGAATACTCTCGCCACCTCTCCCGGCCGGATTCCGATTCCATTATCCCGAATGGATAAAACAACACTGTCCTTTTTCTCCTCCGCGGTAAAGCAGATTTCCGCACCGGTCTCTTTTCTGTATTTGATACTGTTCTGAATAATCTGATTTAGAATGAAACTTACCCACTTCGGGTCCGTATAAATGGTCTGGTCTGCATTTAGAATCTGTATCGCAATTTTTTTGTTAATCAACGTCTGCTTATTTCTTTTAACCGACTCATTTACAATATCCTTTACCTTACACTCCGTCACACAGTAATCCTTATTGGCATGATTGCTTCTGGCATAAAACAAAGCCTGCTCCGTATAGCCTTCTATCTCATTGATTTCCTCATCAATACTCATGGTTACATCATTTTTATTGTTCTCTATTATCATTTTAGTAGTTGCAATCGGAAGCTTGATTTCATGAATCCATAACTCAATATAATCCTTATACTCCTCCTGGATATACTTGTATTCATTTACCTTTTCCAGCATTGCCTTGTTTGTTTCCTGCAAAATCCCGTCTAATAGCTGTTCTTCCATTGTATCTGCCGGATTTAATATTTCTACAACCAGATACTTTTCCTCTAACTGGCTGAGTTTTCCCAATATATCTTCATAAAAGCTCTTTTTCGATTGATATTCCAAAAAGCTTCCCAGCAGAAATGCTGCAAATACAGCAAATAAAATATAAATGTGAAGAAAAATACTAACGTGATATAGCAGCAGAAAAATTTCTATGGTTACAACACCAAATAGCAATAATATTATGGTCTTCCATCGGTCCTGCATATATCTTGTAAATTTCATAAACGGATATCCTTTCTCTAATCTCATGTTTGTTACCCCAGCAGAATATAGCCCTGTCCCCGTTTTGTCTCTATGATGTTCTGCAGTCCTATCTCATCCAGCTTCTTCCGGATTCTCGTAATATTGACTGTCAATGTATTATCATCGATAAATGCTTCACTATCCCACAAATCATTCATAATGTCCTCTCTGGACACAATTTTCCCTTTATTCTTCACTAAAAATTTAATAATTTTCAGTTCATTTGCAGTCAGTTCTGCCCGCTTATTTTCCCTTTCAATCCTGCTCTTTGATATGTCTAAAACAAATTTACCACAGTTAATTTTTTCCTGTGACACCCCGTTGTTTGTCCTCTTTAAAATTGCCACAATTTTTGCCAGCAGGATTTGTGTGTTAAACGGCTTCGTCACATAGTGGTCAGCTCCATAATGCATGGACAGCAGTTCATCCATCTCATTGTCCCGGCTGGTTAACATAATAACTGGTATGTCAGAAATCTTGCGAAATTCCTTCAAGATATATTCTCCATCCGCATTTGGCAGATTAATATCTAGCAAAATTAAATCTGCATTGCTCTCTATGATATCCGACAGCGTATTATCATAGCGCTCCAGACCAATGGCTTCATATCCGTTTCTATTTAAAAAGATTTCTAACTCATGCCTCAGTTTTTCATCATCTTCTACAATTAAAATTTTCTGCATAAATAACCTCCATATTTTCAGAAAGCAATTTTCAAGTGCGAAACATTTTCTATTCTTTAAAACATACGGATTTCCTTATTCAGGGCAAAGGAGTACAGATACGTTTCCGATACCGGGAGTCCTGTCAGCTGTTCTAAGGTATCCTTATAGTATAACAGCTGTGTTTTATAGCGTTCCACCAGCACTTCCTCCTGTCCTTCTTTTAGATGGTCCGTCTTATAATCCAGCAAAATAAGCGTATCCCCTTCCCGGAAATAAGCATCAATAATTCCCTGTACCACAATCTGTGTTTTTTCTGTCCCCTCAGTGGGCTTCCCGGTTATTTTCTCTGCTGGAACACCAATCACAAACTGTTTCTCTTTATACAGACATCCGCTTCTTGCTGCCTTTCGCATACGCCTTCCAAGTGCTGAATCCACAAATGCAAAAACCTTATCCTCTGTAATAAAGCGCTTTGTCTCCTCTGGTAAACGTCCCTCTTTCCGCATATCCTCCAGGGCTTTCAAAACCTGTTCCTTACTCTCCAACAAAGTATTATCCAAAAGCTCCATGGTTTTATGCATCCATGTACCTTTCTCGGCGGCATCCATCGGCTTATCCCCGGCAAGAAAATGCGGTACCGGCGCTTTGTAATCCTCCTTCGCCACCACCGGACGTTTGATAACATCAGAGGGCTCATAATCGGTCTCATAAATCCGCTTAATCTCCGTAACCGACAATTTGGATTTTTGAAGGGTAAGTAAATCACCGTCATATTTCCAGGCAAGCTTCTCTTCCATTTCTTCTCTTCTCGCCGCTGGCGCATGCTTCCGCTGTTCCATCCGTTTTCCCCTATCCATCTGCTTTTCCAGATTGGACTGAATATGATGTACTGCCAGGCTCCTGAAATCATACACCTCCGCTTTAAAATGAATTTCCGGATTGTCCAATGTAACGTGCATATCATACTCCGCTGAAAGGATGTGCTCGGCTTTCTTATCCATACGCTTTCTAACTGTTTTCATAACCTCATGAAATTCCCTGTTGCGGATAAAGGAAGCCGTTATCAAATCCAGATAATTTTTCGCCGTGTGCACGATACTATAGGACAACTTTACTTCCTTCCGTCTGGATACCGTTTCATACTTCTTGATAAGGGCTGGCACATCCGGTGTAATCCCGGTCATAATCAGCTTTTCCTTTGCCCTTGTAAGCCCGACATATAAAATCCGGAGTTCCTCCGCAATGCTTTCCGTCACCATCAATGCACTGAAAGCTTTCCTCGAAAATGTATCATTTCCACACCGTTTTTTTACGTCCACATACTTTGCACCAACATAATAATCAGAATGAATAATTAGCGGTGTTTTTGTGTCCATCCGATTAAAGTCCCTGCCCGTACCAGACAAAAATACAATTGGAAATTCCAGACCCTTGCTCTTATGGATACTCATAATGCGGACTACGTCAGAAGAAATTTCCGGTGCCGGGTCTCCTCCCAGCGTAATAGCCTTCTTCTGAAGCTTATCCACAAACATAAGGAAATCAAACAATGTTTTGTAGACTCCGTTCTCAAACTGTCTGGTCTCCTGTAAAAACAAATCCAGATTGCGGATTCTCTGCCCTCCCTCTGGCATTGCCTCCACATAGTAATAATAGCCTGTCTCATAATAAATATCGTTCAACAGCTCACCGATGGCGGCATAAGTCTTCTTCTGCTGCAAGCGGCTGACCAGGGTAACGATTCGGCTGCACTTTGGACATAGGCAGTCCGTAATATAGGACTTATTATCCGGCAGATTATCTGTCAGGACGGCTTCTATCAGCCCGGCTGATTGCTCTGCGCTGGTATCTGCACCGTTTCGAGAATCTGCTTCCAGCCTCTTGTTCCCCACCGTCATGTCATAATACTCTGCCATCCACTTCACAACCGAATAGATATATTCTTTCTTTCCCGATTTCTTTTCTCCATATCGCTTTACAAGCGCCAGCAGTGCCAGTTCATTGTTGTCCAATCCGCCAAACCAGCTTCTCAGCACTGCCGCTATCTCCACATCATTACAGGGATTATCAATCACTCGTAACAGGCTCAAAATAATCCGGATTTCCACCGTGTCAAAATATCCGTTTTCATTCTGGACCTTAACTGGTATATTGCGGTTCATCAACACCTCTGAAAAAATCTGCTGAAAGCCTGCAGGGGCACGGAACAGTATCACAATATCCTTAAGCCTTGCATTCCGCATAGTTCCGCTCTCATCATCAAACACCTGGAACGGTGTACTTCCATCCCTGCCTAACAGCTTTTCAATCCTGCCGGCAACAATAGATGCCTCCAATTCCATCCTACCAATATCCTCCAGATTCTCATCCAGATTTTCTTCCTTTTCACTGCTCATTTCTTCATCGGAAACACTTAAGAAATCAAAATCCTTGCTCTCCCCTAAAAGCAGCTCCACACTGTCATCTGCAATTTCGGGGAACTTTCTTCCCGGAACCAGCGCTTCCTCCTGCGTATATTCAATTCCGCCTAAGTCACTGCCCATAATCTGATAAAAAATATAATTAATGGTGTTGAGGACATTGGCACGGCTTCGAAAATTATTCTTGAGTAAAAGCTTACGGCAGGCTGCGCCCTCCTCCGTATCATAAGTACGGTATTTCTCCATAAACAAGTCCGGTCTTGCCATCCGGAAGCTGTAAATACTCTGCTTCACGTCACCCACCATAAAAATATTGTTTCTTCCCTGATAGACGGTAGATACACATTTTAAAATGGCTTCCTGAAGATAGTTGCTATCCTGGTATTCATCAATTAAAATCTCTTTAAAGTCCTCCGACATCTCCCTGCCGACATCACTGGGAACCGGTTCTCCTGACTCATCATACTCCTTACACAGCACCTGCAGGGCAAAATGCTCCACATCGCTGAATTCCAACAGGTTTTTTTCTAATTTTACCTGTAAAAAACGTTCTCTGAACACATCCGTAATATCCAGCAGGGCGGAAAGCATCGCCTCCTGCTTCTGAAACTGGGAAAGCACCACATCAAAGGATAGGGCAAAGACGCCAAGCAGACTGTTAATCTGTTTCTTATAATCATCCCGAGTCTTCTTAATGCGGTCTGCAATCTCCTCATCAAACTCACCCTTTTTTCCTCTTCCGATATTCGTATACGTTCTACCCGATAAATCTGCAAACTGGGAGTAGGTGCAGGCCGAAATCATGTCATCCACCAGCATAATATCAGACAACAAAGCCTTTTCCATATACAACGGTCCGTCAACGGCTCTTGCCTGTTCCAACGCCTCTGCTATCTTATCCTTGATGCCTTTTGCGGTGTTGTGCAATTCGCTAAAATACTGTTTGACAAACGGAAGGGAAAGAAAATCCTCCTCGGATTCAATATGTAGATTTTTCTTTGCCTGCTGTATCCATTCCTCCGGGCGCGGATAGCTGGAACACACCGTATAGATTTTTAAAATATATTCCTCAATCTTAATATCATTTTTATCTGCGGAAAAGGCATCGGAAAAGGCAACAAAATCCGGATTATCTCCATAAAATTCTTCAATAACCTCTTCCAAAACCTCCTCTCTTAAAACTCCGATTTCACCCGGCTCTCCAATACGGATTCCCGGGTCAATCCCCAGAACGTGAAAATGCTCCTTTACCACCTGGTAGCAAAAACTGTCTATCGTTAAAATATTTGCCTTATTGATGAAATTCAACTGCCTTACATAATGCTGGTTATCCGGCTGTTTCAACAGCAGCCGTTCCATTGCAGTTGCAATCTTGTCCTTCATCTGCGCTGCCGCCGCCTTCGTAAAGGTAACCACCAAAAGCTGGTCAATGTCAATGGGATTCTCCCTATCCGATACCATCTGGATAATCCGCTCCACCAGTACTGCCGTTTTACCAGAGCCTGCCGCCGCAGACACAAGTAAATTGCCGTTTCCGGCATCTATAATCTTTTTCTGGTCCGGTGTCCAGTTCATGCATTTTCACCTCCTTTTTCCTCTCTGTTTAAAATAATATCCCTTGCCTCCTGCTTGTCCAGCTTAGAGCCAATGCGGTAAGCATTTCCACCAAATCCTGACTCAAAGCGGCACACACTTCTGTAATCACAGAAATTACAGGGCGAATTTATCTCGCCTTTTTCCGGATTCATCTCTATTTGACCGCAAATAATATTTTCCCCTATGTCTATCATTTTATTGCGGACGAAGCCGGATATCTGCATCAGGTCTTCCGTGCTTACCAGCGCACTGTTTCTGGAATCCAGTTCCCCATCCTTTTTGTATTTTACCGGGGTAACCAGACCTGTTTTTTCATCCATCAACATCAGGCTCTGCTCTTCCCTGTTTACCAGTCCAGAAAGTCTGCTGCTCTCAATACGCTTCTGCTCTAATTTCTCCTCCTCCGTCTCCTCAATAACCGGGTCATAAATATGATAATAATACATTCCTGTGGGAATGATTTTCTTATCCGGATACTGTCTTTGCAAGAGCTCTGTCATGACACTCATATATACCGTAAGCTGCAGCTGCTTCCCCTCATACATTTTTACAAAATCAATGTCCTTAGAACCGGACTTGTAATCTATCACCTTAAGATAAACCGCATCCTCCGTTTCCCTGATATCTACACGGTCCACAATACCGTTTAATTCCATCTGCATATCATCCGTCAGCGCCATGCGGATATAGGGCAACGCATCCTCCGGTGAAAAATATTTTTCAAAATAGGCAGGCTCCATCCCTCCCTGTTCTAAATGCCTGCAAAGATTGGCAACACTTCGCTTGGCAATGCGGATTAAAACCTCTAACTGGTGGCGGTTACGGCTGCTGCTGTCAAAAATCGTCTCATTTTCTTCCCTTGCTGCCTCAATAGTAATACTCTCTACTTTTTCTTCCAGCTGCTCCTTTGCCATACTGCCAGGAACAATGATCCCATCCTTAACCTGTTTAAAAAACTGTTCCATCACCGCATGCAGAATCGTTCCAATGTTATTGGATTCCACCTTATATTCTTCCCGTTTGGCAAGCTTTAACCCATATTTAAGGAAAAACTGATAGGCACAGCCGGAATAGGTCTCCAGTCTCGAAACACTGTGCAGCATATTCTCCCCATAAAGCTTGCGGGCAATTGCTTTATCCAGTATGCCTGCCCGGTTATCATAAAAATATCCTTCTAAAATCTGTCCGGTCATTGCAGGATTTTCCTTCTTCATAATCTGGTACACCGAGGAATCCACCACATCATCCTGTGAAAGCTCCTTTGCAAATTCCGCCATCACCTCTTTCCCGGTTGACGGAAGCATATTCGTTATCCATTTTTCCATGTCCGTGACAGCAAGCTTTGGAAAAACCTGCATCAGCCGGCTTATAAAATAGGACGGGCGTAGCTCTGCCCCCTTTTCATCCCCATTCCGGTAGGTAATGACTAAGCTTTCTGCCCCCTGGGTAACCTGCATATACAAATAAAACTGCTGTAAAAACATTTCCTCCCTGCTGTCCGGTGCCAGGCAGATATTCATATCCTTCAACTGTTTTCTGTCCTTATCTGCCAAAATCCCCTTGCTGGATGTATTCGGCGGCAGTAATCCCTCATTTGCCCCTGCAACAAATAAAATCTTTGTATGATGCAGTCTGGTTCGTTCCATGTCGCCTATAATTACCTGGTCAAGGGTAGATGGTATAATACCTAATTGCATATCCGAAATGCCAGTCATAAGAATCTCTGCAAAATGTTCCCGCTGGATTTCCTCCTCCCCTAATATATCCATGGTTTTATCCAATACCGAAATGAATTTGTCATACACCTGTCCATATGCTTTTGCTTCCCTGAGCTTTCCTTCCTGCTCTAGCCAGATGCTTTTTGCATATAATTTCTCTGCCATCCCATTAGTTGACATAAAATCATAAAGTGTGGTTATGTATTCACTGGCTCGGGCAGATTTTTTTAAAAATACCGGAGTAAGCACTTCTATTTTCTCCATAAACTGTTTCCTTGTATGATTTCGTTCATGAAGCCCCTTTACTCCGCCCTTAAAAGAACGGCTCCACCAGGAGTAGCCCCTTACACCATATTGAAGGGCATAATTTTCAAGCCGGTAAACAGCCTCCATGTCTATATCCAGAAAACCGGTTTTCAGAAAAGAAAATACACTGTCATAGGAAAAATCCGTGCGGAACAGCTCCATAACCATTCCCACAAGCTCCACAACCGGATTATGGGATAAAGGCTCGTTAAAATCAAGGAAATATGGTACCTTCACCTGCTCCATCACCTGATGCCAGACCGCTGCCTGCTCCCTTAAATCCCCGGTTATCACTGCAAAATCTCTGTAATGATATCCCTTTTCCATTACCTTCTGTTTGATGACCTTTACAATAAATAATGCCTCTTCCCGGCTGTCCTTTCCGGAAAAAACCATAATATTTTCCGGCTTTTCGCCGTAAGCCTGAACCGGGAAGCGGAACAGCTGCCGCTCTAAATGCTGTAATTCCCCACATCCCTCTAAACGGTAGTTATGTGTCATTCCCACATGAGGCAGTACAGCTGTCTGATTTTCCTGCGCTAGTTTACATAATCTATCAACCGACTGTCTGCCAAGAGCAAACAATCCCTGTTCACTGTAATCATTCTTCCCAAAAATATCCTCATCCACGGTAAAAGCAAAGTACAGATTTCCCCCCAACTTCATAAGCTCGCCAATCACATCATACTGTACCGGTGTAAAGCCGGTAAATCCATCAAAATATATGTCTGCACCCCTAAGCAGCTCTGACTCCTGCGCCACCTCTTTTAACAGCGTTAAAATCTGCTCTGTCACCATATAGGAGCTTCCCATTGCCTCATCAAATGCCTTTAACAAAACTTTTAAGTCCGACATTTTGTAATAGAGACTTCGCTCCGGACTTAAATTTGCAATCACACCTTCCAAAACCGCATCTGTAATCTGGTACTGGTAAAACTCAGACAAAACAGATTTTACCTCATCTACAAAGCCCTGTTTGCCAACCATGCTGCCATAGTAGGACAACTCCCCCTGATGCTCCTTTAACAGCTTCATGACCAGCATACTTTTCCCATAGTCATCCAGAATATCCCGGGTATGGATATTCCTTTCATCAAACACCTTAAATGCCAGTCTGGTAAAGCTTAAAACAGAAATATCCATGGTTCCGCCCCTTGGATGCAGCTCCACCATATCCTGCTCCGCCGCCATGTTGGACTGCTCCGGCAGCATAAAAATAATCGGTTTATGGTCTGGATTTTGAGAATCCCTTATCATTCTGTCATATATATATCTGGTCTTGCCGGTTCCGCTTCCGCCAAGTATAAATTGTACTGCCATATCTATATTCCTTTCTTTCCCTGATTCCTGCCGCAAGGAGGAAATTATATCATTAAAGATTTTATAGATGCAAATTCTTCTAAGCAACAGTATAACATATCCAGATGACACACTGTTACAAAAGTTTTGATTTTATGGTTCTAAATCGAAACTCCATTTCATATCATTATAGTAACAATCAGCGGGAGGAATTTTATGGGCGCACAGACAAAAATCGTTGTAATCAAAGCGAAGGAAATTATTTATACTGGAATTTTTCTTGTCCTGGGGATTCTGTTTATCATATTATTAATCAATATGTTTGGAAAAGGGAAAGAAAACGATACTACAACCACAAGCAAATATGTTCCCGGCGTATATTCCTCAACCATCACACTTGGAGAAAACACCTTAAATGTTGCCGTTACCGTAGATGAAAACACCGTAAGCGGCGTCAGCATTGAAAACCTGGATGAAACCGTCACCACCATGTATCCGCTTTTAGAGCCTGCTTTAAATGAGATTAACAACCAGATATCTGTAGTGGACAGTGTGGATAATATAACCTACTCAAAAGAAAACCAATACACCTATATTATCTTAAACCAGGCCATCAAAAATGCTCTGGAGCAGGCAACAGTAAACAATTAAATCTACAGTGTAAACGGGACAGCATTCATGAATGCTGTCCCGTTTTTTATTTCTGCTTCGGTTCTATCTTATCTTTATCCTTATAAATGGAATGTGCTGGAACGACACCTCTCACCATACTCACCGGATATACATTGGAATCCCTGCATATTACAGAGCCTGGATTTAAAACCGAATTACATCCAATCTCCACATGGTCACCCAGCATGGCACCGAACTTCTTAAGACCGGTATCCAGATTAAAATCCTCCCCCTTCACGTGGACTATGGTTTTATCTGCCTTCACATTTGAAGTGATGGAGCCTGCCCCCATATGGGAATAAAAGCCCAGCACGGAATCTCCCACATAATTATAATGGGGCACCTGCACATGATTGAACAGAATCACATTCTTAAGCTCCGTGGAATTACCGACTACACAATCATTTCCCACCAGTGCATTTCCACGTATAAAAGCCCCTGGGCGCACCTCAGTACGCTCACCGATAATACAAGGACCCGTTATATAATTATTCGGATAAATCTTTGCAGATTTGGCAATCCATACATTTTCTTCTCTTTCTTCATAGATGTCTGTCGGAAGTGTCTTCCCAAGCTCCTTAATAAAATCCCCAATCCCTGGAAGTGCCTCCCATGGATAAGTCAAGCTTTCTAATAATGGCTTTGCCAATGTCTCCTCTAATGTATATAACTCTTTGATTGTAACCTGTTCTTGCATATTATATCTTCCTCTGCCAGACTGCGGATTTTCCAAAAAACAACTGTGTCTTTTAGTCCTTGCAATGCCTGTTCCTTTCCATTAAAAATGATGATAGCATGGGCAAAACACCCTTTGCCCCGGCACCAATATATTTTATTATACTGTATTTTCCCAAAATGTACCACCTATTTTTCTAAATATTCTCCGCAATCATTTTTAACTCCGGTCAGTGTATGCATTCACAATCTGCTTTCAGGAATGCCTATTCCTCTTCCGATTCCGAAGCTTCATAAATCAGATTCCCTTCCCAATCCCATTCCTTATAGCCGGAAGATGCCGCATTCTCACCGTCGCCTTCCCCGGTAAGAAGAGACAATCCGATTCTGTTTTCATCCAAAGAGATTGCCATGCCCTTTCCCGAATTGCTATATTCAAAATAAACCTTCACATATTCCGGTACCTCCTCCTGATTCTTTCCATCACCTGCCTGATAGATTTTCTTCCCATTATAAAGAATACTCTCTGGTTTACAGTCATTTGCCTCTAAATCCTTCTTCCTATCCAAACTCATGATATCTATTATTGTTTTCTCATCAGCGAAAAAATGAATAATCGGTATTTTATAGGTCAGATGTACCTGTTTTTTATCATAATCCGTATACACTGCTGTTGGATTTTTATATTGTTTCATTTTACAAACAAGGAAAAAATTACCATCTTCTTCAAAGACATGCTCTACAGAATAACTCTCAGCAGGTGCCTCAATAAGCGGGACTTGTGTCAACACGTAACCGGCACCTATCAAAAATACCACTGCTATGACTGTGACAACAATTCCCTTTAAAATGCCCCGTTTTTTTACCCGTTTCAAAAAAACACTAATCCGGCTTGCCTTTTTTTCTTCCTCACTGTCTATTCCAGGTAATTCTTCCTTTAAAAGCTCATATTCCTTTACGCATTTCTCACAGGTGGCTAAATGCCTGCCTACCGCCTCCTTTGTCCCCTCACTTACCATATCATCATGATATAATGGCAGTAAATCTCCCACAATGTCACATGTCAGCTCTATCTGTTTCTTTTCATTTTCTGTCATAACAAATCATCCTTTCTCATTTTTTCAATTATTTGTTTTCTTGCTCTGTGATACGTTACTCTTGCCCAGCTTTCTGTTTTCCCAAATATCTCTGCAATCTTTGCAAAGGACAGTTGTCCAAAAACCCGCAGGGAAAATACTTCCTTATAGGGCTCCTTAATCATATGAAGAATCTTATGCACCTGTATTGCTGTATCTTCATTTGCAGTCTTCTCTTCAAGAGATTTTCCATCCTCTAATGCTTCTTCCCGCATTGGCATCAGTCTGTTTTGTTTTCTCATTTTATCCAGCCAGACATTTTTTGCAATGGCACATAGCCAGGTATATACGGAACTGTTTCCCCGAAACCCGTTCTTTGCCTGCATTGCCTTTAAAAATGTATCCTGGGTAATGTCCTGTGCCTCTGTTTCATTCCTGCACAAAGAAAGGACATATCGGTATACCGCTTCATATTCTGCTATAAAATATAGATTCTCCTTGTCGTCTGCCTCTCCGCCTTTTAAGAACACTTTACTTCTTCCTTTCTGCAAGCTTTTATAGTACTATCAAAATCCGCTTTTTATGTTCTTACATCTGTTAGATGCACAAACATAAAAAACGTTACAATTTATTTCCGCGAGCAACGAGCCAAGTGACTGCTTGCAGACATTTGGCGACTGCCGCGAGAGTCGAATGCCCCGTTGCCTGTAGCGAGGTATTCGACTTTACCGTGCTGTACACATCCATCTGACAATTAAAAACGGACTGGCATATGAATTTTCCCGTACACCAGCCCATTTGTTTTTTAATTTTAAAATATGCTTTTCTATTACTCTTCCTTTTTTTTACCCGCTGCTTTACCTGTTGCTTTTTTGCCGGCACTCTTTCCCTGTTTTTTGTAAAACTGTGCCGCATAGTCAAAATATGTTCTTAACTGATACTGATTGTTAAGACCTTTTACCGCATTGGTTCGCTGGCTTATAAAGTTCTCCAGCTTTTGCATATACTCCTCTTCTGTGATGGAGCCTTCTGCTACATAGGATAATCCCTTTTCCCAGCTTGCAGTAAGCTCCGGGTTCAGTAGTGATTTAATTGAGGACGCCACCACGTCATGTATCATTTCGCCCATTAAGGTCGGCGTAATAATCTGGGTCTTTTTATTCAGCTCCAGATATTTATTGTTCACCAGCTTCTTGATGATTTCTGCCCTGGTGGCAGAGGTGCCAATCCCACTGCCCTTAATCTGGGCACGCAGTTCTTCATCCTCAATCAGCTGTCCCGCATTTTCCATTGCAAGAATTAAGGTTCCTGAGCTGTACCGCTTCGGCGGTGAAGTCTCTCCCTCCTTGATTTCGAAGCCATTTACGGAAAGCTTCATACCCTTTTTAAGGGCCATGGCAGCCTCCACCATTTCCTTAGAGTACTTCTCTTCCTCCTCCTTCTGTTTTCCAAAGGAATTGACGGTAACCGGAAGGTAGCCCGGCTCCACCAGCACTTTAAAACTGGCAAACAATTTCTCCCCACTGCACTCCAGTGTCAGGGTTAACTTCTGGTAAACTGCCGGAGGATAAAATATACTTAAGAACCGTCTTACGATAATTTCATATACCTTTTTTGCCGTCTCATGAAGACTGCCAAAAGCATTCAGACCCTGTCCTGTGGGAATAATCGCATAATGGTCCGTTATCTGCTTGTCATTTACATACCTTGTCTTTGCAATTCCCTTGTAGCTTCCATTTTGTAAAATATTCTCTGCAAAACCCTTCATAGCGGGTATGTTCTTCAGTCCGGAAATATTTTTGTATATTTCCTTGCTGACTGCAGTAGACAATACTCTGGCATCTGTTCTCGGATAGGTTACCAGCTTCTTTTCATACAATTCCTGGACAATCTGCAAGGTCTGGTCCGGGCTGATTTTAAATAATCTGGAGCAGTCATTCTGGAGCTCAGCTAAATTATATAACAGCGGAGCATTTTTATTCTCCCGCTTTTTCTCCACCTTTACTACCAGCGCAAGAGGCAGCCCCTTTTCGTCTGCTTCTCCTGCCTCCAATTCTTCTATTAAATGCTTCGCATCCTTTTCTTCCTTAAAACCATTTTCCTTGTAAAGAAGAGGGGAATTAAAATATTTTGTTCCTTCAACTGCACGCCACTCTGCCTCAAAGGTTCCATCTGCCAGCTCTATATTTCCGATGACCCTGTAAAATGGTGTCTTCACAAATTGGCGTATTTCCCGTTCCCTTCTCACAATCATCCCAAGGACACAGGTCATAACCCGCCCTACGGAAATAACACAGCGGTCCTTTCCCAGGTAATTCTTAACTGTATAGCTATATTTCAGTGTTAAAATCCTGGAAAAATTAATACCCATCAGATAATCCTCTTTGGCGCGCAGATAGGCAGAGGCGCAAAGGTTATCATATTCATGAATATTTTTTGCCTCCTTAATTCCCCGGAGAATCTCCTCCTCCGTCTGGGAATCAATCCAGACCCTGCGTTTTTCTTTGGTATCCGGCACCTCCGCCATCTGGTCAACCAGACGGTAGATATATTCTCCCTCCCGTCCGGAATCCGTACAGACATATATACAGGAAACATCCTCCCGGTTTAACAGTCCCTTAACAATGTTAAACTGTTTAGATACTCCGTCAATTACCTCATATTTAAATGTATCCGGTAAAAAAGGCAGAGTCTCCACGCTCCATTTTTTAAGTGCAGAATCATACTCCTCCGGATAACTCATAGTCACCAGATGTCCCACACACCATGTCACAATGGAGGTCTCGGATTCAATATAACCGTCCTTGCTGCCGCCATTTATTTTAAGAGCCTTCGCAAATTCTCTCGCTACGCTTGGTTTCTCTGCTATGTATAAATTCTTCAAATATGATACCTTTCTTTCTATAAAATTCACATATGCACACCGTTTCATTGTAACTTGAATCCGTTAATTTGTAAATAGCCGTCATTCTATACAACTTTTTGCTTATTTTCTTCCAATTCATGGCAAACTAAGAGAAAATCCGTTTTTACATGGTAATTTTTTTACTTATGTGCTATGATGTAGCCGTTAAGATTACATACCTGCTATAGGAAACATATGGATGATTCAGCATATGATAGACAATATTCAGTAAAAAATGGAATTATCAGAAAGGACTTAATTATTATGGCATATGAAGATTATATAAAAGCGCAGAAAATGGGACTGAAGGCCTTCAAGACTTCCACCGCAAGAGGACAATATCCTTATCTCCCTGTATTAGATGAAATTTTATCCCATGCGGATATTGAATGCGAGGTAAACCTTGGTGTTATGAACATTTCCTTAAACCAGGTCGTTGGAACCAGCACCTACGGAAGAACCAAGGCCTTTGCCTCCAACTTTATGCCTTTATTAGACTACGGAAGTGAATTTTCATCTAAGTGGTCCCATCTTGTGGATGCTCAGATTGAAGAGGGGATTCATGACGCAATCAAGGTCTATGAATACATGAATAAATACTATGTAATAGAGGGAAATAAACGCGTCAGTGTTTTAAAATTTTTTAATGCTCCCACCATTGCCGCTACTGTCACAAGAAAGGTTCCAAAGCGCAGTGATGATTTGGAAAATCAGATTTATTATGAATTTATGGACTTTTATAAGATGACCAAAATTACCTATATCCAATTTTCCAAGCTGGGAAGCTTTCCAAAACTGGTAGCCGCAGTTGGCAAAAATGCAGAGGAAGAGTGGACAGAGGACGAGCGCATGGACTTTTCTTCCTTCCACACTGCCTTTTACAAGGCCTTCAGTGGAAAAGGCGGCAACAAACTGACCGGAATTACATGCGGCGATGCCCTGCTTTTTTACCTCTCCTTGTATCCGTATAAAGATTCAAAGGATGCAACAAGCCAGCAAATCAAAGAAAACCTGGATAAAATCTGGTCTGAAATCACATTGCTCGGCGCAGATGATACAATCGAGCTTCTGATGGACCCGACAGAAGACAAAAAAATCATGAATTCTGTTCTCAATAAAATTAAAACCACAAAAAAGAGGGTTGCCTTTGTCTATGACAAAGACCCATCTGTTTCCGACTGGATTTATGGACACGAACTGGGACGTCTGCATCTGGAGGAGGTCTTTGGGGATGAAATCGAAACCCAAAGCTATATCACCAATGGTGTCAACGACAATACTGAAAATATCTTAGAGGAGGTCTGCAATGACGGCTTTGATATCATTTTTACCGTCACTCCCCAGCTTATTAAAGCCAGCCTGAAGGCTGCTTCTACCCATCCAAATGTAAAGATATTGAACTGTGCCCTGAATTCTTCCCATAACACAGTCCGTACCTACTATACCAGAATGTATGAAGCAAAAT
This sequence comes from uncultured Eubacteriales bacterium, assembly GCA_900548855.1. Lineage (GTDB taxonomy): Bacteria > Bacillota > Clostridia > Lachnospirales > Lachnospiraceae > CAG-590. The sequence goes on from URMF01000005.1 coordinate 47,488, forward strand.
TTCTCACCGGTATGATTGCAGGTGCCATGTGCCTTAATGACAAAATCGGCTATGTGGCTGACTATCCAATCTACGGTGTTACTGCCAATATTAATGCCTTTGCTCTGGGCGCAAAAATGGTAAATCCGCGTGCAAAAATTTATCTTACCTGGTCTACCCAGAAGGATTTTAATATCAATGAATATTTTAAAGAACGGGACATCAACTATATTTCTGCCCAGGACATGATTACTCCGCAAAATGGAGACCGGCAATTCGGTCTTTATGCCGAAAAAAATGATGCTAAGAAAAATCTCGCCGTATCCATTTACCACTGGGGTGCATTCTACGAGGAACTCATCAACAGTATCATGCGGGGCTCCTGGAAGGTAGAAGAATCCTCTGACAGCAAGGCATTGAATTACTGGTGGGGACTGTCAGCCGGTGTGATCGATGTCATCTGCTCCAACAATCTTCCAGTGGGCACCACGAAGCTTGTGAATCTGATGAAGCAGTCTATTTCTACCGGCATATTCCATCCTTTTGCCGGTCCTTTAACCGACCAGGACGGTACACTCCGCTGTGGAGAGACAGATATATTAAAACCAGAGGAAATTATGACCATGAACTGGCTGGCTGACAATGTCATCGGAACCATTCCTGTCATTGACGAACTGGAAGACGCCGCCAAACCTGTAGTCCAGCTGCGGGGAGTAGATATAACAACACCGGATAAAGGGGGGACATCTTTGCTATGAAAATACTTGTACTTGCCGATGAAGAATCCAAGTACCTGTGGGACTATTTTGAAAAAGATAAGTTAGAAGGTATTGATTTAATTATTTCATGTGGGGACTTAAAGCCGCAATATTTGTCCTTTCTTGCGACTTATGCAAAAGCGCCAATACTCTATGTACATGGCAACCATGATGCAGTCTATGATGAGACTCCGCCGGAGGGCTGTATCTGCATTGATGGAGACATCTATGTATATAATGGAATACGCATTTTAGGTCTGGGGGGCTCTAAATGCTATAACTACGGTGCTTACCAGTATTCCGAAAAAGCCATGCGGGCACGGGTGCACCGGCTATGGTGGAAAATTCGGCGCCACAACGGGTTTGATATTTTAATTACCCACTCCCCCGCTTACCAGTTTAATGACGGAGAGGATTTACCCCACTCTGGATTCCAGATTTTTCGGAATTTACTGGATAAATATAAGCCAAAATATTTTGTGCATGGCCATGTACACCTGAATTACAACTGGAACCAGCAAAGGGAAAGTATGTATAACGGACATACTACCGTCATCAATGCATACGAGCGGTATACCTTTGAATACAAATAAATTTTTCCTGATTCCAACCGCGCCCTATCTTCTTTTTTGGGCGCGGAGATGTTCTTTAACTTCCTCAGAAGGAATGCGGGATTCCACAATTTTCTGAACTGCTTTGTTATAAGTCCGGTCATCCAGATGATTATTCTGCAGGTAACGGTATGTATGATATGGAAAACAGCAGAATGCCTCCGCCACCAGCCAGGATACAGCCATAGACGCATAGTATGCTGATGTCTGTATCGGATTCACTGCCATAAATATCTTGTCAAAATAAAGCCCCTTCTCCTCGACTGCATCAGACAAATTCTCCATCGTGACAGTCCGCAGTCTGGATATCTTACATCCCCTGCCATCACACTTTAAAAGATGCTGCATCATAATAATAACCGCCACCCTGATTTCAAATTCTTTGTCTGACCAGAGATACGGCTGAATAAACTCCCATGTTCTCTCTCTATCCTCCTGAAACAGATTCATACCCATAAAAACGCTGTCACAGACTGACCAGTTATCCACCATGGGAATAAAATCTGCAATATATGGCAGCATTTTATCCATATCCCTGGATGCATAACTTAAAACCATCCCTCTCAGCATTCTCTCCTCAAAATAATAATCCGGTTCCTCCATTGCTGCCTCCCAGTCTCTTTTCGCAATTTCCTTTGCCACCCTCCGAAGCTGCGGCAGCCGGATTCCCAGCATATTATCCACTCCGGGTATCAATCCCGAAGAAAATTTCTGATAGTCCTTTTCAGACAACGTAATTAAATACTCTCTTATCTCCCGCTGCATTCTCCTTCTCCTTTCTCCATGATATCATACTCTAATCAAGCCGTATTTCCTTTAATTCTATCTCCCCTGAACCGGAGTAGAACAAAAACAGTGGATGCACCCCGTCTGAAATTTCCAGATTTCCATAAAATTCTTCCCATTTCTCTGACCCTGTAAGTTTAATCACCGCAACCTGACTGCCATCTATACCATCCTTTACAGCCAGTTCCCCTATCCCCTTCGTATGGGGACCGTTGCCAGAACCCCTGCTGCTGTCTTTCACCCTTACAGTGACACCAATTCGCCGGTTCCCTTTAAACGCAAAATATTTATATCCTATCATAGTTCCGTCTGCAATTTCACCAATAAACTGCTCCCCATCCCGGTGGGTCACGTTTGGAAAATGCTCCGTATAAATCTTATTGGAGCCATGAGGCATATGTCCATTGGTAATATTGCAGGCAATAACCGCGGGATAGACTCCTTGTGCCTTTAGCGGTCCCTTGTTAAGCCCACAGGAGGTAATTTCTACCTGTGCTATACTGCCATCCGGTGCAATGGTAATCTGCTCCGCACATGCCTGTCTGCTGTAATCTGATTTATGGGTTAGCCGATGGTAAAACACATACCACTGCCCATTAATCTGCTCTATACTGCCATGAGTCGTTCCTGTCATATTAAGGCGGTCCTTTTCCTGTCTCCCATTTACACCGATATCTCCATTGGATACGATTGTTCCTCCAAATACAAAATCCCTGTCTGGATATCTGCTTACAGCATAACACAGCTCATGGTTCTGTAGGGAGGAATAGATAAAGTAATACTTTTCCCCTACCTTTCTCATGGAGCTTGCCTCAAAAAAAGGATGGGCTTCAAAGCTGGTTCCCCTTGTCTGATACGGAATAATATGCTTTGCAGCCTCCTTTACGGTAAGCATATCATCCTCCACAACCACCATACAGGGTCCCATAACACTGTCCGGTGTGCCAAGAATCTCCTCCCTAGTTTTCCCAAACATTTCCATCTCTTCCCGAATCCGCTCTTCCTTGTCTTTGAAGTCCGGTTCCTGTTCATAGGGATACTGGGTTCCATAATAAATCCGTATCGTCCCGTTATCATTTATTACCCCCGGGTCAAAACAGACATAATTCTGCATGGGACTTCCGTCCGGATTGCGCACATAGCCTAAATATTCATATTTTCCCGCCGGTGTGTCACATACGGCCACACTGATAGGACCAAAATATCCGCCCTTTCCAAAAGCCCCCGACATGCAATAATACAGATAATATTTTCCGTCATTTCCCCTTACAACATCCGGTGCATACATATATCTTCGGTTTTCAAAATCCGGGTCCTGGGATGCACGGTAAATTACGCCTTCGCACCGCCAGTCAGACAAATCGGTAACCGGTGCGGAATATACCGTATAATCCAGCATACAGAAGGTTTCTCCTCCCTCCTTGTCATGGGAACCATATAGATAAACCCGATCACCAAATACATGGGGTTCCCCATCCGGAATATATTCATTTAATGGCAGAAATGGATTATAGACTTGTTTCCTTTGCATGCTTCAGACCTCCTGCAATTGATAAAATTAAAATTTTTTAGCTGTTAAATTATTTTTTCCCATTGTACCATAACCTTATTCTTTTTCCAATTCAAACATAATAACCTGTCATCCCTGCCCGTCATCAATCTTCATCATGGAAAAAGCACCGCATTCTGTCATAGAATGCGATGCTTTGTATCCTATATGAAATAAAGGAGAGTGAATCTCTGTTCAAATATTGTTACCGCAGTAATTTATACATAGAACAGTATGTCTTCATACTGTGGAAATGGCCAGTAATCCTTATCTACTAAGTTTTCAAGCTTATCGGCAGGCTTCCGCACCTCTTCCATTGCAGCAAATACCTCATCATGGAAACATCTTGCAGCTTTTTCCATATCATCCTCTAAAGCAAGTGCCTTGTCATCCAGTTCATCCAGCTTGGCAACGGCAGCCGTTAATGCCTTAAGCTCTACCGAAATATCCTTTAAAATGCCTTCCTGAACAGATGTATCAACACCGACAGCCTTTAAGTCATTTACGCCCTTAGCCATATCAGCTGAATATTTCATAACAGCCGGAACAATCTGCTTCTTTGCCATGTCTAACATGGTCTTAGCTTCAATGTTAATCTGCTTCGCATAGTTCTCATAGTAAATCTCTGCACGGGATTCCATTTCTGCCTTACTCAATACGCCAAACTTTTCAAACAGTGCAATGTTGTGCTCATCCTTAAATGCAGCAACTGCATCCACAAGACATTTGATATTTGGCAGTCCTCTTCTCTCTGCTTCAGCAACCCACTCTTCCGAATAACCGTTACCATTAAAGATAATTCTCTTATGCTTTGCAATCAGCTCTTTAATCTTATCATGTACAGCCATATCAAAGTTATCAGCCTTCTCTAACTCATCTGCAATCTCACACAGAGAAGCGGCAACGATTGTATTCAAAATAATATTCGGAGTTGCGATGGACTGTGTAGAACCAACCATACGGAACTCAAACTTGTTACCGGTAAATGCAAATGGTGATGTTCTGTTACGGTCCGTTGCATCCTGCATAAAGGAAGGAAGTGTGGTAACACCGGACTCATAAGTCTTACCCTGCAATGAGCTTGTAGCCTCACCGGTTGTGTCAAGCTGCTTTAATACATCATCTAACTGCTCACCTAAGTATACAGAAATGATTGCCGGAGGTGCCTCATTTGCACCTAATCTGTGGTCATTTCCTGCAGAGGATGCAGACAATCTCAGCAGGTCTGCATGCTCGTCAACCGCCTTTAAAATAGCTACCAGGAATAATAAAAACTGTACATTCTCATGAGGTGTTTTACCCGGCTCTAACAGATTGATTCCGTCATCTGTCCCCAGTGACCAGTTATTGTGCTTACCGGAACCATTTACGCCTGCAAACGGCTTCTCATGCAGCAGACAGGCTAAACCATGACGGTCAGCAACCCTTCTCATCGTCTCCATAACTAACTGGTTATGGTCTGTACCTACATTGGTTGTTCCGTAGATTGGAGCCAGCTCATGCTGTGCCGGAGCAACCTCATTATGCTGTGTCTTTGCTGTAATTCCAAGCTTCCACAGCTCAATATTCAAATCCTTCATGTAAGAAAGAACTCTCTCTCTTACGGTTCCAAAATAATGGTCATCCAGCTCCTGTCCCTTTGGAGGCATTGCACCAAACAAGGTACGTCCGGTAAAAATCAGATCTTTCCGCTTTGCATAATCCGCCTTATCAATTAAGAAATACTCCTGCTCTGGTCCGACCGAGGTGGTAACCTTTGTCGAGGTGGGATTTCCAAATAGTCTTAAAATACGAAGCGCCTGTACGTTAACGGCTTCCATAGAACGAAGCAGCGGAATCTTTTTATCCAGAGCCTCACCGGTATAAGAAGAGAAAGCAGTCGGAATACAAAGAATGCTGCTTCCATCCGGAGACTCCTTGATAAATGCAGGTGAGGTACAATCCCAGGCAGTATAACCTCTCGCTTCATTGGTTGCACGGAGACCGCCGGAAGGAAAAGAAGAGGCATCCGGCTCACCCTTAATCAGCTCCTTGCCAGAAAACTCCATCAATACCTTGCCGTCTGCCGTAGGACTGATGAAAGAATCATGTTTCTCAGCAGTAATACCCGTCATTGGCTGGAACCAGTGGGTATAATGGGTTGCTCCCTTTTCAATCGCCCAGTCCTTCATTGCATTTGCTACCGTATCTGCAATTGCCGGATTTAACTCTTTACCCAGCTCAATTGTTTTCTTAAGTTCTTTGTAGACGGCCTTTGGCAAACGCTCTTTCATGACTGCATCATTAAATACATTGGTTCCAAAGATTTCTACTACATTTACATTTTCACTCATAAGATAATACTTCCTTTCCTTTTTCCTTTATTAGCGATACAAGACTAATGTATGAATAAAACCCTCGCTTCATGAAAAAAGGGTATTCTCCTAATGAGAACACCCTTGTCCTTAGCTCTATATGTATTCGCTTTGATAGTTGTAATATAAACTACTCTGTTAAAAAAATCAAGTCTTTTTTTCAATTTTTATGATATTTTTTCATTTTGACTTAAATTTCGTAAGTTGACCGGTTGTTTTTGTGGAATTTTACATATCATTCCTCTGTTATATCATCTGAAACGGAACCCTTCTCCGTTACATGCTCCACCACTTTTACAACCGTTGTATCACCATTTCCCTCTTCCTTATCTGTGAAGCCTGCCAGCTTTGTTCCTGCAAAGCTGGATAACAGTACCCCCGGATTAATTCCAAGGCTGTCGCCAATTCCATCAATAACCTGTTTTAAGGAGGTTGTTACATCCTCCGTCATTTTTGCAGTATTACCGGAACCATACATCGTAATCTTATCAATGTTGCTAAGCGGTGTCGCAATCGCCTCTGCAACCTGCGGATACATCTTGCAAAGCATTTCAATAATTGCAGCCTCACCATACTTCTGCATAGCCTCTGCCTTCTTGTCAATACCGGCTGCCTCTGCCTCCGCTTTTGCCTTGATTGCGGCTGCCTCTGCTTCACCCTTTGCCTTGATACCGGCAGCCTCTGCTTCTGCCTTTGCCCGGATTGCCGCTGCTTCCTGTTCCATGGAATACTTCACCGCATCTGCCTGGATTTTCTGTGCCTCTGCCTCCTGCGCCTGCTCGTACTTCTTAGCCTCTGCATCCTTCTGGCGCTTATAAAGCTCCACATCTGCCATCTGCTGTTGCTTGTATTTCTCTGCATCTGCCTGTTTACGGATATTGGCATTTAAGGTCTGCTCCTGAACCTCTGCCTCCCGCATTTTCAACTCAACTTCCCTCTCCTGACGTGCAATATTGGCATTGGTTGCTGTAACCTCAATAGATTTACGCTGCTCCTCTTCCTGAATCCGGTAAGCCGCATCTGCCTGAGCGCGTTTGGTATCCTCTGTTGTCTTTAACTCTGCCTTCTTAATTGCCAGCTCATTCTGCTTAATTGCAATCTCTGTCTCTGAAGTAACCGCAGCCTCATTGGCTTCCTTCTTCGCCTGTGCCTGTGCAATCGCCACATCACGGTCTGCATTCGCCTTCGCAATGGAGGCATTTTTCTGAATTGCTGCCATATTATCCTGACCCAGTGCCGGAATCAAATCGTTCTGGTCCGTAACATGCTGGATATTGCAGGAAATGATTTCAATACCCAGGCTGTTCATATCCTTCTGCGCTTTTTCCTGTACCTGGTCACCAAATACCTTCCGGTCATTACACAAATCCTTCAGAGTAACCGTACCGATAATCTCACGCATATTACCCTGTAAAGAATCCACCAATGCCATTATAATCCGGTCTTCCTTCATGTTGAGGAAGTTCTTCATTGCACGCTGGATTCCCTCCTCATCTGTCATAACGCGTACCTTTGCCACCGCATCAATATTAACACCGATAAAATCCAGGGTTGGCACATAATCATCCGTTTTAATATCAATGGAAATCTGCTTTACCAGCAGTTCATCTTTTCTCTCAAAGAACGGAAGCTTAAATCCAGCTCTACCAATCAGTACCTTCGGCTCTTTCCGGAGTCCAGAAATAACAAATGCCACATCCGGCGGTGCCTTCACATAGCTTGCCAGCAATACTACAATAACGAGTATCACAATCAAAATAATCCACCAATACCCAAACAATAAGTCAAACATAACCTCTCTCCTCTCTCTTCTGTAAGGTGATTGCGAAACTCAAAAAAGTAGATATTTCGCAAACGCCTATTTCTCTTTTGGTAATCTGCTGCCAGCTATCAAATATGGAAACCGCTTTATAACCGGCAAAGTCAATCTAAGTATCTTGATTGTAACATTTTAGAGCACATGATGCAATTTTTATTTCACTATTTCACTTTAGTTTAACTTCAGGTTTTCATTAAGCTCCACCCCCAGCTTTCTCAATGTGGCATCCAGCGCATGCAGTGTTTCTTTCATATTTTCCCCGGTACAGTTATATCCCATATGCCCAATCCGGATTACCTCGCCAGCCATCACGTCAAAGGAGCCTGCCAGCATAATATTATAATCCTCCCGCATTGTCTTTAAAATCTCCGACGCAGTGACGCCGCCCGGCACCGTAAATACCGTCACAGTATTGGAATATCCGTTCTCTGCGTACAGATGCAGTCCCGCACGGGTTAACGCTTCTCTGGTCTTGGCTGCAATTTCTGCATGGCGTTTTAAAATATCCTTATCGGCTTTTATATTTTCCAATGCCTGCCTCAGACCATAAATGTCGCTGATTGGCATGGAGTATGGAAACCATTTATTCTCATAATAATTTTTGAAGGTCAGCAGATTTCCGTAAAAGGATGCAATCTGTGTCTTCCGGTTTTCCATTGCCTGCTTTGCCTCCTCACTGATGGTTACCAGAGTCAGTCCAATAGGGCAGGAAATCGCTTTCTGGGAGCCGCCGCAAAGAATATCAATCCTCGATGCATCCACATTTACTTCATTGCCAAACATACCAGATACCGAATCTACCACCGTTAAAATGCCATATTCCTTTAACAGCGGGCAAATGGCAGCAATGTCATTCAGCATACCGCTCGGCGTATCACAATGTACTACCGTTGCATATTTAAAATCAGAGTCCTTCTCTAGAAATCTTTTCAATGGCTCTGTCTCGATTTTCCTTTTATAATCTGATGTATATAAGACCGGTTTCCCACCATATATATTTACAAAATGTGCAAAACCCTTTCCAAATACTCCATTATCTAAAACCAGTACCCGGTCTCCCGGTTCTGTCAGGGATGCCACTGCCGCCTCTAAGCCTAAGATACCTTCCCCGCTGAGAATCAGGCTCTCATTTTTTGTATGCAAAAGGCTGCTGTACAATTCACAGGTCTCCTTATAGTAATCATAGAAATCAGAATCCAAATCCGGATTGCCTGTTTCCATACTTCTTGCCATTCTGACATTTTCTGCCACCATGGTTGGTCCCGGGGTCATCATCTTATACATACTCTCATCCTTTCTAATTTTTGTTCTCCTGATTTTGCCACAGGGAGGAAATATTTTGGATTCCACTGGCATTTTTAATGGTTCATAGGACATATCGGATTTCCGGCTTGATTTGTGCTCCTGTTATGCTGACCATTCCGATGAGACCCAGTAAAAAATCTCAGCTGGAGGGCTTCGATTTTTTACTGGGTCTCATCTCCATAGCATAAATATCGCACAAATCAAGCCGGAAATCCGATAGCCCAATCTACGCTTGCTTAATGCCAGTGAAATCCATATACACTTTCGCTGCGGGCAAAATCTTCGCCACGCCCGCTGCCAGCTTTAGCATGTTGCTCGCCCTGCGTACTTCACCAGCCCATGTTCGAAGCGTCCGCCTAATACAATAAAAAACGCATCTATCCCTCCACAGAGCGGAGTCCTCTCTCAAGGGGTGTTATTATAATAAATACAATAATTGCAGCCACTGTAATCTGAATCATATTTCCCGGCACGGATTTTAAGGCAGCTGCCACTCCGCTTCCCATCACAAAGCCTTCAAAGATAAAATATCCTGCCAGCTTTATTGCCAGTGCCACAAGAACAGCAAAGACCTTTGCCCCAAAGCTCTTCCGTTTCTTGCAGATTGCTCCCACCGCAAAGCCCATCAGCCCACAGGTGACAATCGTACATGGTGCCCATGCAGCCCAGCCGCTTAAAATATCAAATAATCCCATTCCCAGTGCTCCAGCTAACGCTCCCGTGCGTTTTCCATAAACCATGGCTGCAATAAACAGTGGTATATTTCCTAAATGAATCAAGCCACCGGCACCGCCAAAGCTCGGAATCTGAATATTTACAAATGCCGTAAATACCAGTGTAAGCGCCACAAACATTGCATCCAGGGCAATTTGTTTGGCCTGGCTTTTTGCTCTGTTATCTGTTTTCAGTGTCTGATTCCCTACTGCTTTTTCCATAATTCTTTCCCTCTTTTCTTCCAATCTGTGTTGTACTATACCGCCTATTTGGCACTTTTAAAACCGCCAGTTTTGTTATTTTTGACAGTGCCAGTTTATTTTTACGCTTTTACTTGCATTTTTTTCACAAATATACTATCTTAAGTACGAAACTTTGCACCAGCGCAGGCAATTGCGAAACTCCCTGTTATCAAAAGCATAGTTTCACAATTGACCGTTACACCAACACAGAAAAAGGAGAAGGACTTATGAAGAAGCAGTCTTCCATTGCAATTGTAAATGATATATCCGGTTTTGGCCGTTGTTCCGTTACAGTGGCACTTCCGATTCTTTCTGCAATGAAAATACAGTGTGGCATTATTCCCACTGCAATTTTATCCAATCACACAGAATATCCGGATTATTCCCTGTTGGATTTTACACCGTACATGGAAGAATATCTGGATAAATGGAAAAAACTAAACCTTTCCTTCGACGGAATTTATACTGGATTTCTCGGCTCTGACAAACAGCTTGCAATTATTACAAAAATGTTTCAGCAATTTTCCTTTAAAAACCGGATTGTGGATCCTGTTATGGGCGACCATGGGGTTATCTACGATTCCTATACAGATAACATGTGCCAGTCCATGAAACAGCTGGTGGCACACTCCACGCTTACCACCCCAAATGTAACAGAGTTGTGTATTCTCACTGGTCACCCTTATCGTGAAAATATCACCGAAGAGGAAATTTTTGATATGTGTAAGGCTCTTGCCCAAACCGGGGCCGGCCAGATAGTTGTAACAGGAATTGAAAAAGAAAACCAGATTGGAAATGCGATTTATGAAAACGGCAATTTTGAATTATTATACGAGACAAAAATTCTCCCGCTCCGACCTGGAACAGGAGATGTATTTGCCTCCATTTTAGCGGGAGGAAGTTTACATAATATTCAACTGAAGAAATCTGTAAAGACAGCTTCCGAATTTATCCGTACCTGTCTCACCACATCAGCCAGGCTGGATATTCCCATCAACGATGGGGTATGTTTTGAAGAACACCTTGAAATGTTATTATCTGTAGACAATTACCGATGACGAACTAACTCGTCTTTTCTGTTTTCGCCTCAATCCTGCTCCTTAATTCCGTATAGTAATCTGCATATTGGCGGGAAATCATTCCTCCTTTTACTAAATTTTCCAGTGTAACCTTAAACTCTCTTTCCGGCATCTGTGCATGGCACATTTCTCCCAATGCCTTCTCCACTGCCTCCTTATATTCCGTAATACTATATACCTTGTCTTTCAATAAAATATTGGCAGCATATATTCTTTTAAAATATCCATTCAGCTTCTCAGACTTTGTAATTTTATCCTGCGGCATAAAATTAAGGCATAGCAAATCCATCACATCAGCAGCAGAACGGTTTGAAATGCAGATATCCGGATAAATCGTATACAGATGTTTGTACTTTGACTTATCCTTTTTTTCTCTGGAATCATAGTAGTCCGGCAGATATTCCTTGAAAACCCCTGTTACGAGATTATTCTTTTGAAAGGCTATGTATTCCTTCCGCCGCTCTGCTTTTGCCTCCGGAATATAACCCATATTCCGTATCAAATCCCTGGAAATACTGATTCTTCTTGGCTCTTTTTCCAGTAAAAGCAGATATACCTTATTGTGTATCCGCCAGATAAATGCCGGACATTCTTTAATCCGGTAAGATTTTGAACAGTCTATTATAATTGGGCGGTGGTCCTTCCGAATCCGGTATTTTTTCTTTATTTTCTTAAGCATGTGCGCATTATAATGCTCAAACTGCGCCGGTGCATCCTCCTTATCCAGAAGATTCTCCTTTGGTTTTACTGTGTCCTTTGGTTTGCTCTCCCTATCATCCTCAACCGGATTTTTTTCGACCGATACAGTCCTTACCGTACTTTTTTCCCCCTCACGGTTTATCTGCGCCACAAAATCATCATCCACCAGGGTAAAGGTCTGGGAAACCACAAAAGCTCCCAAACCTGCCAGCACACCGAATATAAACAGATAAAAGCGACCCGAAATACAGGACGCTATCGCCAGTCCTATAGCCAGTAAAATAAATAAAATCACACTGCCTATGCATTTTTTAGTCTCTACATCACCATATCGCAATGCATTCCAGATTTTCTTCATTGAAACCACCCTCTGTCATTCTTTGTTTTTATTATAATATATATATTACTTTTTTTCACTAACAATTAATCCATATTAGATTGCTTTTTTGAAATATATCGGTTATACTGTTTTCATTATGTTTCCTTTTGACAGGGAATAAAATAATTATTTACAATGAGGAGGAAAAAGGATGGATACAAAAACAACAAGTATTGTAGCCTATATCACATTGATTGGTTTAATCATCGCCCTTTGTGCCGGAGATAAGGAGGGTGCAAGATTCCACTTAAACCAGGCTCTGGTTATCTGGCTATTTGGATTACTCTCCGTTATTCCATGTATCGGTCAGATTTGGGCTATCTTTATCTTCGTTTGCTGGATTATGGGCTTAATTGCTGCTATTAATCAGGAAGAAAAACCGGTTCCATTAATCGGCGGCATCACACTTATCAAATAGTAAATCTACACAAAAGCTTTTATTATTGCTTATGTAAAGCGGACTGCAAGGGATATGGAAAAGAATGACTTTCACATTGCGTTTTTATCCCTGGCAGTCCTATTTTTTCATTCTCTTAACCAGTTCTAAATATATGTGTTTTCTCATACATTTAAGAAACATATTTCCGACGGATATGCCATGGTAACATCTATTCAATTCAACTATATGAAATACATCACCCTCGCTCTGCTCCTTGCCGTCTTTCTATATGGAATACGCAATATCTCCTCCCCAAATGCCATTACTACCTCCTCCTTTTATTCCAACGAGCTTCCCATATACTGTGTCAATACAGATAAGCCCGTGGTTGCCCTGACCTTTGACAGTGCCTGGGGGACAGAAGACCTGGAACAAATCCTTTCAATTTTAGAAAAACACAATGCACCTGCTACCTTTTTTGTAACGGGAGAATGGGCGCAGAAATATCCTGAAGCGATTCGTTCTATCGACCAGGCAGGCCATGAAATAGCCAACCACGGGAATTCCCACAAGCATATGCCCCAAATTTCCAAGGAAGAAATGGCTGCTGAAATCCAGGGCTGCCATAACACCGTATACAATCTCATTGGAAAAGATATGACCCTGTTCCGCGCACCTTACAGCGACTGGAACGATACGGTTGTAGAAGTGGCACATTCCATGGGTTACATGTCCATTAACCAGTCGGTAGACAGCCTGGACTGGAAAGACTATGGTATCGATTCTATCATTTATACGGTATGCGAGCATAAGAATTTAGAAAATGGAAGTATTATTTTATTGCACAACGGTGCCACCTACACAAAGGATGCCCTTGATGTTATGTTAACTAAATTGGAAGAACAGGGCTATTCCTTTGTTAAAGTATCTTCTCTCATTTATACGCAAAACTATTATTTAGATCACACAGGCAAACAATTTTCAAAAGACACCTCTTCTAATAACGAATAACCGGTACACTCTCCTTTCCTTATAAAAATTTTTATAGATTACTATTTTTTGTATAAACAGAGAATAAAACACACATACTACCTCTGTAAAAAATACAATAGCAAAAGGAGATTATTATGAAAAAATTTAAAAAGTATCTTCTTGTTACCGCTGCCTGTGTGTTCTGTCTGGCAATGACCGGATGTGGAAATAACGATAACACTTCAACCAGTGGTAACAACAAAAACAACAATGTAGTAGATGACGTGGCAGATGATGTGGGTAATGCGGCAGAAGATGTAGCAAACGGTGTCGGGAATGCAGTGGATGACCTTGTGGGAAACGGCGGCTTCGAAAACTACACAGATGCCCACGACTATTTCCTTGACACTATGGGTTCTTATCATTCTGATGCAAAATTTGAGCTGCGTGATGAAGACCAGAAGCTGAATGATTACCAGGAGGGCTCCAAGGGTTATCACTTCTACCTATACGATACCAGCAAAAATACAAAAGGAGAAATGTTTGGCGAATTTTTTGTAGATGCAACCTCCGGTATGATTTACAAAAAAGGTGAAAATGGTGCCGTAACAGAATATCCTGGAAACAACAATAATACAAATAGCGGTAATAGCGCCTCTGCTAACCAGAACAATAACAGTAGTGCAAATAATACCAAGAACACAAACAATACAAATACGACAAAATAAAAAGACTGGAAAGCATATAAAAGACTGCATAGGTTGTATTACAAATATGTGCAGTCTTTTATAATTTCTTGATATTAAAATATAAATCACTTATACTTTCATAAAAAACTTGCTTTTTTAACTATTAGCTAATATGATACATATATACGTAAATCAAGAGAACGATTTCACAAGATATAGAAGGGAAGGAATTCAAATGGAACAGACACCAATTATCGTAATCGGCCACAAAAATCCCGATACCGACTCTATATGTTCGGCAGTTGCATACGCAAATCTCAAAAACCAGCTGAAGCCTGGCTGCTATGTACCAAAGCGTGCAGGACGTATTAATAATGAAACTGCCTTTGTTCTGGACTACTTCAAGATAGATACCCCTGATTTAATCGAAGACGTAAATACCCAGGTTATGGATATTGAATACCGTAAAACCCCGGGCGTAAAAGATAATATTTCAATAAAAGCTGCCTGGAAAATGATGCGGGAGTTAGATGTTGTTACGCTTCCTATTGTAGAACGCAATAACATTTTAGAGGGAATCATTACCATTAATGATATTGCAAAATCCTATATGGATGATTTTGAAAGCGATGTCATCTCCAAGGCAAAAACCCCCTATGCCAATCTGGTAGAGGTATTAGAGGGAACCCTGGTGTCAGGAAATCCACACAACCATATTATAAACGGCAAGGTAATTATCGGGGCTGCCAACCCACATTTAATTGAAAATATGATTTCCAAGGATGACATTATGATAGTAGGCGACCGTGTAGATACACAAATCTGTGGTATTGAAATGGGCGTAGGCTGCCTGATTCTCTGTCTGGATGCTCCTGTAAATCCACTGGTGCTCCAACTGGCAGCGGAACGGGAATGCAGCGTTATCACCACAAAGTTAGACACCTATACCGTTGCACGCCTCATCAACCAAAGCATCCCTGTCAAATATTTTATGAGAAAGGATAACCTGATTACTTTCCAGTTAGACGAAACGGTGGAAGCCATTAAAGAAATCATGTCTAAAAAACGTCACCGCGATTTTCCAATCGTGGATGACTGGGGACATTACTATGGCATGGTATCCCGCCGTAATTTACTTGCTCTCCGCAAGAAAAAAGTAATACTAGTGGACCATAACGAAAAATCCCAGGCTATAGACGGAATTGAAGATGCGGAAATCTGTGAAATTATCGACCACCACAGGCTTGGTTCTCTCCAGACTATTTCCCCTGTTTATTTCCGAAACCAGCCTGTGGGCTGTACCGCAACCATCGTATACCAGATGTATCAGGAAAACAACCAGCCAATCAGCAGGGAAATCGCCGGAATCCTATGTGCGGCTATCCTTTCGGATACCCTGCTTTTCCGCTCTCCAACCTGTACTTCGCTGGACAAAGCCTGCGCAGAACAACTGGCAAAAATTGCAGAAATTGATATGGAGGCTTTTGCCATGGAAATGTTTGAAGCGGGAAGCAGTCTAAAAAATAAAACGCCAGAAGAACTGTTTAATCAGGATTACAAGGCATTTCAGGTTGATAAAATGGGAATTGGTGTCAGCCAGGTGAGCTCCATTAACCAGCGGGAGTTAGACAATGTAGCCGCACTGATGCAGGAATATGTACCTGCTGCACTTCCTTCCATGCCAACCCAGCTTGTTTATGTTATGTTAACCAACATCCATAACCAGCGTTCTGACCTGTTAGCCTTTGGAGCCGATGCAGAAAAATATGCAGCAGAAGCATTTCATGTAGAAGCAGACAAGAATATCTGCCACCTTCCCGGTGTTGTTTCCCGTAAAAAACAGGTTGTACCTGCACTGGTCAGCCGGCTTCAGGAGGAATTATAAAATTTAAAAAACAGAAACCTTTCCTGTATTCTTTCATATACTAAGAGTATAGGAGGTGTACTATGTGCCAGATATGTAAATTAAGCAATACTGCAAAAGATTATTTAAGTGAATTCTACTGTATTCTGGATAGAATGATACAGGGTATGACCCAGGTTGATCTGACAGACAGCATTTCTTATAACTTTATTGTTCAGATGATTCCCCACCACCAGGCAGCCATTGAAATGTCAGAGAACATTTTAAAATACACCACATGGATTCCCCTGCAGAATATTGCCACGCAGATTATAACAGAACAGACAAAAAGCATAGAAGACATGGAAAAAATCAAATGCACCTGCGGACAGCTGTGCAATCCCCGGCAGGATTTATGTCTTTACCAGCGTCAGGTAAATCAGATTATGGATACCATGTTTTGTGAAATGGAACATGCCTGTAGCAGCAACCAAATCAACGGGAATTTTTTACGGGAAATGATACCACATCACAGAGGCGCCGTGAAACTGTCTGAGACGACTCTGCAATATGATATCTGTGATGGTCTGGTGCCAATCTTAAATTCGATTATCGTTTCCCAAAAGAGAGGAATCCGGCAAATGACAGAGCTGCTGCAATGCATGAAATGCTGATATCTACTTTACAAGATTTGCCTCGGTTACCTGCCCCTTTTCAAAATCCAATGCATTTTGCAGGGTAGTCTGGCTGATGGCGGCCAATGCCTCATGGGTCAAAAATCCCTGGTGGGAAGTCACAATGACATTTGGGAAGGATAACAGCCTTGCTGTGATGGAGGATTCTAACAGCTCATCCTCCCGGTTCTCGAACACATTTCGTCCCTCTTCCTCATATACATCTAATCCCACACCAAAGAACTTCTTACTGCGGATTCCCTGTATTAAATCCTCTGTATTGACAAGGGCACCTCTGGAAGTATTGACAAATACTACATCGTCCTTCATAAGTGCAATGGTGTCCTTGTTGATTAAATGATGTGTCTCCTCCGTCAATGGACAGTGCAGTGAAAGCAAATCACTTTGCTTTAACACCTCCTCCAATGACATATACTCTACAAAATCAAGGCTCTTGTTTGGATACATATCATAGGCAATAACACGCATACCAAATCCTTTACAGATTCTGCACATGGCTGCACCTATCTTTCCGGTTCCAATAATTCCGGCAGTCTTCTGATAAAAATTAATACCGGTCAGTCCCACAAGACTGAAATTATTCTCCCGCACCTTAATGTAGCTTTTATGCAAATGCCGGTTAACTGCAAGGGCAAGGGTCATGGCATGCTCTGCCACCGCCTCCGGTGAATATCCCGGCACACGTAAAATCGTCATACCATACTCCCTGGTCTTATCAAGGGCAACATTGTTAAAGCCGGCACACCGCAATAAAATCAGTTTAATTCCTATTTCATTCAGCTTTTCAATGACTGGTGCACTTAAATCTGAATTAACAAAGGCACAAATGGCATCATACCCCTTTGCCAGAGATATCGTCTTTAACGAGATATCGATTTCCTGATAGGTAATCTCTATTTCCGGATAATTCTTCAGTTCCTTATCAAAAGATTCCTTATCATAATTTGTAGCATCATAAAATAAAATTTTCATAGATGATGTTCCTCCTTCCCAGTTATCACATACTTTACTGACAAAACAATATCTTGTTCTATCATTCCCCTGTTTGTTGAAATCTATACTAGGGCGAATGTATACTATGTAGCAGATTATATCATTTTTATATCAAATTAGAAATTATGACAGTATAAAATTTCTTCTAAATATTAAAAGCACAGAAAACAATCGGTTAATACCCGGTTCTTTCCTGTGCTTTACCATATATTAATTGGATATATATTTATCCCTGCCTCTTAATCTTGCCATAGCTCTGGCAAGTGACGCACGGGATATGTGATATTCCATAATGCTCTGTTTCTGCTGAAGCTGTTCCCTGGCACGTTCCAATGCCGCCTCTGCACGGAATGCATCAATCTCCTCCGGCTTTTCAGCCGAATAAACTAATACATCCACTTTATTATGATTTACCTTCAAAAAACCAGATGACACAATAGCTGTCTGCCAGCTTCCGCCCGGCAGGCGGAACCGGATTTCACCGATTTCAATGGTGGTGGTCATCTGTTCATGGTTTGCCATAATAGCCATTTCTCCATCGTATCCCGGAAATACAAGCAATTCACACTCACCGTCATAGAATACTTTATTACATGCAATTATTTTTAAAGAAAAAGTGTTCATACTGCCATTCCTCTCCTAATTTTAAATGCATACCAGGTAATTTCGAAACTCAATTAGCTGGATATGCGGCTGCCTTTTCCTTCACATCCTCTATCGTACCTACATTAAAGAAGGCTGCTTCCGGATATGCATCCATTTCCCCATCCAATATTGCCTTAAATCCTCTAATGGTCTCTTTAACAGGAACAAATGCGCCCTTTACGCCAGTAAAATTTTCGGCAACATGAAATGGCTGGGACAGGAAACGCTGTACCTTTCTTGCCCGGTAAACCGTTAACTTATCCTCATCTGAAAGCTCCTCCATGCCGAGGATAGCAATAATATCCTGCAATTCCTTATATTTCTGTAAGATTTCCTGAACACGTCTTGCTACACTGTAGTGCTCCTCTCCCACCACATCTGCCTCAAGAATTCTGGAGGTAGACTCTAATGGGTCTACCGCAGGATAAATCCCCTGCTCTACAATCTTTCTGGAAAGAACCGTAGTGGCATCCAGATGTGAAAATGTTGTTGCAGGAGCCGGGTCTGTCAAATCATCTGCCGGTACATAAACTGCCTGCACAGAGGTTACAGAACCATCTTTTGTTGAGGCAATACGCTCCTGCAGTTCTCCTAAATCATTTGCCAGCGTCGGCTGGTAACCCACTGCGGAAGGCATACGCCCAAGCAATGCGGAAACCTCTGAGCCTGCCTGAACAAAACGGAATATATTGTCAATGAATAGCAGCACATCCTGCTTTTTTACATCCCTAAAATACTCTGCCATGGTAAGCCCGGTTTCTGCCACACGCATACGTGCACCGGGAGACTCATTCATCTGTCCGAATACAAGGGCAGTCTTATTGAGAACCCCTGATTCCTTCATTTCCATCCAAAGGTCATTTCCTTCTCTGGAACGCTCGCCAACACCGGTAAAAATAGAATAACCGCCGCTTTCTGTGGCAATATTGTGAATCAGCTCCTGAATTAACACCGTTTTACCAACACCGGCGCCACCGAATAATCCAATCTTTCCACCCTTTGCATATGGAGCCAGCAAATCAATGACTTTAATACCGGTTTCTAACATCTCCACAACCGGACTCTGATTTTCAAAGGTTGGCGGTTCCCTGTGGATACACCAGTGCTCTGCATCATCTAACGCCTCCCCATCATCCAGGGTTTCACCTAAAACATTAAACAAACGCCCCAGAGTTTTTTCCCCTACAGGAACCTGAATGCCTGCACCGGTTGCCGTAACCTCCATATCCCGGCAAAGACCCTCGCTGGCTGCAAGCATGATACACCGCACCACATTATGGCCGATATGCTGAGATACCTCCATCACACATTTCTTTCCGTTGTTCATTACATAAAGTGCCTCTTTAATGGACGGAAGATTCCCATTTTCAAATTCCACATCTATAACAGGCCCGGAAACCTGTACAATCTTACCTTTATTTTCCATCATACGAAATTTCACCTCGCTTGTTTCTTCTTTTTCAGTGCCTTGGCACCACCGATTACCTCAGTAATTTCCTGGGTGATTGCTGCCTGCCGGACACGATTATACTGTACCGAAAGCTCTCTCAACATTTCCTGTGCATTATTCGTTGCCGACTGCATTGCCAGCATTCTGGCATTTTCTTCACTGGCAGAAGCCTCCACCAGGGCACCATATAAAAATCCAGTTACATAATTATATACCAGCTTTTCCAGAACTCTTCTTGGGGAAGGATAAATCAAAAACCAGTCGTCCGCCTGATCCGCTGCTTCTTTATCATCATTTCCATGACCCTTTGCTGACTGTTCCAAAATTTCCTGCTTGATAAACTGATGTGTCTTTAACGGAAAAATCTGCTGGATTTCCACCTCTTCCTTCATGCTATTAACCATACGGGTATAAATAACCCAGACCTCATCCAATTCTTCCTTCTTATACATATCTACAATATACTCGGTCATAACCCGTGCACGGTGCATAGAAGGGTTATTAGCAGAAAACCGGAATTCCTCATCTACCGCGTATTTCTGGTTCCGGAAAAATTGTCTGCCAAGCTCCCCAACTACAAACATGCGGCAATCCTCTGCCTCATCCGCCAAACGCTGTGCTTCTTTCAGAACATTATGGTTATAAGCACCTGCCATGCCTTTATCACCTGTTATGATGATATATCCCTTCTTCTTAACCGTTTCCTGTAAATCACTGCCGCGGTTATCAAAATATAAATGCTGCATATCCGGAAAATGCAGTAAAATATCGGATATCTGTTCCTGCAATCCATAAAAATAAGGTTCTGTATCCTCCAGCTTCTGCTTTGCCTTCCTAAGCTTCATAGAGGACATCATATACATGGCTTTTGTAATCTTCATGGTATCCTGAATACTTTTTATACGATTCTGAATCTCCTTTGCATTTGCCATATTCTACTCTCCAATCCGTGTAACGCTTCACTATTCCTCATGATTTTTGAACGCATTTGCTGCCTCTATGATTGCTTCCTTTACATCCTCCGATAAATCCTTGGATGCCTCTAACTGACTGATAATTTCCGAATGCTTTGTATGAAAATCTGCCAGCAAATCGGTCTGGAACTGTTTTATCTTACCTACCTCTAAATCACTAAACACATGCGCATTTGCAGATACCAGTATAATTACCTGCTCTGCCATGCTAAGGGGATTGCCAAGAGGCTGCTTTAACAGCTCCATCAACGCACGCCCATGTGCTAATTGTTTCTTCGTATTCTCATCTAAGTCAGAAGAAAACTGGGTAAATACCTCCATCTCCCGGTATTGCGCCAAATCTATACGGATACTTCCCGCTGCCTTCTTCATTGCTCTGGTCTGTGCCGCACCACCTACACGGGATACAGAAAGACCCACATTTACCGCTGGTCTCTGACCGGAGAAAAACAACTCACTTTCCAAATAAATCTGTCCGTCGGTAATGGAAATTACGTTCGTTGGAATATATGCCGATACATCTCCTGCCTGGGTTTCAATAATCGGAAGTGCGGTAATGGAACCGCCACCGACCTCCGGTGTCAACCTGGAAGAACGCTCCAACAGTCTGGAATGTAAGTAGAACACGTCTCCGGGATAAGCCTCACGTCCCGGTGAACGCTCCAGTAACAGAGAGATTGCCCGGTAAGCCACCGCATGCTTGGAAAGGTCATCGTACACAATCAATACATCCTTCCCCTGATACATAAAATATTCAGCTAAAGCTGTACCGGAATACGGCGCAATATACTGAAGAGGCGCCGGATCGGATGCCGTTGCCGATACGATTATGGTGTAGTCCATGGCTCCATTTTTCTTTAATGTATTTACCAGCTTTGCAATCGTAGATGCCTTCTGCCCGATTGCCACATAGATACAGACCACATCTTTCCCCTTTTGGTTTAATATCGTATCCATTGCAATGGAGGTTTTACCAGTCTGACGGTCCCCGATAATCAACTCACGCTGTCCTCTTCCAACCGGAAACATGGAATCAATGGAAAGAATACCGGTTTCCATTGGCACAGATACTGACTTACGGTCCACAATACTTGGTGCAGAACACTCCACCGGCCGGAAACCTTCCGCTGTAATATCACCCTTTCCATCCAGCGGATTTCCCAGTGCATCAATAATTCGTCCCTTAAAGTCCTCACCTACAGAGATTCCTGCCATTTTACCAGTACGGACAACACGGCTTCCCTCTTTAATCTCCGTGTCTCTTCCAAACAGAATGACACCAATCTCATCCCTTCTTACATCCTGTACCATTCCCTTCACGCCGCTGTCAAAGAGAACAATCTCGCCATAAAATGCATGGTCAATGCCATCTATATTGGCAATTCCATCACCTACCCAGTTGACAACACCGATTTCCTTATCCCTGGCTTCCAATTCAAAGTCTTCAATATTACTCTTAAGAATAGAAATAATGCCTTCTTCACTGGCAATCGGACCATCCGAAGATTGTACTGCCTTTGCAATCCTTTGCTCTAACTGTTCAATCCGCCCTCTCTCACTCCAATCATATTCTTTCGTTCCGACACGGAGAATAAAACCGCTTTTTAGAGATGCATCTTCCTTACATTCTATAGAAATATCCGAATTGTTAAATTCTTTTCCCAGAAACCTTTGAATACCTGCCAGCTGCTCCTCTGTTGGCGGAGTTACATAAATAAGAACCGCCTGTTCTTCTTTTGCAGAAGGCTTCCTGTCAAGCTCAGTAAATGCCTGGATTATCTCATCCCATAGATTAAAGTCACCATTATCACATAACACCTTTAAAAAACTACGGATTTCTTTCGGAAACACCCTTTCAATAACCATGTGCTTTTTTTCAAGCAGCACAGTTGGATCTTCAAATTCCAACCGGATTTGAGGAACAGCCTCAAGAATATCTTTCACCTGCTTAAGGATTTCTTTCGGAGTCTCCGCCTTCTTTAAATCATTTGCATAATCAACCGCTGCCTGAATCACGCTTCATCACCTGCTTTGTCTAAAAATTTGCTATATAATACTCTGTCTGCCTCTGCACCCTTTTTTTCACCTGCTACCTTTACTGCCGCATCTACAACCAGGTCTGCAATCTCCTTTTCGGCTTTTTTAATAATCTGTGCCTTCTGGTTTTCAGCCTCTGTCACTGCATCCTTCCTCACCTGCTTTGCAGTCTTTTCAGCATCCTTAATAATCCGCTGATATTCTGCGTCTGCTGATTTCTTAGCCTCTCTCAGCACCTGCTTCTTCTCCGTTTCTGCATTTGCCAAGGATACTTCATACTGCGCCTTCATTTCCTCTGCCTGGGATTTGCTGGCTGCAGCCTCTTCAAACCGACGGTCTGCCTCTTCTTGTCTCTCTGCAATAATCTTTTGTACCGGCTTAAATAAAAACACCCTCATTGCAATGAAAAGAACCAAAAGGTTAATTATGGTAAATAATAAATTCCAATCTACCCGGAGCATCTTACCAACCTGCCTTTCCTATTATTTTAACATTACAATAACCATCAATGCGATAACAAAACCATAAATAGCGGTTGCCTCTGCAAGGGCACAACCAAGAATCAATGTCTTGTTAATCTTACCCTCTGCTTCCGGCTGTCTTGCAATTGCCTCTGCTGCCTTACCGGTTGCAATACCAATACCAATACCTGCTCCAAGTGCTCCTAAAACTGCGATACCTGCTCCAATTGCGATTAATGTATTCATATTATTTTTCTCCTTTTCCATAAAAATCTGCGCCGGTTTTCTCTTTCCTATCTTACAAGGAAAACCAGGCATAAATGTTAATTGTTCTGCTGTCTGCTTACTCGATTGCCTCGCTGATGTACAGTGATGTTAAAAATACAAACACATATGCCTGAAGCAATCCGTCAAACAAATCAAAATACAGACTGAAAACGGCCGGCAGAAATACCGGGACAAGCATTTTTATCAGCTCCATAATAACAAATGCACCTAACACATTACCAAAGAGACGCATACAAAGCGATAACGGTCTTGTAAATACTTCAAGAACATTAATCGGCGTTACAATGGCAATGGGCTCCGTAAACTTATGTAACCATTTTTTTACACCGTGATGATAGATACCGGCAGCCTCTACCAGAACAATGCTCATCAAAGCCAGTGCAATGGTAACATTTAAATCCTTTGTAGGGGACTTCATTCCGAAAAGACCAATGATATTGGATACCCCAATATACAAAAGCACCGTTGTCAGATAAGGTACATACACCCTGCCCTCCGGTCCAATCATTCCCTCTACCATTCCTGTCAATTTGGTGACAATCAGTTCTGCCACTGCCTGACGTTTACTGATGTGGTCAAGCTTCATATTTCTCGTCAGAATGATTGCTGCCAAAATAAGAATTGCCATGATAATCCATGTGACAACAACGGATTCCGACACATCAATCCCTCCAAAAAGGGGAATTGTAAAAACTGTCTCACACTCCAGCTCCTCCATCAGGTTTTTTGCCAGATTATCCAAAAAACCATCTCCTTATCTCTTTACTTTGGTTCTAACAGAGTTTATAATACTTTTTGCAAGATGTAAAATATATATTTAAGATAGCTGTCATATCATAATGACATAAAAAAGGAGTACCCATATGGATATTACATACGACTACTACAGAATTTTTTATTACGTAGCAAAATACAAAAGCTTTACCCGTGCCGCTTCCATTTTATTGAATAACCAGCCCAACATCACCCGCTCCATGAACAATCTGGAAAAGCAGCTGGGCTGTACTTTATTTGTCCGCTCTAACCGTGGAATTACTCTGACACCAGAGGGGAAAAAGCTATATAACTATGTTGCCATTGCATATAAGCAGCTCCATCTGGCAGAATTAGAACTTGCCAATTCCAGCAGCCTGGAAAGCGGAACCATTACCATCAGTACAAGTGAAACGGCTCTTCACGGAATCCTGCTGGCAGTTTTAAAGGATTTTCACAATGTCTATCCGGGAATCCATATCCATATTCTCTCCCATACCACACCTCAGGCCATACAGGCTGTCAGAAATGGTCTGGCAGATTTTTCTGTAGTCACAACTCCTACCAGAATACAAAAGCCATTTAAAGAAACGAGAATTAAGGAATTTCATGAGGTTTTAGTGGGCAGTAAAAAATACGCCTATCTGGCAGAAACAAAGCATCACCTGTCTGATTTGCAGAAATATCCAATGGTATGTCTCGGCAAAGATACCATGACCTATAATTATTTTTCGGATATTTTTTTAAGAAAAAATATCGCCCTGAATCCGGAGGTAGAGGTTTCCACCTCCGACCAGCTTCTGCCGGTTATCACCCATGACTTGGGCATCGGTTTTGTTCCGGATTTCTTATTGGATGACCACATA
Organism: uncultured Eubacteriales bacterium; assembly: GCA_900548855.1. GTDB lineage: Bacteria > Bacillota > Clostridia > Lachnospirales > Lachnospiraceae > CAG-590. The sequence goes on from URMF01000005.1 coordinate 72,807, forward strand.
AAAAATGAAGAAGTATTTGAAATCCCACTGGCTGAGACATTACCTCCACGCCATATATGTCTCGTGGAGGATTCCGGACATCCCCTTAGTGTAGCCGCCACAAAGCTAAAGGATATGCTGGCAGCTGCACAGTAACTATTTTATTCCCTCTCCGCCTTCTTCTTCAAAAGCTGGTTCATATCAAGCTTATCCGACACTGCCATATTCTGCCCGTTTTCCGTTTTTTCCTCTTCTTTTTGTTCTTTCTTTTCTTTCCGTTCTTGCTTTTCCGGCTTCTTCACCCTTTCCTTTGTCGTGCTTTTCTCCGCTGCAATTTCCTCTGTCTCCCGTTTATCAGGAACCTCTGCTTCTTCCACATGGATTATGGTTTCTGCCCTTTTCTCTGCATTTTTTCGTTTCCTGCTGTTTCTTTTTGCCATCGCAGTTATTCTCTCACGAAACCCTTTTGTATTTCCCCACAGGTCAATGGAAAACCTTCTGATTATAATATCCAGCAGAAACAGAAAAATTGCCAGAATCAGCAGCGGCACGGTAAGGGAAACTCTTGATTTTACTGTATTCTGATTCTGCTTCCAGATGTTGTCGGATAATGTAATCTCCTGCCCCCCTGCCTGTTTAACAAAGGAAGCCAAATCTGTATCGCTATCAGAAAACTGGTATTCCGCAGAATACTGGTTGGCATAAGCAGTATTATAATTTTTCACAATTTCCTCACCGTACATTTTACGGATGCTTACATTGTAAACCCCAACCTCTGACACATCTAAATCTGTCACAAAAACACCTGGCTTTATTGCATCCAGAGATACTTCCTCTGCATTTCCATTTTCATCTGTTACCACCGCTTTCACTTTCGTATCTTTGTCATAGTCCTTTGTCTGATAGGTGATGGACGCCGTATTGCCCTCTTTTACCACCTCAAGGTCATCCTCACCAAGCTCTGAATCCGAAATCACATAATGAATGATATTCGACCAAAGCATCGGATAATTGTCCCATGCAGCATACTGGGCAGTCCACTCATTATTTCCGTCACTGTTCCATGCCACTGTCCTTCCCAGACCATACTGCCATGTACTGAGTACAGGGTCCTCCCGGTCTGATTCTAATATCACATCTGCCATCTGTTTTGCTGTTGCCGCCACATATCCGAGAAGCGCCGGACATCCGTCATCCATTACCCCCTTCAATATCTCATGATTGCTTGTAATAGATGGATAAAATTCCTCATTAATCAGATAGGTATTTGTAGATAGATAGACCTCCTGGGCAAAAATTCTCGGAATAGAGTTATTGACATCCGTATAATAAAATCTTCCTCCACATTTTTCTGCGATATACCGAAGAGTCTGCTGGTCGGAACCACTTCCCACTGCAACGGTAGATACTGTGATTCCTGCCTCGTTTATCTGATTTAAAAGACTATCATACTGATTAAAACCATCCTGTCCATCCGTCAATAAGATTATATGCTTAAGCTTTGCATCACTTTTTAAAATCTGTTCATATGCCTGCTGCAGAGCAGGATAAATGCTGGTTCCACCTCCGTAACCAATGGAACTGATATCCTCTTTAATCTGTTCCATATCAAGTGCCTCTTTCATCGGTACAATCCAGTGATAGGTATCATCAAAAGCCAGTATTCCTATTTCATCATTGCTCCTCAACTCAGATACTCCGGAAAGCGCCGCCTGCTTCGCCAAATCCAAGCCTGTTACAGATGTATTTTCTTCTGACGGACTGGTCATACTTCCGGATTGGTCAATAGCCATCACCATTGCCATCTTTGGTATTTCCTTCTCTCCCTGTAAATCCATATTCACTGGAAGAATCTCCTCTAATACCGTATCCCGGTATCCCCCTAAAGCAAAGCTGTTCTCCCCGCCGATACAGATATATCCACCAGCATAATCCTTCACATAGGACTGCAGGGCATTGACAAAGCCTTCCCTCAAATCATCATAGTGTACATCCAGTGTAATAACTGCCTTATATTGATTAAGCCCTGACAACGTAATCGGTGTCCCCTTTGGAGTGACCTTATCATAATCAATATTCGCTGCGGTTAAAACCTTTTCAAATTCATTTCCTTCCTCTGCTTTACCCTCTATCAGCAATACCTTAGGCTTCGCTTCAATCTCCGCAAAGGTCACGTAAGTGTTATTGACTGAAATGGTATCCTCCTGGGGCTCAATCACCGCCTTATACTGGGCAATTGTCCCTTCTTCTCCCACATCCTCAAAAACAAACTGATTCTCCCCCCTGGTCAGATGAATATTCTGCTGACCCTTGGTTACCCGCCCAGCATACAGGGAAAGCAGGGCATCTGTCTCCACATTGGAGGTTATGGATACGGTAACATTATAATGGTCTCCTGCGTGAATCACATTCGGTACGGACAGACTGCTGATGTACACTTCACTATTTCCGCTGATGCTGTCCTTCATGGCGATGGATAAAAGTTCCACTTCACTGCCCTTTAATGTGGTCGCTGCAAGGCTCATGCTGCCCTCATTTTCACTTCCATCCGTGATTAGAACCAGCCGTCTGGTCACACCCTCATCAAACATGGAACAGGCGGTTGTCACTGCCTTTTCAATATTAGTGGCAGCTGTAACCGGATTCACCGTAAACCTTGAAAACATTTTTTTATCTGAAAGAAACTGCTCTACCGCCGTATCCTTTCCAAATGCCACAATACCGAAAAGATTCTTATCCGGCATGTCCTGTACCGTGTCCTTTAAATACTGTTCTACCTCCTCCAGATTGCCAGACATACTGTCCGAAACATCTACTAGGAAAATGGTCTCACACCTCTTCTGCTTTTTGGGCACCGATACCCCCGCCATTGCCAGAATCATCACAAGCAATACCAGTAAGCGGACCACAAGAAATTGTTTCTTCTTCGTGGAATTCACCTGCTTTACATAGACAATCCACTCTACTGCCAACAGCAAAACGGCTAACAGCAGTAACAGGTTCCGTATCGCTCTGCCTCCGGTTTTCTTTTTATTCCGGCTTCCTTCTATGGATACACTGTCTACCGGTGCAACATCGGACTCTTCTGTAACCGGAAAATTGGAAAACTCCGTTTCCTCTGCTTCCGTCCCCAACAATGCCTCACTAAGCTGGGACATAAAGATTGGAAATTCTGTCTGCAGGGCAAGGTCCGTATTATGGATATCAAATCCCAAAACTCCAACCTTATGTCCCTCTGCCACTCCATAATAGCCTGTAATCCCGCCGTCTCCTGTCTTTAAAAACGGAACTGCCCAATCTGGCAATTCATAGGTATATGCCCTTGTAATGCCAAAAGAATATTCTTCTATATATTCCGTAACCGGACTTTCCTTAAAATACAAAACCGTATCCGTTTTTTCGGAATCCTTTATCATATAGCCTGCATCATAAAAATCCCTGTCATAGTTAAGGAACAAAAATGCCGCTCCCTCTGCAAGCCTGCCGGTATCCAGTTCCTGTGGCAGAGAAATTCCATCTAATACATATAAGTCATAGGTATCTGTATCCTGCTCCAGTACACGGATATCATCTGACTTATAAACCGTTACACTGTCATCTAAGGACAATGCTTTTTCTAAAAATACATTTCCCTCCGATAGCAGCAGTACTTTTTTCTCTGTGTTGGCTGTCACGGCAATACTCTGGCTGTTATCCGCAGTCAAGCTATCCTTTTCGCTTAATTCTGCCTTTAAAACCACACTGCCGTCCATGGCAATATTCTGCTTCTTAAAATATACTGTTTCGCTTTCCTGCGGTTGTATCGTTACTGTCTGGACATCTGCAATATCTGTATTCACATAGAGACTGACATCCTGCGTTACCTCTTCCTCTCCATAATTGGTAATCCTGCAGAGTGCTTCTACACCATCCGTCTCTGCGGAATAGTTTACATAATCCAGAGAACAATTGCTGCCCTTTGAATATACATCCTCCACAATCAAAGCAGCCTTTGTATTGCTCTTCGTCCATATATCACTTGAAAAATCCGTATCGGTGTAGCAGATAATCTGCACATTTTCCATATCCGCTATTACTGAATTGACAACTCCTGCCGCTCCATCCAGCGTTCCTGCTTCCAATGTCTCCTCTATTTCATTAAGACGTTTCTTCAGTGTAGTTTTATCCTTTCCCTGGTAGACAACTGACGCCTCCGCTCCACAGGAAATCAGCGTAACCATGGTGTTTTCACTCAGCTGGTCAATCTCTTTCTTAGCCTCTTTGATGCTGTGCTCCAACCGGGTGTCTTTTTCGTCATAAAGATACTGCATACTGGCGCTATTATCCATTACAAACACTGTATTTTCCTGTAGCAGCCCGCCCTTTTTCAACACCGGTGCCATCAGTGCAAAAATCAGAAGCAGCATAAGAAGAATTTGTAAATACATTAGAATATTCTGTTTTAATTTTTCAAAAGGAGTTTTTGCCTCTAAGTTTTTGTATATCTCCTGCCACAGCATAGTGGAGGAAAAAGGCTCGTCTTTGACCCTTTGCTTTAATAGATATAGTAAAATGATGACCGGCACCAAAACAAGAAATGCCAACGGCCATAAATTCTGTACTGTCATAAAACTCCTCCTAATCCCACAGAGACAAATAGCTACATTTTCTGCATAATTCCTGAAAATCCATGCAGCATTTCATAAATCAAATCCCCGTCTGACCGCATAAAAATGTAATGTGCACCATACTTTCCTGCAAGTGTCTGCAACCGGCTTCGCAAATCCTCCACCTGTTCTTTATACTTTTTGATGGTTGCGTTGGACATGGTAATCTTAACACGTTCATCCGTTTCCATATCCAGAATATTAAGGGTTCCCTCATAATTTATATCCATTTCCTCTCTGGAAAGTATCTGTATCAGAACAACCGCCTGCTTTTTGTATGCCAGATATTTCATAGCCTCTTCGATTCCCTCCCTGTCAAGGAAATCACTGATAATAATAGAAACTCCTCCTGTTTGTACCTGCCGGGATAGAATGGTTTTATTTAATGTCGTCTTTCCATCAAAAACGATACGGTTCAAATCATTTAGTACATGGGAAAATGCAGCCCCACCCGTTACTCCCTTTCCCCTGGTCAGGGAATTTTCCTTCATCTCATTGATATAAACACGGTCTAAATTATTTAAGATAATATAGGAAAGGGCACCTGCCACCTGCAGCGCCAGCTTTGATTTTGACACCCCGCCAAAACACATGGAACGGCTGGTATCAATAAATATTTGAAAAATCCCTTCCTTTTCCTCCATAAACTGCTTGATATACAATTTATCAGTACGTCCATAGGCATTCCAATCAATCCGCCGGATATCATCTCCCAGCATATATTCCCGGAAATCAGAAAACTCTACAGAGGAACCCCGGGCACTGGATTTTCGTATGCCACTCATTCCCTGGCTCAACCTCATATTCAGACTCATTTTAAGCGTATTCAATTTTTCAAAAAATCCCTTGTCGAAGGTTACTGATTCCATCCATACACCTTTCCGGCTTTACGTCCTCTGCCTTCTATACAGTCTTGATTTCGTCTATAATTTCTCTAATCACGTTATCCGCTGTCACTCCATCCGAAATTGCCTCAAAATTAAGCGCCAGACGGTGTCTTAATGCCGGATATGCCACAAAGCGGATATCTTCAAAGGCAACATTATATCTTCCCTCCATAAATGCCCTTGCCTTGGCTGTCTTTACAATCGCCTGTGCTGCACGGGGGCTTGCTCCATTTTGAACATATTTTTTTGTTGTCTCCGGTACATCCGGATGCTCCGGATGAGTCGCCACCACTAAGGATAACGCATAATCCATGACTGCATCTGCAATCGGCATATCCCGGATTGCAGTTCGGATTTCTACAATGTCCTCACCATTCATCACAGGCGTTAACTCTGCCTTCTGATTTGTAACCGTAATATCCATAATCTCCTTCAACTCTTCCTTACTTGGAAATTCCACCAACAGCTTAAAGAGAAAACGGTCAAGCTGTGCCTCCGGAAGGGGATAGGTTCCTTCATTCTCAATCGGATTCTGCGTCGCTAATACCATAAATGGCTTGGGCAGCTCGTAGGTAGTCTTACCTACCGTTACTGTCTTCTCCTGCATCGCCTCTAACAAAGCCGACTGGGTCTTCGGGGTGGCACGGTTAATTTCATCTGCTAGTACAATATTGGCAAACACAGGACCCGGCTCAAACTGGAAAACATTATTGCCCTCCTCCTTAATAATCAGGTTGGTTCCCGTAACGTCTGCCGGCATCAAATCCGGCGTAAACTGGATTCTGGAAAAGCTGGTGGAAAGAACCCTTGAAACGGCCTTCACAAGTTCCGTTTTTCCAAGTCCCGGCACACCCTCTAACAAAACATTGCCATCGGAAAGAATTGCCAGCAGCACCTGACGGATAATATCCCGCTGCCCGATAATTCCCTTTCCAATCTCTTCCTCACAGGATTTTATTTTTTTAACCATTCCCTGTAATATCTCTTCATTTATCATACTTGCTCCTTTCCACTCCTAAACATATTTAAGTGTTTGCGAAACTCTCTCTTTTCAAAAGCATAGTTGTGTAAAATAAACAACTCCACAAACAGGGTACTTTGGAGCCGTCAGTACTTGCATTTCATACTTAGCGAGGTGTTTTCGAGCTTAGTACGAAAGTACACCTGCACACTAAGTGTGCAGAGTGTTACATTGCTTATGTACTGTTACGAGCGACAAGTAGTGCAAACGTGCCCTGTGCTGAATTGTTTATTTTACACAACGTGCGGTTTCAAAATCAGAGTTTCGCAATTACCTACCTTTACATATAATCTCTAATTCAACCCATCAAAATAGTTCTTTATTTTATCCTTAAGTTTTCCTGGATAACTGGAACCGTTTACCTTTTTATAAGCCTTTTTCTTATACTCTGCCGAAACCTCTCCATAGCTTACCTTATTTCCAGACCATGTCTGGGACTGATTGGATTTTTCTTTTGTGCTGCTGTTATTGCCATTTGCCTTTCCGGTCAAATTTTCATCTTCACCCGTTTCTCCATCGGGAACAGTAATATTTTCATTGGTCTTTCTGGCGCCCTCCTGTCCTTCCTTGCTGCCGTAGTTCCATCCGCCTCCAGAACTATTTCCACTTCCACCATTGCCGGAGCCGTTTCCATTGCCATTCTGCCCGGAACCGCCCTGTCCATTCTGTCCGTTTCCCGTATTGCCACTATTTTGACTTCCATTCTGGTTATTTCCCTGTCCGCCGCTGTTTTGTCCGCCGTTCTGATTATTGCCAGAATTTCCACTATTTGTCTGGTTACTGTTCTGGCTGTTGCTCTGGCCGGCATTATTCTGGTTATTGTTACCAGAGGACGCTGTTCCATTCGAATTGTCTGCCAAATCTGTCCTGTTTGATGCCATATTAGAAAGAGTCTCATTTAACGCCCTTTCGGCATTAGCATAATCGCCATCCGAATAAGAAGATGCCTTATATTCCTCTGCCGCCTTTTTCAATGCCTCGTCTCCCATGGAATCTGCCAGCTTTTTCAGCTTCTCATAAGCTTCCTGTTTATCCTTTTTACTACCTTTTTCCGCTCTGGCAAGTGCTTCCTCCGCCTCCTTCGCCAAATCACTTTCCCTTTTCTCTGCCGCCTCACCGGCTTCCTTTGCAGCCTCGCTCAAGGTCTCACTCAACGTCTTATTTTCTGTCTTCTCACCTGCTATCTCCATTTTCTTTATGATGCGGTCTTCTGCCTTTTTTAAGTCCTCTCTGGAATCCACCTCCGAAAGCTCTTTTTTTGCAGTTTCAATCTGTTCTTTCATTTCAGCAGCTTCTGTTTCCGAAATTTCTTTATTTTCTTCTAATTTCTTTTCTATCTTTTCCAAACGGGCAATGTCTTCTTCTGCCTCCTTTGCCACATCCTTTCCGACTCTCGCCTCATCCCTTGCCGGCGTGTCAATCATGGTGCTGGTTACAAACACAAGCGCCAGTCCCAGCATCAAAAGCACCCGTTTCCACTGAAGATGAATTGGAAACTCCCTGCGTATTTGAAAATGTTCTATAATTTGCAATGCATCTTTCTTTTGCAGGGTACTAAATGGGTCTTCTTTTCCCTTCAGGAAAAATGCAGTAGAGATTTTCTCCTTATGTCCCCTGGCATCTGCCAAAAGTGCTGCATCCATGGGAGACGGTGTTCGTCGTATACCCATAATAATTCCAATGATAAAGAAAATAATTATAACCCCTGCCGCTGCCGGAACTGCGTAGTAAAAAGGAATTACCATGGATATAAAAGAAAGAAGGATTCCTACAGACAATCCAATTCCCACATATTTTATCAGGTTTGTAATAATCTGCTGTTCCTTAAGCCTTGCCCTTACCCTGTAAACAAACTGTTTAATTTTTAAATCCAAAGCCTGACTCCTTTCTCTATTTTTTATTCTTCTTATTCCTTGTGACACAAATATTCCTTGCCGCCAGCTTCAAAAAACCAAACGCAACCAGCAGATTCCATATCATAGACACCGGAATCCAATATTTATACAAATTTCCTAATGTAAGGGAGGTGTTACCCGCCTCCTTGATAATCTCATATACACTGGAGCTGGTCATGGTTCTTACCATAAAATCAAAAATCGGCGAATAAGGATTTAACATTAAAATCAAGGGCAACGCACCCGGCGTTACCTGCGTACCATTGACAACGCTTGCCTGATATGCCTTTGCCGCAATACCGGCATAGAAAATAATCGTGGTGACCACAATAATCGTTACCCCGATTACTATCGTCAACACGGTAGCCATAATAGATTTTTTCACCACACTGGAACAGAAAATTCCCACACTTCCCACATACAGCCCAAGATACAGAAGCATGACAATCAGACCAAAGAGCGCCCACCAGCTCATTCCTCCCAAAACAAAGGCAATTGCCATAATTGGAATACTGGACACCATATACATCATAACTACCATCATGGCAGAACCAAGCTTTCCCAGCGCAATCGAAAATGGTGACATAGGCGTAGTTAACATAATGTCAAGTGTCTGACGCTCTCTTTCCCCTGAAATAGAACCAGAGGTTATAATTGGTACGATAAGGCTTAACAGTCCACATTCCACGCATCCCAGAATTGGAAACAGGCAGCTAAGAGCGGAATAATCATAACCGATAACTACCCCCGTCATATTAGTCACTGCAATTACCAGAACAACAATCAGTGCCAAAAATGCATTTACACCCATTATGGCAAAAGGCATTTTTATGCTTCTTGAACCCACCATCAGCTCCTTTTTTAAAATCGGGTTCATATGCCATTTCTTTTTCATTCCTGTACACCTCCTGTTATCTCAAGGAATAAGGATTCCAAATCTTCTTTCTCCCTGTAAAAGCTGCTGACCAGTATATTATGCTGTAACAAATTTTTTAAAAGCTGCGCCGCCTCCTGCTCATCACCAGTAAAAGAGATTCTTATCTCATCCTCTGTAAATGTAACCTTTCCTACATCGGGCTGCTCCTTTAACACTGTTGCTATATATGCATGTGATGCCTCCACATCCTCATAATCCGGGGTAAAGGCACGCATTCGGATTGGCTGAATGCCCTGAGATTTCTGCATAATCTCCTCTACTTTACCACTGGCAATCAAATGACCGTGTTCCATAATTCCTATGCTGGTACACATTTCCGCAAGCTCTGGCAGAATATGGGAACTGATAATAATTGTTTTTCCCATGGAACCAAGATTCTTAAGCACCTCTTTCATTTCAAATCTGGCCCTCGGGTCCAGTCCGGAGTTGGGTTCATCCAATACCAGCAAATCCGGATTATGAATTAACGCCCTTGCTACGCACAGACGCTGTTTCATGCCTCTGGACAAGGTATCCACAAATTCCTCTTTCTTATCTGACAGGTTCACAAGCTCTAAGAGACCCTCTGCAATCTCATCCACATCCTCCTTTTCCATACCATACATGGAACCATAAAATTCCATATATTCCAGCACCTTCAGATTATCATATACGCCAAAAAAATCTGGCACATAGCCAACCCTTCTCTTAATATCCTCCGGATTGGTAATCGCATTAATTCCATCTACCAGTACGGTACCGCCGGTTGCTTTTAAGAGACCACACACAATCCGCATGGTAGTGGTTTTGCCCGCACCATTGGGACCTACAAATCCAAAAATCTCTCCCTTTCCGATATGAAGATTTAAATTGTCTAGTGCAAGGAATTTTCCATATTTTTTTGTCAAATCCTGTATTTCTAACATCTACTTATCCCCCCTTGCAGCAATTCTCGGCATATAGTATGTTGCCATACTGTCTACCGGTTCATATTTTAACATTATAATGTTACCCGCCATATATTTTTGCAGCTCCGCTCCTGACAAGGTACTGCTATTTTCAAACAGCAAATCGTATGCTCCCGTTTCGCTGTTATATGCATAGACATTCGCATATCCATTGGCTCCATAGGAAGCAGAATCTACCACTTCCGTCTTACCATAGGAAAGATTCTCCAAGGTTGTAATTCCTGGATATCCCTCAAAGGAATACGTCATTGTCACCGCTCCATTATAGAGCATACCATCCGGGTCATAATCTCCCTGGGAAGCAAGCTCCATCTGTTTCAGGCTTGGATAATAAACGCCCTCTACATCCTCATATTCTGCATAATATGTCTGGAAAACCACTGCATTCCCTGTCTGTTTGACATCCTCATCTCCCACAATTTCCGGTCGGTAAGAACTGATTTTCCCCCACACATAACCCTGATTATATGCTTCCTTGTCAATAAAACTATTCTCCATTGTAGTATCAATCTGATACTCTGTATAAAGCTCCCGGTTTGAATACAAATCCGGATTACTGCTATAGAGACGTTCAAAGGTTCCATACTCATATGCCACAATCATTTTTGAAGAGTCAATTGTGATTTGCTCCCCTCTTTTCATATCTCCCACCTGATAAAAATGATTCTCAAAGGTAGCCACTACCCCCTTTAAGTCATAATTTGTATTGTTTGTTATGGTTCCGCCAAAGCCTGTAGTCGTACACTGCAAATCACAGTCAATGGTTCCCATATCATTTTCACCGGTCTTTTTCATATAGAGTGCAGTACTTTCAAACGTCTCCTCGTTATCCAGTGAAATTTCTGTTCCTTCACCTGTTTTTCTTATCAGAAAATCGTATTTTCCATCGGAATCCCCAGAACTAAACATACTATAGGAATAATCATCCATATTATAACGAAATTCAGAATATCCATCTTTTATTCGGATTGTATATTCCTGTGCTTTGGGACAGGTAATATTGGCATACACCTTTTCTGTTTGGAGACCGTCCTCTACATTTACAATAGAAAATGTATTGATCAAAGGCTTGCTCACCCTGTAAATAAAACCGGTCAGATAAATAATCCCCGTAAAGGCCAATGACACCAGTGGAATGGCAAGCCATATTTTTTCTCTCTTTTTACAAGCCTTTAAAATGAGATAAAGAACCGGTCCCACCAACACAACATATAAGAATAAAATTCCTCCATACAGCAGTCCGCTGGGTTTTTTATTGACATCTGCCGTCTTAGCCAGTTGAATACCGCTATACATAGCATTGACATTATAATCTCCGCCATTTAATCTGGTTACAACAGCATCCGTAGCGGTTGTCTGCAGCACCAGACACGCCATCATACCTTTATAGGTACTACTTATAACCGGCTCCATTCCCAGTGAATAGGACAATACAACCACATTGCCAGCTCCTATCTTCTTCTGGTATGCGGTATGATTATCTGACAAATCCGTTAATTCCGATGCCCCGTCAAAGGCAAATTCAACAGAATCTGTTCCCTTTATTATGAATTCCTCCGCATCCTGCCAGGCATCATCTGGCTCTTCTTCCTTTTCATCTTTCCTCTGGTTTACATCCTCTAAGCCGTTCTGGTCAGATGTACCGGTCTGTGATACATTATCTGCAGATACCCCATTTACAACCTGTCCGGCTCTCTCCCCCAACATTACATCTTTCTTTTCCAGTTTTCCAATCGTTCCCGTTATAAAATCATCTGTAAAGACATGAAGCACATTCTGATAATTGCTTCCCAGTGAGAGAATCAGAACACCCCCGTTAGTTACCCACTCTTTCAGTGCGGCATACTGTTCATCCGTAAGACTGGCAGTATCAAAATTATCCAGAATAATATAATCCAAAACTGAAAGCGCCCCGCTATCTGCCGGCAAAGAAGTTTCATTTAACTCCAGTGTGCTTACAATTCCAGAATAATTATTAAGCTTCATTTCCATTCCGTCAAAATAATGCAAGGCACTATAATCATCACTCAGAATCCCAACCATGACATTTTCACCTATCGATACAAGGTTCACCTGCTTTGACTCTGTATACACAACCTTATCCTTGTCATCCATGAGTTCAATTTTGAGCTTTCCCGAATTGCCAAGTACAGAAGGGACAAATGTAAAAGTTTTCTCCTCTCCCGCTGCCAGTGAAATCTCTTCACCATAGGCGGCAGTCTTCTGTCCATTGTCCATCATCGGTACAATGCGCAGGGTTCCTGTAAAATTGCTTTTGCTTTCCACGGTAACCTTAATTACTACCGGATTATCGTAAGCAGCAAAGCCGTCAATTCCACATTCTGTATCCACCGTAAAATTCTGATTTTTATTTGACTTTTCTGTATCATTTGCCGCATGGAGTACAAATGCCGGAAATAACATTACGGATACCGTTACCAGCAATACAAACCATACTGACAGTCTTTTCATGCCCATTCTTTTCATACATCTCTCCTCTTATCCTTTTTCATACTTTAGGTAATTGCGAAACTTCTTAATATGCAATGAGCCAAGTGAGCGTTTCCGTTCATTTGGCCCGATACTATTGTAGCACAACTATTCATTGTAAAATCTTACGTTTTTCTTAATTCATTTCAAAGCTTTTACTCATTCTTCTCTATCTCTTATATTTTCCTTTTCTCACAAAGGAATGATTTCCTGCCTTTTCCTGCATTTTATCATACTGCTCGTACATGTCCTGTACGCTGTTCTCTAACAGAAAATAGTGTTTGATATAGGGCACCATCAAAACCAGCAGCATAAGGATTAGCAGCACCATCGGAATTGAAAAATTACTAAATGTATACAAAAATGCCATAACCGTCAAAATGGCAAAGGTTACCGTCACAATCAGGTGAATCAGCCTCTCATGGGCGAAAAATGCAATCTGTACCAGATGCTTTTTCATCTCCTCCTCCCAGTTGATATCATTGTCCTCTGCTTCTAACAGCTTATCAATATATGCTAAATACTGTCTGATTCTGTCTGCCATATGTATATCCTCCTTTTTTATATCTGGAGCAGTCCTACATCCTGTAACACCACCCACAACATACTCTGCCCTCCAAAAAATACGATTAATAATCTGCTTTTCTTTTGTTAAATATTTTTTCTCCCAGTAGTAAAAAAACTACTCCTGTTACAATCCAGCTTACAAATGCGGTTCCAAGACGTATCAAAGTAATGACTGTGCCATGCTCCTGGTACCATTCATCATCAAATGCATACAGCACACCCTTCATTGTCATATCATATTCGCTGCTAAATTCTGACAGATACCCCTGCACCTCTTTTGAAATACCCTCCTTTTTAGAAACTGGAAGAGTAACCCGGCCTCCTTTCTCAATTGCCTTGGCAATTCGTTTTGGTATTTGCGCCAATATATAGGTTCCGTCCGGACATTCCAAAAGATAATATTCATTATATTGGTCTAACAAATCCCACCCCTGTATTACTTCACGTCGTCTGGCACCTGCTCTGCTTCCTCCTGTTCCTGGGCTTTTGAAATACGGGCTTTCCCACGCTTTCAATTTGAATATTCCTGTAGAAACAATCCCCCCTGGCTCCATTGTTACATCATCCATAGCAAGGATATCCTCAAACTCTTCCTTGCCGGAAATACGCGGAATATCTTCTCCTGCTGGATGCCCTGTATATGAAACACTTTTATTCTTCTCAATATCAGACATTGTAATAGTAGTCTCATCCTTCTCCATAAAATCTTCCGGATAAAAATTCTGATATACAAAAAATGCTATTACCAAACCCAGTATTACCGCCACTGCTGTTATAACTTTTTCTCTCAAAATATGTACCCCCATCTATGATAAAGTATATCATTTTCACAGCATTTCCTCAACCAAAATCAGATAAGATACTGCTTTCCCCCAATATAAAAGAACTGCATTCATAATACAGTCCCTTTAATCATCTGCCTCACATCCAGCTTTACATCTCCAAAGTCCTTTCATTTCAGGTGAACCCTCGGAAGATTCCACTGAAAATGAGCTGCCAGCAGCCGAAGAACTAACACCAGCAATAAACTGACAGCAACCGCAAATTCCAGATACCCTGTATATTCCAGAAGAAGATAAATTCCCGCCCCCACGATGGAAGCTGTCGCATAGACATGCTTGCGGAAAATATAGGGTACATTTCCCGCAAATATATCCCTCATAATACCGCCACCAACTCCCGTAATTACACCAACAAAAAGAAGCAATGCTATATTTTCACTTCCCAACCGCTCTTGTGTATAGCGAATGCCAAGAATCGTAAACGCACCTAAACCAATCGCATCTGAAATAAGAAGCACCTTATTCCATATGGCACTTTTTTCCTCTGTCTGCTTCTTAGACATAACTGCGCCCACAAGGAATGCTGCAACAGCCACACCAACTGCAAGCCCCGCACACCATGGATCCTGAAAAACAACCGGCGGTACCTCCCCTATTACAATATCCCGTAAAATGCCTCCTCCTACTGCCGTCACCAGTCCTAATACAATGACTCCCAGTAAATCCATCTCTTTTTTCATAGCCTCTACTGCCCCTGAAACAGAAAAGGCCGTCGTTCCTAAGATTTCAAGGAAAACCATTATCCAATTCATACTATCTTGTCCTTTTGATTCACATTTATTTTCCTCATTCACTCAGGTGCACATTATATACTATAGTATTACCCTTTTCACTATTTTTGTTCCATTGATTATAACTTTTTTATAAAAATACGGGTTGACACTTTGAAAACAATATGTTAATCTTTTCTTACTTAAAACAATTGTATATTGATTTTATAAATACCATGATAAGGAATAGTAGAATCTTGGAAGTATGCAGAGAACTGCCGGCTGGTGCAAGGCAGCTACGAAAAAGATTTGAACTCGCCTTTGAGTAGCCCACTGAACATATCATAATATTAGATAAGTAGGTGAGGACGGAGCCCGACCGTTATTTCAGGGAGGATATAAGACTGATTTTTTCAAAGTCCGTATCTGCAATGAGTGCATACAATGATGTATGAATTAGAGTGGTACCGCGTAAGCATTGCTTTACGTCTCTATAGAAGAGACGTGGGGCATTTTTTAATTTACCCTAAAATAAGACTGATTGCGATATATATCCGAAAAAGCAAACATATTCTATTTAAAGAAAGAGAGGTAATTTATTATGATGGATTCAACCAAGTATAAGAGAAATTATTTTATGCCCCCTGCCGAGTCCTTGGAATGGACCAAAAAGGAGTATATTGATAAGGCGCCTGCATGGTGCTCTGTAGATTTAAGAGATGGTAACCAGGCCTTAATCGTACCAATGAGCTTAGATGAAAAAATTGATTTCTTCAAGATGTTAGTACAGGTTGGTTTCAAGGAGATTGAAGTCGGTTTCCCTGCCGCCTCTGAGACCGAATACGATTTCTTGAGAGCGTTGATTGACCAGAATTTAATCCCAGATGATGTAACCGTCCAGGTTCTGACACAGGCAAGACCACACATCATCCAAAAAACCTTTGAAGCAGTAAAAGGCTGTAAACACGCAGTAATCCATTTATATAATTCCACTTCCCTGGCACAGCGCGAACAGGTTTTCAAGAAATCCAGAGAAGAAATTAAGCAGATTGCGGTGGAAGGCGCAAAAATGTTGTTGGATTTAACAAAACAGGATGGAGGCAACTACCAGTTTGAATATTCCCCTGAATCCTTTACCGGAACAGAGGTAGATTATGCATTGGAGGTTTGTAACGCTGTGATTGACGTATGGCAGCCAACTCCTGACAACAAGGTAATTATCAACCTGCCTGCTACCGTTGAAATGTCATTACCTCACGTTTATGCCAGCCAGATTGAATACATGAGTAAAAACCTTACCATGCGGGAAAATGTCATTCTGTCCTTACATCCACACAATGACCGTGGCTGTGGCGTGGCAGATGCTGAATTAGGTGTACTTGCCGGAGCTGACCGTATCGAGGGTACTTTATTTGGCAACGGTGAACGTACCGGTAATGTAGATATTATCACTTTAGCAATGAACATGTATACCCACGGCATAGACCCGAAGCTGGATTTCAGTGATATTCCTAAGATTACTGAACTGTACGAGCGGGTCACCGGAATGCGGGTTTATGACCGGTCCCCATACACCGGTAAACTGGTATTTGCAGCATTTTCCGGTTCCCATCAGGATGCCATTGCAAAGGGTATGAAATGGAGAGAGGAAAAGAACTTAAAGGACTGGACAGTTCCTTACCTGCCTCTTGACCCACATGATGTTGGACGTGAGTATGAGGGTGATGTTATCCGTATTAACTCCCAGTCCGGCAAGGGTGGAATCGGCTATATTTTAGAGCAGAGCTACGGCTTTAATTTACCAGCGAAAATGCGGGAAGATTTAGGCTATGCTGTCAAGAGCGTATCCGACCACATGCACAAGGAATTAACCCCGGAGGAAATCCTGGGAATCTTCAACAAAGAGTATGTGAATATAAAGACCGCTATCAAATTAGACGAATGTCATTTTGTACAAGAAGGAAACGGTGTCATTTCCACAGAGCTGACAATCAAACGTGACGGTATTAAAAAAGTATACCACGGTACGGGAAACGGACGTCTGGACGCCGTTGCAAATGCAGTAAAAAAGCATTTTGGCATAGAATTCAAGCTGACAACTTACGAAGAGCACGCTTTACAGCATGGTTCCAATTCCCAGGCCTGCGCCTATGTGGGAATTGATATGGCAGACGGCAAGACCACCTGGGGCTGCGGTATCAAGAACGATATCATTGACGCCTCTGTATGTGCTTTACTTTCCGCAGTTAACAAGGTCTTAGATACAAATCACATTAAATAAGCTGCAAAAGCAAATTTCACATAATTGATTTATAAGATGTAACAGGAAGGAATTTCATCACTGAACAGATAAAATCCCTTCCTGTTATCAGATTCATCCGGCAATAGTGTGACTTGTCACTCACTGCCAACGTCTTTTATATGCCCAAAATCCATATATGGATTATGCCAGTCCAGTACGTTCACTATTACGCATATAAGACAACATACAACATCTAAATGTATTATCCATTTATTGAATTTATCTATTATAATCCCTCATTCAAAAAAATCCCATCTGCTATTTCATGTTCCGGTTTATATGGATGATTAGCTACATCATTCTGAAATGTCATAAATGAGCAATGGCCTCCATCTAAATTATAAGCCAGCTTACAGCCTAAATCTTCAAATACTTTTGCCATTTCATCTAAGAACATCCCCCTTGAATTTTTTTGTCTTCCATCTACAATCAACAGGCAGTAATGCCCTGGCTCATAATATCCTATCGCCGTTCTGGGATGTGACTCCCGTATATAATCCCATGTTATAAAATCAGCTTTTGCTTTGCCATTCTCATCCAACAAACTTGGACCAAATACCCAACTTTGATATACCCCTTTATCAATTAACTGCCGCAAATCAATTTGTTTAGGAGGATATATCTCCATGGTTCCGTCCCATTTCAACACACAGGTTTCCGCATTTGACTGCTGTGCTCGATAAATCACACCATTCCGGATAATCGTTCCATTCTCCTTATGACGGTCATTGCTATAGGAATCACCATTTATAGCAAGAACTGATTTCATCTTTTTTGACATATCAGATAATTTCTCTGAATAACCCACTCCATAAGTATTCTTTGCAAAGGCTGTTTGAAAACAAGTAATATTTCCAATATAAATATCCGCTAATACATAGGATATTTTTGTACCGTATTTCTCATGCTTTCCAGACTCTGACTTGTCTAATATTCCTGTATCATACTGTATTTGTGACAAATTAATTGCTAAATTAGGACTGGTATAGGATGTATCTGTTGCAATAACTGTATCTGTAAATTTGTCCTTAAATTTTTTATGCCAATCCTGCTTGTCCATAACAATCTGTGTACTATCGATAGAATCCTTCCTTTTTACAGACTCTTCTACTTTTACATTTTGCTGATTTCTTAATGTTTCACCAAGTTCAATTGCCTCAATCCCTTTTTGCGGAATTTTATAATCTACAATCCAAACTGCAATGATAATCAATACTGCAATCACAAAATCAACTAAAACTCTTAAAAATCTCTTCTTCATTTTCTTTTGCTTTTCCTTCTGTTTATTTTTATATGATATATTTTAGCTTTTCATCTATATTTTCTCTAAGAGTTCCTTTTACACATAATTTGTTTTTTTGTGTTTCCTTTTGATTTCGTCAATACCATAATAGGAACTGCCAGATATAATATAATTTGTATATATGCCATGTGTCCGGAAAAATCCATAAAAGGATTATACCAATCCAAAATCTTTGCAATTATGCAGGCAAAACTGCATATAACGCATATATGTAATAAAAATCCTCTGAAAATACTCATTTCAATCTCTCCTTAATAAAAAGTTTATCCATTTTTTCCGCTAACCAATAACCTATATATCCGGCTAGCGGTTTTGCAACTTCTATTTTACACTATCATCCAACTTTTTCCCACAATTGCTACAATAAGCTGCCTTTATATCTACTATCTGTTTACAATACTGGCACTCCCTTTTTAAAGGCTCTCCACATCTGATACAAAATTTAGAACCTTTCATTTTAATTCTTCCACAATTTTTACAGGTTCCATTCATCCTGTGAATGTTCCGTTTCCTTATGCTCTACGACTTTTTGTTCTTCATCTTCCAATTTGTATTTTTTCTCTGCATCATTATTTTCATTTTCGTGCTCTCTGTCTTTTTCCACATTCATATCAAACTCATTTATTCTGTTCTCAAAATTAAAATATACCGTTACGGGAACCACTACAGCGAAAATAAGACTAATAATCAAGAAATAAATTACCGCTTTTTTGAAATTCATTTGCATTGCTTTCCTTTTCCATTTTTCCAACATAAATATTACCTCCAAATTTAAATAAATAATTTCTCAGAATCTTTAATCCAGTAAATGCCTTATCTGCAATATTATTGTCCCATTTTAGTTGTCAATGCTGCTGCATTTGCAACACTCATTTCTGAAAGAATAGCGGCTCGCTGATCAGGTTTAAGTTTTTCCAATATCTTAACAACTAAATCTTCCTGTTGCGGCATCATACTATCAAATACTTTTGCTGCATCTGTGGGCTTCATTGCTGAATAGGTATCTACATAATCCTGTAAAGCCGCCTCTGCCTGCGCCTCCGCCTCTGCCTGTGCCTCCGCTTCTGCCTGCGATTCTGCTTCTGCCTGCAATTCTGCTTCTGCCTGCAATTCTGCCGAATTCTTTCGTTGCAATTCAGTCGGTAAAACATTCCTAAGTACCGGAACATCTCCTATTACCGGTGCTAGTATTTCACTGGAAATTCCACCTACGTCAAGTTTTACCATTCCCACAATGAAAAACAGAAGTAATGCTACCGTCAATAGAAACACAACTACACAGGTAGATTTTCCTTTTATTGTCCTGCCCTGCATTTCATCTAGTTTTTCCTCCATCTCTCTTTTGCTTTTTTTCAGCTCTTCTATCTTTTGCTTTTCTTCTTTTTTATTCCGATGTGATAGATTTTGATTTTCCATTTGTACCTCCTCCAAAATTTTTCTTTTTACACATAACATCCTTTTCGCTAAAGAAATCTTCAAATAATGCAGCAGTTTCCCAATCCTTCATACCGAGACCATATAAAAAATCAACTATGTCTCTTGTTAACTGGTTGGCTTTTTCTTCCCGCATTTTCTTTATGTATTCTATATCCTCTGTTACGAAATATCCTGCGGTCCGCTTTGTCATAATCAAATTCTTATGTTTCAAATATATAAATGCGTTTTGAATTGTTCCCACCGAAACTTCCAGCCTTTTTGCCATTGAACGAACAGACGGAAGTTTATCTCCTGGCAGTAATTTTCCGTTCAATATATTTGTTTCTATCTCCTCTGCTACTTCGAGAAAAAGTATCATCTTTAATACCACCTTATCCAACCAACCTTTCATTTTTGATTGTTTCTCTATAATGTACATTTTGATATTCAGCCCTAAATACTTGCCGAGTCGCTTGCATAATATATTTACAGTCACCTTCACGAGTTCCAGCTTCATGCATATATTTCTCATGTAAAATTTCTATAT
This sequence comes from uncultured Eubacteriales bacterium, assembly GCA_900548855.1. Taxonomy (GTDB): domain Bacteria; phylum Bacillota; class Clostridia; order Lachnospirales; family Lachnospiraceae; genus CAG-590. Next base: position 93,296 of record URMF01000005.1, read on the forward strand.
TATGAAAACCCTGAATTAAAGTTTCTGTTTGAAATATATTTTTTTGTTTTTTCAACATACATTCAAATTTTTTATGAAGATTCCTTTCATATTCACAATGTGTCCTTAAGTTTCCCTCAAATACTTGATTATGAGGAAACGTAAAGGCATCCGCCACATAATGTATTAGCTTCCCAAGATGATAATATTCCTGTATTCCAAAACACTCTTTTTTCTGCAATGAACAAAACATTTTTCTCATTACAGGCAAAATATTTTCATAATTATGCCCATGCAGTTTCCTGCCCAAGAGCCATCCATGTAAATATGTAAAAGGATTACAATCCGGCTCTATATTTCCCAAAACAAACGCTTTTACATAAATATTCGAAATGCTTCCTTCTATCTCTGATGCCAAAAATTCAGCAAGCATTTTGTGATCTTTCATACGCATACCTATACTTCCTTTCGTTCAAACAATTTTCCTTACAACCATTGTTCTGCCAGTTGCTGCATTTTTCCATATGATTCCTATTCTTTTTATTAGGAAGAAAAATTTTTTCTTCATCAGGATTAAGCTGCTCTATCTCTACAATTTCCGAACTGCCAACTTTTCAATTGACAATATTCTTCAAAATATTCTTCATACAGTTGCCTCACCTCCGATTTGATAAAATCATAAAACACAATTATAAACACAAAAGAGAAAAATACTAAATTTTTGTTAAACTTTTTTATAGCAAACACTGACTGTGTCATGACACAAGCCAAATCATTAACCTTTTTACTCCTGCACATGTTTTTTGATACAATCTCATACTGAAGGGGCAGCATTACTTTTAGATAAAAAAATCCCGGCACTAGCAGGACAATTCAAAGTCTCTCCAGACGAAGTCATACTAAAACCGGAATTAATTAAACAACGTGACTACTAATCACAATTAAAAAACCCCTTGAAAATCAAGGGGTTTTACACTGCGGAAGATGGGACTTGAACCCACACGATGTTGCCATCACTAGATCCTTAGTCTAGCCTGTCTGCCAGTTCCAGCACTTCCGCATATTCAGTTATCAGTCCATATTCACTAATATATATTCTAAAAAACATATTAATATGAACCTTGTATAGATTACTACGTTTTTATAGAAAATGCAATATCAAATTGCAACTTTTTTAAATTTTCCGCCTTCATGGCAGGAGAATGCATACACATATACATTCTCCTGCTCACTACCAGCGTATATTCTCCCCATGCTTATCTATACAGATAAAACAATAGATTTCCTCAATTATGCTAACTTTGCCTTAGCAACCTCTACTAATTTTGCAAAGCCCTCTGCATCAGATACTGCTAATTCAGCAAGCATTTTTCTATTCATATCAACACCTGCAAGCTTCAATCCATACATGAATTTGCTGTAAGATAACCCATTCATTCTTGCTGCTGCATTGATACGTGCAATCCATAAACGTCTGAACTGTCTCTTTCTCTGCTTTCTGCCTGCATATGAAGAAGTCAAAGCTCTCATAACGGACTGCTTTGCTACTCTATACTGCTTAGACCTCGCTCCTCTATAACCCTTTGCGAGCTTTAATGTTCTATTATGTCTTTTCTTTGCGCCTACGCCGCCTTTAACTCTTGCCATTTCTATTTCCTCCTAATTCCATCCATCTTACAGATAAGGTAAAATCTTCTTCATTACCTTCTCGTTTGTCTTATCCATCATTGTTGCTTTTCTAAGATTTCTCTTTCTCTTAGCAGTCTTCTTAGTTAAAATATGGCTCTTATACGCTTTGTTTCTCTTAAGGCTACCACTTCCGGTTTTCTTAAAACGCTTAGCTGCTGCTCTGTTTGTCTTTAATTTTGGCATTACTGTTTCCTCCTTAAATGTCTCTTATATTATCTCTTCTCAGACAAGAACATTATCATACTCCTGCCCTCGAATTTTGCTGGCTTATCAATCACTGCAACATCTTCTAACTGTTTCGCAAAGTTATCCAGAATAACCTTACTTTGGTTTACATGTGCCAGTTCACGACCGCGGAAACGCAAGGTAACCTTTACCTTATCTCCCTTAGCCAGGAACTTTCTTGCCTGATTTATTTTTGTATTCAAATCATTGGTATCAATATTAGGGGATAAACGAACCTCCTTGATATCAATGGTTTTCTGCTTTTTCTTTGCTTCTTTTTCTTTTCTTGCGAGCTCATAACGGTATTTGCCATAATCAATAATCTTACATACCGGCGGCTTTGCATTTGGAGCAATCTTTACTAAATCCAGTTCAGCCTCTCTTGCCAGCTTCATGGCATCCTTTGCCGACATAATACCTAACTGCTCTCCCTCTGTTCCGATTAAACGGACTTCCTTATCACGAATCTGCTCATTAATCATTAACTCGCTAATGGTTTTGTACCTCCATCTTACATAATATAAAAAAGTGGATAGCATACCTATCCACTTCTATTAGAAACCTGTGCTTTATATCTCTAATATTTGACCCAAGCCGCCTAATTGCGCTAAGGTGAGAGTGGATACTCTGCTTGATTGTTTATCACACGACTTGAATAGATTACCATATATCTCTATGCAAGTCAAGAAAAAAATATAACTTTTTCATGTTAAATAATAAATTCCTTCTTTATTTTCTTTCACCGGTAACCGGTTCAAAAATATTCCGGATAATCTCATTCTGCTCATCTGCATAAGCCTTCTCCATGGCAAGCCGGCAGAATTCATCCTGTGCACCGATTTTTTCAACCCCACGCAAATCCTGTTTTGCATATTCTCTGCCATTTGGCTGTAAAATATGTGCCTTCAGTGTATCTGCAAGCTGAAGCTTAAGAATCCCTATCACATCCTGTTTCAGTTTTTCATCCTCCACCGGGAAAGTAATCTCTACACGCTTATCAAGGTTACGGGGCATCCAGTCAGCACTTCCCATATATACATCCTCAAAGCCGTCATTATAAAAATAGAAAATGCGGGAATGCTCTAGAAAATTGCCCACCAGTGAGCGGACCGTAATATTTTCTGACACTCCCGGAATCCCTGTTTTCAGGCAGCAGATTCCCCGGATAATCAAATCAATCTTAACCCCCGCTGTACTTGCCTTATACAACGCTTCAATAATCATTGGGTCGCAAAGAGAATTCATCTTTGCCACAATTCTTGCTTTTTTTCCTTTTCTGGCATTTTCCGTTTCCCGGTCAATCAACATCAGGAAACAATCCTTTAACCAGATTGGCGCCACCATCAGTTTATTCCATACCGGCGGTTCCGAATAACCGGACAGCATATTAAATACTGCTGTTGCATCCTCTCCAATGGCATCATTACAGGTTAACAATCCCATATCGGTATAGAGCTTGGCAGTCACATCATTGTAATTACCCGTTCCCAGATGGACATATCTGCGAATGCCCTCCTCTTCTCTTCTCACCACCAGGGCAATCTTAGAATGGGTTTTCAGTCCCACCAGTCCATAGATTACATGACACCCAGCCTTCTCCAGCATTTTTGCCCATCCGATATTATTTTCCTCATCAAATCTGGCCTTTAACTCCACCAGTACCGTAACCTGCTTTCCATTCTCTGCAGCCCGGGCAAGAGAGGCAACAATCGGAGAATTACCACTGACACGGTACAAGGTCTGCTTAATTGCCAGTACATTTGGGTCATTTGCCGCCTGGGAAATAAAGTCTACCACCGGTGTAAACTCATAATATGGATGATGCAGCAAAATATCACGCTCCCGAATCTGTTCAAAAATCCCCCGTTCCCTGTCAAGCCCTGGAACCGGCTGTGGGACAAATTTGGGAAGCTTATACGCATCAAAGCCGTCCAACCCATACACCTTCATTAAAAAGGTTAAATCCAAAGGCCCTTTAATTTTATACAGATAATTTTCGTCCACATTCAGCTGCTCCATAAGCTTCTTCTGTAAACGCTTATCCATGGTGTCTGCCACCTCTAAACGAATCACCTCACCCCACTGGCGTTTCTTTATCTGCTTTTCAATTTCCTTTAACAGGTCTGCGGCATCATCCTCATCAATGGTCAAATCCGCATTTCGCATAACACGATACGGATGCGCACTTAAAATTGTATAATTCAGGAATAATTTATCCAGATTTCTCTCGATTACCTCCTCTAACAGGATTATAGCAGTCTCCTCTTCCTTTTCAGATGGAATTTCCACAATTCTCGGAAGCACTCCCGGCACCTGCACCGTTGCAATATCCACAACATCCTCTTTTTTCTTGTCTTTAATCAGCGCACCGATATTTAAGGACTTATTCTGAATCAATGGAAATGGTCTTGACTGGTCTACCGCCATTGGCGTTAAAACCGGATACACATTTTTCTGAAAATACTCATCCACATATGCCGCCTGCTTATCTGTAAGTTCTTCGTGATGGCGCACAAAATGAAGTCCACATTTCCCAAGAAGAGGCAGCAGGGAACGGTTCAACGTCTTATACTGGTCTGCCATAAACTGCTTTGCCTCCGGCAGAATTGCGTCTAACTGCTCTTTTGCAGTCATTCCGGCAATATCCTTCTTTGTATATCCCGCATGCACCATATCCATCAGGGATGCAATACGAATCATAAAAAATTCATCGAGATTAGAGGCTGTAATGCTTAAGAATTTAATGCGCTCAAAGGGGAGAATATTCTTATCCTTTGCCTCGTCCAGTATCCGCTTGTTAAACTGCAGCCAGGAAAGCTCCCGGTTTTCTAAATATTCCGGTTTCAAAAATTTACTTTTCTCTTTCATTATACCCTCGCTCCTTTCTGTTTTAATACCGGTTTAATTCCAAATACTTTGGAAAAAAAATCCGCCTTATCGTCAAAGAGACCTCTCTCCAATGCCAAATCATACAAGGTGTCAATCGTAATAACCAGCTGCTTCTCTTTTACCACAATATTATAAGTATTTGCCTTCTGCTTATGGGAGCGATCCATTGCATTGGCTACCTTTAAAATTGCCACCAGCTTTGCCACCTTCATATAGTCTGCATTTCCCAATTCACTGTGAATTTCCCTGTAATCCGGTAACGGAACAGAATTGTATTTTACTATATTCGCTATCTCCTCTCTTTCCTTATGTGAAATACCCATAATTTCCGTTGACATGATAATGGCATAGGAATTCGCCCCTGCGCCGTTCATATTTATAAACTTCCCACAATCGTGAAGCGTAGCCGCAATCTCTAACTGCAGACGTTCCTTTCCCTGCAGCCGATGAATTTTCTTTGTCTTGTCAAAAATCTGGCATGCAATTGCGGATACATTATAATTGTGCTCCTTGTTACAACGGTACCGCTTGGCAATCTGATGTACCGAAGACCGAATGTCATCCTCAAAATTCCGCTTAAAGGTAAGGTTTTTATTTTTCTCTAACACATCCACAATAATTCCATCGCAGAGGTCAACATTCGGCGTCCAGATTAAATCCGCCTTTGCCTGCTGTAGAAAAATACCGTAAATCATAGCTGCCGGCAGTAACAGGGTTGCCCGCTCATATGGAATTTTATATTCCGCTGCAAGCTCTGCCGTTCCCTCTGAGAGAAGCCGGTCAAAAATAGAATTTAACTGTCTTTCATTTAAATGGTCTGTGATTTCCAGCTCCGGTACAATCTGAATCAGATTACTAATTTCATCTCCTATTGCAATCACATTTTTAATTTCCTTGTCCCCTAAATAGTGATGTCGGAAGGTATCAATCTCATTGGCAATAAATTCTTCCATCACCCGTTCTAAATGGCTTTTGTCAATACGGAAGGTTTTCAGCCGTTCCCTTACACGAAGCGCACCAATTGGTATATTCTGGGTTGCCGTAAGCTTGCCGTTATTCATCAGGGAAATCTGGATACTTCCTGCGCCAATATCTACAATGGCAGTATTCTTTTCAACAATCTTCTCAAAATTAACTGATTTGACAGCCAGACCCTTATACATAAGAAAGCGGTGCTCTGAATTACTCAGTATTTTCACCTCAATGCCAGTCTTTGCTTTCAGCAGGTCCAGCACCATTATGTTATTTTTCGCCTCTCGGATAGCACTGGTGGCATAAGCGCAGTAATCTGTTGTTCCATACTCCTTCATTTTTCTGGAAAACCGGATTAGAATTTCGCTCAGCCGTTCAACAGATTCCAATGAAATGTACCCGTCCTTATAGGTATCGGAGCCCAGCTCCATAATATTGCTGACATAATCCAGCTGGCGGTACCCCTTTTTCGCCGTCACTTCATAAATTTTCATGGTCACATCCGTTGAGCCTACATCAATCGCCGCAAATGTTCTATATGCCATTTACGCATCCCTCCTGTCTACTTTTCTGAAACAAAGCAGCCTAATATCCTGAAATCCTCTGTTTCAGCCATAATGCCCTTTAGGGCATTTTTAACATCATTGTCACTTAAATTTCCCTCAAAATCCACAAAAAAACAATATTCCCACTGTTTTCCATAAATCGGTATGGATTCAATGCTGGTCATATTTACATTGTTGAAAATAAAATGTGCTAAAATGTTATACAGGCTTCCACATTCATGGGGAAGTGAAAAGGAAATACTGACCTTGTTTGCATTCTTAACATATACCCTCTTATTCGATACAATTACAAAGCGTGTTGTATTTTTGTCCGATACATTTAGCTGTGGATTCAATACGGATAATCCATAGAGCTTTGCTGCCCGTTCACTGGCAATCGCCACCTGGGTCATATCATTGTCATTATGTACCTTTTGGGCACTTTGGGCAGTATTTGCCATACCCACCTGCTTCCACTGCTTATCCTCTAAATATTCTTTTGCCTGCATCAGCCCCTGGGGATGTGAAAAAACAGTCTGCACCTTTGACAAATCCGTTCCCGGAATTCCCAGAAGACACTGATTAATCTGAACCATCTGCTCTCCCACAATAGACAACTGGTATCGGTCCAGCAAATCATAAATCCCATTCACAAATCCGGCAGTAGAATTCTCAATGGGAAGAACCCCATAATCAGCCTGTCCTCCGGCCACAAGCCTTGCTGCATCCTGAAATTCCTTTACATTTAATGCTGTAATATCCTCTCCAAAATAGGCCATCATAGCTGCTTCGGCAAAAGCACCCGGAACTCCTGTATATACCACCTTGGTATCACTGCCGGTCTCCATTTTTTCAACCGGAACAAACATCTTGCTAATCTCATCTTCCCGGTCGCCAATCACACGGTACTGGTAACGTCTGGAAACCGACATTATCTGGAGAAACAATTCCTGCACACTTTTGGCATTAAACTCCGTGCTTGTCATGGAACCCAGCTTTTCAAGCTTTTCCATCTCCCGTTTCCTGTCATAGATAGGCTTGCCGGTTGATATCTTATATTTTGCCACCTCCAGTGCCAAATCCATTCTCTGTTCAATTAATTTGACAATCTGCTTATCCACCTCATCAATTTCTTTTCTGGTCACACTCAAATCCTGTATCATTTCCTATCATTTCTCCTTCGCTCTACTTTTTTGAGTTTCGCAATTCCTCCAGCATTGCCAGAACCGACTTGTGAAATACCGGATGGATATAATATGGCGCAATAGCTGACAAGGGTTCTAACACAAATTCTCGTTTGGGAATTTCCACATGGGGAATCTTCAAATTCTCTTCCATAACAATACAATCATCATAGAACAGAATATCGATATCCAATGTCCTTGGTCCCCAGTGAACCAAACGCTCCCGATGCGCTTCCTCTTCAATACCAAGAGTTGTTTCCAACAGCTCCTGCGGAGTCTTCAGCGTCTCAATCTCCAACGCTCCATTCAAAAAGTCATCCTGCTCTACCTCTCCATATGGCTCTGTCACAAGATAATCTGACACCGCAGTTACCTTTGTATCCGGCAAGGCATTCAGACGGTCAATGGCAAAATCCAGATTGCCTTCTTTGTCGCCCAAATTTGACCCAATGGAAAGGTAAACCCTATGCCAGCCCCTCTTAATGGCAACTGCCACGGTCTCCATTGGCACAAGCACCGGTGCCCAGGGCTTTTTTACTGTAACTTCAACGCTCTTCAACCCTGAAAATGTCAAAAGCAGCTTTTCGGCAATCACCTCTGCCAACCGCTCAATCAGCTGATATCGCTCTATCTCCACCAGTTTCTTAATGACATGGCACGCCTCGCCATAGTCCAGGGATGCCTTCAAATCATCCGTTTTGCCAGCTCTTCTTGTGTCCAGAAACAGCACTGCATCCACAATAAATTTCTGTCCCAGAAATGCCTCTTCCTCAAATACTCCATGATACCCAAAGGCTTCCAGATTTTTGATGATAATTTGATCCATGTATACGCTCCTAAAATATTATAATCCCACCGGACAAATTTACTCGCATATACAAGCAGATTTGTCTTCATTGTATCACATTGTTTTCCTGCTCTGTGTTAAATTTATGTTATATTTCTGCCTTAAGAATTGCCTCTGCCATCCGAAGTCCCCTGAGATTTGCCTTCACATCATGTACCCGGAAAATGGAACAGCCTGCCATCAGACCCATCACTGAGGTCGCAAGGGTTCCCTCTTCCCTCTCCGTTACTGGCAGTTCAAGAGTCAGTCCAATCATAGACTTTCTGGAGGTTCCAAGTAAAACTGGATATCCCAGTTCCCGCAGCCTTGCCATATGTCTCATAATCACCAGATTCTGGTCTAAATCTTTGGCAAAGCCGATTCCCGGATCTAAGATGATATTTTCCTCTTCAATTCCTGCTTCCAGTGCTAAAGCAATACAGCCCTGTAAATCCTTTAATACATCCTCTACCACATCTGTATAATCTCTGTCATGGCGATTATGCATAAGACAGCAAGGAATCCCTGCCTCTGCAATGACTGACGCCATGGTACCGTCCCATTTTAAGCCCCATATATCATTTAACAAATCTGCGCCTGCCTGAATTCCTGCCTCTGCCACATCGGATTTGTATGTGTCCAAGGACACCGGAATGTCAAACCTCTCTTTAATTTTTGAAATGACAGGACACACCCGCTCCATTTCCTCCTGTGAAGTAATTTTAACATGGTTTGGTCTTGTAGATTCCCCTCCCACATCCAAAATATCGGCTCCCTCCGTAACCAGCTTCTCTGCCTGGAACAAAGCCTTATCCAAATCATTATATTTCCCTCCGTCGGAAAAAGAGTCCGGCGTAACATTCAAAATTCCCATCATATAAAAATGATGTTCTAAATCAAACTCCCTGCTGCCTATAATCATGTGTTTTCCTCCATATATACGATTGCTGCTAAAATCCTGCGCATTTTAACCTGTTTAATACTGAAGAGTAGAATTTTTCTTTGAATTTTCCCAGTAACATTCAGACTGCACCTGACACGAAAAGCAATTTCTGCTCAGCTTATCGGCCTCGTAAAGTAAACTTCCGAAGGCATACTCCTCTTTATTACCGGAATTTATCTGGTGAGACGCAATTGCCTTAGTTATCCGGTCAATCTCCTCCGGTTCATATCCACATTCCTTTAAAATCACCTCTGCGAGCTCTGCGCCTGCCTCATGATGGGGACGTTTCTCCTCATATTGGACAGCACGCCCAATGTCATGCAGCAAAGCTGCCGCATATACCACATCCTTCGGTACACAAACCTCTCTTTCCAGTACAAGTATATACAATATCCTTGCTACATCCAGAGAATGCCCGATACCATGCCTGCAAAAAACCCGGTTCTGCTCCAGCTCCTCAATCCTCTTCTGGTTTTTTTGATATAACGGATGTTCCATAATTCTTCTTATTCGTTCCATATTCATTCCTGCCCCTTAAATCCTGCCAATATAGGAAAGGGAACCCCATGCCACAATTGCTGCATTCTCTCCCTGCTTCCTAAATTGCCGGTACTCCCATTTTGCCTTATTTAGCGCCTCGTTCACTGAGCCACACTCCGTCACGTCATCACAATACGGCAAAACGCTTTCCCGCAGCACCTCTCCCGGCAGCCCTCTCGGATTATCCGGTGTAACGGTAAAGACCTTTGCTGCCAACGGGCATAACACCTGCATCATTTTATCGTATTCTTTATCCTTTAATACCCCTATTATAAATATTAATTTCTCTTTTGTAAAATGCTTTTGAAGGCTTTGTTTCAATGCTTTTACTCCATCCACATTATGAGCCCCGTCCCTTATCAGCAGCGGATGCTCCGATACCTTTTCAAATCTGCCCTCCCATACTGCATCAGCCAGACCTTTCTTTGCCAAATGTCCGTCCAGCAGGAGCTTTGTTTCGATTGCCGTAACCGCATTGTATATCTGATATTCTCCCGCCATACGGATTCTGTATTCTTCTCCTTTATACCGGAACACGCTTCCATCCAGGGTTTCCTCTAAAATTTGTATATCCGGTTCTGATACCACATAAAACCCGTTACCGCCCACATCGCTAACATTATGTAAACTATATTGTGCTTTTAACACATCCATTACCTCTGAAGAATTGGGATAGCTAACTACCGGACAGCCAGCTTTCATAATTCCTGCCTTTTCATATGCAATCTCTTCTATTGTATTCCCCAAAAACTGCATGTGGTCCATTCCAATTGAGCCAAATACCGTACATAGTGGCTCTTCCACCACATTGGTTGCGTCTGCTCTTCCACCCATTCCTGTTTCCAGAATGACAATATCCACCTGATGGTTTAAAAAATACAAAAAAGCAATTACCGTTTCAATCTCAAATGCAGTGGGCAGTTCTGCACCATCCCGCTTCATTCCGTCAATCACAGGCACCACCTCTGAAAGAAGGGCTGCAAATTCTTTCTCCTCCATATACCTTCCGTTAATCTGGAATCTTTCTAAATAGCAATGAAGCGTAGGAGAAATATATCTTCCAACCCTCCTGTCCTCGGCGCGGTAAAGCTGTTCCAAAAAGGTGCAGATACTGCCCTTTCCATTGGTCCCGGCCACATGAATGACCGTAAGCCGGTTCTGTGGGCTGCCAAGCCGCTCCAACAGCATTTTTACTGGAGCCAGACCCAATTTGCTGCCCCGTTTTTGAACCTGCTCCATATATATCTTCGCTTCTCTATATGTCATACTACCATACCTGTTTTCTCATTTTATAATTTTATTAATATCTTATCACACCATAGACAATATTTCCAGTATCACCCTCTGCAAACAAAGTCCGGTGCCAAAAAAGACGTTACAGTTTAGACCTGTCTGGCGCTGACGGCAGCAAA
>URMF01000006.1 GCA_900548855.1 uncultured Eubacteriales bacterium
ATTCCATGCTCGCATGAGAATCTGTGAACACGAAGCTGCGAATGATGCAGTGAACTGTAACTGTTTTGACAGATAGAATGGAGAAAATCAGATGTTTGATAAACTGGAGGATTTGCTGATTCGGTTTGAAGAGATTATGGGCGAATTAAATGAGCCTGATGTCACAGCCAATCAGGAACGCTTCCGTGCCCTGATGAAGGAGCAGAGTGATCTGACTCCGATCGTCGAGGCGTATCGGGAATATAAGAAGTGCAATCAGGATATCGAAGACAGCCTGATGATGCTGGACGAGGAAAATGATCCGGATATGCGCGAAATGTTAAAAGAGGAGTTAAACAGCGCAAAGACCCGTGTTTCGGAGCTGGAGGAGGAGCTGAAAATCCTGCTGCTTCCCAAGGACCCCAACGATGAGAAAAACGTTATCGTGGAAATTCGTGCGGGTGCGGGCGGCGACGAGGCGGCGCTGTTTGCAGCGGAAATTTATCGGATGTATGTGCGCTATGCAGAGCGTCAGCGTTGGCGGGTGGAGACGATGGACGTGGAAGAAATCGGCATCGGCGGCATGAAATATGTCAGCTTCATGATTTCCGGTCAGGGTGCGTATTCGAGGCTCAAATATGAGAGCGGTGTGCATCGCGTGCAGCGTGTTCCGGAGACGGAGAGCGGCGGCAGAATCCACACCTCGACGATCACGGTTGCGATTATGCCGGAGGCAGAGGAGGTGGATTTTGAACTGGATATGAATGACTGTAAATTTGACGTGTTCCGTGCATCGGGAAATGGTGGACAGTGTGTCAATACAACGGACTCTGCGGTGCGGCTGACCCATATTCCTACCGGTATTGTCATTTCCTGCCAGGATGAAAAATCCCAGCTTAAAAATAAGGATAAGGCATTGAAGGTGCTTCGTGCAAAACTTTACGATATGGAGCTGCAGAAAGCCCATGATGCAGAGGCGGAGCTTCGGAAGAGCCAGGTGGGAACCGGTGACCGTTCCGAGAAAATCCGTACCTACAATTTCCCACAGGGACGTGTGACAGACCATAGAATTAAGCTTACACTGCATAAGCTTGACCAGGTTATGAATGGAGATTTGGATGAGATTATTGACAGCCTGACTGCGGCGGACCAGGCAGCAAAGCTGGCGAAAATGCAGGAGGCTTAGGGGAGATAGTATAGTATGAAAGCATGGGAGAAAAATATACGAAAAGTAGTACCATATACACCGGGCGAACAGCCAACAGAGAAAGATGTCATCAAATTAAATACCAATGAGAATCCGTATCCGCCCTCTCCAATGGTAACGGAAATGCATCAGGAATTAGAACAGCTGCGCCTGTATCCCGCTCCGGATGCAAAGGAGCTGGTGGATGCCATTGCCGGGTATCACGGTATTGACCGTAAACAGGTGTTTGTAGGGGTCGGCTCAGATGATGTGCTGGCTATGTCTTTTTTAACTTTTTTTAATTCTGATAAACCAATTCTGTTTCCGGATATTACATACAGTTTTTATGATGTATGGGCAGAATTGTTCCGTATTCCATATGAAACGAAGGCACTGGATGATAATTTTTGTCTTATGGCAGAGGATTATTATGGAGAAAATGGAGGAGTGGTTTTCCCAAATCCAAACGCACCAACGGGGTTAGCAGTGGAGCTTTCCTTTATCAGAGAGGTGTTAGACCATAACCAGGATGTGATTGTAATTGTAGACGAAGCATACATAGATTTTGGAGGAGAATCCGCATTAGCTTTATTAAAGGATTATGAGAATCTGCTGGTTGTCCGCACTTTTTCCAAATCCCGTTCCATGGCAGGGCTTCGGATTGGATATGCAATGGGAAATGAGAATCTGATTCAGGCATTAAATAATGTGAAATACAGTTATAATTCTTATACAATGAATTATCCATCCATTGTTCTGGGAGCCGCCAGCATAAAGGATGATGCATATTTCAAAAATACAGTATCAAAAGTAATTAAAACCAGAGAATGGTTTGAGAAAGAGCTTACCAGGCTTGGCTTTACTTATCCCCAATCCAGCTCTAATTTTGTGTTTGCAAGCCATAAAACAATTCCGGCAAAGGAAATCTTTGAAAAAGCAAAAGAAGAGAAGATATATGTCCGCTATTTTGATAAACCGAGAATTAATAATTATCTCCGTATTTCCATTGGTACAGATGAAGAGATGAAAGCCCTTGTGAAATTTTTGAAAAAACTTGTGTGATATTTCATTTTTGTATACTTTACTTTTGTTAGAAGTATATGGAAAACCTTTCTTGACTATAAGTGCCTGATTCGATATGATATGAGGGAACTCATACATGCCGGATTAGGCACTTATTCTATCTAAGGTACATATCGTACCATTATCATCCTATTCTAATTAAATGTGTAGCAGGGGATTTTTTCTTCTATCATATTTATAAGTATTCTTGTCTGAAGGACAGGTAGTGTGCTCTGTACTCAGTATAAACAGCAAAGGAATAAAAGGAGAAAATATCTTATGAATTATCAGGAATTTTTAATGTATATAAAGGATAATCTTGCAAAATATGTCGACCGTTTCCAGCATATAAGCCGGGAGGACGGATTGGACCCGGAGGATTTGAGCAGGGCAGATATGTATGAGGCGGAGCTTCATAAGGTTATGAAGAACAATGGCATTGTATTGGATGGAATTACACTTCGAAGGGCAGATCAGTCTGTTAGTCCTAATATTTATTTGAATTCTTATTTTGAAAGTTATCAGATGGGGAAGCCAATGGCAGTCATTATGGAGGAACTGACAGTCAAATACCAGAAATTAATGGAAGAAAATGACATCGAGATAGCAGATGTATATGACTTCAAATCTGTTAAAAGTGATATTGTGCTGCGGCTGGTAAATTATGAAAAAAACCGGGAGATGTTGAAAACCTGTCCCCATAAGAAATTTTTAGATCTTGCGGTTACATTTCGCTATATTGCAAACAGAGACCAGCTGGGAATAGCCAGTTCTCTGATTTCCAACGAAGAATTTGAGCATTGGGGTATTGATATAGAAGCTTTGTATCAGATTGCCCTTTTCAATACCATGAGAGAGTTTCCATGGCATATGGATTCTCTGGCAAAGGTGATTGTAGACTGTATCCGAAGACGGATGCCGGAGGAAGCCACACAGGAATTGGAGGAAGAATTGACCGCTCTGGAACAGACAGAGAATGGGGTGAATATGTTTGTATTATCCAATGATTCTGGCATTAATGGGGCATCCAGTATTTTATATGATTCGGTTATCAGCAATTTTGCAAAGGTACAGGAATGTAATATTTTTATACTTCCCTCCAGTGTGCATGAGGTAATGCTGGTGCCGGAGACTGCTGAGACTGGTCCGGAGTTTTTAGAGGGATTGGTGAGGGAGGCAAACCAGAGCGCTGTGGGGCTGATTGATTTATTGTCAGACCATATCTATTATTATGATAAGGAGAAGGATCGAATTTTTATTTACGGACAGAATTGAATGGATAAAAGTTGACAAAATTTATATCATGTCCTAAAATAAAAGCAAGTGAATAAAGATTCACAATTTGTGGGGGATACGTATGAATAATAATTTTGTTAACAGAAAAGACCGAATTATTGCTTCTGCTATTGAAATTATCAGTGAAGCGGGTTTAGCTTCTCTTACTACGAAAAATCTTGCTATGAAAGAGAATATGTCAGAATCTCTGCTTTATAGATACTTTGGGGGTATTGAAGAGGTATTAGTGGAGGTGATTGATACGTTTACTAAGTTTGACCATGGTATGATAGCAACGGTAGAAGCAAAGGAGATTCCACATTTTGAAAGAGTTTTAGAGCTGTTGGGAACTCTGAGTACATATTATGAGGGTTATTGCGAAATGGCTGCCATTGTATTAAATTATGAAGAATTTCTCCATAATGTAAATACAAGGGAGGCTGTTGCCGAGTGTATTAAAATGCGGACAAATTTTGTCAGGAAGGAATTGAAGGCGGCAATGGAGGAGGGAGAGATTATAGATGTTTTCACTCCTGAAGAACTTTCCAACCTTCTGCTGGGAAGCCTGAACCGGGATTTATTGAACCGGAGAATTCAAAATGACAGCAAAACACATTCACAAGTGGCTATGGCTACTTTGAATAAGCTGGCGAGTTTGATTCGCATCAAAAAGGATTCATAAAACCAGATGCGGATGCAGAGAGATAATATGTACAAATGATTTGGAGGATTCTATGAGAGTATTAATTGCGGATGATGATTTTGCAAACAGGAGATTGTTAGAGAAAATCTTTAACAGATATGGAGAAGTGGTTTCGGTGGACAATGGTATGTCCGCAGTGGAGGAGGCTGTTAAAGGGATAGAAGAAAGGCAGATGTTTGATTTAATCTGCTTAGATATCATGATGACCAGGCTGGATGGATATAAAGCATTAGAAGCCATTCGGGAAGCGGAGAAAAAATATGCCATACTGGAAGAAAATCAGGCAAAGGTTATGATGATTAGTGCATTAGATGAGGTGGTTTTAGACAGTATACAGGTCTGTAGTGATTATAATGCATATATTTGTAAACCGATTATGCTGGACAAATTTGAAAAGTTATTAGATAAGATGGGATTCCAAAAACAAGAAAATTCGTAGTAGAGGATAATTTCATGGATTTATTTGAATATATGCGGGAAACAAATATGGAAAAAGAATCGCCCTTAGCAAAGAGATTACGACCAACAACCCTTGATGAGGTTGTTGGTCAAAAACATATTATAGGGGAAGATAAGCAGCACATAGTGGGAAAGGACAAGCTTTTGTATCGTGCGATTAAAGCAGATAAGCTCAGCTCCATCATTTTCTATGGTCCACCGGGAACCGGCAAGACAACTCTGGCTATGGTGATTGCTAATACCACCAGTTCTGTTTTTACTTCTTTGAATGCAACCACCGCAGGAAAGAAGGATATGGAAGCAGTGGTTCAGGAGGCTAAGGATAATTACGGAATGTATCAGAAGAAAACTATATTGTTTGTGGATGAGATACACCGGTTTAATAAGGCACAGCAGGATTATCTGCTTCCCTTTGTGGAAGACGGGACAATTGTTTTGATAGGCGCCACTACAGAAAATCCATATTTTGAGGTGAATGGAGCCTTAATTTCCAGGTCCCATATTTTCCGGTTGGAATTATTGGAGAAAGAAGACATAAAAACTCTGATAAAGCGTGCAGTATATGATACGGAAAAGGGAATGGGTTCTTATCATGCAGAAATTGATGAAGAGGCGCTGGATTTTCTGGCAGATATGAGCGAAGGGGATGCCAGAAGTGCACTGAATGCCGTTGAACTGGGTGTTCTGACCACAAAACCGGGGGAAGATGGGAAAATTCACATTACACTTTCCGTGGCAGAGGAATGTATTCAGCGGAGGGCAGTGAAATATGATAAGGATGGTGACAACCATTATGATACGATTTCAGCCTTTATCAAGAGCATGCGGGGCTCTGACCCGGATGCGGCGGTTTACTATCTCGCAAAAATGTTGGAGGCCGGAGAAAGTGTGACATTTATTGCCAGACGGATTATGATATGTGCATGCGAGGATGTAGGGATAGCAGACCCCCAGGCGATACAGGTTGCAGTGGCGTGCGCCCAGGCTGTGGAGAGAATCGGTATGCCGGAAGCACAGCTGGTTTTAGCAAATGCAGCATTGTATGTGGCAGGAGCTCCAAAATCCAATGCGGTGACAAATGCAATTTTTGATGCGCTTGAAACGGTCAAAAACCGGAAGGCAGGTCCTGTTCCGCCTCACCTTTGCGATACACATTATAAAGGTGCAAAAGAGCTAGGATATACAGGGTATCTTTATCCCCATGATTATCCGGATAATTTTGTGAAACAGCAGTATCTGCCGGATGCGATTAAGGATGCAAGATTTTATCATCCTACAGAGAATGGATATGAGAAGCATGTAAAAGAACGACTGCAGGATTTATATGGGGAGGAATATTAGACTGTTATGAAGAGAGTAAGACAGATTGTGGCATGGCTCACAATTCTTGTAATTATCGGATTGATTATCGGTACCGTTATCTGTGCTGTAACAGGCAGTAAATATTTTTATGGAATGCTGTTTCTGGCATTGGCAGTACCGGTAGTATTGTGGGTATTTATGTGGTTTACGCATTTAATTCATGGGGATTCCGAGGTAATACCAGAGGAAGATTTAAAGAAGTCGGAGCAGGAAAAATAAAGGATACAGAAAAAGGGGAACGGAGCCAGTAAACTGGCTCCGTAAATAGGGGAGGATAAAGTATTATCGGATTCCCTAAGCTTAGAGAATCGTTTCCACAAAATCAACAGTTACCAGCTGATATCTGCTACCGGTTGATTTTGTGATATTTTAATTATGTCCCGTTTTCACACTTTTATACATGCAACTTGAAAAAAAGATTATGCTTTGCTATAATCTAGCTTGTTATATACCAAATGTATAACATAGAATTCATTATATTTTGTAAAAGGATGGTAAAAACAAATGAGTTTACTAAAAGATTGGCGCGAATATGCATATGGACAGATGGATGACAGAACGCCTCAGGGAAGACAGTTCTGGCTGAATTATTTTGGAGTAGAGCAGGGAATTTATAAGCAGCTGTTATCAAATCCGGATGAGGTTGTGAAAGGCACGGTGAAAGAACTGGCAGAAAAATATGACACTACAGTCCAGCTTATGACAGGATTTTTAGACGGTATTGATGACAGCCTGAAGACATCCAATAATCTGGAAGAGTTGGAAGAGGATACAGAGGTTTCTTTGGATTTTGATTTGGAGAGTCTCTACAGAAATATGGTGGGTTGTGATGCAAACTGGCTCTATGAGTTAGAGGAATGGAAAGAACTTATACCAGAGGATAGAAGAAAAGAGCTCTATAAAATTGAAAAGAGTTCCAAGACAGTTGTAAAGCCGCCTAAGATTGGAAGAAATGATCCATGTCCTTGTGGAAGTGGACGTAAATATAAGCAATGCTGTGGTAAGAATTAGCCAATCTGGAATTAAAAGTAGAACAGATAGAAAGAAACTGAAAATGAGGGAAAGTATGGGTAAAATAAGAACCAGATTTGCACCGAGCCCAACAGGAAGAATGCATGTGGGTAATTTGAGAACGGCATTATATGCCTATTTGGTAGCAAAGCATGAAAATGGAGATTTTATATTAAGAATAGAGGATACAGACCAGGAGAGATATCAGGAAGGTGCAGTAGATATTATTTACCGCACTATGAAGGGAACCGGTCTGATTCATGATGAGGGTCCCGATAAGGATGGCGGTGTCGGTCCCTATGTACAGAGTGAACGGCAGGAGCAGGGAATCTACCTTCAGTATGCAAAGGAATTAATTGATAAAGGAGAGGCATATTACTGTTTTTGTGACAAGGAGCGTCTTGATAACTTACAGGAAGAGGTTGTGGATGGAAAGTCTGTGCGCAGGTATGACAAACATTGTCTCCATCTGAGCAAGGAGGAGATAGAGGCAAAGCTGGCAGCTGGTCTTCCGTATGTTATCCGCCAGAATGTTCCGCTGGAGGGCGAGACCAGCTTTGAGGATGAGCTTTATGGAACGATAACGGTACCAAATCAGGAATTAGATGACATGATTCTGATTAAATCAGATGGATATCCTACCTATAATTTTGCAAATGTGGTGGATGATCATTTGATGGGAATTACACATGTGGTAAGGGGACAGGAATATTTATCTTCTTCACCAAAGTATAACCGTTTATATCAGGCATTTGGATGGGAGATTCCTGTATATATCCATTGTCCGACCATTACCAATGAAGAGCACCAGAAGCTGTCCAAGCGGAGTGGACATTCCTCCTATGAGGATTTACTAAATCAGGGCTTTTTAACAGAGGCAATCGTTAATTTTGTTGCGCTTCTTGGCTGGAGCCCGGAGGATAACCAGGAAATTTTTTCACTGGATGAGCTTGTTAAGGTGTTTGACTATCATCATATTTCCAAATCCCCAGCTGTCTTTGATATGGTAAAGCTGCGCTGGATGAATGGCGAATATCTTAAGAAGATGGATTTTGATAGATTTAAGGAAATGGCACTTCCGTACGTGAAGGAGATCATTACAAGGGATGTCAAAATTGATGAGATATTAGAGCTTGTTAAGACCCGTATTGAGGTTTTTCCGGATATTAAGGAGCATATTGACTTTTTTGAGGAGCTTCCGGATTATGATATAGCAATGTATACCCACAAAAAGATGAAGACGAACAGTGAAAATTCTCTGGAAATTCTACAGGAGGAATATGAGATTTTAAAGAATGTGGACGACTGGTCTGTGGACACTCTTCACGATACATTGATGGAGTATATAGCCAAAAAGGAGATTAAAAATGGAACCGGTTTATGGCCGGTGCGTACCGCTGTGTCCGGTAAGCAGATGACACCGGGCGGAGCCTTTGAGATTATGGATATTCTTGGAAAAGAAGAGTCTTTAAGGCGTATTCAAATTGGAATTGATAAGTTAGAAAAAGTAAAATGATATAACCCAGACAATTGCAAAACATTTACTTTGTGCTATGCGTATTGTGAATATACGACAACTTTGACAGGCTTTCGTTCCTAATGCTGTCGCAAAGTTGTTTATTTTACACAAACACATATCCACTTAATTGAGTTTCGCAATTGTCTATGTGAAACAGGACGAAAGGAGAAGGAATGCCGGATTTTAATGAGGGACAGGTGGCGGCAATTCAACATGTGAATGGTCCGATGCTGGCATTGGCAGGTCCTGGCTCGGGAAAAACAACTGCGATGGTATATCGCATAAAATATTTAATCGAAGAGGCTGGCATTTCATCCTCCAGGATTTTGGTAATTACCTTTACGAGGGCAAGTGCAAGAGAGATGGAAGAGCGGTTTCGGAAAATCATGAAAGGTTCTGAATGTCACTGTACATTTGGAACCTTTCATTCCATATTCTTTTCTATTCTGAAAATGGCATATGGCTATAGTGCTGGGAATATTCTACTGGAGGATGAAAAATATACCCTGATTCGTGATATCATCCGTGAAAAAAATCTAGAGTATGAAGATGAGGAAGAGCTGGTTACCGCAGTAATTAGAGAAATAGGCTTGATGAAGGGTGACATGGTTTCTCTGGAGCACTTTTATTCTGCATGTGTAGGAGGAGAAGTGTTCCGGGATATCTGCAGGGAATATGAAGCAAAGGTTACTTCTATGGGAAAACTGGATTTTGATGATATGATGGTATATTGCTATGAACTGTTAAGGGAAAGACCGGATATACTTAAGAATCTTCAGAAGCGTTATTCCCATATCCTGGTGGATGAATTTCAGGACATTAATAAAATTCAGTATGAGATTACAAAGCTACTGGCTGCGCCATCGGATAATCTGTTTATTGTGGGAGATGATGACCAGAGTATTTATGGATTCCGGGGAGCCAGACCGGAGATTATGCTGCATTTTAAAGAGGATTATCCCGATGCAGTGGAAACACTATTTGATATCAATTACCGCTGCAGCCGGAATATTACAGAGGGGGCTGTCCGGGTAATTGCCAACAACCAGATTCGTTTTGACAAGAAAATTGTAAGCAGCAGGGATTATGAAGAACCGGTGCATATACATCATATGCAGACACTTGCAGAAGAAAACAGTCATGTTGTAAGAATGCTGCAAAAATATGAAAAGGATGGGATTCCGTATTCGGAAATGGCAGTGATTTTGCGAACCAATGTACAGGCGCGTGGTATTGTAAATAAGCTGATGGAATATAACATACCATTTCAGGTTCGTGACAAAGTGCCCTGCATATATGACCATTTTACGGTAAAGAACATATTAGACTATATTCGTGCAGCAATGGGAATCAGAGAGCGGGCATTGTTTTTACGGATTCTCAATAAACCGAACCGCTACCTATCGCGGGAGCTTCTGACAGAGCCGGTGGTGAGCTTTGAAGCACTTAGGAAAATGGCAGAGGGGAAGGAATGGGCACTGGACAATATTGACCAGTTTGAGTATGAACTGAAGATTCTTGCGGGATTAAAGCCCTTTGCCGCAGTGAATTTTATAAGGAAAGCAATTGGTTATGACGGTTATCTGACAGAGTATGCAACGTACCGGCATCTGAATGCAGATGACTTATTTGGTACATTAGATGAGCTGCAGGAGCTGGCAAAGCAATATAAAACCTTTGGGGACTGGTTTGAGGGAATTGACAGATACCGGGAAGACCTTGCACAGCATATGAAGAAAAATGCAAAGGAAAAGCGCAGGGGTGTGACAGTAACTACAATGCACAGTGCCAAGGGGCTGGAATTTGACAGTGTTTTTTTATTGGAGGCAAATGAGGGTATGACGCCGTATAAAAAGGCTGTAAAGCCGGAGGAGATTGAAGAGGAACGCCGGATGTTCTATGTGGCAATGACAAGAGCGAAAAATCATTTGCATATCTATGAGGTGAAGGAGTATTACAACAAAGAGTTAGAGCCTTCCAGATTTTTGAATGAAGTATGTTTAAAAGAAGAGTTATCAACCAGTGGGGAGATGACATAGAAAATCCCAGGTTACATTAAAAGCCGGTTTAAATTTACCACTCCGGCGCCCTGCATGTTATAGGGAAGAAATGGAACGGTATAAGCCGCGTCCATCAGCCGGATTTTGGTCTGGTCATTGGTAAGGTATGGATATTTCTGTAATAGAAGTGCACAGGCACCGCTGATAAACGGAACAGACATGGAAGTGCCGTTTTTGATACTGTATCCGCCACCGGGTTTTGTACTTAGTATATGCAGACCCGGTGCGACCAGCTCCGGTTTGGTAATATACGGAAGCAGGGGGCCGGCAGAAGAGAAATGTCTGCCGTCATAGGAGCCGACGGTAATTACTTTTTTACAGCTTCCGGGCGATGTTATGGAATCCGGGGATGGTCCCTTGTTGCCAGCTGAACAGCAGACAGTGAGACCGGCTTCCCATAATTTGGACACCCATAAATTTAACCGGTTTTTTTCCTGCTTTAGCTCGGAATTGCTGCCACCGACTGATATATTGACAATACGGATATCATATTGCTCCTGATGGTCAAGCAGCCATTTTATGCCTTCAATGAAGGTATCCGTGCAGCCGTTTCCGTGCCGGTCTAGAACCTTTAGGCCAACTAAATTCACCCCTGGTGCAATTCCGGTGCGGGTGGAGGCGATAATGCCTGCCACATGAGTGCCATGGGTATAGTCATCATATGGAAATTTTTTGTTATTTACAAAGTCTTTAAAAGCAAGTATCCGGTGCATGTTCATATCAGGGTGAGGAGCCAGACCAGAGTCTAAGATGGCGACGGTTATATTTTTTCCTGTAATCCCTGTTTTATGAAATGAACCTGCTCCGGATATAATAGCTGGAATTTTAGGAGAAGCAGACAATCTTAAACACCTCAGCTCTTTACAAATACATATTTTCAGATTATAGTAATAGTATATGTGGAAGTTTAAAAATGGGTTATCCTGTTTTAGGGAACCTTTTGTCTATGTACTGGTAGAATTTTGAGGAGAGTATAATGTTAAAGAGAAGCATCAAAATGGAATTGGATTCCTTGTTGAATGAGCTGAAAATGAATCTGGAGAATAATTATAAGGATTTGGCACATGATGCGTTAAAAAAGCTGCATACCACTCTGGATGCGTATCATGACAATGGGAAGCTGAAGGACAGAGATTACAGCAAATATAAACAGATAGCGGATGATTATACTGCCCGGATGGCAGATTATCATCACTGATAGGAGGAAAGCGTGAAGATATGGAATAAAGTGACTGCCGCGGTGCTAGCAGTTTTTCTGGTAATTGGATTAAGTGGATGCACAACAGGCAGCAGTTCAAAAGACTTTAAGGATGAGGATAAAATAGCGGTTGTGACCACCATTTATCCCATGTATGACTTCGTGAAAAATATAGCTGGTGACAGGGCAGAGGTAATCAATCTGGTGCCTGCAGGAATGGAGCCCCATGATTTTGAGCTGTCTACCGGGGATATGCAGTTAATGGAACAGGCAGAGCTCTTTATCTACAATGGAGCAGGAATGGAGCATTTTGTGGACAAGACCTTGAAGAGCCTGACCAATGAAAAGCTTGTTGTTGTGGAGGCTGCAAAGGAGATTGCTACCTTTCAGTCGGAGGATGGAGAAACCGACCCGCATACATGGTTAAGTGTAGAAAATGCAATAGCAGAGGCTTTGGCAATTAAAGAAGCCCTTGTGAATATGGATAGTGAAAATGCCGATTATTATGAGTCAAATTATGTGACGTATAGAGAAAAGCTTGAGAAGCTTGATTCCAAGTACCGTGAGGAGTTAACGGGTCTCTCAAGGGATACCATTGTAGTGGCACATGAGGCATTCGGCTATTTATGCCAGGAATATGGATTAAAGCAGGAGGCGGTAGAGGGTCTGACCGCTGATTCTGAACCGGACTCTGCCAGAATGAAAGAAATCATTGATTTTTGTAAAAAAGAGGAAATCAAGGTGATTTTCTTTGAAGAACTGGTTAGTCCGAAAGTAGCCAATACAATTGCTTCCGAGATTGGTGCAGAGACCATGGTATTAAATCCTATTGAGGGAATGACGGCAGAGCAGGAGGAGGCAGGGCTTGATTATATCGGTTTAATGGAAGAAAACCTGGAGGCGCTTAAGAAGGCATTAAAATAAGAGCCGATGTAAAGTTGCAAAAAAGAGAATGAATAAGGGGAATGCATATGACATTAGATATTGTTGCGCTGGCAGCCAATGCCGTAATCAGTATTATTGTTCCGGTTGTGATACTGGTTTTCATGCTTGTAAAAAATACCAAAGAGAGAATATCATTGCTGCTGTTATTTATGGAAGGCGTTGTCATCTATATAGGAATGGAATGGGGAGTAAAGGAGCATGGTCTGGCATGGCTGTTTAATCATACGGATTTTGCAAAGTTTATGGATGCCCATTATATTCCCTATTTGCTGGTAGTGGCTGTTGCAGGGGCAGTGCTGGCATGTGTTCCGATAGCGGTTATTGTTAGTTTCATTATGAAAAAAAAGCTGTCCTTTTCTATGGCAGCCGTTTTCGGACTAGGCTACATCATGACGGAATCGGTTATGCTGGTGGGATACCGGAGCATTAATACAATTGTGGAACTGGTGAAGGGAACGGACATGGAGCTGAATTCTTCTACGGTTGAATTATTTCTTTCCGGATATGAGCGCATATTGATGTCGTTGATTCAGATTGCTGTTTTTGTTGTTTTAGTTTATTTTATAGAGCGTAATATGACATTGCAGGGAAGTCTGATTGCGATTTTTTGTCAAACGCTGGCTGCTTTTCTGCCTGGATTTTTTATTGCCTTTTCCCTCACGGATTATTATGAGGTATATAGCAGGTCGGTGGCGCTTACATTGACCTATATTGTACTAACAGCTGCCGCAATATGCTCTGTGGTGGTGTTATACAGTTTTCGTTCTGCTTTCTGGAACGGGGCAAAATAGCACAGATTGTATAGAAAAAAGTTCATGAATTCTGGAAAAATAGCTTGAAATCCATGGAAAGAAATGGTACATTACTGTTCGAGCGGTATTCGGAAGAAACTGCATCGAATGATAGGTGTTGTCACAGAAATATCAACCGGTCTTAAATGGCTGTAGGATAAAGGAGTGATAACATGAAAATAGGTTTTATTGGTGCCGGTAAAGCAGGATGCAGCCTGGGAAAGTACTTTGCTTCAAAAAGTTCACAGGCGGATATCCAGATAACCGGTTATTACAGTATAATTTCAGAAGAAACCAGATGGGCAGCAACATTTACAAATTCGGATTGCTTTCAGACCGCCGAAGAAGTAATTGCAGCGAGTGATTCCGTTATTCTCTCGACTCCGGACGGAGCGATAAAGAAGGTATGGGAATCTTTCAATAAGGAAAATGTGAAGGGCAGGATTTTCTGCCATTTAAGTGGCTCCTTATCATCCGATGTATTTTCAGGAATAGAAGAATTGGGCGGATACCCGATTTCTATTCATCCATTGTTTGCATTCAGCAGCAAAGAATCCGTATATCAACAATTGAATCAGGTATGCTTTACACTGGAGGGACATCCCTATGCAGTGGCACAGTGGAAGGATATGCTTTCCGCTCTTGGCAATAAAGCTCTTGTCGTTTCCGGTGAAGTAAAACCAAAATATCATGCGGCGGCAAGTATCTTAAGTAATCATGTTATAGCTGTGCTGGAAGCAGGATACCAGCTTTTAGAGGAGTGTGGCTTTTCGGAGGAAGAGGCGAGAACCTATACCTCTGTACTGGTCAGGGATAATGTGGAGCATGTTATAAGGGATGGCTGTGTTAAGGCTATGACCGGTCCCATTGAGCGGGGAGACGAGGAAACGGTTGCAAAGCACTTATCAGTGTTGAATCCTGAACAAAGGGAGATTTACCAGGCTTGCGGCAGGCAGCTGCTTGTGATGGCAAAGGAGAAAAATCCGGACAGAACATATAGCAATATTGAGGATTTGTTATCATAAACAAAAGGATTATAATTTATCTGTATAGAACAAAAAAATAGGAATTAGGAGGTTACCATGAAAAATACAGTGTTAACATTTAAACAGGCTAAGGAAAAGGGTGAGAAGCTGTCTATGCTTACCGCATATGATTATTCCACAGCAAAGCTGATTGATGAGGCGGGAGTGAATGCTATCTTAATCGGGGATTCATTGGGAAATGTTATTCTGGGCTATGAAGATACCATTTCCGTGACAATGGAGGATATGATTCATCACTGTGCAGCGGTGGCGAGAGGGGCGAAAAATGCCCTGATTGTTTGTGATATGCCTTTTATGAGCTATCAAACTTCCGTATATGATGCGGTGGTAAATGCTGGAAGGCTTATGAAGGAAGGGCGTGCACAGGCTGTGAAACTAGAGGGTGGAAAGGAAGTATGTCCTCAGGTAAAAGCGATTGTAGATGCCGGAATTCCGGTGTGTGGACATTTAGGGTTAACGCCACAGTCCATAAATGCGTTTGGTGGATTTAAGGTGCAGGCAAAGACGGAGGCTGCGGCAAAGAAGTTAATTGAAGATGCAAAGGCACTGGAAGAGGTCGGGGTATTTGCGATAGTTTTGGAATGTGTGCCGGCAAAGATTGCAGAGCTGGTTACAGAGAAGGTTTCCGTGCCAACCATTGGCATCGGTGCAGGAAATGTATGCGATGGACAGGTTCTGGTATATCAGGATATGCTTGGAATGTTCAGTGATTTCACTCCAAAGTTTGTAAAGCGGTTTGCAGATATCGGAACGGTAATGAAGGACGCATTTGCCACCTATGACCGTGAAGTGAAGGCTGGAACTTTTCCAGAGGAAAAGCATGAATATACAATCAGTGATGATGTGTTAGAGAAGCTTTATTAATAGGTGTTTGCGAAACTCAATTTTCTTTTTTTTCAGTTGTGCAACATATACAATCCAACGCTGGTACGCTTGCGCTACTTGTCACTCGTAGCGGTGCATAACATGCCAAAGTACGGCATGTAAGCACCGACGGCTCCAAAGTACCTGCTTATGGAGTTGTATATGTTACACAACTGTAATGTAAAGTTAAGAGAGTTTCGCAATTACTGAAAGCTTTATTAAATGGAAAAGGAGATAAATGGATATGAAAATTTCAGGTTCAATTGACGAGACAAGAGCGCAGGTAAAGGAGTGGAAAGCACAGGGCTTAAAGGTTGCCCTGGTTCCGACTATGGGTTATCTCCATGAAGGGCATAGAAGCCTGATTGACCGTGCGAGAAAAGAAAACGATAAGGTGGTTGTCAGTATTTTTGTAAATCCCATGCAGTTTGGGCCAAATGAGGATTTAGAGTCTTATCCAAGAGATTTAGAGAGGGATTCTAAGATTTGTGAGGATGGCGGTGTGGACTGGATTTTCCATCCCGAGGTGGAAGAAATGTACGGGCCAGATTTCCATAGCTTTGTGGATATGACTGTGCTGCCAGAAAAGCTTTGCGGAGCCAGCCGCCCGGTACATTTTAAGGGTGTACAGACCGTTGTCAGTAAATTATTTCATATTGTACCGGCTGACCGGGCATATTTTGGACAAAAGGATGCGCAGCAGCTGGCAATAATCCGTCGTATGGTAATTGACCTTAATTTTGATATTGAAATCATAGGCTGCCCGATTATCCGTGAGGAGGACGGCCTTGCAAAGAGTTCCCGTAATACCTATCTTTCTGACGAGGAAAGAAAGCAGGCGGTTATTTTAAACCAGTCTTTAGAGGAGGCCATAAAGGCAATTGATGCAGGAGAGAAAGACGCCCGGAAGGTAAAAGAGATTATTATAAATAAGCTAAATACCTGTCCGCTTGCTAAAATTGATTATGTAGAGGTGGTAAGCTTTGACAATATCCAGCCGATTGACAGGATTGAGGGCGCAGTATTAATTGCAATTGCAGTATATATTGGAACTACCAGATTGATTGATAACCGGATACTGATGTAAGAGGTTTACAACAGAAGGGAGAAAAATATGCTGATAAACATGTTAAAAGGAAAAATTCATCGTGCAACTGTGAAGCAGGCAGAGCTTCAATATGTGGGCAGTATTACCGTTGACCCGGTACTGATGGAGGCTGCGGGTATTTTAGAGTATGAATATGTCCAGATTGTGGATGTGGAGAACGGAAACCGCTTTGAAACCTATACGATAGCCGGTGAGCCGGACAGCGGTATGATTTGTTTAAATGGTGCTGCGGCAAGGCAGGTGGCAGTAGGGGATCATGTGATTATTATGTCCTATGCTCAGATGACACCGGAGGAGGCAAAGGAGCATAAGCCCCACGTGGTGTTTGTGGATGATGAGAACCGGATTCGCCAGGTTTCCCGCTATGAGAAATACGGAGAACTGAGTCCGGAATTTTAAGTCTTGCTTAGGGCAAAGTTAAAGAAGGAGAAAAATTTATGCTACAGGGAAAAACAATTGTGCTTGGAGTAACCGGCTCCATTGCAGCTTATAAAATTGCTAATCTTGCCAGTATGCTGGTAAAACTCCATGCAGATGTCAATGTGATTATGACAGAGAATGCCACGAATTTTATAAATCCGATTACCTTTGAGACGTTGACGGGCAACAAGTGCTTAGTGGATACCTTTGACCGTAATTTTCAATACAATGTGGAGCATGTGGCGCTGGCAAAGCGTGCGGATTTATTTATGGTGGCACCGGCATCTGCAAACGTGATTGGGAAAATTGCCAATGGAATTGCGGATGATATGCTGACTACTACCATCATGGCATGTAAAGCGCCCAAACTGATTGCACCAGCCATGAATACAAATATGTTTGAAAATCCAATTGTACAGGATAATCTGAAAAAGCTGGAACAGTATCATTATGAAATTATTTCCCCGTCTACGGGATATCTGGCATGTGGAGATACCGGAGCTGGAAAACTGCCGCCGGAAGAGGTGCTTTTGGATTACATTTTAAGAGAGCTGCACTATGAGAAGGATTTGAAGGGGAAAAAGGTGCTTGTGACGGCGGGGCCGACCCGCGAGGCAATTGACCCGGTGCGCTTTCTGTCAAACCACTCCACCGGGAAAATGGGTTATGCCATTGCAAGATGTGCAATGGAGCGGGGGGCAGAGGTGACACTGGTTACAGGTGAGACTTCTGTTTCAAAGCCCCCCTTTGTCAGGGTTGTTCCTGTGGTGAGTGCGAAGGATATGTTTGAGGCAGTGAAGGAGCATATGGAAGAGGCAGATTTTATTATCAAATCGGCAGCGGTGGCAGATTACACCCCGGAGACTGTGGCAGATGAAAAAATCAAGAAAAAAGAGACGGATATGTCTATTCCCCTTATAAGGACGGCAGATATTTTGAAGTATGTGGGAGAGCACAGGAAGCCAAATCAGGTGGTCTGTGGCTTTGCCATGGAGACAAAGGATTTGTTGGAGCATGCTTCAAATAAGTTAAGGGATAAAAATGCGGATATGATTGTGGCAAATAATCTGAAGGTGGCAGGCGCCGGATTTGGAACGGACACTAATGTGGTGACGTTAATTAAAAGGGATAAAACCAGGGAGCTTCCGCTGTTAACAAAGGAAGAGGTTGCAAAGGTGATATTGGATGAGATGCTTGGCATGTGCCGCAAGGATTAAAATATATAACAGGAGAAATATCAAAAAGCATGAAAAAGAAAGTATTGATTTTAGATATTGACGGAACACTGACAAACAGCAGGAAGGAAATTACGCCGAGGACGTTGGAAGCATTGCTTGATATTCAGAAATGTGGACACACGGTAGTTATTGCATCAGGCAGACCCACCCATGGGGTGAAATGGATATCGGATAGTTTACAGCTTAATAAGTTTGGCGGTTATGTACTTTGTTTTAACGGGGCGAGAATTACGAATGTGAAGACAGGGGAGATTGTGCACCAGCAGATATTTCCAAGGGAATGCATTGCGCCGTTGTGGAAGTATGCAAAGGAGCACGATATGGGTATGGTAACCTATGAAGAGGATACCGTGATTGCGGGAACCCGGATTGATGAACACATGCGGTTTGAGGCTGGATTGAACCATATGGAGTTAAAGCAGGTAGAGAATTTTGCGTCCTATGTGGATTTTGACGTGAATAAATGTTTATTTACGGCTGATGTGGATGTGGCTTCGAAGCTGGAACAGGAAATGGCATCAAAATACGAGGGAAGCTTAAGCATATACCGCTCAGAGCCATTTTTTATTGAGGCAATGCCACCTGGGGTGGATAAAGCTGCATCCTTGCGGCATTTATTTGCAAGGCTTGGCGTGGACAGGGCAGACACGGTGGCATGCGGGGACGGCTTTAATGATATCTCCATGCTTCAGTATGCAGGTGTGGGGGCAGCCATGGCAAATGCCCAGGAAGCCGTAAAAGAAGCGGCGGATATGGTCACAAGGTATACCAATGATGAGGATGGTTTGTTAGAGGTGGTGGAAAAATATTTCATGTAGAGAGGATAGACTGCCGGAAAGGTTCTAGAAAAGGGAAACAGGGCAGAGTCAGGAATATAGAGTGATATTGTAGATAAGTGGAGTGTATGAAAAATGGTGGTTAGAAAGCATTATTTTGTAAGTGGAAGGGTACAGGGAGTAGGCTTCCGGTATCGTGCATATTATACGGCAAACCATTTCGGTCTTACCGGCTATGCGGTTAACCTGGATGATGGAAGAGTGGAATTGGAGGTGCAGGGAGAAGCGTCTGCGGTAAGGGATTTTTTAGGACATGTGGAGGAGGGAAGCTTTATCCACATTGATGGAATTGAATGCTACGATATGGAGGTGGATAATTCTGAGAGAACATTCTATATTGATTGAGAAATAGATATCTATAACGTATTTAGTAATTGATGTCAAAAAATGTAGAATCACAGTAAATATTTGTGTAATTTAATGTAAATATTGAGATAAAAACGCCACTTTTTTACATGAATGCGTATTCGCTGAAATTATTTTGACCTTTATTTTAAGTTTATATACTCCCGGTTGCTAGGTTCTATGGCATCCGGGATATTTTTTTGACGGTATGTATAGTGTCTGCTATAATATTCCGAGCAGATAATTACGATATTCTGTTTTTGTAAATACATTGGTAAGGCTATGCCATTACCGGAATATTACAGGAATAATAAGAAACGAGGGGAAAGATAAGATGATACTTAGAACAGAAGAGCGGGGAATAAGGTTGTGGTTTTTAATTGCTTTTTGCCTATTTCCATTTTTTTATGGAATGTATTATGAGTTTTGTGGCGCAATTGTTACGTTAATATTAGGAGTGATGCTGCTGGTAGATATGGGAAAGAAAAAGAATATGAAGGGGCAGGCAACGGTGGGATTTTCACTGGCGCTGTTATTTTTTGTTTCGTATCTTATGACCTGTATCTGGGCGGTGGATTCCGGTATGGCTTTTTTAGGAGTATTCCGGATTTCCTGGATTGTGCTATTATTATTTTTCGTACAGCAGACGGATACCGGATACCGAGATAAGCTTATTTCTACGATTCCATATGTGGGTGGATTGATGTGTCTTATTGGCTTTATGGGGTTTTTTGTGCCGTTTTTAAAACAGCATTTATATTCCAATGGACGTCTGGGTGGATTTTTCCAATATCCAAACACATTCGCACTGTTTCTTTTAATTGGAATTGTGCTGCTCTGTAACCAGAAGAAGCCGACCTTCTGTGATTATGGGCTGGCAGGCATATTAACCATAGGAATTGTAGTGACGGGAAGCAGGACGGTATTTGTACTGACGGTACTGGCATTTTTTTTTATGATAGTAAGGAACCGGAATGGAAGACTGGCTGCCGGAGCGGTGTTTTTTGCGGCAGTTTTTGCTGGGGTTATCTGGCTGACCGGTGATTCTGCCAGTGTGGGGAGGATTACCACATTTTCCCTGACGGATTCCACGCTCGTTGGCAGGCTGCTCTATGTGTGGGATGCTCTGCCATTGCTGCTAAAGCATCCCTTTGGAATGGGATATCTGGGATATTATTATATGGAAAATGAAATCCAGACCGGTGTGTATACGGTGCGTTATATTCACAATGATTTGATGCAGTTAGGACTGGATATCGGGTGGATACCAATGGGGATTTATCTTTTTGCAGTGGGGAAAACATTATTTTGCCGGAATGTGTCCGCTACGAAGAGGCTGGTGACAGCTGTTATTTTTATTCACAGCCTGTTGGATTTTGATTATTCCTATACGGTGATTCTGGTAATTGTACTTCTAATTATGGAGGATGTACGGTGGAAACCGGCCCCGGATTCAGAGTCCCGGAAACAGAAGAGATGGGATTTTATGTCAGGAAAAACGTTTTCTGTGAAAAGGGAATATGTTCTGGTGTTGTCTGGTATCCTGATGCTTCTTTCTGCATATATGACAGTACCGCTTCTTGCCGCCTATATGGAGCAGCCATCCCTTGCAGTCACCTGGTATCCATGGTATACAGAGGAACAGCTTAAGTTATTGTCCCAATCAGAGGATGTGGAAGAGGTGGATGCACTTGCAGATTGGATTTTATCACAAAATGATACCTGTGCACTGGCGTATCAGGCAAAAGCAATGACAGCCTATTGCCGGGACGATTATGAGGGTGTAATAAAATGGCAGAAGGAGGCAATTACAAGAGATTACTTCCGCTATGAGGTATATCTTGATTATGCTTATATGCTTTATGAAGGTATGCTCTATAAGGAGGAAGAAAACCCGGTACTTTCCGAAAAATGCAGAGAGGAGCTTGGGAGGATTCCGGAATATC
Organism: uncultured Eubacteriales bacterium; assembly: GCA_900548855.1. Taxonomy (GTDB): domain Bacteria; phylum Bacillota; class Clostridia; order Lachnospirales; family Lachnospiraceae; genus CAG-590. The sequence goes on from URMF01000006.1 coordinate 21,354, forward strand.
TTTCGGAAGCGGAAGGAAAAATCAGCAGGCTTGGCAGTATGATTGACGACCAGCCGCAGCTTTCGGTGGATGAGGCTATGGCGGAATTGCTTGCAGAGTAAAAATTAAAAACAATAAGTAGCAGAAAAAAAGCAGTGCCCATTCGTGCCTTATATCGTCTATTCATGTAAATTGTTGAAATAAATCATCTAAAATAGTATAATTCAATAGATATATATTTTTTATTTATGGGCGGAGGAAGAAGAATGAGAGGCACGAGAATAAAAAAGTTTTTGGGATTTCTGGCAAGTGCGGTTATTGTTCTTACCGTATCGGTGGCAATGGAAGGAGGCATGTGCCATGCTGAAACTTCAGGCTATCGGCAGGAAGCGGTAGCCCTTGCAGCAAGCCAGGTGGGCTACCATGAAAAGGAGACAAAAGAGAATCTTTATGATTTTACGGCAAATTCCGGTTCTAATAACTGGAATAAGTATGCAGATGAATTATGGGTTGCAAATGGCGTTCCATGGGGGGCATGCTTCTTTTGGTGGGTGATGGCGCAAACCTGTGTACCCAAGGAGGTTTATCCACAATCCTTGGCGGTTACAAGAACCTGGTTTGAGGAGAGAGGGATGTGGAGGGAGAAGACAGAGTATACACCACAACCCGGGGATTATATTTTGCTGAATAATGTAAATAAGTGCGGAATTGTGGAGAGTGTTTCGGAGGATTCGGTCACTTATATTGCCGGCAATGTTGAGGATAGTGTTGTGAGGCAGACCTGTCCTTTTTTGGATTCCACTATCGATGGATATGGACTGATTGACTATGATTATTGCAAGCCACCGGAGGGGCTTGACTTGGGAGAGTGTTTTTTAGCCAAGATGATGGTGGAGAATACAACGAAAAGTATTACCAATAATGGTGAGGACGTAGTGTTGTGGGATGATGAGGATACATTACAGCAGAAATGGCTTTTTACCCGGCAAAGTGACGGAACTTATACCGTCCGTTCCCTATATGATGGGATGCTGTTGACGGTAGAGGAGGCCGGAACTAAGAACAATACAAATGTGCGGACTGCTTCGGATAAGGAAGGTGTTCAGCCTTCACAGAAATGGTATATTTTAAAGCTTTATGGAGGATATCGTCTCGTACCCCAGCATGTTCCACATTTTGCTCTGGACAGGGTGAATTATTATGATTACAGGAACGGTATGAGCTTAAAAATCTTTTGCGCAAGCGACAGTGCTACACAATTTTTCCCATTTAGCATGCTTGATTATTACGCATTGGAGGATATTCGTATAGCTGGTACGCCGGATATGCAGTCTGGAGAGAGTCAGACATTAAACTTAAGCTTTACACCGGAGCAGGCATCTGCTGACCGGGTTTTGTGGGAAAGCAGTAATCCCATGATTGCAGAGGTGGATGAGAACGGAGTGGTGACTGCAAAGACAGAGGGAGAGGTTACGATATCCGTTAAGAGTACATTTAATTCAGATGTTTCAGACTGTATCACAATACATATAGAAAATGAGCATAGTGGGAAGGGAGAGACTACGGAGTCTTCCACAGAGAAGCAGACAGAAAAGAATTCCGAAGCAGAGAAAACCACGGAAAAGAATACAGAAAGGAGTACGCAAAAAACCACAGAAGTTTCAAAATCTACGGAATCGAAGAATAACGTGAAAATAGGGACACGAATCAGAGACAAATATTGTTACTATGAGGTTACGAGTACAAAGAAGAAGACAGTAAAGGCTGTTGCTATCCGGAATAAAAAAAGAACGGTCTTAAAAATCCCCGAAAGGGTCAAATATGCCGGGAAATATTATAAGATTACTGCAATTGGGAAAAATGCATTTAAAAATAATAAAAAATTAAAGGCTGTTACGATAGGAAATAATGTGAAAACCATAGGTGAAAGTGCATTTTATGGATGTAAGCAATTAAATAAAATTACCCTTGGCAAAAATGTTACTTCGATTAACCGGAAAGCGTTTTATGGGTGCAGAAAATTAAGGCAAATAAAAATTCATTCTATGAAGCTTAAAAAGATTGGGAAAGGTGCCTTTCAAAAAATCAGCGAATCACCGGTAGTATATGCACCGAAAAAGAAGATTAAAAAATACAAGAGATTATTTAAAGGAAAGTTTTGAGGTATGTTGAAGATTGGAATCTGTGAGGATGAAAAAAGTGATGCAGAGCAGCTGCGGCGTGTGTTAATACGACTTTTATTTCCCTATGGGGATGTGGAGATAAAGAGCTTTACAGATGGCAGTGAGGTAATACAAGCCATATCTTGTGGAAACTTTCCAGTGGATTTGCTGTTTCTGGATATCCATTTAAAACAGGTGGATGGGTTAACAACTGCTGCCTTTATCAGGGACAATGAAGTGGATGTGGATATTATCTTTTTGACAGCTTCAGAGGAATATGTGTATCAGGGTTATTTTTATAAGGCATTTACCTATCTTTTAAAGCCATTGGATGAGAAGAGATTAGAGAATGAACTGGTGCGTTATATCAAAGAAAAACAGGGATTTTCAGGGAATATTACGGTATATCAAAAGGGCAGGGAGCTTCATCTGCCCCTTGACAGGATTCTCTATTTTAAGAGTGAAAAACGCAAGATAACTGCGTATATGAGACAGGGAACAGAAACATTTTATGGAAAGATGGATGAAATAGAACGCCTCGTAAGGACGAAAGGGTTTATCCGGTGCCATCAGAGCTATATTGTAAACTATAACAGGATAGATTCCTTCAGCAGGAGGGAACTTACTATTTTGGGTGTTTCTGTGCCGGTAAGCAGAAAATATTATGAGAGCATCGACAGGTTAAGAGAGGGAAAACAAAGAATGGCACACAGCCTTGCCTTGCGTAGGGAAAAAGCAGGTGCGGTTGTCTTTGTAGGAGGAATGCTTTTAGGTACGATTATCCGGATTAACAACGGAAAGGAAATCCGGATTGGCAGAGATGGTGCAAGGTCGGATATCGTGGTACATGGTTCCCTGATCAGCAGGCTGCATGTCAGTGTTACATATCATAGTGAAACCGGGGATTATACGGTTATCGATTATTCCAAAAACGGTGTATTTATGGAGGATGGAACAAGACTTTTGAAGGGAGAACCTATGAGGTTTTCAGAGGGAGAGATTTTATGTCTTGGAGGTGCGCAAGATGTAATCCGGCTGGGATAGGAAGGTATGGATATTTATGATATTAGAAAGATGTAAGAGAAGACATTTTTATGACAGAGATAAATTTGCAGAGTGTCCTTACTGTGCCTTGGAAAAGAGTGGGATAGAAGAGGAGACAGGTGAATTTTCAGATTCCCTGGAGGATACGGCAGATGGTGGAGAGAAGCAGCCGTTTATCGGGTGATATATTAGAAAGGGTGAAGGAGGTATGGATTCTGGGATTATCTGTTTGGAGGGAGAGCTTAGCGGGGCAGAACTTCCATTGAAGCCTGGAGAGAGCATCATTGTGGGCAGGGAGCCGAGATTTTGTAATCTGATTTTCAGGGATTTGTCTATAAGCAGAAAGCATTGCAGGATTGAATTAGACGAGCAGGGAAGATACCAGGTTACGGATTATTCTGAATGTGGATTACAGGCAGAGGACGGAACGGTATTTGAAAATGCAGTCCCTAAAAACTGCATGGGTGGAACGGTTTTAAAAATCGGTAAAGAAGGAACGAAAATTTTATTGGTATAAAGGAACAAGAGGGAGACAGATCATGTTTGTGACATTGCTTGGTGAGGAGGACATAATAAGGCTTCCGGTATCGGGAGATGGACGGATTTGTGATAAAAACGGGCAGGAGATAGTCACCTTCCAAAAAAGATGTGGGAATTTTTACTTAAAATCAGATGAAAGGGTGGCTGTATTGGATAAAGAGGGAAAGGATGCAGGAATGGTTTTTGTATATTCCGGCAGCTTGTACCGCATATACCGAAGAGAAACGCAGGAGATTGCACATTTGTATGCAGAACCCAGTGACTGTGGCTTGTTTGAACGGTATACAGTGCATGGAAATGAAGATATTTTTATCGGCAGGGGAAGAGAGAATGCTATCTGTATCCAAAACCGGGCTGTTTCTGGTGTCCACGCAAGGCTTTCAAGGTATAGGGAAGGCTGGTGTCTGTATGATGAGGATAGTACCAATGGTATTTATGTAAATAATGTCCGGGTAAGGGGAAAATGCAGGGTACATCCGGGTGACTGCATTTATATTATGGGTGTCCGGCTGGTTATCGGCAGGGGGTTTTTGGCTGTCAATCATCCCGGCGGTTGTGTGTGTATGGACAACACCAGATTTTCCACTGTCAAGTGGGAAATGTGGTGGAACAAAAGAACAGAAGCTGCTATGCCATGTGAGGAAGCGGTAAAAAAGAATCCATGGCAGGGGAAAGAAAGCTCTGGGAAATTTCTTGAATTAGAGCTTGGAGAGGATGGAGAGCGTATTGATTTGATACAGCATCGTGTTATAGCGGTAACGGGCAGACCGGAGGATACACTGGCATTTGTCAAAGGATTGCTTACCCAGATGGCTGCCTGCAATGCTCCTGACAGGCTTAAGTTTATATTTATATGGAGTGACGAGGCATTTCACAGGCTTGGTACAGCCAGGTGGCTGCCCCATGTGTGGGATGACGGGGTATGCCTGACTGCCCGAAGCAGAGAGGATGTGCCGCTTCTATCCCGGTATCTGAATGAGCGAAAAAACAGCTTGTGCCACTATCTGTTTTGGGTATTTGACAGGAAACTTTTCCGGCAGACAGGTTTTGATAAACAGATATCCGGAAATCCGTATAGTATTTTGTATGTGGGAAAGCAGGAGAAAATCCTTCCACCGGAATGTAAGCTGGTAATGCATATTGATGATTGTAAGGGGTATATCTCGAATATTGGGGAAAAGAGTTCAGAGGGCGGTTCCTGTGATAGAACCATAGACAGGAATAAGCCCTTTCATCCGGTGTATGTGAAGCAGGATATTGATTTGTGGTGTTTAGAACTGGCAAATGCAAAGCTTAAGGAAGATGGGATGGAAGCTTACTATATGGTAGAGCTTTATATTCCGGCAGCTGGCAGGAGTTATGATGTGAAAATTCCGAAATACCGCTGTATAGCAGAGCTTGTGCCAGAATTGGAAAGAGAGATGGAAAAACGGACAGAAGGGGAAATTTGTTCGGATGGAAAGGCTATATTATGTGATGGAGAAGCAGGAATCATCTTAAATCCTGCTTGTACACCTGAGGAGACCGGCATATTAAATGGGACGAGGCTGATGCTGATATAGTGGAAGCGCTGGCGGGAAGAATGACATGGGATAACGTGAATTCTCGGACAGGCAGAGAGCATTATACTAGGAGACAGAGAAAATGCAGTTGCAGAAGGACGTTATATTTCACAATTGGAAGGTTAAAAACAGGATTGGAGCAGGCAACTCCGGAACGGTATATGAGATAGAACGGCAGGAATTTGGAAGGACTTATCGGGCGGCGGCGAAGGTAATATTTATTCCCAAGGAGTCTGGCGAGATACAGGAACTGCTACGGGAGGGCATGACGGAGGAAAATGTCAGGACATATTATCGGAGTATTGTGGAGAATATTATAAGTGAATGTGACCTGATGGAGCGCATGAAGGGCGACAGCCATATTGTTTCCTATGAAGACCATTATGTAGAGCAGTCCGATGATGGTATGCAGTGGACAATATATATCCGGATGGAGTTGTTAAAACCGTTGGCAGCCATTGTAACAGATGGAGAAAATCCTTTAGGAGCAGACGAGGTTATAAGGCTTGGAATGGATATCTGTAAAGGGCTTGTAACCTGCCAGAAATTCCATATAGTCCACAGAGATATAAAGCTGGAAAATATATTTCTGTCAGATACAGGACATTACAAGCTTGGGGATTTTGGCATTTCCAAGGTCATGAAGCAGAGGATTGACCGCACGGTGGTACCGAAGGGAACCAGGTTATACATGGCGCCAGAGATTTTAAGGGGGGAGGAATACGATGCTACAGTGGATATTTATTCGCTGGGGCTGGTGCTGTTCCGGTTGATGAATAATAACCGGGCTCCTTTTCTGCCGCCTTATCCTGAGACTATCCAGTTTTCAGATAAGGAAAATGCATTGCAGAGACGTCTTGGCGGGGAGAAAATCCCGGCACCTTGTAATGCAGATGAACATTTTGCCACAATTATCAGAAAGGCATGCAGCTTCCGGCCGGAGGACAGATACCAGACGCCGGAAGAAATGCTGGGAAAGCTGGCTGGCTTAGAGGAAAATAAGGTCAGATTGTATACGAAGCTATATCTGGAGGACTTGCCAGATATCAATACCAATGTAAAGGTAGAAAATATCTCTGCAACCTATAATGTGTGGGAGGGAATGGGAACCCATTCGCTTGTCTCAAAACAGGAAAAGAAGGCATCTGCCAATGAAAGGAAAAAGCAGGGGACTGGCAGACGAAGGATAACAGTTTTTGCAGGGGTGGTTTTGATGGTATTGGCAGGTGGATATCTGATTTTGCGGATTGTGGGAACAGGTTTGCCGACAACGGCAGGGATTGCTGCCGGTTTGGAGGACAGACAGCCGGATACTACACTGTGTGCAGGAAATCTATGTGAAAATATCACAAAAACAGGTTTGGCTGCGGTGGAGCAGGAGATAGAGGAGTACTGGCTTTGTGTTCCTAAAGTTATTGGGCTTACGGAAGCAGAAGCCGTTGAACGATTGCTGGAGGCTGGATATGAGCAGGAAAATATTGAGGTGGTTTATGCGTACAGCACGGAGGCAGAACGTGGAACGGTATTTTCACAGGATGCAGAGGCAGGAAGCATGGTAAAAAAGACCAGCAGTATATCAATTCTTGTAAGCCTTGGGGAAAAGCCAGCTGTCCCTCCTCAAAAAAATACTGTAAAAAAAGGGGATTCCGGCTGGACATGGAAGGCAATTGATTAGCAGAAAGCAGTGATTCGTAGGAAAGTAGTTGGAAAATCATTCGTTTTGGGGTATAATATGAACACTTAGCGAGTGCAAAGCAGGAGCTTAGTGAGAATATATGCCCTTGTGGTATAATATGAACATTGTTAAATTCAGACAGAGATTGGAAGGGAAGAATAGATGCAGGATACAGCAATAGAGATGGCAAAAAGGCTGCTGGTAGACAGCATTTGGAAAAGTGCGAATCTGGAAGGTCTTGGAACAACATTTCCGAAAACAGAAGCAATTCTGGCAAATGCACCAACTACGACAAAGACGGAGGAGGTTCTGTTTATTGTTAATATGAAGCGTGCATGGCAGTTTTTGCTGGATAATCTCAATTATGATAACAACCTTATGATTTTGCGGGAATATAACAAGATTGTAGGGGAATTGTTATTTCAGTATGCAGGAGAAATCCGGACGATTCCTGTACAGATTGGCGGTACATCATGGGAGCCGGAGATTCCGCAGACAGGTGTTATTATTAAGAGGTTGGAGGAGATAGAAAAAATACAGGATACAGAATTAAAGGCGTTAAAATATTTTTGTTATACTGCCAGAACGCAGATGTTTGTCGATGGGAATAAACGGGTAGCACAACTAATAGCAAATAAGGTACTTATTGAAAATAATGTGGGGATATTCCAGATACCGATTGAAAAACTGGAGGAATTTAAAGGCTTGCTGATTGAATTCTATGAAACAGACAGGGAGGAAGAAATAGTAGCCTTTATGAAGGAATTCTGCATAAGACGGGTTGTTTGATAATAAAAACGGATATAAAATACAGTATGAAAGAATACCAATCATATTTGAATATATGACTGGTATTTTTTTATGGAAAATACTGTAAAAGAGATTTCTATTTTCTAAATTGTGCCAAAAGTTACATGAACTACGCTATTTTTTACATTTTCAACATTTTAATCTGTTTTTCGTATATGATGAAAAAATAAAAGAAATTTTATGAGAATACATAAGGATAAAAATGAGGCTGGGAATGACATGAAGGTTGCATTATACGGAGAACACAAAAGAGAACTGGAAAGGGAAAGGTGCCAGATAGAAACAGCCTGTGAGGCGCATGGGCTTATGGCGGTTGTCAACAGCTATTTGGATGAAGCTTTATTAAAGGATCATTTATCAGAGTATGATGTGGTCTGTATGAATGGGAAGCTTGTGCAGCTGTTAAAGGAACGGGAGCAGGTTGCATTTACCAGTGGAGGGAATATAGAGACCTGCTATGTGGACGAAATCTATTATGCGGAGGCAGAACTGAAGGATGTACATATCTGGTTTGCAAAGGAAAAAAAGACGGTTCATCTGAAATTTTCTGAGGCGGAAGCTCTTCTGGTTCCAAAGGGTTTTATAAAGGTACACCGGAGCTTTCTGGTAAACTGCCGGTATATCAAGAGCATTGATAATAGCAGTGTGTCATTAGAGAATGGAATCGTTTTGCCGGTGAGCAAGTACAGGAAGAAGGAGGTACGCAGTGCATACATGGAGTATATGGATAAATGGGGGTGCTCCCCAAAAGATAGAAGAGGGAATGAACAGTGAAAAGAAAGCTATACAGATTTTGTTTCATGCTTATATGTATTCTGTGTTTGTATGGTAAAACTGAGGCACAGGCTGCTGAGAACAAAACTGCAAACCGCAGTGATGGTCAGATTGTCGGATGTCAGATAAGACTTCCGGTGGCTGGCAAATTATACAAAAGCAAAAAGTCAAAGAAGAAAATAGCAATGATTCCTAAGAGAACGATTCTCAAGGTGATAAAGAGTGGAAATCACCGTTTTTATGTGAAATATAAAAAGAAAAAGGGCTGGATTAGTGAGAAGCATGTATTTGTGAATCTGGTAAATTATATTCCAAGCATTGATTATAAGCTTCATCTGGCACAAAAGAAAAAGCTGTTCAATATAAAGGGAAAAGCATTGAGAGACATTAATCAAAATCCACTTTATACCTCAAAAGGAGTTAGACAGGGAAAGCAGTGCTGGTTAAATTATCTTGCCGCTAAAAAGCTGTTAAAAGCCCAAAGGGCATTGCGCCGTGACGGATATTCCATTGTGTTGTATGATGCCTACCGTCCGCTAAGCGTATCAAAGAAATTATACAAGGCGGTGTCGGAAAGCAGTTATGTGAAGGAGATGGGAGGTGCAGTGGGGGATTATATTGCATTTCGCTCAGCACATAATAAAGGTGTTGCTGTAGACCTTACAATAAAAGATGTCCGTACAGGTAAAGAGTTAGCAATGCCATCCCAAATCATGACCTTGGGAGTGGAATCTTCTGAACAAAGCTGGTATTACAGATTTACAAAGGAAAGCAGAAATGCACGACTGCTCCGCAGATATATGACACAGGCTGGATTTCTTACCTTGTCAACTGAATGGTGGCATTTTCAGGATGGAAATCATTATCAGGGGACATTTTGTGAGGAAGATTATTATAATATCAGTCAGTGAAAGAGTATCATTGTCTGCCAGCGGGTATTTTGAATAGAGCGAAGCGGATGTTGATATAGGGGAAAGATATACAGATTACAGAACTATGAAAATATAGAGAATAGGATGAGGAAGGAGAAAACGGTAATGGGAAAAGGATTAAAAAGAGTCAAGAATAGCAGTGTAGTTTTATTGCTGATATTATTTATGGTATTCGGTGCGAATATAAGCAGCATGCATGTGCGTGCAGAAACATGGGGAGATTATAAGTATGAGGTTATTGATGAGTGGGTAAATATTGAGGCTTACATAGGGAATGATACAGTATTAGTTATACCAAGTACAATAGCCGGAAAAGAAGTGAGGCGAATAGGTTGGGGTGTGTTTAGGAATTGTAGTGAATTGTCAGACGTGACAATACCGTCTAGTGTGACGGACATAGGTCCAAGTGCGTTTGCGGATTGTAGTAGTCTGACAAACGTGACAATACCATCCAGTGTGGTGTATATAGGTTCAAATGCATTTAATAACTGTAGTAGTCTGATGAGTATCAGTGTTGTAGCGAACAATACAGATTATTGTAGCGAGGCAGGAGTATTATTTAATAAGGCTAAAAGTGAGTTGCTGTGCTGCCCAGCGGGAAAAAAAGGAACATATACAATACCGTCTAGTGTGACGGACATAGATGATAGTGCGTTTAGTGGTTGTAGTGGTTTGACAGATGTGGCAATACCGTCTAGTGTGACGAACGTAGGTTGGGGTGCGTTTGTGGGTTGTAGCGGTCTGACAAATGTGACAATACCGTCCAGTGTGACAACGATAGATATAAATGCTTTTGATTGCAGTGGATTAACAGAGTTCAGCGTTGCAGAGAATAATGCAAATTATTGTAGTGAAGCAGGAGTGTTATTTAATAAGGATAAAAGCATGTTAGTGTGCTATCCCCGGGGAAAAAAAGGAAGATATGCAATACCGTCCAGTGTGACGAGTACATATGTGGGTGCATTTCATAATTGTACAGGGTTGACTGGTTTGACGATACCAAGTAGCGTGACTGACATAGGTCAGGGTGGCTCAAGTGATTTTGGATTTGAGGGTTGTTACAATATAACATTACTAGTGGAACGTGATTCCTATGCGGAAAGGTTTGCGAAGAGTTATAACCTCTCTTATAACTATATTAAGGAAATGATAGAGTTGGATTATCAGTATGTGGTTTTGAAGGATGGAACGGTAAAGATTATAGGATACGAAGGTAAAAATTCCATATTAGAGATACCAGATACAATAGATAGTAGGAAGGTGACGGGTATAGGTGCTTATACTTTTTCTGATTGTAATGGTTTAACAAGTGTGAAAATCCCAAACGGTGTGACGAGCATAGGAGAGGATGCTTTTGATGGCTGTAATCATGTAACATTGATTGTAGGAAAAGATTCCTATGCGGAACAATATGCAAAAGATAACAAAATTCCATATAAATATATTGGAGAAAATGATGCAGACAATACAACAACAGAAGACCCTAAAGAACCAACGCCTGAACAATCAAAACCAGAGCAAGATAACAAAACAACAGAAGCTCCTAAAGAACCAACGACCGAACAATCAAAATCGGAGCAACCGGTGTCAAATCAGCCAGCTAAGGAAGAGGAAAAGGCTGTTGTCGGCAATGTCACGATGGTTCCGGTTGAAACAGAAACAACTGAGAAGCCTGTCACAGATAACAAGGTGAAAACCCAGAGAGGCTCCAAGAAGGTTAAAAAGGGAACCGTACTGGTTGGTAAAACCGGAATTTACAAGGTAACTAATGTGAAGAAAAAGACAGTTATGTATATGAAACCCAAGAATAAAAAAGCTTCTTACGTAAAAGTTCCGGAACAAATAAAAATTAAAAATAAGAAGTATAAGGTGACATCTGTTTCAGCAAATGCATTTAAAAATAACAAAAAAATAAAGACGGTCACAATCGGTCAGAACGTGAAAGAAATTGGTAAAAATGCGTTCCGTGGGTGCAAAAACCTTAAGAAAGTAACCATCGGGAAGAATGTTACAACGATTGGAAGTTATGCATTTTATAACTGTAAGAAGCTGAATTCGATTGAAATTCGTTCAAGCAAAATAAAAAAGGTCGGAAAAGCTGCATTCAAGAAGATTGCAAAACATCCGACAGCATGGGTGCCAAAAGGGAAGATAAACAGTTACAACAAATTATTTAAAGGGAAGATGTAATGTAAATATAAGGTGATATATACAAGGAGTTTAGAAGCAAATTGTAATCATGATGAGGAGGAAGAAGGATGAAAAAAGTATTAAAACAAGGAATCTTTTCTTTATTAACAATTTTAATACTGGTTGTCATGTTACATATACAGGAAGTACACGCAGCAAATACGAATATAAACAATGCCACAGAAGTTTCATTTGGAACAAATGGTAACGACAATATTACAACGAACATACCGACAAGATACTATAAATTAGTTTTACCTTCCTCCGGAGAAGTATCCTTCCATATACAGGGAGAGAATAAGTGGCTTGCATTATATTTGTATGATTCAACGGGAGAAGAAGTTGAATATGTGTCGGAAAGTAAAAGCAGTGTTACAGATAAGGTGGTAATTGAAGAAAGTTATCATTTGACAGGAGGTACATATTATTTTGCAATTGACGGTTTTGCCCCTTTGAGCGGGGTTAGAACCGGTGCGTATCAATATCTGGTGAATTTTGTGTCTGCAAATGAAAGCTTCCCGGAGACAGGAAACGGTAGTAATAACAATACAGGTTCGGCTAATAAGGTTTTAATGGGAACAACTTATCGAGGTCAGATTGCCGTAACAGATAGTATTGATTATTATGTATTTTCGATACCTTCCTCTGGTAAGGTAACCTTACATGTAGAAGGAGATAATAGCTTTTTGCATACGTTTTTATATGATTCGGCAGGAGAAGAGTTGAAGCATATACAACAGAGAAAAAATGGTGTTACAAATAAAACAACAGTTGATGAAGACTGTAATGTAACAGCCGGAACTTATTATTTAGCCATTGATGGTGAGAATAGTTATATAAGACAGGGAAATTATCAGATTAAACTTGACTTTATATCAGCAAATGAAAACTTTGTTGAGACGCATAAGGATGATAATATCAGCGGTGCAAATAAAATTGCATTCAATACGAATTATCGCGGACAAATCGCACTTGATGATGACGTGGATTATTATAAATTTACTGTCAGCAAAAAAGATACCATTGCGATAACCGCAGCTATGGAAGATATTGGGAGAGCCTACATTTATAACGCACAGGGCGAAGAACTGTGGGAGAAAAACATCAGTGGTAATGTGCAGTCGGGAAATTATACCTTGTCCCATAATATGGAAATATCACCAGGAACATACTATTTACGCATAGAATGTATTTATCAGAGTGGAGGAAATTACTCATTTAAACTCACAAGCTATAATGCAACGAAAAAACCTGCAAAGGTAACAATATCCAGCGCAAAGTCTGCAAAGAAGAAGACAGCTGTCATCAAATGGAAAAAAATAGGAGATGCTAGCGGATATCAAATCCAGTATGCTAAGTCAAAAAAATTCAGTGGGAGAAAGACGGTAAATGTAGGAAAAACTACGGTGAAAAAAACAATAAAAAAGCTGTCATCCAAGAAAAGGTATTATGTAAAAATAAGGGCATACAAGACGGTAGCCGGTAAAAAGAAGTATGGCAGTTGGAGCAAAGTCAAATCTGTTAAGGTGAAATAAACCGAGGGAGAAAAATATGAAAGTAGAGTTTTATGAAAAATTAAAAGAGGAATTAAGCAGTATAAGAAAAGAAGAGAAAATAGAAGAAATAAATATACCAACAAAAAGATCGTTTAAATCCAAAAAAGTAGCAGCTGTAGCAATGCTAGCATTAGCGTTAGCAATAGGATTATCAGGAGTACCAAATACAAGTATGACAGAAATAAATCCGTATACAGTAGAAGCAAAAAGTAAAAAGGATAACAAGAAACCGGTAATAAAATTTAGTGGAAAAACAAAAATTACAGTAGAAAAAGGGAAGGCAGTAAAGATACCAAAAACAACAGCAAAAGATAATAAAGATGGAAATGTAACAAAAAAGATTACAGTAACGGTAAAAAAAGGGAAGAAGAGATATAAATCAATAGAAAAGGCAGTAAAGAAAAATAAGAAGGTAAAATTCACAAGTACTGGGACATATAAAATAACATATACAGTAAAAGATAAAGCAGGAAATAAAGCAACTAAAACAAGAACAATAAAGGTAGTATCACCAAAGAAGAAAACAACTACTGAAACTTATACTACTGATAAATCAAGAAGAGTTGATTATTCAAAATATGATATAAAAAGAGAGACAATTAATGGAAGGACATATAATGTTACTAGAGATGGAGATTTTTCTTATAGGTCTGGAATGGCTGATACTGAATCAGATAAAATTTTTATAAATATTAAAAATGATTATGATAGACTTCAATTTGATGTAAATTCTGATTTATTGAATAATTCTGAATATTTAAAATTTTTTGGTAGTATTACAGCGACAGATCAAAATGGTAATGATATTTCAGATAACATTGTCATATATGAAGCATCTCTTATAATTGGTGGCTCAGCAAAAAACTATGATATTCGTTCTATAGGTATATATGTAGAAGATGTTTATGGAAATAAACTAAGAAAAGATGTTGAATTGTATTTGAGAACATTTGAAAAGGATACTCCATATGGATATGATGATCCAAAAGATTTAATACAACTAAGTAAGAATCCACTTGTTTATGGAAGGAAAAGAGTTAAAGAAAATAATTAAAATTAAGGGGATTTTCGTAAGAGGTAAATGTGCGTACCGTGCCAACGGTAAGGAATTGATTATTCTGGAAATTTATCTCCAATAACAGAGCATGAAAAGGAGAATAGGAATCATGAAAAGAATTATAACAACAATAATATTCATGTTATTTATTTGTATAACATTTAATGAAGAAGCATTTGCTCAAACCTTGAAAATTGATGCGGCAAATTTCCCGGATGCCGCAGTGCGAGAGGCTTTGGAGGATTGGAATGTAGAGGAAGACGATGATGGAAATTATATAAAAAATAAATATATTGATACGGAAGAGGTTGAATCTTTGTTTGTTGAGGATACGGTCTATAACATAAAAGGTTTAGACAAGCTAAATAAGTTGGAAACATTGGGTATGGAGCATTATGCAGGTGGAAATCTGACAGTAAATAATCCGATGTTAAGGTATTTAACTGTCAGGAATTGTGAAGTGACTTCAATAAAAATAACGGCGCCATATGTAACGGATTTGAGCGTATCCTGCCTGTCTCAAACAAAAAATGTTACATTTTGTTGTAAGAGCATGTCTTCTCTTTGGCTAGATGGTGGAAATATATCTAATATTGCTTGGGGAGAAGTGTCGCACTTGACATACTTAAACATAAATGTAAATCAACGGCATTTAGATTTGAGAAAATTAAATAATTTGGAACAAATTGATTTGTCAAATAATAAAAAAGTCAGAACAGTTGATTTATCAAAAAACAAAAAATTGAAAAAATTTTGGGCAAATAATACAGTATTGCAAAAACTGGATACAAGAAATAATCCCAAATTGACAAGTCTTGTGTGCTATTCGAGCAAAATCAGTTCACTGAATCTTACCAAGAATACACAGCTTAAAGAACTCACTGTGACGGATGCAAAACTGAATAAGCTTGATGTGTCAAAGAACAAAAAGCTGGGGACATTGATTATTTATGGGAATAATATAAAGAAACTAAATGTTGAAAATAATAAGAATTTATTTCGATTAGATTGTGGGGGCAATAAGCTGTCGGCATTAAATGTAAAGAATAATAAGAAATTGATGGGTTTAAGT
This sequence comes from uncultured Eubacteriales bacterium, assembly GCA_900548855.1. Taxonomy (GTDB): domain Bacteria; phylum Bacillota; class Clostridia; order Lachnospirales; family Lachnospiraceae; genus CAG-590. Next base: position 36,707 of record URMF01000006.1, read on the forward strand.
TGTTCAAATAATAAAATAAAATCTGTCAATGTGACAAAAAATAAAAAATTGATATCTTTGGACGTTTCCCGTAATCCGGTTCGTTCTTTGGACATCCGGCAGAATAAAAAGCTTAAGTATTTAGATATATCTTATACAGGGATAAAGAAATTGAATCTGAAAGAATATAAATATTTAGTAGAATTAGATATTTCCGGAAGCAAGGTGGAGAATCTGACATTACCAAAGAAATTTCTGTATTTAGATTTGGCAGGTAAGAAGGGAAAGGCAATCAATATTGCTAAGTATATTGGCAAGGGATATTCCGTGGATTATATATCGGATGATGTGCTGCGATATAACAGGAAAAAGGGGACTGTTAAACTGATTGGAAAACGTGGCAGCTATGGTGAGTTGGGATTAAAAAAGGGAAAACGGTTCTATATATTTTGTATTAAAATAAAATAAAATACAGATAAAGAGGAAAACAGCATGAGAATAGTTTCATTGAAAAAAACAATTATACCCATCCTTCTATTGGCATTATGCATTTGTTCTTTTATCAAATTAGAATCAAATGCCGCCGGTTCCTATCAGGTCACAGAAGAAAATGGAATGCTTAAATGTACATATAATGGAGAAGAACAGCTTGAGAAGTATATTGCCATTAAGAAATCAGGAAACGCATATAAAGTAGTCAAGCCGTGTACCACAGGAAGCCGGATATACTTTTTTGATTATATGGGAAATGGTCTGCCATATAATGAAAATCATTTTATTAAGGTTACCTATAAGGATACGACAGCTTCCTATTATTCCAAGGGTGGAATTCTTCAAAAGAACAAAATTGTTGGCAGTGAGGAAGAAGGATACTACTATGTGGATTCAACAGGCAGGAAGGTAACGTCAAAGGAAATCAGACAGGCGGTAAAGTTTGTAAGGGCACATACAAAGTCAGGATGGTCAAAGAGTAAGAAGCTTAAAGCCTGTTATAAGTATCTGTGGAAAAATTATACATATAAGAGATTTTATGATAAGCCGAAGGCTTCTAAGATGTCCGGGTACGCAAGATATATGTTTTCAAAAAAGAAGGGGAACTGCTTCCGCTATGCGGCAGCCTTTGCCTGTGTGGCGAGGGTGCTGGGATATGATAGCCGGGTGGCGTGCGGTTCCATTTCCCGGGTGGGAGGCGGTATGACGCCCCACGGCTGGACGGAAATCAAAGTGAATGGAAAATGGTATATGTGTGATGCCAATATGCAGAGAAGCTGGCCGAAAATCAATTCCTATATGGTTACGAATAAGAAATATGCCTTTGCCCATACCTGCCAGAAACGCTATAAGCTTACTGTGAAAAACGGGAGGGTATCCTGGAAATGATATTCAGCTCCCTTGTATTTTTATGTGTGTTCCTCCCGGTGACCTATATTCTGTATACGGTACTGCCGGGAGTGAGGGCAAAGAACGGTCTTCTCATAGCGGCAAGCCTTTTGTTTTATGCCTATGGGGAGCCTGTTTTTATTGTTCTCATAATATGCAGTTCGTTTATCAACTATTGTTTTGCACGGCTTATTGCGGGTGCCGGGCGGCAGAAGAGATTTTTTCTGGTTTTGAGCCTTATCCTGAATTTTGAGATACTTGGTATTTTTAAATACAGCGCCTTTCTGGCTGAAACCGTCAGCCGCCTGTTCCATATAAATCTGCAGTGTCCGGAGATTCCGCTTCCGGTGGGGATTTCCTTTTTTACCTTTCAGGCAGTGTCCTATGTAATTGATGTATATTCCGGAAAAGTGCAGGCACAAAAAAGCTTCTGGAAAGTACTGCTCTATATTTCCTTTTTTCCGCAGTTGATAGCGGGTCCTATTGTAAAATACCGGGATATCAGTGAGGCGATAGAGGGCAGGACACAGGATGCAGGACAGACGGCGCAGGGAATGCGGCGTTTTATATGTGGTCTTGCAAAAAAGGTATTCCTTGCTAATGCGATGGGGATGGCGGCAGACCAGATATTTGGCGCTAATTTGCAGGATATCAATATGGCGGCTGCCTGGCTTGGTGCGGTTTCATATATGCTTCAGATATATTATGATTTCAGCGGTTACAGCGATATGGCAATCGGTCTTGGGAAAATGTTTGGCTTTTCCTTTAAAGAAAATTTTCAATACCCCTATGGGGCGGTCAGTGTAAAGGAATTCTGGCGGAGATGGCATATTTCCCTGTCTGACTGGTTTAAAGAATACCTGTATATTCCGCTGGGCGGAAACCGTAAGGGAAGGCTGCGGGCTGTGTTTAACCGGATGCTGGTATTTTTTCTGACCGGTCTCTGGCATGGGGCAGACTGGACCTTCGTACTGTGGGGAGTATACCATGGAGTTCTTCTGCTTATAGAGGAGGCACTGCCTTTTATGAAGAAGCTTCCTGGATGGCTTGCACATTTGTATACCCTGCTGGCAGTGTGTGTGGGATTTGTCATGTTCCGGGCGGACACGGTGTCTCAGGGATTTTATTTTATCCGGCAGATGTTTACTGGGTCAGTGGGAGGTGCGTCTTCACAGAGCCTTGTATGGTCGCAGCTTACGCCGCATTTTCTTGTGATGCTTGTCGTGGCGGTTATCGGGGCGGCACCTATACGTCTGCCTGCCGACCGGATAAGAAGCAGATTAAGCCGGGAAGAGGAAGAACCTACGGGAAAGGGAACACTGCTGCAGACAGGACTGTATGCAGCCTCCTTTTTGCTGCTGACATGGTGTATGGTTCGGTTATCCGGTAGTACTTATAATCCGTTTATATATTTCCGGTTTTAAGCGGCACAGATACAATTCAGGAGGAAAATGAATTCATGAGAAAGACAGCAAATATACTATATATAAGTATCTGCCTGCTGCTTGTCATATTACCCTTTGCAGGCATGACAGTGGCACCTACAGTTTCCACGACAGAAAACAGGGAAATGGCTGTATTCCCGGAGCTTGTGGAAAATGGATTCTGGAACAGGGAATATTTACAGGAAATGGGAGAATATTTTGAAGACCATTTTGCCTTCCGGCCGGTTCTGGTTACAATTGATTCTGTGATACAGAGCAGGGTTTTCGGGGTGTCCAGCATGGATACCGTGACGGTGGGCAAAAGTGGATGGCTCTATTATACGGCAACGCTGGATGATTATATCGGGGAACATACCCTGTCGGAAAGAGGCATTTACAATGCAGCACATAATCTCTCCTTGGTACAGCAGTATACGGAAGAGAAGGGGGCTGCATTCCTGCTTGCCATTCCTCCCAATAAAAATTCTCTGTATGGTGAAAATATGCCCTATTATATAAAGCAGGTAAGTACTGTGAATAATATGGCATTATTGCAGCCGGAGCTTTCTGCGTGCAATGTGAACTATGCGGATTTATCTGCTGCATTTAAGCAGGAAAAGGAATCCCTTTATCTGAAAAGGGATTCCCACTGGAACTGGAAAGGGGCGGTTCTTGCGTACCATACGATGCTTACACAGCTGGAGTGCGGGCATGATTCTTATGAAACCACCGGATGTATCCGGACAAAGACGGAATATGGGGATTTGAATAAAATGCTGTATCCGTCAGGCTTTGCACCGGAATGGAATTATAATTATAAGAAAGAGCATACCTTTACCTATGTGACAGAGACGGACAGCGTGGAGGATGCCTGGATTGAGACAGAAAATCCCGAAGGGGAGGGAAGCCTTTTAATGTTCCGTGATTCCTTTGGAAACACCCTGCTTCCGCTGATGGCGGATGTATTCGGCAGAGGTTATTTTTCAAAAACAATGCCGTATAATCTTGAGGAATATCTGGACCGCTATTCGCCGGAATATGTAATTGTGGAAAAGGTAGAGAGAAATATAGACGGGTTTGCGAAGGAGCCGCCGGTCATGACAGGCCCCCTTGTAAATCTGGAAAAGCAAGTGGAAAAAATGGATTCCCGGACAACACTGGATATGGCGCAATCAGAATATAATGCTGGTTACTGGGCATTTTCCGGTATTTTGGATGAAAGCCTGGTTAAGCCGGATTCCGATATCTATATCCGTGTGACAGCGGAGGATGAAACAGATACCTATGCAGCATTTTCGATTAGCAGTGAGAGTTCGGATAACGGTTACCTGTTATATGTGCAAAAGGAACAGCTGCCTTTTAACCGGGTGGCGGCAGAGGTTCTGGTAGAGACAGATGATAAGCTGATTCGTGCTGCACGGGAGGAGTTTGAAGTGACCGGCAGCATGGAGGAGAATGCTGTCAGGAAAATTCAGAAGTAAAGATGGAAATAGTGACTATGAAAAGAAAAAAAATGTTACAACTTGGAATATTTTTTATATCCTGTCTGTTCCTGCCGGGAATCCTGACGGGATGCGGTGCAGATAAAATTAATGTGGTCATAACGGACTGTCAGACTGAAAGCAGGCTTTTTACAAAAAAGGGACAGACAGTGGAAGAGCTGTTAGAGGAGGCAGAGATTACCGTTGGAGGAGAGGATACGGTAAGTCCGAATTTAGGAACGGAGATTACGTTAAATAACATGCAGATTGTGATATTACGGCATGCAAGGGTATCCATAGACACGGAAGAAAAGACGGTTGATGTGGAGCTTACAGGCGGGAAGGTAAAGGATGCATTAAAAGAGGCGGAAGTTACGTTGGTTAAGAATGATTATGTAAACCACGATATGGAAGCATACCTGACTGATGGTATGTCCATTTCTATTGTACATCGGCTTGCGGTTTCCCTTACTGCTGACGGAAAAACCCGGGATTTTTTGTCCCGGGCGCATACGGTAGAGGAATTTCTGCAGGAGCAGAATATAGAGCTGGGGAAGCATGACAGAGTGAAGCCTAAGCTTACCGAACAGCTTTCGGAGGGAACGAAGGTTGTTGTAAAAAGGGTTGAAATTAAGGAGCTTGTGGAGACAGAGCCGGTTCCCTTTGAGACAGAGGTCACTTATTCCGGCAGTATGCTGGCTGGCACAAGCCGGATTACACGGGAAGGGATAAATGGGGAAAAGCGAGTTACTTATGAGGTAACTTATGTAGATGGGAAAGAAGAAAGCCGGAAGGCAGTAAAGGAAGTAATCTTAAAGGAAGCCGTCAATCAGCTTGTCATGCAGGGTACGAAACCGAAAGGTAAGACTGTTATTTCCAGGGAACGAGTGGACGATTGCGACGGTTCGGGACATGGCTATTACATTATTACATATTCGGATGGTTCTGTGGAATATCAGGACTATTAATGGAAGAATGCTGAATACATAATTTTGAAGGAATCTATGTAATGCAAATCAAAATTTCTCCAAAATGATTGCAAAATGTATAGTAGATTTGGTATACTATATTACATATGATTAGATTTTCAGTCACTAAGTGGCGAAGGAGGAATAGTTATGGCAGCAGAAGCGCAGAATAATGGCACATATAGCGTAAAAGAAGCAGGTGTACTTGGAGATATTCAGATTGCAGATGAGGTCATTGCAATTATTGCAGGCTTGGCGGCAACCGAGGTAGATGGTGTTGCAAAGATGTATGGCAATATTACAAATGAGCTGGTAAGTAAGCTTGGAATGAAAAATCTTTCCAAGGGTGTAAAGGTGCTGGTATCGCCGGATAATGTGAAGGTGGATTTATCACTGGAGCTGAAATATGGGTACAGTGTACTGGATGTATCCAAAAAGGTTCAGGAGAAGGTGAAACAGGCGATTGAAACCATGACAGGCTTAGAGGTATCGGAGGTTCGTGTGAGAATTGCGGGAGTTGCAATCGATAAGGAGGAGAAAGCAACAAAGGCATAATTGGGATGGAGTAAGGCTGCTGCCTGGGCGTATTACATTGAGTCCGGGGGGCAGCCTTCTTCCGGTTGTCGTGCATATGAGAAAATGGTCCGGTGGACCTTTTCTGAGTTATAAAAATATATTTTTTAGGAGCAGAGAGGATAAGGATATGTTAAGAAGTCAGGTGAGAGAAGAGGTATTTAAGATTCTATTCCGGTTACCCTTTACGGAAAAAACGGAAATGGAAGAGCAGATTGATTTTTCCCTGGAGGAATTAGAGGGAAAAAGTGAAGAAAACCTGATTTATATACGCAATAAGGTAAATGCTATTTTAGAGCAGCTGGATGGGATTGATGCAAGGATAGGAGACTGCTGTGAGGGATGGAATTTTAACCGGATTGGCAAGGCAGAGATTGCACTGATGCGGATTGCAGTATATGAGATGATGTTTGAAGAGGATGTGCCAAGACGTGTGGCAATTAACGAGGCGGTGGAACTCAGCAAAAAATATTGTGACGAGGATGCAAAGGGTTTTGTCAATGCAGTGCTTGGCAAGGTAGAAAAGACTTTGGATTAGGAATTGGATATGGCTTCTATTTATTCAGTATCACAGATTAATATGTATATTAAAAATATGTTTGCGAATGATTACCTGTTGCGAAATGTACAGGTTAAGGGTGAGATATCGAATGTGAAATATCATTCCTCCGGACATATTTATTTTACGTTGAAGGAAGAGGGCAGTGCTTTAAATGGTGTGATGTTCCGCTCCGCTCGGACGGAGGGGCTGGATTTTACCCTGGAGAATGGGCAAAGTGTTGTAATTACAGGAAGCATCGCAGTCTATGAACGGGATGGCAGATACCAGGTTTATGCAAAAAAGATTGCACTGGATGGCAGGGGAAATCTCTATGAAGCCTATGAGTTGTTAAAGCAGAAACTTTACGAGGAAGGGCTTTTTGAATTTGAACACAAAAAAGAGATACCCCGGTTTCCGAAAAAGGTCGGGATTGTAACTGCCAGAACGGGAGCAGCGATACAGGATATCTTAAATATTGCAAAAAGAAGAAATCCTTATGTACAGCTTTATCTATATCCTGCCCAGGTACAGGGTGAGGGTGCCGCAAAAACCATTGTAAAGGGAATTGAAACATTAGACCGGATGGGAATGGATACGATTATCATCGGCCGTGGCGGCGGTTCCATAGAGGATTTATGGGCTTTTAATGAAGAGTCTGTGGCAAGGGCCATTTATCATGCAAAGACTCCCATTATATCGGGGACGGGGCATGAAATCGATAATACCATTGCCGATTATGCGGCAGACTTGAGGGCACCGACCCCCAGTGCCGCCTGCGAGCTGGCAATACCGGATGTGATGTCTTCCATTTATCAGGTAAGACAGTATGAAAGCCGGATGCGGAAGTGCGCTGGACAAAAGCTGCAGCAGCTGAACCAGAAGTGGGGAATGCTGTCGGCAAGGCTTAATAGTGCATCACCGAAGGTCAGGCTTGAAAATCAGAAAATTTATCTGGATTCCTTACAGGATAAACTGATGCAGGGAATGCTGCAGAAAATGGGAAACCGCAGACACCAGTATGAAATTTTACTGACAAAATTAAATGGCTTAAGTCCCACTGCAAAGCTGGTGGGAGGCTATGGATATATTGAACACCAGGACGGACATGCCATCCGGTCTGTAGCGGATGTGAAGGAGCAGGATAACTTTTCTGTGACGGTGTGGGATGGAACCATTGAAGGTGTGGTAACAAAGATTGAAGAGAAAGTGGAGCAGGGAAATGGAAGATAATTTTGATTTGGAACAGGCATTCAAGGAGCTGGAAGAAATTATTGTGAAGCTGGAATCGGATGCAGTCCCGCTAAAGGAATCAATAGAATTGTATGCAAAGGGTGCAAAGCTGGTGGCATCCTGTAAAGACGAACTGACTGGAATTGAGAAGGAAATGATTGTTATCGGTGAAAATTTTGAGCCGGAGGACAAGGAATAGAAGGTGTGAGTGAATATGGATTTTGAAACAACTATGAAACAACGTGTGGATACAATTGAGGCAGTCATCCGTGAGTATATGCCCAAGAATCCGACCTTTCAGAAAACGGTGGTTGAGGCAATGGATTATACGATGTCAGCAGGCGGGAAACGGATTCGACCGCTGTTGATGGGAAGTACCTTTGAGTTGTTTGGTGGAAAGGGAAGGGTAATCGTTCCTTTTATGGCAGCCCTGGAAATGATTCATACCTATTCTCTGATTCATGATGATTTGCCGGCACTGGATAACGACGATTACCGCAGAGGAAGAAAGACAGCGCATATTGTGTATGGAGAGGCGATGGCAATACTTGCAGGAGATAGTTTGCTAAATTATGCATACGAGACGGCGGCAAAGGCATTTTCTATTATAGATGAAGAAGCAGGTTTTTCCGGCAGCAGGGAGGACGGCTGTGAGTTTACAGAGGAACAGTATTTTGCTGTCAGGAAAGAATTAGAATACAGGCGTAATGTGGAAAGAGCCATGCAGATTTTGGCATCCAAGCCGGGCATTTATGGTATGATTGGCGGACAGGTCGCAGATGTAGAGCTGACAGGCACCAGATTAAATGCGGAGCAGCTGGTTTATATTTATGAAAACAAAACAGGTGCATTGATTGAGGCTGCCATGATGATTGGCGCTGTGCTGGCGGGAGCAGATGATGAAGGAATTGAAAAGATTCAGAAAGTAGCGTATAATGTTGGGATGGCATTTCAGATTCAGGATGATATTCTGGATGAAACTGCTACCTTTGAAGAACTGGGAAAACCGATTCACAGTGATGAAAAAAATGAAAAGGTTACTTACGTTACTATTTATGGAATTGAGAAGGCCGGTGAAGAGGTGGAGCGTTTATCTGAGGATGCAATTGAAATGCTACAATCCATTGACGGTGATTCTGGCTTTTTAGTGGAGCTTGTAAGATATTTGGTACAGAGAAGGAATTAGAAAAGGCGGGAGATTGGCATTACCTTTACTAATATATAAGAGGTATTTTTATGGAGCTGTTAGATAAAATAAAAGAACCAAATGATATTAAGCAATTTGATGTGGAATATTGGGAGCCTTTGGCTGATGAAATCAGAAGCTTTCTGCTGCATCATATCTCAAAAACTGGCGGACACCTGGCTTCCAATCTTGGCTGTGTGGAGCTGACAATGGCGCTTCATCTTGTTCTGAATCTGCCGGAAGACAAGATAATCTGGGATGTGGGACATCAAAGCTACACCCATAAGATATTGACAGGCAGGCAGGAACAGTTTCATACCTTAAGGCAGTTTGGCGGAATGAGTGGATTTCCCAAAAGAGTAGAGAGCGATACAGATGTTTTTGAGACGGGACACAGCTCCACCTCCATATCTGCAGCAATCGGTATGGCAAAGGCACATGAGCTAAATGGGAAAAAGAGTACCATTGTGGCAGTTATCGGAGACGGTTCTTTTACAGGAGGTCTTACTTATGAGGCTCTTAATAATCTGGCACAGCTTAAGAGTAATTGCATGATTATCTTAAATGACAACGACATGTCCATAGATGAAAATGTGGGTGGAATGTCTACCTATCTGAATAAAATTCGTGTGGGACAGGCTTACAATGATGTAAAATCTGGAGTGGAAAAAGGGCTTTTGCATATTCCGGGAATTGGTGAAGGGCTTGCCAAAGTAGTAAAACGGGGAAAGGACAGTATAAAGGGCCTATTAGTACCAGGTATGTTTTTTGAAGATTTGGGAATTACCTATATCGGACCAATTGACGGACATAATATATCACAGATGGTTGACACCTTTGAGGCTGCCATCCGGCTGAAGCGTCCCGTTGTCGTACATGTAAAAACAATTAAGGGAAAGGGATACCGGTATGCCGAAAGATATCCGAAATATTTCCACGGCGTAGCTCCCTTTGATTTAAAAACCGGAAAGGCAATCCAGAAGAAGGAGAGGCTGACCAATACGGATGTATTTGGAAGAAAGCTCCTGGCTATGGGAGAAGAGGTTCCCAATTTGGTAGCGATTACAGCAGCCATGGCCTCAGGAACCGGTCTTGAGAAATTTGCCAATGTATATCCTGGCAGATTCTTTGATGTGGGAATCGCAGAGCAGCATGCGGTGACCTTTGCTGCCGGTTTGGCCAGTGAAGGTATGATTCCGGTGGTGGCTGTCTATTCTTCTTTCTTACAGAGGGCTTATGACCAGATATTGCATGATGTATGTTTACAGAAGCTTCATGTCATATTTGCAATTGACCGCTCCGGTCTGGTGGGAGAGGATGGGGCAACCCATCAGGGCATATTTGATTCGGCGTATCTTACACAGATTCCGGGTATGACGGTATTGGCACCGAAAAACCGCTATGAGCTGAGCAGAGCCATGGAATATGCGGTGGAATATGATGGCCCCATTGCGGTTAAATACAGTAAGGGGGATGCATTTTATGGGTTAAAGGAAAAGCAGGAACCGATTGTGTATGGAAAAAGCGAGGTTTTGTTTGAGGGCCAACAGGCTGCGCTGATTGCGGTGGGAAATATGGTTGAAACTGGTTTTGAGGTATATCATGCTTTAAGGGAAAAGGGAACAGAGATTACTTTGGTAAGTGCAAGGTTTGTAAAGCCTTTGGACGAAGAGCTGTTAAGGAATTTAGCAGCAAATCATAAAGTGGTTATAACCTTAGAGGAGCATATGCTTCAGGGGGGATATGGACAGGCTGTTTCTGCATTTTATATGCGCAGTGGAATAACGGCGACAAAAGTCCGGAATCTTGCAATTGAAGATATGTTTGTGGAGCATGGCAGGGTGTCAGAGCTTAGGGAGATGCTTGGCATGGATGCACAGAGTGTAATGCGTGTGGTGGAAGAATATTTGTGACGGATTTGGAAAATGTCTGTTTTTCATACAGGTACAAAAGAGGCATCAGGAGGCAGTTTATGAAAGAACGATTAGATGTAATGCTGGTTAACCGTGGGCTGGCAGCTTCCAGGGAAAAGGCAAAAGCAATTATCATGTCCGGAATTGTATTTGTGGACGGACAGAGAGAGGACAAGGCAGGTTCTGCCTTTGATGATAAGGTAAATATTGAAATTAAGGGACCTACCCTTAAATATGTGAGCCGTGGAGGGCTTAAGCTTGAAAAAGCCATGAATAGCTTTGCTGTAAAGTTAGAAGGCAGAGTTTGCATGGATGTAGGCTCTTCTACCGGCGGATTTACGGATTGTATGCTGCAAAACGGAGCAGTAAAGGTATACGCGGTAGATGTGGGGCACGGACAGCTGGATTGGAAGCTGCGGAAGGATGAGCGGGTAGTCTGCATGGAAAGGACCAATATCCGTTACGTGACACCAGAGCAGATTGGAGCGCCACCGGAATTTATATCCATTGATGTATCCTTTATTTCACTGACAAAGGTATTAGCACCCATTAAGGAGCTTATGACGGAAAATGGTGAAATTGTATGTCTGATAAAACCACAGTTTGAAGCCGGCAGGGAAAAAGTGGGAAAAAAAGGCGTTGTAAGGGATTGCAACGTGCACAAGGAGGTTATCCGGATGGTGATGGAATATGCCGCATCTATCGGATTTTGTGTCTGTAATCTGGATTTCTCTCCCATTAAAGGTCCAGAGGGCAATATAGAGTATCTTTTGCATTTAAGCAGGGATAAAAGCAGAGTACCTGCAGACGTTGATGTGGAGAAGGTGGTGGCAGTCTCCCATGAAGCTTTGGATAAGTAGGGGATGGATGGTATGAAGCATTTTTTAATTGCAACCAATTATATTAAGGATGAAAATCTGGTTTTAACCACAAAGGTTGAAAAGTATATTGCCATGCATGGTGGAACCAGCAGAAGGGTAATCGGAGATACGAATGGAGAGATTTCCTATGAGATAGAGGCTGCAGAGTCCTTTGACTGTATTATTGCGCTGGGCGGGGATGGGACAATCCTCAAAGTCAACAGGGATTTAAGAAGGCTTGAGATTCCAATTGTGGGAGTGAATCTGGGAACTCTGGGTTTTTTGACTGAAATTGAGCCGGAGCAGGTTTTTCCGGTTATTGACCGTCTGTTAGCAGATGATTATGAGATGGAAGAGCGAATGAACATCTGTGGTACAGTTTATAAGAATGGAAGCGATACGCCTGTTCTTAAGGATGTGGCACTGAATGATATTGTGGTATCCCGGTCCGGATTTTCAAGAGTGATAGGTCTTAAGGTTTATGTGAATGAAAAGGTAATGGATATTTATGAGGCGGATGGTCTGATTGTCAGTACACCCACCGGTTCCACCGGATATAATCTGTCGGCAGGCGGTCCCATTGTTTCACCCAAGACAAGTCTCATGATTGTGACCCCCGTTTCCCCCCATTCCCTTACCTCAAAAAGCATTGTTTTTTCCAGTGAGGATGAGATTGCAATTGAGGTATTAAAAATGCGTAAGGCGCAGGAGGAAGAGGCAATTGTGAGCTTTGACGGACAGCCGGGAACCCAGCTTTCTACGGGAGACCGGATTGTGATTAAGAAATCCGGTGCAGTGACCAATATGGTTAAGCTTTTTGATGTAAGCTTTTATGAAGTGTTACGGGAAAAGATAACAAATCATTTCTGAGGTGGAACATATGAAAGAAAAAAGACAGAATAAAATCAAAGAAATCATCGAAACAAAAAATATTGAAACCCAGGATGACCTGTTGGCGGAGCTTACGAAAGCCGGTTTTACCACAACACAGGCAACTATTTCCAGAGATATCCGGGAAATGAAGCTTACAAAGGTGCCGGATGGAAATGGCAGGCAGAAATATACCCTGATTCAGAGTGCGGATACGGATGTTATGGCAAAATATCATCAGGTCCTAAGTGCAGGCATTCTGGACATGGATTATGCCGGAAATATGATAGTCATCCATACCGTATCCGGAATGGCAATGGCAGTGGCAGCCGCTTTGGATAACATGAAATTTCAGGGTTTTATGGGATGCATTGCAGGAGATGATACAATTTTTTGTGTTATGCGGAACAATGAATTTTGCAGGGAAATTATAAATGATATAAAAAAGGTAGCATCTGACGAATAAGTTGGAGGTATAATATGCTATTAAATTTACATATTAAAAATATGGCATTAATTGATGAAATTGACATCAATTTTGCGGATAATCTGAATATATTAACCGGAGAGACAGGAGCCGGAAAATCCATTGTAATTGATTCGATTATGCTGGCATTGGGCGGAAAAGTACCGAAGGATTTTGTAAGGAAGGATGCAGAGTATGGATTGGTGGAGCTTTTATTTTCTATAGAGGATGAAGAGACTCTCCGAAGGCTTTGTGAGCTTTCCGTGCCGGAAATGACGGATGGCGAGCTGGTGCTTTCTAGAAAAATAATTGGCAGCCGGAGCGTTAGCAAGATAAACGGAGAAACGGTAACACTTGCCAGAGTCAGGGAAGCTGCCGGCTTACTGTTGGATTTGCATGCTCAGCATGAGCACCAGTCCCTGCTGATTCCGGGGAATCATTTAAAGTTATTAGACCGGTATGGTCATGAGACGCTGGATTCTTTTAAGCAAAAAGTGTCAGAATATTATAAAGAATATGCCAAATTAAAAAATGAACTTTCTGCAAATACTATGAATGAGGAAGAAAAGAAGCGCAAGCTGGATTTAATGGAGTTTGAGCGGAATGAAATTGCAGGCGCAGCTCTGAGACCCGGAGAGGATGAGGAATTAGAGGCTTTGTACAAGAAGGCATCCAATAGCAAAAACATAAACGAAAGCGTATCGGCAGCCTACCGTTACACGGAGGATACCGCCTATGACGGTGTAGACCGGGCATTGCGAGAGATGACGGCAGTTTCTGAATTTGATGAGGAGCTTCAGTCCATGATGGATATGCTGGCCACAGTGTCTGACCTGATATCGGATTTTGGCAGAAGTGCAAGAGGATATCTGGAACACAACAGCTTTTCAGAAGAGGAATTTATACAGATAGAGGAACGGCTTAATACAGTCAATCATTTAAAAGCTAAATACGGTAAAACAATCGAAGAGGTATTGTTATATGGAAAGAATCTGGAATTGCAATATGATAAGCTGCTTCATCAGGAGCAGTATTTACAGAATTTGCAAGGAAAGCTTGCAGATGCAGAGAAAAAGCTGGAACAGGCATGCCGGGATTTAAGCCGGGAGAGGAAACGGATTGCAGCACAGCTTTCCCGGAATATAACAGAGGCTTTGGTTGATTTGAATTTTATGGATGTTCGTTTCGATATGGTGTTTGAAAAAACGGAGCATTATTCTGCAGAGGGGATGGACTATCCTTATTTTATTATCTCTACCAATGTTGGTGAGGATATGAAACCGTTATGGCAGGTGGCATCGGGAGGAGAGCTTTCACGGATTATGCTGGCGATGAAATCCTGTCTGGCGGACGCAGATAAGATAGAGACATTAATTTTTGATGAAATTGATGTGGGAATCAGTGGAAGAACCGCCCAGATGGTGGCAGAAAAAATCCACAGAATAGGAAAGAACCACCAGATTATTTGTATTACGCATCTGCCGCAGATTGCAGCAATGGCAAACCATCATTATTTGATTGAAAAACAGGTAAATAATGGCAAGACAATCACCCATATTTCAAAGCTTGATTCCCAGCAGGAAATTAAAGAGCTTGCGAGGCTGATTGGCGGTGTAGAGATTACGGATACGGTTATTCAGAGTGCAAAAGAAATGAAAGAATTGGCAGGTAAGGCAAAGGTTAACTGACTGAGATAAAATAGGATAACCCATAATAAATGTAAAAGCATTTATTGTGGGTTGTTTTTTGATTTAAAATAAATTTATATTAATATAGAAAGGGAGAAAACAATGCAAAGATACAAGTCATTTTTAAAGTGGTTATTGACGGCAAACATTATGTTTATCCTAGTGGTGGCTGGCCTTGGATACCGGAAGGAATATCAAAATAAAGAGATAGCGGAGGTATACAATACCCTGCAGTCCGGTGGGAAGGAAGCGGAACAGAGTAAAGAACGCACCAATGACCAGAGCCAGAAAGTAATTCCTGTTGGCAGGACGGTGGGAATTTATATTAATACGAAGGGGATTTTGGTTATCGATACGGGGGAAGTGACGGATTTAGAGGGAAAAAATGTGGCTCCGGCTAAAAATAAGCTGATGCCGGGAGATTATATTACAAAATTAAATGATGTGGAAATGAAAACAAAAAAACAGCTCATTGAGGCAATTACAAGCTGTGATGGTAATCCCCTTGTATTTCAGGTGATTCGCAACGAGGAATGTATTGATGTAAAAGTGGAACCAGTGGAAACCGGAACGGATTTGTATAAAGTGGGAATCTGGGTCAGGGATGATTTGCAGGGACTTGGAACGGTGACTTATGTGAAAGAAGATTCCTTTGGCGCCCTGGGCCATAGTATTAATGATACAGACACAGGAGAGCTTCTTCAGGTTTCAGGAGGTGAAATTTATGAGGCAGATATTTTTGGCGTGGAAAAAGGTACTGCCGGAAGTCCGGGGGAGATAGAAGGTATGATTGCCTATCAGACAGAAAATGTAGTGGGGCATATTGATGCGAACCATCTGTATGGAATTTATGGTACAATTACCGATGCCTTTAAGGAAGAGATAGAACAGGAGAATCCGGTGGAAATAGCATCTGTAGATGAAGTAGAAAAAGGGGAGGCATATATACAGTCTTATATCAGTGGAAAAAAGGAATTATATGAAATAGAGATTGTAAATATACACAAAAATAGCAATGGGGACCAGGAGATGGAGATTATTGTGACAGATGACAATTTAATTGATTTAACTGGAGGAATTGTTCAGGGTATGAGCGGAAGTCCTATTCTTCAGAATGGAAAATTAGTAGGTGCCGTAACGCATGTATTTGTGGATGAACCCAAAAAAGGCTATGGTATATTTGTGGAAACTATGAGAAAAGGTGAAAAATAGAATATTTTAGCGAAAAAGCTGAAAAGGTTAATTCACAGTTAAAAAAATTCATATTTTTTTAAAAGTCGGTGTTTATGATTGGACATAAAAAAAGTATTGAAAAATAAAGAAATATTTAGCGGAATGGGATGAAAAATTGTGTTACAACACAATTTTGAAGAAAATAAGTTGCGTTGCATTGTCATACATCAGCTTATAATTATAGTTTGGTTTTGATATAGTCTTAAATGGTCGATGTCAGAATAATTCTGTCAGAGGATAGAATTATTCTTGACGAAAAATCATATATTATAGGAGGGAAGTATGATTAATGTAATGATTGGTAATCATGATGAAATCATGCGAAAGAGGATGGAGGATGTTGTGCGTAAGCAGACACAATGTCATCTTTTGGGTACTTATGAAAAAGGAGATCAGTTGCTGTTACATATTAAAGAGGATGTGCCGGATCTTGTGATTTTGAATCCTGTGATGCCGAAGATTGATGGTATCGGGGTGATAGAAAAAGTTCGTTCAGAGTCACAATTTGATAAAATACGGTTCCTTTTGGTTGCTTCAGCACAGCAGACAAAGGTTTTGAATGTATTACAGAACCGGAAGAATGTAAAATTTCTTCCGTGGGAAAATGACGAAAATACTCTGGAAAAATGTATTATGGAGATACCGAAGCCCGGAGTAGTGACAAACCGGGCGCTTCCAATTGAAGATATAGTAGTAAAGCAGGGAAACCGAGAAAAAGATTTAAATTTACTGGTGACACAGATGATTCATGAAATAGGAGTTCCGGCGCATATAAAAGGTTATTTATATCTGCGCACGGCTATTATCATGGCGGTGGATAATATGGATGTATTGAACGCAGTGACCAAGCAGCTATATCCGGATATCGCAGAACAATATGGAACCACAGATACAAGAGTAGAGCGTGCCATTCGTCATGCAATTGAGGTCGCATGGGAACGTGGCAACATTGATATGATACATGAATTGTTTGGCTATACGATTCAGGCAGATAAGGGGAAACCCACAAATTCAGAATTTATTGCCCTGATGGCAGACAGGATACGGTTAGACCAGTCTAAGGGTTTAAAGTAGGGAGGAATCAAAATAAAACACTGGAAGAAAAAGGAATGATGAAGATGTTAATGTAAAAGCCGGAATGAGGCAGCAGATTGGAGAATGATATGAGAGAAAGTATGAAAATAATAATAGCAACAGGTCAAAAACGGCAGATAACGCAAACCATATTGGGACATATGAAACAGTTTGAGTATGTTATAAAAGAGACTACAGACTCCTATGAACAAATCGTAGAGGATGTGTATTCGATGAAACCAGATATGATTATAGCGGACATCTGCTTGGAAGGGGGAGATGGTATTTCCCTGCTTCAGAAGTGTAAGAGAAAGGAACTGCGGGATACAAAGTTTGTGTTTTTGACCGATGTTACGGCACAAATGATTATTGATTTGGCATATGCAGCCGGTGCGGATTATTATTTTATGTTAAACCAGGAGCCTAAATTTATCGCAAGAATATTGGAAAGGATTCTGGAAAGTCACTATCAGATGAAGCAGCAGCAAAAGCAGCGAGACGGAATGACATTAGAGCAAAAACAGTTTCTGTTTGATTCTACTTTGGAAAATGATGTGACAAAGATGATTCGGGAAATTGGTATTCCTGCTCATATCAAAGGTTATCAGTATATCAGAGAAGGGATTATGATGTCGGTAAAGGACCCGGAGATTCTTAATTATATTACCAAATATCTATATCCCACCATTGCGAAAAAATATCATACCACCACCAGCAGTGTGGAGCGTGCGATTCGTCATGCAATCGAGGTGGCATGGAATCGGGGAAAGCTGGAATCCATGGAGGAGCTGTTTGGCTATAGTGTAAATTCGGGAAAAGGAAAGCCGACTAATTCTGAATTTATTGCCCTGATTGCGGATAAGTTCCGGCTGGAGTACAGGATGAAGGGTTTTGGAATGGATGAGTTCTCTGCGTAGCATAAGATGCGGATGTATGATAAGCAGTGCGTCCTCTTAAAAATAGCTTTTGTTTTTATTATTTTTATGCTACAATAGACGAAAGTCTATTTTGTACGAAGGAGAGAGAATCCGATGAAAAGAATTGCTTATATTGCTTCTGAATGTGTTCCATTTATTAAGACTGGCGGTCTGGCTGACGTTGTAGGGACACTTCCTAAGATTTTTGATAAAAAGGAGTATGATGTGCGGATTATCATCCCTAATTATATGTGTATTCCTTCCAAATATAAAGAGAAAATGCGCTTTATTACAAACTTCCAGATGGATATTGGAGACCACTCACAATATGTGGGAATTATGTATATGGAATATGAGGGTGTGCCGGTTTATTTTATTGATAACGAATTTTACTTTAATGGACTGGCTCCTTATGGTGATACCAAGTGGGACATTGAGAAATTCTGTTATTTTTCCAAGGCGGCGCTATCTATTCTGCCGGTGATTGGTTTCCGCCCGGATATTGTACATTGTCACGACTGGCAGGCGGGTATGGTTCCGGTATATTTGAAGACATTGTTTGCAGGGAATCCCTTTTTTGGAAGCATAAAATCCATTATGACAATTCATAATCTGCAGTTCCAGGGAAGATGGGATATTGAACATGTACGGTATTGCTCCGGTCTTCCAGACTATTTGTTTACTGCGGATAAGTTGGAGATACATAAAGATGCTTCCATGCTGAAGGGTGGACTTGTCTATGCAGATGTGATTACTACAGTAAGCAACACCTATGCATATGAAATCCAGACGCCGTATTATGGGGAAGGATTAGACGGTTTGTTACAGGCAAGAAACCAGTCTTTAGTGGGAATTGTTAACGGTATTGATTATGATACATATAATCCGGAAAAGGACAAGCATTTAGCAAAAGCATACAATATTAAGAATGTTAAGAAAAATAAGGGGATGAATAAGACAGCACTTCAGAAGGAACTGGGACTTCCTGTAGATAAGAATCAGTTTGTGCTTGGTATCATTTCCAGGCTGACAGACCAGAAGGGCCTTGATTTAGTGGATGCGGTGATGAATGATATCTGCCAGGATGGTGTGCAGTTTGTTGTGCTGGGAACTGGAGACAGGAGATATGAGGATATGTTCCGGTACTATCAGGGCTTTCATCCGGCAAAGGTTAGTGCAAACATTTATTTTTCAGATGCACTTTCCCATAAAATGTATGGAGGCTGTGATGCAATTTTAGTACCGTCAAGATTTGAGCCCTGCGGACTTACACAGCTGATGGCTCTCCGCTATGGTTCCCTTCCGATTGTCCGGGAGACTGGAGGACTTAAGGATACGGTCATTCCTTATAATGAATTTGAACAGACAGGAACGGGATTTTCATTTGCAAATTATAATGCGCAGGAGCTTCTGCATACTATTAATTATGCGAAAGAGGTTTTTTATAACCAGAAGAAGAGCTGGGAGGACATGCAGGTACGTGCCATGGGTCAGGATTATTCCTGGGCAAGCTCGGCAAAGAGATATGAGGAATTGTATAAATAGAAGAGAACAAGAGCCGCAGGCGGGGAAGCTGTCTGCGGTTTTGTGCAGTAGAAGGAGTAAAAAGAAATGGCTTTTGATGGAGTAGTGATTTCTAATATCGTAAAAGACATGAAGGAACGGCTGACAGGAGGCCGTATTTATAAGATATACCAGCCGGAAAGCGATGAGATTAATTTGGTGATTAAAAATCTGGGAACAACCTTTCGGCTCATGTTAAATGCCAGCCCTACACTTCCACTGGTGTATTTTTTGCCGGAAAACAAGGTAAATCCGGCTACAGCACCAAATTTTTGTATGCTGCTTAGAAAGCATATCGGCAATGGAAGAATTGTGGGGGTTGAGCAGCCGGGGTTTGAGCGGATTATCATGATAGATATCGAGCATTTAGATGAGATGGGGGATTTGTGTAGGAAAAAGCTTGTAATCGAGCTGATGGGCAAGCATAGCAATATTATATTTACGGAAGAGAACGGACGGATTGTGGATGCAATTAAGCGGATTGGCGCCCAGATTAGTTCGGTGAGGGAGGTGCTTCCCGGATATGATTATGTGCTGCCACCAAATGAAAAGGTGGATCCCTTAGAGGTTTCAAAGGAATATTTCCAGACCATCATTTTAGAGAAAGCCATGAGCGTGGAAAAAGCCATTTATTCGTCCATAACAGGCTTTTCCAAGCTGATTGCAGGTGAACTCTGCTACGAGGCAGGAGTAGATGGCAATTTCAGTACGGACAGCCTTGCAGAGAGCAACAAAGAGATGTTGTGGAATGCATTTTCCAGATTGGTTACCCGGGTGAAGGATGGAAATTATGAACCGGTAATTGTATATGACCAAGATGAGCCAGTAGCATTTTCCTCCATACCACTTATGATGTATAATGACCTTAATCAGGAATATTTTAAGGATATATCGGAATTGCTGGCAAGCTATTATGCAAAGAAGGATATTTCTTCCAGAATCCGCCAGAAATCAACCGATTTAAGAAAAGTACTGGCAACAGCGGTGGAACGGACTTCCAGAAAATACGATATTCAGCGGAAGCAGTTGAAGGATACGGAAAAGCGGGATAAATACCGTATCTATGGAGAGCTGCTGCAGACCTATGGCTATGAGGTGCAGACCGGAGATAAGGAAGCTAAGGTGATGAATTACTATACCAATGAGGAGGTAACCATTCCGTTGGATACAACCCTGACACCAGTGGAAAATGCAAACCGGTATTTTAATAAATATAATAAACTGAAACGTACCTATGAGGCTTCCCTGACATTAGTGGAGGAGAGTAAGAAAACTCTGGAGCACTTGCTTTCTCTGCAAAACAGCATGGAGATTGCCACTTCCGAGGCGGACCTGGCAGAGATACGGGAAGAAATGGTAATAGCCGGTCTCGTCAAGGCGAAGCAGAACAGAAAAAGTGGAGTGAAACAGGAAAAGAGTAAGCCCTTACACTACATTTCCTCGGACGGCTTTCATATGTATGTGGGTAAAAACAATCTGCAAAATGACCGCCTTACCTTTAAAACAGCAGGAACAAAAGACCTTTGGTTCCATGCCAAGGAGATGCCGGGCTCCCATGTGATTGTAAAATTAGAGGGGGCAGAGGATGTGCCAGATGCCACTTATGAGGAAGCTGCTCGTCTGGCAGCCTATTATTCATCGGGAAAGACCAGTCCCAAGGTGGAGATTGATTATACAAGAAGGGGAAATCTTAAGAAACCGCCCCAGGCAAATCCTGGATATGTTATTTATCACACGAATTATTCCATGGTGGCGTTGCCAGATATTAAGGGGATTGAAGAAATAAAGGAATGAAAATACAGGAATGAAAATACAGGTTGGGAAAACCTTAGCTTGCATTTCTTTATATATTTGGTTATAATATATAAGTTAATTCATGTCCTTTTGTGAGTTGGCTTATTATTATATTGTAAATTCCAATGGAAGACTGGAAAAAGTAGGTGAAGTGCTTGATAAAGAGTATGACAGGTTTTGGTCGTGCAGAGAGTGTGACGAAGGACCGCAAGATTGTAATTGAGATGAAGTCGGTGAATCACAGATATTGTGATTTGAATATTAAGATGCCAAAGAAGCTGAATTTTTTTGAAGCTGCGATTCGCAATCATTTAAAGAAATATATTGGAAGAGGCAAGGTAGATATTTTTATTACCTATGAGGATTATTCAGAGAATAATGTCTGTGTAAAATATAATCCGGAGATAGCAGCAGAATATGTGAAGTATCTGCAGCAGATGGCAGATACCTTTGAACTGAGGAGCGACCTGTCAGTAGTGGCACTTTCCAGATATCCGGAGGTCTTTACCTTAGAGGAACAATCTGAAAATGAGGAGCAGTTATGGAATGAGTTTGTCGTGATTCTGGATGAGGCGGCAAACCACTTTGTGGAGTCCCGCACCAAAGAGGGCGAAGTGTTGAAGGAGGATTTGCTTCAGAAGCTGGATGGGATGCTGTCCATGGTAGATTATATTGAGTCGGTTTCTCCGTCTCTGGTTGAAGATTACCGAAACCGGTTAGAGGCTAAGGTAAAGGAGCTGTTAGAGGGGGCTGGCATGGATGAAAGCCGTATTGCCACAGAGGTTACCATTTATGCAGATAAAATTTGTGTGGATGAAGAGACGGTGAGACTTAGAAGTCACATTGAGAATACAAAGGCGATTTTGCTTGAAGGCGGCAATGTGGGGCGTAAGCTGGATTTTGTTGCACAGGAGATGAACAGGGAGGCCAATACAATCCTTTCCAAAGCTAATTCCCTTGATGTTTCCAACAAAGCAATTGATTTGAAAACCGAGATTGAGAAAGTCAGGGAACAGATACAGAATATTGAGTAGAGGGTGAGGCATATGAATAAAAAAGGCGTGTTGATTGTCATTTCTGGATTTTCCGGTGTTGGCAAGGGAACGGTCGTTAGGAAGTTAATTGAGAAGTATCACTATAGTCTTTCTGTTTCTGCCACCACAAGAGAACCAAGACCCGGTGAAGTGGATGGAAAAGACTATTTCTTCAAGAGTGTGGCTGAGTTTCAGAGTCTGATTGATTATAATGGATTCATTGAATGGGCACAGTATGTGGAGAATTATTATGGCACTCCCAGAAAATATGTAGAAGATGAATTAGCCAGAGGACATAATGTGATATTAGAGATAGAAGTTCAGGGAGCAATGCGGATTAAGGAGCAGTATCCGGATGCAGTATTGATTTTCCTGACAGCGCCGGATGCACATAGTCTTAAGGAGAGATTAGAGGGCAGAGGCACAGAGGATGCAAAGGTAATTGCAAAACGGTTAAAGCGTGCCTATGAAGAAACAGATGATATGTCAGAATATGATTATCTGGTTGTGAATGATGATTTGGAGACCTGTGTGGATAATGTAAATGCCGTAATTGTGGCAGAGAGCTTCCGCACGGCAAATAACCGGGAATATATTGAACAAACCAAAAATGAATTATTTGATATTCGAAAGGAGATTTTATCATGATACATCCATCTTATAGTGATTTAATGGAAGTTGTTAACAGCGAGGTTGAGCAGGGAGAACAGCCGGTGGTACAAAGCCGTTATTCCATTGTACTTGCAACTGCAAAGAGGGCAAGACAGATTATTGCAGGAGAAGAACCTCTGGTAAAGGGAGAAGGCAGAAAACCATTATCTGTTGCCGTGGATGAGCTTTATCAGGGAAAGGTTAAAATTGTTGGAGACGATGAGGACGAATGATAATACTGGTGGCAGGCAGGAGTGCCTGCCATTTGTGTTGCCAAGCATATGAGGAAAAGGTCCGGTGGACCATTTTTGAGTACAGGTCACTTTCCGTTATGAAAAGTTTGCAGCATTTAGACTAGGAGGTTATATATGAAATTAGGGCAATTGCTAAATACGCTGGAATATACATTGGTGCAGGGAAGCCTTGATGCAGAAGTAACTGCAGTGGAAAATGACTCCCGAAAGGTGATGAAGGGGGCACTCTTTTTCTGCATTACCGGAGCGGTATTTGACGGACATAGCTATGCGAGGGATGTGGCGGATAAAAAGGCTTCTGTAATTGTGGTAGAAAAAGATGTAAATTTGGAGGGAAATGCAGAAACAGCAGTGGTAAAGGTGCCAGATACCCGGTATGCCATGGGAATAATTTGTGCTGCATTTTATGGTAATCCATCTGATAAGCTGACGGTAATTGGCATTACCGGGACAAAGGGAAAAACCACCACCACTTACATGATTAAATCTATGCTTGAAGCAGCAGGACACAAAACCGGGCTGATTGGAACGATAGAGAGTATTGTAGGTGATAAAGCAGTTCCAGCCAATAATACCACACCGGAATCGATTGTCATGCAGAGAACCTTGAAGGAAATGGTGGATGCCGGTCTGGATAGCGTGGTAATGGAGGTTTCTTCCCAGGGCCTGATGCTTAACCGGGTGGCAGGCGTTTCTTTTGACTACGGTATTTTTACCAATTTATCGGAGGATCATATCGGACCAAATGAGCACAAGGATTTTGCAGAGTATTTAGGCTGGAAAGCAAAGCTGTTTACGCTCTGTAAAACAGGAATTTTTAATGTGGATGATGAAAATTGCGACCAGATATTAAAGGGACATACCTGTCAGGTAATTACCTATGGCATAAAAGAGGGAGCAGACTATCAGGCAGAGCATTTAAAGCTTTACAAGAAGGATGGATGTCTGGGGATTTCCTATCATTTGGATGGAAAATATCAGGAAGAGGTGACGGTAAGCCTGCCGGGTGAGTTTTCTGTGCACAATTCCCTGTCTGCCATTGCTGTGGCGAAGGAAATGGGCGTACCTATGGAAAAGATTTTGGAAATATTGAAGGATATCCATGTAAAGGGCAGGGTGGAGCTGATTCCGATTTCCGATGCATTTACCATCTTAATTGATTATGCACATAATGCAGTGAGTCTGGAAAGTATCCTGACCACCTTACGTGCTTATAATCCGAAACGGCTGGTTGCTTTGTTTGGCTGTGGGGGAAACCGCTCCAAGGTACGGAGATATGAGATGGGAGAGGTATCCGGTGAACTTGCAGACTTTACAATTATAACCTCCGATAATCCAAGGGATGAGGAGCCTCGGGCAATTATGGATGACATCAAAACCGGAATTGCAAAGACAGAGGGAAAATATGTGGAAATTGTTGACCGGAAGGAAGCAATCCGTTATGCTATAATGAATGCGGGGGAGGGAGATGTCATTGTTCTTGCCGGTAAGGGGCATGAGGATTACCAGGAGATTAAGGGCAGGAAATACCATATGGATGAACGGGATTTGATTAGAGAGATATTGGAGGAAGAGGATGTCACCAAAATATGCGGATATAATAATCGATATTTCGCATGAGGCGATTGACCGGACATTTCAGTACCGGATTCCGGAAGGTCTTGTGGAACAAATCAGGATAGGCACACAGGTGTCTATCCCTTTTGGTCGTGGGAATCATTTGAGGAGCGGATATGTGGTGTCCTTTTCTGATACACCGGCATTTGAGGAAGCCAGGCTAAAAGAAATTGCCGGTGTGAAGGAGGGAAGTGTTGCCATTGAAAGCGCATTAATTGAGCTGGCAGCCTTTATTAAGGAACAGTACGGCTCCACCATGATTAATGCATTAAAGACCGTTATGCCCATAAAACAGAAGGTAAAGGGGCTGACTCATAAAGAGGTGCGGCTTCTGGTGCCGGAGGCGGAAGCACAGGAATTGTTGGAGCAGTACCGGAAAAAGAATGCCAGGGCAAAGGAGAGGTTATTGACAGAGCTTATGGAAGACAGGGTTATTCCCTATTCCCTTGTTACGGGAAAGCTCAATATCTCTTCCTCTACACTGAAGGCAATGCAGGACGGGAATGTGATTGCTGTGGAGGAGGAAGGCTATTACCGGAACGTAGTTTGGGATGAAATGGAAAATGGTGAGGAGGTTATTCCCAATCCTGAACAGCAGGAAGCCATATCGAGAGTTGTGGAGGATTACCAGAGTGGACAGCCGGGCACTTATCTGTTAAAGGGAGTTACCGGGAGCGGAAAGACATTGGTATACATTGAAATGATTGACAAAATTGTCCGTATGGGCAAGCAGGCAATTGTGCTGATACCAGAAATTGCGTTGACGTACCAGACTGTCAAGCGGTTCCGCAAACGCTTTGGCAGCCGGGTGACGATTATGAATTCGAAGCTTAGTAAGGGGGAGCGCTATGACCAGTTTGAAAAAGCAAAGAATGGAGAGGTTTCCGTTATGATTGGACCGCGTTCTGCCCTGTTTGCGCCGTTTAAAAATCTTGGTATGATTGTAATTGACGAAGAGCATGAAGCCACGTATAAAAGTGAATATCCGCCCAAATACCATGCAAGAGAGGTGGCAATCCACCGGGCTCAAATGGCAGGGGCATCCGTGGTTTTGGGCTCAGCGACCCCTTCTGTGGAGTCCTATTACCATGCCTTACAGGGGGATTATGTTTTGCTGAATTTATCCGGCAGAGCAAGGAAATCGGCATCCCTTGCGGAAACCTCTGTGGTGGATTTACGGGAGGAATTAAAGCTTGGAAACCGCAGCATTTTTAGCGATAGGTTAAAGAAACTGATGGCAGACCGTCTTGCTAAAAAGCAGCAGATTATGTTGTTTTTAAACCGACGGGGATTTGCAGGTTTCATTTCCTGCAGGAGCTGTGGGCATGTGTTTAAGTGTCCCCACTGTGATGTGACCCTGACGGAACATTTTTCCGGGACTGCAAAAGAAAAGCTGGTGTGCCATTATTGTGGGTATGAACAGAAAAAGCCGGCAGTCTGTCCGGAATGCCAGTCCAGATATATTGCAGGCTTTGGAATTGGTACACAGAAGGTGGAGGAGCAGGTGAAGGCTTTGTTTCCAGAGGCAAGGGTACTCCGGATGGATATGGATACCACAAGAAATAAGGATTCCCACGAGAAGATTTTGAGCCAGTTTGCCAACGGTGAGGCGGATATTTTAGTGGGGACACAGATGATTGTAAAGGGACATGATTTTTCCAATGTAACACTGGTGGGTGTGATTGCCGCAGACCTGACACTGTTTGACAATGATTATAAGTCGGCAGAGCGCACCTTTGATTTGCTGACCCAGGCGGCGGGAAGAGCCGGCAGAGGCAGGCTTAAGGGTGATGTGGTAATCCAGACCTATGCACCGGAGCACTATGCAATTAAAGCGGCGGCAAAGCAGGATTACCAGGCATTTTATGAGGAGGAAAAAGCATACCGCAGCCTTCTTGCGTATCCTCCGTTTTGCCATATGCTGGCAGTGTTTATGGAGTGTGACGGATATGAAACACTGTGTCGTCTCTCGGAGACATTAAAAGAAAAAATAATCTATTGGGGAAAAGAGCAGGGGGTACATGTAATCGGTCCCTGTGATGCAGCGATTTCCAAGGTAAATGACCGCTACCGACGGGTGATTTATTTGAAGGATAAGCGATATGAGGCTTTGGTGGAATGGAAGAACCAGGTGGAGCAGTTTTTAGAAGAACAGTCAGAATATAAAGACTGTTTTGTCACCTTTGACTTTGACCCGGTGCATTCTTATTAGAATAAGTGACAACCCTTAAATAGTATGATACAATAAAAAAGTGGTTTCATCATTTGAATAGATAGATAAAAGTTAGTAATGCTAACTGGATAACAGAGAAAAGAGGAGAAGAACAATGGCAATAAGACAGATACGGTATGATGGTGATGATATTTTACGGAAGAAATGTAAGGAAGTAAAAGAGATGACAGAGAGGACAAAAACTCTGATTGATGATATGCTCGAGACAATGTATGAAGCTGATGGTGTAGGCCTTGCAGCACCACAGGTTGGTGTGCTGAAACGGATTGTGGTTATTGATGTGGATTATGAAAACCCATATGTATTGATTAATCCGGTTATTGTGGAGAAGGATGGGGAACAGACTGGTGATGAGGGATGTTTAAGTCTTCCGGGAAAGGTAGCGACAGTGACACGGCCAAATCATGTAATCTGCAAATGCCTGAATGAGAACATGGAGGAGGTAACCGTTGAAGGCGAAGGGCTTCTTGCCAGAGCAATCTGCCATGAGCTGGACCATTTAGAGGGAATCCTGTATAAGGATGTAGCCGACAGCCCGCTTCGGGAGCTGCGGTATAGGGATGAAGAAGGCGAAACGGAATAAACATAGTATCAGTTAGGTTGGTGATGAAATGAAGGTTGTATATATGGGAACCCCGGATTTTGCAGTGAATACACTGGAGGCAATTGTAAAAGCTGGTCATGAGGTGCTGCTGGTGGTAACTCAGCCAGATAAGGCAAAGGGGCGGGGCAAGAAAATGGTGATAACTCCGGTAAAGGAGAAAGCTTTGGAGTATAATCTGCAGGTGAGCCAGCCGGAAAGAGTAAGGGAAGAGGCGTTCATGGAGGAATTGGAGCGCTTAAAACCGGATGTGATTGTTGTGGCAGCCTTTGGGCAGATTTTACCGGAACGGATTTTGAATATTCCAAGGTATGGCTGTATCAATGTACATGCATCGCTGCTTCCGGCATACCGCGGTGCAGCCCCGATTCAATGGGCAGTTATAGATGGTCTGGAGGAGACCGGTATAACCATTATGTATATGGAAAAAGGACTGGATACCGGTGATATCATTTGTCAGAGCAGAGTAAAGCTTTCGCCGGACGAGACCGGCGGCTCTCTGTTTGACCGTCTGGCAGTAGAAGGGGCGGACCTTCTTGTGGAGGCACTGGAGCAGCTGCAAAATGGCACTGCAGCCCGGAGAAAGCAGGACGACAGCAAATCCAGTTATGCGAAAATGCTTTCAAAGGATATGGGATGTCTTGATTTTACGCAGGATGCGGCAACGTTGGAGCGTCTCATCCGGGGGCTTAATCCATGGCCGAGTGCCTATACAAGAGTTAATGGAAAAAACCTTAAGATATATGCGGCGGAGGTGCGCAGGGAGGATGAAATTGCCGGACAGAAGGTAGCTGCCGGTACGGTTATTGCAGTGGATAAGAAAAGTTTTACAGTCCGTTGTGGAAAAGGTGCCCTACGAATTCTGAATCTTCAGCTGGAGGGAAAGAAACGGATGGATACCGCAGCTTTTTTACTGGGATATGATATCCATAAGGGAATGATGCTGGGGGAGAATCAGAACAACGCATAAATTTCGGAGAGTGGCTATGGCAGAACAGGTAAATACCAGGCTTCTTGCATTAGAAACGCTGGTGGAAATAGAAAAAAAGAATATATTTGCGAAAGATGCCCTGCATAAACAGTTATTCCAGAAACAGTATTTAAGTAAGCAGGACCGGGCATTTATAACAAGGCTTGTGGAAGGTGTGACAGAATACCAGGTAAAGCTTGATTATGTCATCAACTGTTACAGCAGCACAAGGGTAAATAAATGTAAGCCGCTGATTCGCTGTGTGCTCCGGCTGGGTGTTTACCAGATATTGTATATGGAGCGTGTACCGGATGAGGCGGCATGTGATGAATGTGTCAAGCTTACAAAGAAAAAGGGATTTCAGAATCTTTCCGGCTTTGTAAACGGGATTTTGCGCAGTGTGGCACGCAATAAGGATACCATTGCCTTTCCGACAGAACAGGAGGATCGGAATGCATATTTGTCCATTGCGTATTCCATGCCCCAGTGGATTGTGGAACGGATGTTGGAATGGTATGGCATCAAAAAGACAGAGAAAATACTGCAGGCGTCCCTGGAGACGCCGGATATTACGGTGCGGGTTAATACCGCTAAGATAGCAAAGGAAGAACTGGTAAAGAAATTAAAGGATGATAATATAGAAGTGACGGATGGATATTACGTTCCAGAAGCACTGCATTTAAATAAAATTAATTACGTGGGAAGAACTCCGGGATTTAAACAGGGAGAATTTTTTGTACAGGATGAAAGCTCCATGTTGCTGTATCATACGGCAGACATAAAAAATGACGGCGCAAAAGCCTTGAAGATATTGGATTTGTGCGCGGCTCCCGGCGGGAAGAGTACACATTTTGCCCAGATGCTGGGGGACAAGGCATGGATTGAGGCAAGGGATGTGTCTGACAGAAAGCTTGCCTTGATTGAGGAAAATATAGAGCGTATGGGACTTTCCAATATCCAAACCGTCTGCTGGGATGCGCTGGTTTTAGATAATAGTAAAAAGGAATGGGCAGATATTGTAATTGCAGATTTGCCGTGCTCCGGCTTTGGTATTTTCTCGAAAAAAAATGACATTAAATACCATATAAAGGAGCAGCAGCTGTTGGAGCTTGCTAATCTGCAGAGAACCATTTTGACCAATGCTGCAGATTATGTGAAGCCGGGAGGAATTCTGCTGTACAGTACCTGTACCATTAATCCGGAGGAGAACAGGGAAAATGCGGAATGGTTTCTGGAGCATTTTCCTTTTGAAAGAGCCGGGTTTGAAAGGATGTTACCAGAAGAGTTAAGGAGCAGCGTCATAGATGGAAATATGCTGCAGCTTCTTCCGGGAGAGGTGAAATGTGACGGATTTTTCATTGCAAAATTCCGCAAAAGATAGAGAGAGAACGGTATATGGATATTAAATCAATGACATTGGCTGAACTTACAAAATATATAGAAGAACAGGGATATCCGAAATTCCGGGCAAAACAGATATATGACTGGTGTCATGTAAAGCTGGTGAGGAATGTGGAGGAAATGACGAATATTCCGAAAGAAATCCGGCAGAGGCTATCAGAGGGCTTTGTTACATTAGAGGCGGTGGAGAGGCTGGAATCCCGGATAGATGGAACAAATAAATTTGTCTTTCGGCTGGAGGATGGCAATGTGATTGAAAGCGTATTTATGCCATATAAGCATGGAAATTCTGTGTGTATTTCTTCCCAGGCGGGATGCCGGATGGGGTGCAGATTCTGTGCGTCTACACTGATGGGATTAAGCCGGAATCTGACACCGTCGGAGATGCTTGACCAGATATATGCAATTACAAGGATTACCGGGCAGAGGGTTTCTAACGTGGTGGTGATGGGAACTGGTGAGCCTTTGGATAATTATGAAAATCTGTGCCGTTTTATCAGACTTCTGACAAATGAAGACGGACTTCATATCAGCCAGAGGAATGTGACGGTTTCCAGCTGTGGGCTTGTACCGGAAATCTACCGGCTGGCTGATGAAGGCTTTGCCATTACATTTGCGTTGTCATTACATGCACCCACTGATGAAAAGAGAAGGGCATTGATGCCCATTGCAAACAAATATACCATTGCACAGGTGATGGATGCCTGCCGCTATTATTTTGACAGGACTGGAAGGAGAATCACTTTTGAATATTCTCTGGCTGCCGGTGAAAATGATACAGCGGAGGATGCCGAACAGCTGGTTTCCCTGCTGAAAGGCTTTCCGTGCCATGTGAATCTGATACCGGTCAACCCGGTGAAAGAGCGGAATTATGTGCGGGCAGATAAGAATTCTATTGAAAAGTTTAAAGTTTTGCTTGAAAAAAATGCAATAAATGTTACTATTAGAAGAGGTATGGGCAAGGATATTGATGCTGCCTGCGGACAGCTGAGGAAAGCCTATATGCAGGAGAACAGGTAAAGGAGGATTTCGATGTGATATCCTATGGCAAAACAGATATTGGTATGATAAGAAGCATGAATCAGGACAGCATCTTCTTTTCTGACAAGAGCATCGGCAATCTTCCGAATTTATACATTGTTGCTGACGGAATGGGAGGGCACCAGGCAGGTGATTATGCTTCTGCACATGCAGTTTCCTGGTTTGTAGAATATGTAAAAGATTGCAGGTATGTGAATCCCATAACCATATTGAAGACAGGAATTGCAAAGGTAAATGACATGCTTTTGCAAAAAGCAGCGGAGAATAATGAACTAAAGGGAATGGGAACAACGTTTGTGACTGCTGTCGTGTTGGATGATAAGATGTATGTGGCGAACATTGGAGACAGCAGGCTCTATGTAATGGGAGAGGAAGCAAAACAGATTACGCTGGACCATTCTTTGGTGGAGGAATTAATCCGGACTGGACAGCTTGATCGGCGAAGGGTAAGATTTCATCCGGAAAAGAACATTATTACAAGGGCACTGGGAACAGGTAATGAAGCCGTACCGGATTTTTTCGAGATTGTTTTACAAAAAAAAGAAAAAATATTGCTATGCACAGATGGCTTGACCAACATGATTGAGGATGACGAGATAAGAGACATTGTAATGCAAAAGCAGTTTTTAAATAAAATATGTGACCAGTTGATAGAACGAGCCAATTATTATGGCGGTAAGGACAATATAGGTGTTGTTGTAGCAGAGCAGACATTGAATGAGGTGTGAAAATATGTTTGAACAGGGAATGATAATTCAGAATAGATATGAGATTATAGAAGAGGTTGGCTCCGGCGGAATGAGTGTCGTGTACAAGGCAAAGTGCCATGTATTAAATCGTTTTGTGGCTATTAAAGTGTTAAAGCCGGAATTTAGTGATGACAAGAGCTTTGTAAGCAAGTTCCGGATTGAGGCGCAGTCTGCAGCAGGACTTTCCCATCCGAATATTGTGAATGTATTTGATGTAGGGGAGGAGAACGGCTATTATTATATTGTCATGGAATTAGTGGAGGGAATTACCTTAAAGGAATATATCCAGCAGAATGGGCGTTTGCCATATCAGACCGCTCTCGATTTTATTATGCAGATTTGTGCGGGTATTGAAGTAGCACATGAACATCACACCATTCATCGTGACATTAAGCCCCAGAATATTATTGTCTCCAAAAATGGAACCTTAAAGGTAACAGATTTTGGTATTGCAAAAGCGGCAACCTCCAATACAATTGCCTCAAGTGCAATGGGAAGTGTGCATTACATATCACCGGAGCAGGCAAGAGGCGGTTATTCAGATGAGCGTTCTGACATTTATTCTCTGGGTGTTACATTATATGAAATGCTGACGGGAAGAGTACCTTTTGAAGGAGAAAATAATGTTACGGTCGCATTGATGCATATACAAAGTGAAATGATTCCTCCGAGAGAGTATTATCCGGATATTCCGGTGGGATTAGAGAAAATTGTATTGAAGGCGACGCAGAAGAAACCGGAACGTAGATATTTAACCACCAATGCTATGCTGGCGGACTTGCGAAAGGTTGCTATGGACCCAAATGCCGATGTGGGAAATGTGGGTGTGGTAATGACAAATAATGCACCGACAATCCAGATTTCGGAGGAGGAACTGGCAGCAATCAAAAATTCCTCTAGCCAGCCAGAAGGTATTTCCATGTTTCCTATAAACCAAAACAATTCAGAGCTGGATGAGGCAAATGAAGCATTGGAAAGCCTATACGATGATGATGACTATTTAGATGACGAGGATGAAGATTCTTTGTTTGATGAAGAGGATATAGATGACAAAAAAGGGGATTTGGACCCTAAAATGGAGAAAATCATCACCATTGGAGCCATTGCAGCTACGGTAATTATAGCGATAATAATTATTATTGCCATTGCATCGGTTACAGGCGCATTTAAGAAGGATAAGAAAACAACAGAAGAGATAACTACGACAGAAGAAATTGTTAAAATGATAGATGTGGTTGGAATGGAAGAGGCAGAAGCTACAAATGCCTTAGATGAAGCAGGTATTTCTTATGAAATTGAACGGGAGTATTCTGACCAATTTGAAGAAGGCATTGTTATGAACCAGAGTATCTTAGAGGGAGAAACGGTGGATGAGGACGAAAGAGTCAAAATTGTCATCAGCAAGGGAATTGAGGAGGCGGATGTTCCGGATGTTGTAGGTAAGACTCTGGATGAGGCAAAGACATTGCTCACTGCCGCCGGTTTTGTAGTAGAAGAAGACGAAGAATATGATGATGAGGTGGAAGCGGGTAATATTATCAGTCAGACTCCGAATGGGGAGACAAAGGCCGCCAAGGGTTCTACCGTTACGATTGTAGTCAGCAAGGGAAAAGAAGTGAAGGTGGCAACGGTTCCGGACCTTAAGAAGAAGACGGTGACAGAGGCGGAATCTGCACTTTCAAAGGTGAAATTAAAGCTTGGAAATGTCAGCCAGGAGTATAGTGATACCATTGCAGAGGGTAAGGTAATCAGACAGAGTGTTGCTGCCGGTACTGAGGTAAAGGAAGAGACGGCAATTGATATTACAATCAGCAAGGGAAAAGAACCGAAGGTAAAAACCTATACGGCAACCTTTTCAGGCTCCATCAGTAACAATGGCTATGATTTTGAAGAGGGAGAAGCAGTTTATGTTAAGCTGACCTTTAAGGTTGGTGATGCAACCTATGAAATAATAGCAGATTATTATCAGGAAAATTCATTCCCAATCCAATTGTCCGGTTTGCCGGCTATAGAGGGATTAACCAGTAAAAATGGTACGCTGAGTTATAGTGTCCAGGATGAGAATGGCACGAATATAACAGGCAGTTTTTCGTCCTCAGGCAAAGCGACAATAAAGGAAGTAGAGCAATAAATGCAGGGGAAGATTATTAAAGGTATTGCAGGATTTTATTATATACATGCGGGGCACCATATTTATGAATGCAAGGCAAAGGGAATTTTTCGCAGCCAGAATATTAAGCCTTTAGTAGGCGACAATGTGGAAATAACGGTATTGGACGAGAAAAAATGTCTGGGAAATATCGAGCGGATTCTTCCGCGTGCGTCCCAGTTGATTCGTCCGGCAGCTGCCAATGTGGACCAGGCGCTGGTAGTGTTTGCAGCTGCGTCTCCAGAACCCAATTTTAATCTGTTAGACCGCTTTCTGATTATGATGGAAAAACAGGATGTTCCGGTTATCATATGCTTTAATAAGACCGATTTGGCAGAGGAGGAGAAGCTGGCCCGGTATGAGGAGATGTATGCAAAAAGCGGATATCCTGTGATTTATGCCAGCACCTACAGAGTGCATGGGATGGATATTTTGTTAGAGGTCTTAAAAGGAAAAACAACTGCACTGGCAGGTCCTTCCGGTGTTGGAAAATCCTCGATAATGAATATGCTGAATCCGGATGCCAATATGGATACCGGAGTTATCAGCAGGAAAATTGAGAGAGGAAAGCATACTACCAGGCATTCTGAGATTCTTCCAGTGGGAGAGGACACATATCTGATGGATACCCCAGGCTTTAGTTCAGTATATTTTTACGATATACAGCCGGAAGAACTGAAGTTTTATTATAGGGAATTTGAGGAATATGAGCCATATTGTAAATTTGGCGGCTGTAATCATATTGGAGAGACGGAGTGTGGAATTAAACAGGCAGTAGAGGATGGAGAAATTCCCCGTTCCCGTTATGATAATTATAAGCTGTTTTTTGAGGAGATAAAAGATAAGAAGCGTTTTTGAGGAAAGGATAGGAGAGATGAACTATTTAGCACCATCAGTATTGTCAGCAGATTTTTCAGCTTTGGGAAAAGATATTGCAGCAGTTGCAGAAGCAGGAGCAGAAATCATCCATTTGGATGTTATGGATGGACAGTTTGTTCCCAATATTTCTTTTGGTGCACCGGTAATCTCTTCTGTACGGAAGGTAACGGATGCCATGTTTGACGTGCATCTTATGATTGAAGAGCCTGTCCGTTATCTCGAAGCGTTTAAAAAGGCGGGAGCAGATATCATTACGGTTCACTATGAGGCCTGCCGGGATGTGAAAGAAGCACTTCGGCAGATTAAGACTATGGGTTTAAAGGCAGGATTGGCGGTCAGTCCGGATACTCCGGCTTCTGTAGTGGAACCATTTATACCTATAGTAGATATGGTTCTAGTGATGAGTGTATATCCTGGCTTTGGAGGACAGACTTTTATTGAGAGCAGCCTGGACAAGGTTCATGCAGTTAAGGAAATGCTAACGAAAGTGGGAAAAGAGGAAATGTGGATTGAGGTTGACGGAGGAATCGGTGCTGCTAATATCAGGAAAGTAAGAGATGCAGGAGCGAATGTTTTGGTAGCCGGTTCGGCTGTATTTCAAGGGGATATGGTTGAAAATGTTAGGAAATTAAGGAAACTTATTCAGGATTAGGAGCTTAGCAGATGCATCATGTGTTGATTGTAACAGGGGGATATTTGAATATTGATTTTGCAAAAGCATACAGTAGGACCTTATCAATTGATAGGGTCTTTGCTGTTGACAAGGGTTTGGAATATGTGGATAGTATGGGGCTTGTGCCGGACTATATTGTAGGTGATTTTGATACAGTGGATGAAAAGCTGTTGGAAGCTTATGAGAAAGAGATTGCAGCAGGCAGGATTCCGGCTTATCTGGAGCGCTTTCCAGCAAAAAAGGATGCTGCGGATACGGAATTGGCGGTTATGGAGGCAATAAAAGAACAGGCAGACCGGATTACGATTTTGGCGGCGACAGGAAACAGGGTGGACCATGTGCTTGCAAATCTGGGGTTACTGCTTCAGACAGCAGAGGAAAACATAGAATGCCATATAGTAGACGAAACAAACCGGATTCGTCTGCTAGAGGCAGGAACATGCTGTAAAATAGAAAAAAAGAATCAGTTTGGAACATATCTTTCTCTGATTCCGATAAGCCCGGTAATAAAGGGTCTGACTATTACCGGAGTTATGTGGCCGTTAAATAACAGAACGGTAATGCAGGGCAGCAGTCTTACCGTTAGTAACCGCATTTTGGAGGAAGCTGCCATAATTACCTTTACAGAAGGAAAGCTTCTGGTGATAGAGAGCAAGGATGGGTGAAACCATCCCTATTTTTTCTTATGCTTATCCTCTTTGGAACGCTTTGCGGTATCCTTCTTTGAGCCTTCTTTTTTAGGACGTTTTATATCCTTTGTTTCTTTTGTAACTTTTGTTTCCTTTGTATCTTTTACCATGGATGTCTGGTTATTATCCATGATTGGTGTAATATATTGTGATTCATAATAATGATAAAGCGCCTTATATTCTTCGCTGAAGCTGTCATTTGCATGTCCATGCATTTCGTCAAAATCCCGGTCATTTCCCACACGTTTCACAATGTGAAGCGAAATGTTGGCACAGTGGGAGGAAATACGCTCAAAACTGGTCACAAGATCCACCAGGGAAATTCCTCCTTCAATCCCACATTCACCGGACTGTAACCGTTCCACATGGTGAGCCTTGACAGTTTCCTTTAATTTATCAATGGTTTCTGCCAGTGGCTCAATTCGAATAGCAGCGGCGGCGTTATCGTGCTTGAATGCCTCAAAGGTGGTTTTCATGGCATTGTCCACAGCAGTGATTATGGTATCAATCTCCTTATGTCCGGCAGGAGAGAAATGAATATTCTGTGCATTCTTGTCCTGTGCAACATAAAAAATGTTAATGCAGTGGTCTCCCATCCGTTCAAAATCGCTGACAGAATTTAAAATCTCCGATACCACCAGACGGTCATCTGCCGAAAGCCGTTTGGAGTTGATTTTTACAATATAAGCAGAGAGAGCACTCTCACATTTATCTATAAAGGATTCATTTTCCTCCAGCAGTGCCTGCCTGGATGGGTCATAATTGTAAATTAATTCAGTTGCAATCTTGTAATTGTCATAGATTGCGTCCGCCATAGCGGCGATTACATGCTTACACTGCTCCAAAGCAATGGTAGGTGTATTGAGAAGCATGTCGTCCAGGGTGGCAAGCTCCTTATCTGTCTTGGAAACATCGTCATCTCCGAGGATTTTACCAGTCAGGCTGTCAAGCTTCTGGTTGAACGGAAGCAGCAATACACTGGTAAGAAAATTGAATAAAAAGTGTACATTTGCAATATCACCGCGGTTTACGGTATTATTCCAGAAGCCGATTCCCACTGTATAATAGAGGCCGTAAATAATAATGGTGAAAACAATGGCTCCTATTATATTGAAGAGGAGATAGCTTAAGGACACCCGTTTTGCTTTTTTGTTTGCGCCGATGGAGCCGAGGATAATTGTCATGCATTTTCCAAGATTCTGTCCGATAATGATTGGAACAGCAGTGGCATAACTGACGCTTCCGGTGGCAGATAATGCCTGTAAAATACCTACGGAAGCAGATGAACTCTGGATAATTGCAGTAATCACAAGACCGATTAAAATGCCGAGCAGAGGATTACTGAAGGAAGTAAATGCATTCTGAAAGGCTTTGGAATCCTTTAATGGAGCAAATACAGCTTCCATACTGGTCATTCCGTAGAACAGGACCCCCATACCAACCATTATTCCAGCAATATCCTTTGCCTTTTTCTTTGTCGTAAACAGTAGAATAAATGCGCCCACTCCCACCAGCATAGGTGCAAAGGAGGAAGGCTTTAACAGGGTTAAAATCAGGTTGTCGGAGCCTAAATCACCCAGACGGAGAATTTGGGCAGTTACGGTACTACCCACATTGGCGCCCATGACAACCGGAATTGCCTGGGCAAGCTTCATAATACCGGCATTTACAAATCCAATCAGCATAATGGTTGTGGCGGCAGAGCTTTGAATGATAGCTGTCACGCCGGCACCTAATCCCCAGCCCTTGATAAAGCCCACTCCTTTTCGTTTACTGGTGGTTAATTTCTCCAGAATTCGTTCCAGACCGGAGCCCGCCAGTTTTTCAAGGGAAGAACCCATAAGATTCATACCGTATAAAAAGAGCCCGATACCTCCAAGAAGCTGTAAGATTGATAATATATCCATTTCCGTATCCTCCCAAATTTGTTTTATCCATAATTGTTAAAACAATGTAAAATCTAAGTAAAATAAAACGCAAACACAACCATTATTATATGATGTTTTCCAATGTTTGTCACTACATAATTTTAATAAGATTTTATTTGTAAAAATAGAATAGCTGGATTTTTTCTGAAATATATGGTACTATAGCATACTGAGACAAATTAGGATTAAGGAGAATAAAGTATGAATAGTTCAATAGTATGGGTTTTGCTTGCATTTGCCGCCTATATACTGGTAATGCTTATCATTGGTGCTATGTATGCAGGGAAAACAAAGAATTCAGAGGACTTTTTCTTAGGAGGAAGAAATCTAAATGGATGGGTAGCAGCGTTGTCTGCCCAGGCATCCGATATGAGCGGATGGCTTTTAATGGGGCTTCCGGGCAGTGTCTATGCTTGTGGAACCGGACAGGCATGGATTGCGGTGGGTCTGTTTATCGGTACAGTATGTAACTGGTTGTTTGTGTCGTCCAGACTTAGAAGGTACACAATCCGTGCCAATAACTCATTGACACTGCCAGCTTATCTGGAAAACCGTTTTCATGATAAGAAGCGGATTTTACTGATTGCATCCTCTCTTGTTATCGTTATATTTTTCCTTGTGTATACGGCTTCTGCACTGACAGCCGGAGGAAAGCTGTTTTCCTCTGTGTTCGGTGTAGATTATAAAATTGCCCTTACCATTGGTGCTGCTGTTATTTTAATCTACACTTTTCTGGGTGGCTTTATGGCAGTATGTGTAACGGATTTTATTCAGGGAACATTGATGCTGGTTGGTATTTTACTGGTGCCGATTATAGCCTATATTTTTGTGGGTTCGGAGAATTTTATAGAGGTGTTAAATGCTTCAGGAGTAGACGGTGGTGCCAGCTCCTATCTGAATATTATGCATGATTCCGGGGCGCCGGTTTCAGCGGTTTATATCATTTCCCAGCTGGCATGGGGACTGGGCTATTTTGGTATGCCGCATATCCTGGTTCGTTTTATGGCGGTATCCAGTGAAAAAGAGCTTAAGAAATCCAAGGTAATTGCAATTATATGGGTGGCAGTGTCGTTGAGCTTTGCGGTTATTATCGGTATTGTAGGACGTGCGTACTTGTTTCCAACGATTCTTGGGGAGACGACTGGCACATCTGCAGAAAATGTATTCATTGAAACTATTAAACAGGTATTTATGAATGATTTACACCTTGCCTTTATTGGTGGATTATTCCTTTGCGGTATACTTGCTGCCATTATGTCAACTGCGGATTCACAGCTGCTGGTTACAGCGTCTGCTGTGGCAGAGGATTTATTTAAGGGTATTATTAAAAAAGATGCAAAGGATAAGACTGTGTTAAATGTCAGCCGTGTTACGGTAGTAGTGGTAGCTGTCCTGGCATATCTGATTGCCTTAAATCCAGACAGCTCTGTTATGGGTCTGGTTTCTAATGCATGGGCAGGCTTTGGTGCCGCATTTGGTCCGATTGTGCTGTTATCCCTGTATTGGAAACGCGTGAATCTGCAGGGGGCGATTGCCGGTATTCTTTCCGGTGCTGCAACGGTACTTGTCTGGGATTATGTTCCGATTTTCCATACCGGAGAAGTAAATGCGGCAGGCAGGGAGATTTTAAATACCCTGGGAACCCAGACCGGTCTTTATTCATTGGCAATCGGATTCTTGATTAGTATTATACTGATTGTGGTTGTCTCATTGGCGACAAAGAAACCATCTGATGAAATGCTTCAGGAGTTTGCGGATATGAAAAATAATAATTTCTGACGGTTTTTAAGAAATGGGGACAAAATAAAAGAGACCAGATAATTGGTCTCTTTTTTTATAAGTATAAGGGAGAATTAAATGAAAAAAGTATCATTTCCATGTATTTGATAATAGTAGATAAATATGAACAAATTATGACATTGAAAAAAACAATTTGAAAACATTTGGAAAAAGGATGGGAAAAGAATGAATTTTCGGATTTTATGCATCGGAAAAATAAAAGATGGTTTTTATAAACGACAGATAGACCGGCTGTGTGCCGATATCAATGCAGCTTCGCACCATATAGAAATCATAGAGTTTCCGGATAAGCGGATACCAGAGCGTATGGCAGATAAAGGGAAGGAGGCCTTTCTGGAGGAGGAGTGCGGAAAGCTGGTGGAACGCATATCTGTGGGAGATTTTGTGATTGCGCTATGCATTGAGGGAAAAGAGGTGGGTACAAAACAACACAGGGAGTATATTGACAAGGCATTAAGAGATGGCTTTCAAACAGTTACCTATGTGATTGGCGGTTCGCTGGGACTGCCGGAGCAGATAAAGAGGCGTGCCAACTTGAAAATGAGTTTTTCCAGAATGACCTTCCCTCATCAGATGATGCGGATGGTGTTATGCGAAGAGGTAGCCGGTATAATACGGATAAAAGAATAAGGAGCTTTCAAAAAGTATTATTTATGGTAGGTTTTTCCCTGCAAAATTGTGTATCCCCGGTAAAGCTGTTCATAAAGGAGAAGAGTCAGTGTCTTGGCTGGCAGGCTGCATTTTGTCAGACAAAAGCTGTCAGGAAATTCGCAGTCAGGGCATACAGATAATGCTTCAATGCATTCTTCTCCGGTGAAGTCTATGAGAATATGGATGTTGGATTTTCCGGATTGCTGGAGCATGGCTATTTTTTGTGCAAATTCTTCGGAGGAATAGGTGGATGGACCGGAAATAACTTGAAAAAACTGATGGTTACCGGGTTTTATACTTTTTGGAAATTGTAAGCGGTTATCCAGATGCAGAGTGATATCACAATAAGCGGATAAGCGTTTGGTAAATTCTGAAACAGCTTCCTGATAATTGGAATCAAAAGCTCTGGTTTTGCAATAAATATGGTAATGCATGGTTCCTGCCTTTTCAAAATATTTAGAATAAAAAATGAAATTCCCCTTGCAATACAAAGGGAATTAAAAATAATAAAATGCACCAGAGAAGAGTCGAACTTCCTCACATGGCTCCGGAGGCCATTGCTCTATCCGTTGAGCTACTGGTGCAGTGCAGATAATATAATACTACAAATTTTTGAAAAGTGCAAACGAATGTTGCTTTTTTTTTTGCATTTTGTTACAATTATTTATCGGAGATGAAAAAAGTACAGGAAAACAGGGCTTTTCATCCTTTTCATGATTTTGGATTCATGTTAACAGTATATTTAACAGGAGATTACAATGAAGAAAAATATATTTGATAAAATGTCAGATTCCTATGAGAAGTTTCATTTAAGGGATACAGAGATTCGGAAGGGAAACAGTACGATTACGATTCGCCCGAAATTAAAGCTTATGTTAGGC
Source organism: uncultured Eubacteriales bacterium (assembly GCA_900548855.1). Lineage (GTDB taxonomy): Bacteria > Bacillota > Clostridia > Lachnospirales > Lachnospiraceae > CAG-590. The sequence continues at coordinate 78,048 of URMF01000006.1, forward strand.
TGGAGTCTGTTTATTCTCTGCTGCGTCCTTGCATATGCGGTGCTAGGGGTGCCGTTTGGTCAGGGGAAGACCATAAGTGAAGAGGAGAAAAAGGCTGTGCTGGATGAGAAGGTGGATGTGGACGAGGAGCATGATACGATTGTACCCTATGAAAAAGATGCAGATGAAGAGTTAAATGCTTTTATCGAGTCTTATTTTAATGCCATCACGACATGTGATAATCTTGCATTACAGGATATGGTGACAGATTCCAGTGAATATAATGATGTGGAGAGCCTTAAGAAAAAGGCAGAGTATATTACCGGATATACGAATATTACGGTGTACACAAAGGCTGGATTGGACGAGGGCAGTTTTGTGGCATTTGTTGTGGCGAACCTTACAATAGCGGGAGTGAATTCTTCCCCATATGATATCATAACACTATATATTGTAAACGGCTCTAGAGGCTATCTTGTCAATAACGGAACGCTTTCCGAGGATGCCCAGATTTATATAGAGAAGATAAAAGGGGATAAAGATATTCAGAAAATATATCGTTCTGTGGAAAAAAAGAATAACGAGCTGAAAGAGAAGGATGCCTCATTACGGGAGTTCTATGATATTATCAGCAGACGTAATATGGAAACCAGTTCCGGGGCAGAACTGTTAACAACAGAAGCAGACAAGATGCAGGATGGTGAAGGGCAGTCGTCACAGGAAGAACAGCAGTCTTCCGCGACAGAAGAGACGCAGAGTAGTGAGGAACAGCCACCTGCAGACAACGGTGGACAGACAGAATAGAATCCGGATAATGAACAGGTATCAGCATGAATGAATAAGAAGCCCGTTTTGCGGGCTTCTTATCATTTGCATATTATGCCTCATCACCGGATTCAGGCTCCTCGGGAGAACCGGAAGCGTATACATCAATTCCCCGTGGCTTTACCGGGGTAGAAAATACAATCTGTGTTTCCGTTTTTCCGTATTTCTGCAGATGTCCAATGAAGGAATCCAGCTCCATTGTACTTGGAAAGGCCACCTTGATTAACATGGAATAGGCACCGGTAACACAATTGCACTCTAATACGTTTGGACAGGCTTCAATATATGGATAAAACACGGGCTTCTGTTTTGGGTCCAGAGACATATTGATGAAAGCAGTAACGTGGTAGTCCAGCATAACAGGGTCTACCGTCGCATGATATCCGGTTATGATTTCTGCTTTTTCCAGCCGGTCAATTCTTGCTGAAACTGCAGGGGAGGAGAGGAATACCTTGCTTGCTAAATATTTTAATGGATAACGTGCGTTTTCTTGTAATAGATGTAGGATTTTTTTATCAATACTATCCATGAAATCACTTCCTTTGCTATATTTGTGTTTTTTCTCATATGTATGGCAACAAAAAATGAGGTGCCCTTAATAAAAGTAAGAACACCTCGTTGCATTCAAGTTGTATTATATATGTATCCCTTAATTTTTTCAAGTACAAAATGAAAATATTTTTTATTGTTTTGTCAAATAGTAGTTTTTTCAGAAAAATTTGAAAAAGAATAGTGGGCATGGTATGATTAGGAAAATACATTTGGGAGGGATTCTTATTTATGGAGCCGATTAACAGAAAATTATTAAAAGAAAACGGAAAGCTTGCATTGAAACGAAATTTTTGGATGATTATGCTGGTTGCCTTTGTGGGAGGTTTTTTAGGTGCACAATGGACAGGGCTTTTAAATAGCGGCGGTGGAGTAAACTTTAATTTTAAAGTCAATTATTCTAATAATAGATTTCAGAATGGTTTAACGGATGCTGCAAATGCCATGGAAGTATTTTTGGAAAGTCTGGAATCGGTCATCAATGAGAAGAGTAACGGTGATTTTGATTACACATATAATTATGCTTTATCAGAAAGCGACAATATGAAAGAATTTATTGATGCATTTTGCAGTCATTTTCATATTTCTCAGGAGAAGCTTGCCCAGTCAGTGAGCTTCGGCATTGGAATATTTTTAATTATATTTTTGCTGATATATGTTATAGTTATCTGCTTCCAGTTTTTGATTGGTTCCTTTTTATACGCTCCTATTGGAGTCGGCTACAGACGTTACTTTATGAAAAACCGCAAAGGCGAGGTGAAGTTTACAGAACTGTTTTCTTCCTTTAGCGGGGGAAATTACATGCGGATTGTGGGTACGATGTTTGCAACGAATATCCGGATTTTTGGGTGGAGCCTGCTGTTTTATTTTCCGGGACTGGTAAAGAGATACCAGTATTACTTTGTACCATATATTATGGCAGAGAATCCGGGAATCAGTAAGGAGCGTGCAATGGAAATCAGCAAAAAGATGACGGATGGACATAAATGGCAGATGTTTGTGCTGGATTTATCTTTTATCGGCTGGGTGCTGGTATTTATTTTGGAAGAGCTGGTGCTTGCGCTGATTTCCTGTGGTATACTGGCAATTCCGGGCGTTTTGTTGATTTATCCATTAGTTGGCTATGAACAGGTTACATGGGCAGAGCTGTATGCAGAGAGAAGGGAATATATGCTGATGACAGGCGGTGCAGCTTCCGAGGAATTAAATGGATTTTAGAGGAATAAGGGAATCATATGAGTGACACAATAAGACTTAATAAATATATAAGTGCATCCGGATTATGCTCCAGAAGAAAAGCAGATGAGTGGATAGCTGCCGGAAAGGTACTGGTAAATGGAATACCTGCCGATATGGGAATGCGGGTTGGAGAAGAGGATACGGTTACTGTCAACGGAAAGATAGTCCGGCATAGCGAGCCTTTTAAATTAGTTGTTTTTTATAAGCCTAAAGGGTATGCCTGTACTTCACACAGAGGCGATACATCAGGAATTTTTAAAAATTTTCCACTGGACTCCGACCTGAAGTATGTGGGGAGACTGGATAAGGATTCGGAGGGGCTGCTGCTGCTTACCAATGATGGCGATTTATGTAATGAGATTTCCAGGGCAAAAAACCGGCATGAAAAGGAATATGTGGTTTCCGTTAACCGTATGCTCACAGAGGATTTTTTAGAGGGAATGGCGAAGGGTGTACGGATTTATGAACCGGGCAGGGAGCAGTGGGTTGTGACAAGAGAGTGCAAGGTTAAAAAGCTGGGAGACCACTCCTTTTCTATTGTACTGACTCAGGGATATAACCGTCAGATTCGGCGGATGTGTGAGCATTTCAATTACAGGGTGACCGGGCTTTCCCGCATCCGTGTTGTGAATATTAAGCTTGGAGATATGAAACCGGGAGAAATCCGGCAGGCAACAAAAGAGGAGCTTTCGGAGCTGAAAAAAAGAATTAATTTATGATGGAAAATGAGGAATCGGATATGGAAAAAAGAAAGCGGTTAAAGGAATTGGTCGCTGTATTGAATGAAGCCTCCAAGGCTTACTATCAAAGAGATACAGAGATTATGTCCAATTTGGAGTATGATAAATTATATGATGAACTGGTGGCGCTGGAGAAGGAGACCGGAATTGTCCTGGCGAACAGCCCAACCGTTCATGTCGGCTATGAGGTGCTTAGCGAGCTGGAAAAACAGCCGCACCAGTCCCCTATGCTTTCTCTGGATAAAACTAAGGAGGTTCCGGCACTGGTCAGCTGGCTTGGGGAGCATGAAGGAGTTCTCTCATGGAAATTAGACGGTCTTACCGTGGTTCTTACCTATGAGAATGGCGAGCTTGTCAATGCAGTGACAAGAGGAAATGGGGAAATCGGCGAGGTTATTACCAATAATGCAAAAACCTTTGTGAATATACCGCGGACAATACCATATAAGAAACGGCTGGTTCTCCGGGGAGAAGCCGTGATTAAATATTCGGATTTTAACCGAATGAATGAAGAGATTACCAATATTGAGGATAAATATAAAAATCCGAGAAATTTGTGTTCCGGTTCGGTCAGACAGTTAAACAATGAGATTACGGCAAAGAGGAATGTACACTTTTATGCCTTTGTTCTGGTGGAGGATGTGCTGGATTCAAAACAGATTTCGGAATATGGATTTGATAATACCATGGCTGGAAGATTTGCATGGTTAAAAGCACAGGGCTTTGATGTAGTGGAGCACTTTATAGTGAAACGGGATACGCTGGAAGCCTATGTTATGGATTTTGCAGCCAGGATTCCTGACAATGATATTCCCTCTGACGGACTGGTGCTTTCCTATAATGATATTGCTTATGGAAAAAGCCTTGGAAGAACCGCAAAATTTCCAAGGGACTCCATTGCCTTTAAATGGGCAGATGAACTGGCAGAAACAACTCTTACAGAGGTAGAGTGGTCGCCGTCAAGAACCGGGCTGATTAATCCGGTTGCAATCTTTGAGCCGGTGGAGCTGGAGGGAACCACAGTGACCAGAGCAAGCCTGCACAATGTCAGCATTTTGCGGACACTGGGTCTGGGTATTGGCGACAAAATCACAGTATATAAAGCCAATATGATTATTCCCCAGGTGGCGGAAAATCTTACCAGAAGTAATGATTTAGAGCTTCCGGTTGTTTGTCCTGCCTGTGGAAAAGAAACTACTCTTAAAGACGTAAACGGTGTGCAGTCCCTGTACTGTATGAATCCGGAATGCAGTGCCAAGCAGATAAAGGGCTTCTCCCATTTTGTGTCCAGAAATGCCTTAAACATTGACGGTCTCTCGGATGCAACCCTGGAGAAGTTTATAGCACATGGTTTTTTAAAGAGCCTGCCAGATATCTTCCATCTAAAACAGCACAGAGAAGAAATTGTCACGATGGAAGGGTTCGGGGAGAAATCCTATGATAATCTTATGGATTCCATTGAGAACGCCCGCAGGGTGTCCGTGGCAAAGTTTATATACAGTCTTGGAATTGGGGGAATCGGGCTTGCCAATGCCAAGGTGATTGCAGCACATTTTAACCAGGATTTTGAAGCAATTGCTTCAGCCGATGTAGAGGAGCTTACAGCAATCGACGGAATTGGGGAAGTACTTGCCAGTACATTTCATGATTTTTTCAGGAACGTGGAGCGGATGCAGATTGTCAGAAGGCTGCTGGAAGAAATTGTTTTTGAAAAAGATGAGGCATCCGGCAATCTGACGCTGGAGGGAAAAATCTTTGTGATTACGGGCAGTGTGGAGCATTTTGTAAACCGCAGTGAATTAAAGGATTATATTGAGAAATTGGGTGGCAGGGTAACCGGCTCCGTTTCAAAAAATACAGACTATCTGATTAATAACGATACAACGTCCGGGTCTTCCAAAAACAAAAAGGCGAATGAATTGGGAATTCCCATTCTATCAGAACAGGATTTTTTGAAGCTTGCAGAGGGTTAACATTCTAGATAATGAAGTATTAAAGAAAAGAGGAATAGCAATGCCAATCAGAATAGACAATGATTTACCAGTAAAGAAAATTTTAGAGGAAGAGAATATCTTTGTAATGGATGCAGACCGGGCCATGAGTCAGGATATCCGTCCACTGGAGGTGGTAATTCTCAACTTGATGCCCCTTAAAGAGGATTCGGAGCTTCAGCTTCTCAGAAGTCTTGCAAATACGCCGTTACAGGTTAATATTTCCTTTATCCGCACCGGCACCTATGAATCAAAAAATGTGGCAAGAAAGCATCTGGAGCGGTTTTACACTACCTTTGAGGAGATTAAGCACCGTCGGTTTGACGGCATGATTATCACCGGTGCACCGGTGGAGAAAATGGATTTTGAAGAGGTGGAGTACTGGGATGAGCTTACTAAGATAATGGACTGGTCTGAAACGAATGTAACTTCTACCCTTCATATCTGCTGGGGAGCACAGGCGGGTCTTTATTACCGCTACGGTGTTAGAAAATATGATTTGCCAAAGAAAATTTCCGGTATTTATAAGCATTATACCTTCCACAAGAAGACACCTCTGGTGCGGGGCTTTGATGATTCTTTTCTGGTTCCCCAGTCACGGTATACCGGTGTCAGCAGGGAGGATATCCTTGCCAATGATAAGCTGGAAATTGTATCGGAAAGTGATGTAACGGGACCATACCTGATTATTGCAGAGGGAGGAAAGAATATTTTTGTTACAGGACATCCGGAATATGACACCATGACCTTAGACCAGGAGTATAAGCGGGATGTGGACAAGGGCATCCATCCGGAGATTCCGTGTAATTATTATCCAGAGGATAATCCGGATAATAAGCCTGTCAAATCCTGGCGTTGTCATGCAAATATGTTATATTTTAACTGGCTGAACTACTACGTATATCAGGTAACTCCATATGTGCTGTAGAAATTCTTAGCTGTCAAGCATATGAAAAAATGGTCCGCTGGACCATTTTTGAGTACAGCAGGGACAGTTGTAAATTATTGACAAAAATGTATATCAAAATTATAATAATATATATTTAAATGGAATTTACTGGTAGAAGAGAGAAGTCGTTTGGGGAATATGGGAAGGGTTATATATGTATTATAATGTGGATTATGAAATTTGTTCTGCCGTTTTTTTGGCCATACTGATTATTCTTTCGATTACCAGAAAACGGCTGGAGGATTTTCAGTCAAAAATGTTCCGGGTATATCTGACTGCATGTTTTATAAACATATGTCTGGATGTGCTGACCTGCTACACAATTGCATATTATGAAACGCTGCCTGTTTGGCTGAATTATTTACTGAATACCGTTTTTCTTGTGATGCAGTGTCTGATTCCCACTATGTTTATGCAATATGTCTATTTTAAAGTGCAGCAGATAAAGGGAGGTCTAAGGCGTCTGTTATGGCTGGCATATCTGCCGGCCTTCTTTGGTGTGGCTTTGGTGCTGTCCAGTGTGGGAACCGGTTTCATCTTCTATTTTGATAAGAGCGGTTATCATCACGGCATACTGCACAGCTATTTGTATCTAAATGCGGTGCTTTATTCCATTGGAACCATAATCTATGCCGTTCTTTCCAGAAAAATTTTAAAACGGAAGCAGTGTATGCTTGTATGTGTTATGATTCTTATAGCATTTCTCCCGACAGCAGTTCAGTTTGTTATTCCGAATTATATGCTTTCCGGCGTGGGAACGGCATTATCGGTATTTATTATGTATCTCACCAGCGAAAACCTGGTGACCTATGTGGATTCTACTACAGGCGCCCTGAATCGTGAGGCGTTTACTTTTCATATCAGGGAATCAGGGGAAAAAGGGATGCCGGAACAGATTTTTGTTATGGCACTGGACAATTTTAAAATCATAAATGAGATTTACGGCATGGAGGGTGGAAATGAACTGATGCACATGCTGGTAGCTGCCCTGCAGGAAGAGTATTCGGATTCCAGAGTGTTCCGTTTTGGCGGAGATACCTTTGTTATTGTACTGGAGGAGAGGACGGAAGGTGCCAAGGAGTTAGACCGTATCCGAAAAATTATAAAAAAATCATTTGTATTTCACGATACAGAGGTAGAGCTTTCCGCCTGTATTTGTCTGATACATACCATTCATCATGACAAGGGGGAACTGATTCAGGCGATTGAATATGCAGTTAACCAGGCAAAAGCCAAAGGAAAGGGTCAGTATTTTGAGGTGGATGAGGCTGCAGTGAGAGAAATTGTCAGGCAGAAGGCGATTGAACAGGCAATGATGGCTTCCATTGAGGCAGGACAGTTTGAGGTACATTACCAGCCGATTTACGATACGAAAAGCGGGAAATTTCACTCCATGGAAGCATTGGCAAGGCTGAATGTTCCAGGATATGGTTATGTATCGCCAGAGGAGTTTATTCGTATTGCAGAACAGAATGGAACGATAGTTCAGATTGGTATACTGGTGCTTGAGGAGGTATGCCGTTTTATTAAGCAGTACAATCTCAAAAGTAAAGGAATTGAATTTATAGAGGTAAATCTCTCTGTTGTGCAGTGTATGCAGGATAAAATTTACGATGATATAAAGAGTGTAATGGAGCAATATTGTGTTCCACCGGAAATGATTAATCTGGAGATTACAGAGAGTGCTGCCGCTTACTCTGAGGAAAGACTGATTCGTAATATGGCAAGGCTTTCTCTTATAGATATTACATTTTCGCTGGATGACTATGGTTCGGGATATTCCAACATTAATTATCTGGTGGATTTACCTTTTTCCATTGTCAAGATTGATAAATATGTTGTATGGGCAGCCATGAAGAAGGTAACGTCACGAATGGTTTTAGAAAATACAATCGCTATGTTTAAGGATATTAATTTAAAGGTTGTGGCGGAAGGAATTGAGGATTCTGAAATGGCAGATATTATTACAGCTATGGGGGCTGATTATCTGCAGGGGTATTATTTCTCAAAACCAGTACCGAAAGAAGAAGTAATAGAACGTCTGGAGGGAGGATATCTGGATGGATTACCAGGAGAGGAATAGGAAAATGAAACGATTTGTTCTGACAGCGGGCATGCTTGCATGTGCATTGCTAACCGGTTGTGGACAAGGTCTTGAGACGCAGAACCGGGAGGAACGTTATATCGCAGTTATATGTAAGGGCTCTCAGCACGAATTCTGGAAAACGGTAGAGCAGGGAGCAAGGGATGCCGGTGAAGAACTGGATATCCGGATAACCTTTGAGGCACCGGAGGATGAATCCCAGATTGATTTACAGATTGATATGGTGGAACAGGCAATTGAAAATCAGGCAGATGCCATTGTACTGGCGCCCCTGGATACCGAACGGTTGAATCATGTCATTGACAAGGCAGTAAATAAGGGAATACCGGTATTGACCTTTGATTCAGATGTGTCCACGGAGAGCAGGGTGGCAACCATCGGCACCAATAATCAAAGCGCAGGTGCCATTGCGGCAAGAAACGCAGCCAGTCTTATCAATGGGGAAGGCAAGGTGGCTATTGTATCTTATGTGGAGGGCGCCCAGACTGCAATTGAAAGAAAAGCAGGCTTTATAAATGAGATAGAAGAAAAATACGGGAACCGGATAGAGGTTGTGGGTATCTCTTATTGTGAAGGTGACCCGGAGCTTGCCAAAAAACATGCACTGGAGTTTATTGAAAAATATCCTGACTTAAAATGCATATACGGTCCCAATGAGGGTTGTGCAGTGGGTGTGGCGGCAGCAATCAGGGAGAAGCATTTAGAGAACCGTATATGTGTGATAGGATTTGATTCTTCGGATGACGAGATTGCTTATCTGGCAGACGGGGCTATTGACGGTATGGTGGTACAGAATCCTTATAATATGGGATATCTGGGGGTTCGCAACATCAATAAGGTATTGGATGGTAAGGATGTAGATGAAAAAATTGATACCGGTGCTACATATGTTGACAGGGATAATCTGTACGACGAGGATACCCAGTGGCTTCTTTATCCTTTGGGGAAAGCTGCAGACAGCGGGGAGGAGTAGGTAGTATGACGGAGAAAAAATCAGGGATGAGTATACAAAAAAAACTTCTGCTAAGCTATTTTTCAATTGTGGCACTGATTCTGGTGGTTGGCAGTATTGGCATTTATAATGTCAGGGAAGTGTATTCCAATGGAAATGAAATCTATATTAATAATATGAATTCAGTGGAATATTTAAAATCCATTAACCAGAATGTAAAGGAGATTGACCAGTGTGTAATCAGTATGATGAGTAATCTGAATCTTAAATACCACACTGCATATGTGGAGCAGATTGCAAAGCTTCAGGAAAACAACAGAATATTAATGGAGCAGTATTCCCAGTTGGAAATTACGGATTTGGAGAAGCGGAGATATAACCAGTGCAGACTTAGCATTCTGACCTTTGACAAGCAGATTGACCGTATTGTGGAAAGTATTAATAAGGGGGATACAGAGGGTGCTCTTGGCACCTATGAGCAGGAACTGATGCCTGCAAAGGCTTGTACCTATGAATTAATAGAAGCGGTGGTGGAGCTTGCCACTGCCAATGCCCAGAGCAAGAATGAAGAGAATAAGCAGATTTATGAAAATTTAATTTGGATGACAGGTATGATTATGCTGCTTTCTGTCATTGTGGCGGTTTTTATTACAATCCGCATGAGCAATTATTTTACCAGCAAGCTGACAGCTATCCAGCGGCTGGCAAAACGTATTTCCGAGTATAATATATCCGATGACATCCAAGGAATGGAAAATGATGAGTTTGGGGAAACTATGGATGCATTAAATGAATCCCAGTTTATGATGCGTGATTTGATGGAAAAGATTATAGATGAATCAGCAACCATCAGCGATACAGGGGAAGAAGTCTCTCTGGCTATCAGGAAATCCGGTCAAAGAATCGAAAATATCAATGTAAAGGTATTGCAATCCGGTGAAATGACAGAGCAGATAGATGATGTGGTCAGGCAGATTTTGGAAAACCGTTCGCTGGATAAAGATATGGTAGAGCGGTTGAATATGCTGTTAAAAAAATCGGATGAGGCAAGAGAAATCTTAGTGGATGCGAGAGCAGAATTAAGTAGTGTTGCCATGCATTTAGAGCAGATTGGAATAACATCCGATTATCAGAATGAGATAGCAAACAGCCACAGGGAACAGGTGAAGAAATTTAAGGTATGACAGAATTGTTGTAATAAACGCATACCTGATGTATAATATGCCTCAAAAATAGAGTTTTACAATTACCTATAAAATCAAAACAGAAAGAGAGGAAAAAATATGCAGTTAGAAACATTACAAAAAGACATGGTAGCAGCTATGAAGGCGAGAGACAAATCCAGAAAGGATTCCATTTCATCTGTGATTTCAGCGGTCAAAAAGGTGGCAATTGATGAGGGCTGCCGGGATGATATTAAAGAGGAGCTGGTAGACCGTGTGATATTGAAGGAGCTTAAAACCGCCAAGGAACAGCTGGATAGCTGTCCAAAGGACAGAACGGATTTATTGGAGGAATACCAGGCAAGATATGATGTGATTAAGGAATATGCTCCTGCCATGATGAGCGCTGAAGAGGTAAAGGCTCTTATTTTAGAACAGTTTGCCGATGTTGTAGAATCAAAGAACAAAGGTATGATTATGAAGAAGGTTATGCCGGTATTAAAGGGAAAGGCAGAGGGCAAGGTAATCAATGAGGTTGTCGGGGAGCTTTGTAAATAATAATTAAAAATGGCAGGAAGCCGATAATTCCATAGAGCGCAATCACCCCGATGAGCAGGATAACAGCAGGAAAAGCCTCTGTGAACAGAACGGCTGCTCTCTGATATATCCAAAAAGCGAGGGCTCCAAGGATGGTGAAGACACAGCCCGGCAGGAATATACTTTCCAGAAAATGGAGCCGGAAGGAAATTACTTTTTCCAGCTTGTGAAGACAGGTTATGGTGAGGAACAGGTAACTGGTAAATAATCCGATTATATAACCGGTGATTCCGATTTCCGGAACCAGAAATTGAATAAATCCAATTCGTATTATTGTGGCAATGAAGGTCAGAAGCAGGTTATGAGTGGCAAAGCCCAGACCGTTTAAGATGCTTGCCAGAGTGGTTGCAAGATATATAAATGGACACAGGAAGGAAAGCTGGTATAGATATATACCGGCTTCTTTATTTTGGAAAAAAAGCTGCCCGATGCATGGTCCGAAAATATAGAAGGTAATGGTAGAGAACATGCCAATCAGCAGGCAGAAATGCAGACTTTTTTCGCATAATTTTGACAAATAGCTCCGATTTAGGGTTGAACTTGCGGAGGATACTGCCGGAAGCAGCATGGTTGACAGGGAATTGGTAATGGTGGAGGGGAACATAATAAAAGGAAATGCCATTCCAGAGAAAACCCCGTAAGTGGCAAGACTTTTGGTGGAATCCTTGTAATAAAGAAGCAGTACAGTGGGTATCATAATTGCCTCTATGCTCTGTAGTACAGTAAGTGCCAGACGGTTTGTGGTGATAGGCACGGAGTCCTTGAAAAAAAGCCGGAGAATCTGGCGTGGATAAATCGGTTTTCGGCTGGCAGGAAAACTGTTTTTTTTGTTGTGTAGGATGAGTGCCATGACAGAATACAGAAAAGCGATGATTTCTCCAATGACAATGCCCCATACGGCAAAGGAGGCATCATATTGGTTCCGGATGCAGATGTAAGTTGCAAGAAGATACAGTCCCAGTACCTTTGCTGTTTGTTCTAAAAAGTCCGATATACCGTGTACGCTGGACCTTTCAAGTCCGAGAAAATAACCGTGAATAGAGCCTTTCATTGCCATGAAGGGAATCCCGAAGCAGATAGTTTTTAAACAGCCACTGCATTCTGGGGCATTTAATATGTGGATGCATAACCAGTCTGCGTTCCGGTACATAATAGTACTGACGATAAGTCCCAGAACAAGGCTGACTACAAAACAGGCTTTAAAAAATGCCTTTGCGGTGTGCATATCCCCTCTGCTTTTATAGGAAGATACCAGCTTTGTAAGTGCCAGTTCATTTCCGCAGGTGGTTAGGGAAAATGCTACCATATAGAGTGGGAAAATGAGCTGGTATATGCCCATTTCCTTCGCACCGATTAAACCGGAGAGGAATATTCTATTATAGAAGCCAATAATCCGGGTGGAAAAACCGGCAATGGTAAGAATCAGGGTGCCTTTGATAACAAGATTTTTTGTGAATAATTGCTTTAACCGGGAGAAAAGGGATTTCATATTCATGTTTCAGCATTCCGTTTTGAATTTATTTCGTATGCTATATATATGAGGCTGGGATGGCAGATATTCGCATGAAGGACTTTTAATTGCAGGGAAGACGAATGGTTTTTGGAAAATAATTTGGTGTCCATAGCGGTTACATACTTGACAGGATAAGGAAACACTGCTATATTATCAGTGTGATATCCGACTATTTTAGTGGGAATTGAGGTGATGCATATGAAATTATCCACAAAAGGAAGATATGGTCTGCGTGCGATGATTGATTTGGCGGACTTTTCAGAAGAAATGCCCCAGTCCATTGCAAATATTGCAGCCAGACAGTCTATTTCGGATAGTTATTTGGAACAATTGATGGCAAAGCTTAAGAAGGCTGGCTTGATTACCAGCATCCGCGGTGCCCAGGGCGGTTATGTGCTGGCAAAGGACAGCAGCGAAATAAGTGTGGGCGACATTTTAAGAGCGCTGGAGGGTGATTTATCACCAGTAAACTGTACAGGGTTAAAAGGTGAGGCCGGATGCTCCAGCAGTAAGAGCTGTGTGACGAAAAATGTCTGGAAGCGGATTGATGACAGTATTCAGAGTGCGGTGGATTCCATTTACCTGAGGGAACTGGTTGAGGATAACCGGAAAATGCGGCGCAAATCAGATTGTTCCGGTGTGAATTGTGATATATAGAAAAAGGAGTTGAAACCATGGAAGAAAAACGTTTTATTTATTTAGATCATGCTGCCACAACAGCAGCAAGGCCACAAGTGGTAGAGGCGATGCTGCCATATTTTACGGAAAATTTTGGAAATCCATCCAGCGTATATACATTTTCCCAGAAAAATAAGGCGGTGATTACACAATGTCGTGATACCATTGCCAAAAGCTTAGGTGCCAAGAGTGATGAAATTTATTTTACAGCAGGCGGATCAGAATCTGACAACTGGGCGTTAAAGTCCACAGCAGAAGCATATGCTTCTAAGGGCAGACACATCATTACAACAAAGATTGAGCATCATGCAATCCTTCATACGGCACAATATCTGGAAAGCAAGGGCTTTGAAGTGACCTATCTGGATGTGGACGAAAACGGTATTGTAAAGCTTGACCAGTTAAAGGCGGCAATCCGCCCGGATACAATTTTAATATCTGTCATGTTTGCTAATAATGAGATTGGGACAATTCAGCCGATTAAGGAAATTGGTGAGATTGCCAAGGAAAACGGTATACTGTTTCATACGGATGCAGTGCAGGCATATGGTCAGGTTCCCATTGATGTGGATGCGTATCATATTGATATGCTGAGCGCTTCCGGTCACAAGCTGAATGGACCGAAGGGAATTGGTTTTCTGTATATCCGCACCGGTTTAAAGCTCCGGAATTTTGTACATGGTGGCGGACAGGAGCGTTCCCGTCGTGCAGGCACGGAAAATGTAACCGGTATTGTAGGATTTGCCAAAGCGGTGGAAATTGCATTTGCAACCATGGAGGAAAGAACAAAAAAAGAAGTCGAAATGAGGGATTATTTAATTGGGCGTTTATTGGCGGAGGTACCATATGTCAGATTAAACGGACATCGGACAAAGCGACTGCCTAATAATGTTAACCTAAGCTTTCAGTTTGTGGAGGGTGAATCCATGCTGATTATGCTGGATATGAAGGGGATTTGTGCTTCTTCTGGTTCTGCCTGTACATCCGGTTCGCTGGACCCATCCCATGTGCTGCTTGCCATTGGACTGCCTCATGAGATAGCCCATGGTTCGCTCCGAATGACTCTTGGTGAAGAAAATACCATGGAAGAAATGGATTATGTGGCAGACAACATAAAAGAAATTGTTGAAAAGCTCCGTTCCATGTCACCGCTCTATGAGGATTTTATAAAAAATAAACAGTAGAAATATAGAAGGAGGAAGATAACATGTACAGCGAGAAAGTAATGGATCATTTTACCAATCCGAGAAATGTGGGAGAGATTGAAAATGCCAGCGGTGTGGGAACCGTAGGCAATGCAAAATGTGGAGATATCATGCGTATTTATTTTGATATTGATGAGAACCAGGTTATTCGGGATGTGAAGTTTAAGACCTTTGGATGCGGCGCTGCAGTGGCAACCAGTTCCATGGCAACAGAGCTTGTAAAGGGCAAGACTATTTATGAGGCATTGGAGGTTACAAACAAGGCGGTTATGGAAGCGCTTGACGGACTTCCACCGGTTAAAGTACACTGTTCTTTATTGGCGGAAGAGGCGATTCATGCTGCGTTATGGGATTACTGTGAGAAAAATGGAATTACCATTGAAGGGTTATCAAAACCGAAAAATGATATCAGTGAAGAGGAAGAAGAGGAAGAGTATTAAGGCTTCTCAGCAGTGATTCCTGTCAGAAAACAAAACAGCTTCAGTTTGGAGGATACAATATGAAGAAAAAGGTTGCAGTTGGCATGTCGGGAGGTGTGGATTCCTCTGTAGCGGCCTATCTGTTAAAAGAACAGGGATTTGATGTAATTGGTGTTACCATGCAGATATGGCAGGATGAAGATCCGCTTGCCATGGCGGAAAACGGCGGTTGCTGCGGACTGTCTGCTGTTGATGATGCCAGACGTGTAGCTGACCGGCTGGATATTCCTTATTATGTATTAAATTTTAAACGGGAATTTAGAAACAACGTAATTGACTATTTTATAGATGAATATATTCATGCAAGAACCCCTAACCCCTGTATAGCCTGCAACCGTTATGTAAAGTGGGAGGCGCTTTTAAACAGGGCAGTGGAGCTTGGATGTGATTATATTGCAACCGGTCATTATGCAAGGGTATGCCGGCTGGAGAACGGAAGATATGCTCTGCAGAAGTCTGCGGCAGCAGGAAAGGACCAGACCTATGCCTTATATAATCTAACCCAGGAGCAGCTGTCAAGGACGCTGATGCCGGTTGGGGAGTATGATAAGGAGCAGATCCGCAAAATGGCAGGGGATATCGGGCTGCTGGTTGCCAGTAAGCCGGACAGTCAGGAAATATGTTTTATTCCGGATAATGATTACGCTTCTTATATTAAGAGAGAAACCGGACAGACCTTCCCGGAAGGTAATTTTGTAGATGCCAGTGGAAATGTGTTGGGAAGGCATAAGGGATTGATTCACTATACCATCGGACAGCGCAAAGGGCTTGGACTGTCGCTGGGAATGCCGGCTTTTGTGACAGAGCTTCGCTCGGAAGCCAATGAGGTGGTGATTGGTACGAATGAAGATACGTTTCATGCCAGACTGCTGGCGGACAAGGTAAACTGGATGTCCATACCGGAATTACAGGGAAAACAGAGAGTGACGGCTAAAATCCGTTATTCCCATCAGGGAGCTCCCTGTGTCATCCGGATGATGGGAGAGGATATGGTGGAATGCCGGTTTGAAGAACCGGTTCGTGCTATTACCCCGGGACAGGCGGTGGTATTTTATGATGGAGATATTGTGATAGGAGGAGGAACCATCAGAAGTTTTTCATGAAAAGAAAAATAGTTTGAATTTCCAGAGATATATTGTATAATAATATTTTGACAGAAATGGAAAATTTTCCTGCTGTCGGAAATAGAAATTAAATTATAGCCAGGATGAAAATGGAGGATGTATTATGGGGAAAAATGGTATATGGAAACATTGTTTTAGCAGTATTATGATGATGGGTATATTTTTTGCAGTGCTTTTGGCTTTGCCGGTACATGCCCAGGGACTGGAGGATGCAAAAAGGTTTACAGCCGATAACCAGTTTGTGGTGAAGGATGGAATGATTACCGGTTATACAGGCTCGGATAAAGAAGTAATTATTCCGGCAAAGGTGGGTTCTGCGTCCGTACGGGGACTGGCGGGCACTTTTTTCAATAATACAACGGTAGAAAGGGTGATTTTGCCAGATACAATAGTGACAATTGGTGATGACACCTTTAACGGCTGCAGCAGTCTGAATTCCTTATTTGTATATGACCCGGATTGTGTGGAGGATGCAAATGAGCTGGTTGATGCGAATCCATATGGTTTTGATGGAAGCAAATATATCATAACTGCGGATAATACAAAAGTGTATGAAATTATCAGTAAGGGAAATGGTGTCGTTATTCCTTCCAAACTGGTTTCGCTGGGTCAGAGAGTGTTTAATACCTGCGCTTTTGGTAATTTTTATGTAATGGAGGGAAACAACAGCTTTAAGGTATGGAATGATCCGGCGAATCCGGCATCGGATGACAGCGCTATCGGACCTTGTCTGGTTTCCAGCGATAATCAATATTTATACCGTTTTGCGCCGAGATATCACCAGGCGAATGGAAGTACTTATCTGCTGCCACCGGTAAAGGTAATCTGTGACTATGCACTGGAGTCTGTTTCCAAGAACGGTGGGTTTGAGATTCCCAATACAGTTATAACAATCGGCAATTATGCATTTTATAAGGCGGGAAACACAACCTATGTGAATTTTCAGGAAGTATCAAAGGTTGATGTAATTGGCAGCTTTGCCTTTGCCTATATTAATAATTTAGGAAACGGAGGAATCTTTACCCTTCCTTCCAGTGTAACAAAGGTTGGTGAATACTGCTTTGCCTACTGCCAGAATATCCAGATTGATATTTCAAAAAGCAGTATTACTTCTGTTCCTGCATTTATTTTCAAGGACAGTAATAACCTCCATTCCATCACTCTTCCTGCAACTGTGAAGACGATAGAAGCATATGCTTTTTATGAATGTGATAATTTTAACAACATATACTTTTTAGGAGATAGTCTTGAAAAGATTGGAACGGCTGCCTTTAAGGGCTGTAATAATCTTCATGAAATTAAAATCCCGGAGGGAGTGAAGGCAATTGAAAATGATACATTTTCCGGCTGTCAGAACCTGAATGTGATTGAACTTCCGGATTCGTTAACCACTATAGGGGATAATGCTTTTGAAGATTGCCAGAACATTCATAAAATGGTGATTCCTGAAAATGTTACCTACATATCCAATACCACATTTAACGGAGTGGACCCGGAAAAATTAACGGGAGTGGATACAACGAAAAATGCATATGCCCAGACTAGGGTGAAAAAGCCTCTGCCGAAGAAGGGAACATCTGTTAAAGTCGGCAAACTGGTTTATAAGGTCAGCAAGTCACATGCAACAAAGGGAACCGTGACAGTGGTGAAGGCGAAGGATAAGAAGCAGAAAAGCATATCCATTCCTGCAACCGTGAATATCAATGGGTACAACTTTAAGGTGACCTCCATTGCAAGCAAAGCCTTTAAGAAAAATAAGAAATTAACCAGCATTATTATTGGCAAAAATGTAAAGACTATTGGAAAAGAAGCATTCTACGGCTGTACAAGATTGAAAAAAATTACTGTGAAATCAAAGGTTGTCAGCAAGGTTAACAAAAATGCCTTTAAGAACATTCACAAAAAAGCAAAAATTAAGCTGCCAAAGATGAGCAGTAAGAAATATAAGAAGTACAAAAAGAAGTTTGTTAAAAAAGGGCAGGCTAAAACTGTTAAGATTACAAAATAACAGGTATATGAATAATACATAATAAAGGGTGGCATATATGTATACAGAAAATATTTTAGATTTAATTGGTAATACTCCGCTAATCAGTTTAAAACAGACAACAGGACTTAATATTTTTGCAAAGGCAGAATTTTTGAATCCAGGTGGTTCCATTAAAGACAGGATTGCAAAAAATATGATTGAGGTGGCAGAAAAAGAGGGCAGGTTAAAACCGGGCATGACCATTATTGAGCCCACCTCTGGGAATACCGGAATCGGACTTGCGCTGTGCGGTGTCCGGAAGGGATACCCGGTTATCATTGTTATGCCGGAGAACATGAGTGAGGAGCGGAAGAAAATTATCAGGGCGCTGGGGGCAGAGCTTATCCTGACACCACCGGAATTGTCCATTGGGGGAAGTGTGGAGAAAGCAGCAGAAATCTGTAATAGCAGCGACAAATATTTTATGCCGCAGCAATTTGAAAATCCGGCAAATCCGGATATTCATTACCGGACAACAGGACCGGAGATATGGGAACAGATAGGCGGAAGAGTTGATATTTATGTGTCGGGAATCGGCAGCGGCGGTACGCTGCAGGGTGTTGGAAAGTACCTGCGGGAACAAAATCCCGAATGTAAAATTGTTGCAGTGGAACCGAAAAATGTTTCTGCTTTACTGGGAGATGAGCCGGGACTCCACCAGATTCAGGGAATTGGTGACGGATTTGTACCGGATGTATTAGATGTAGATATGATAGATGATATCATAGAGGTAACAGATGAAGATGCAATTGGGACCGCAAGAGAATTGGCAAAGGTACAGGGACTGCTCTGTGGAACCAGCTCGGGAGCCAATGTGTGGGCAGCGAAGCAGATGGCTGCCAAGTACGGAAAAGATAAGGTGATAGCGACCATTCTGGCAGACAGGGTTGAGCGCTATTTCAGCACGAGTTTAATTTAATAGTGCAGCATAATAAGAATTGCGAAATGCAGTATTGTATTTTGCAATTCTTTATGAATTTATATAAATGGAGGCATGGATATGACAAAAATTGATATTATTTCCGGTTTCCTGGGAGCCGGAAAAACAACATTGATTAAAAAGCTGATTGCAGAGGGCTTTCAGGGTGAAAAGCTTGTTTTAATTGAAAACGAGTTTGGTGAAATAGGTATTGACGGAGGCTTTTTAAAGGATGCAGGAGTTCAGATTAACGAAATGAATTCCGGATGCATCTGTTGTTCATTAGTCGGTGATTTCGGCAAGGCATTAAAGCAGGTACTGAATGACTATTCACCAGACCGTATCATCATTGAGCCGTCTGGTGTTGGTAAATTATCCGATGTTATGAAGGCAGTTGCGGATATGCATGAAAGTGAGATTGTAATTAATTCTGCATCGGCTGTAGTAGATGCGCAGAAGTGTAGGATGTATATGAAAAATTTCGGAGAGTTCTTCAATAACCAAATTGAAAATGCCGGAACTATTATTTTGAGTAGAAGTCAGAAGTTGTCAGAGGATAAGCTGGAGGATGTGGTGGCGAGACTGAAGGATCATAATCCGAAGGCAACGGTTATTACCACCGCATGGGACGATATTGATGGAAGACAGATTGTATCTGCCATGGAAAAAGAAAAATCTCTTGTAGAAGAATTGATGGAAGAGGCGAAGGTATGTCCGACCTGTGGACATGTACACGGGGATGGAGAGGAACATCATCACGAGCACGAAGAGCATGAACATCATCACGAGCACGAAGAGCATGAACATCATCATCACCATGACCATGAGGATTGTGAACACCACCATGGAGAGGAATGCTGTCATCATGACCATCACCATCATCATGCGGATGAGGTGTTCACAAGCTGGGGAGTAGAGACACCACACAAGTATTCCACAGAGGAAATGGAGCAGATTCTCAAAAAGCTTGCCGATTCCGAGCATCCGGAATATGGTATTATTTTGCGTGCCAAGGGGATGGTTCCCAATGTGGAAGGCGGCTGGATTTACTTTGATTTGACTCCGGAGGAGTACGAGGTAAGAGAGGGACAGCCGGATGTTACCGGTAAGCTCTGCGTAATTGGAAGTGAATTAAAGGAAGCAAAGATTGCAGAATTATTCCATGTATAAATAGAAAGGAATGACAAGAATGAGAAAACAGGAAAAAGAGATTCCGGTATTTATCTTTATGGGATTTCTGGAATGCGGCAAGACACAGTTTTGCAGTGAAACCCTGATTGATCGTGACTTTACGGAGGGTGAGCCCACTCTTTTAATTGTGACGGAAGAGGGAATCGAGGAATATGATGAGGAAGAACTGAAAAAACGGAATATTTCTACCGTATATCTGGAGGAAGCGGATATTAATACGGAAAAGCTTTTAGATTTGCAGGATGCCTACAATCCCAAGCAGGTTCTGATTGAGTATAACGGCATGTGGCAGTTAGACAAGCTTTTTACTATTCGGGTTCCAAAGGGATGGACGATTGTGCAGGTTATTACTCTGATTGATGCAACCACATTTACCGTATATAACAACAATATGAGGTCCTTGATGGCAGAGCATATCCAGAGTGCAGATATGGTAGTGTTCAACCGCTGCCGGGATGATTCTGATATTAATACAATGCGTATGGCAGTAAAGACGATTAACCGCCGTGCCCAGATTGTGTTTGAGAATGTCAATGGACAGGCACAGGTTGACAATGGAGAAATAGAGATACCATATGATTTAGAGGCAGATGTTATTGAGATAGAGGATGAGGATTTTGGAATCTTTTACATTGATGCTTCTGACAATCCGGAAAAATATGTGGATAAGGTTGTTAAATTCAAGGGACAGGTATATTGTCCACCGCAGTATAAGGGAAAGGCGTTTGTTCCGGGAAGATTTGCCATGACCTGCTGTGCAGAAGATATCACTTTCTTAGGCTTTAAATGTGTGTCGATGGAGACACCTAATTTAAAGGACAGGGAGTGGGTTACGGTAACTGCAAAGGTAAAATGTGAGTTTTACAAGGAGTTTGATGGTGACGGTCCGGTGTTATATGCACAAAAGATTGAGAAGGCGGAGAAGGCAGAAGAAGAAGTTGTATATTTCTAATAGGTGATTGCGAAAGGAGAAATGGACATGGCATTTAATGATTTTTTGGACAAGGTAAAAGAGACATCCTCCAATGCAGTGGATAAGGCGAAGGATACCACAAAGAGACTGGCTACAGTAAATGATTTAAAGAGCAAGATTCGTGGCTATAACAACGATAAAAACAAGCTGTTTACTCAGATGGGAATGGATATTTACATTGCAAAAAAGCAGGGGGAAAATGTGGATGAGGCGATGGATGAATTTGTCTCTCAGATTGATACAATAAATGTTAGGATTAAGAATCTGCAGGAAAAACTGGCATTGCTGGAGGCAGAGGAGTAGTATTTAGTTGTTGACAAAGCAACATTTTTTCAATATAATTTGTTATAATGTTTCTTGTAAATAATAGACTCATATTCCATATGGGTCTATTATTTAGTAAGCGTTACTATTTTGTAAAGGGATTTTATGACTGTGTAGAATGTAGAAAGAAGGGTATTATGGCTACAGGAATAATTGGAACAGGTAGTTTTCTGCCGCCAACCATTATTGATAATAATGAGCTGGCAAAAATGGTAAAGACAAATGATGAATGGATTAGAGAGCACACAGGGATTGTGGAACGGCATATAGCCACAGATGAGACCACATCTTATATGGCGACAGAGGCGGCACGTTTGGCAATTGAGAATGCGGGAATTGATCCGAAGGAGATTGGTCTGATTCTATTGGCAACCTTGTCAGCGGAGCGGGCAACACCAAGTATGTCATGTATTGTGCAGGATAAGATTGGGGCAGTGAACGCCACCTGTTTTGATATAAATGCTGCCTGCTCAGGATTTGTATATGCATTGCAGACTGCAGATGCGTATATTAAGGCAGGACTGGTAAAGACAGTTTTGGTTATCGGTTCTGAGACTCTTTCTAAAATGGTAGACTGGAAGGACCGTTCTACCTGTATTTTATTTGCAGATGGTGCAGGGGCTGCTATTGTGACGGAAAAGGAACAGGGAATATTAAGCAGTGTGACCCACAGTGACGGCTCAAAAGGCATGTCACTGAAATGTAAAGAGCGTTCTACGAGAAACTTTTTAAATAAGAAAAAGGAAGATAAGCATTATATTCAGATGATTGGACCGGATATTTTTAAGTTTGCAGTGCGCAAGGTTCCGGCATGTATAGATTTACTTTTGGATAGAGCAGGCCTCACAAGGGAGGATGTTGATTATTATGTACTCCATCAGGCAAATGCCAGAATTGTTGCATCAGTATCCAAGAAAATGGAAATTCCAATGGAAAAATTTCCGATGAATATAGAGCATTGTGGAAATACTTCCAGTGCATCCATTCCGATTCTTTTAGATGAAATGAACCGTAAGGGTATGTTAAAGCCAGGTGACAGGATTGTGCTTTGCGGATTTGGTGGAGGACTTACCTGGGGAGCCCAGCTGCTGGAATGGTGTATGCCTACGCCGGAGATCGATGTGAAAACGGAAGAAGCAGAAGAGAGCGGTACACTTAAATAATCAAAGAGGATATGGAGGATAAGGAAAGATGGGTAAAGTTGCATTTATGTTTCCCGGACAGGGAGCACAATATGTGGGAATGGGAAAAGAATTTTATGATAATAACGAAAAGAGCAGGGCAGTATTTGAAGCGGCATCAAAGGCCGTAGGGCTGGATATTGAGGCACTTTGTTTTGAGGAGAATACAGATATTAATATTACAGAATATACACAGATTGCCATGCTGACTGCGGAGGTTGCCATGCTGCAGGCGGTATTGAATTTGGGTGTAAAACCGGATGTAACCGGCGGATTGTCTCTTGGGGAGTATTCTGCGCTGGTGGCTTCCGGGGTAATGGATTTTGAGGACTGTGCCAGAGTTGTAAGAAAGCGTGGCATCTATATGCAGGATGAGGTACCGGCAGGACAGGGAGGAATGGCTGCCATTATCGCCATGGATGCAGATAAGATTTCTGAGGTACTTCAAAAGATTGATGGCATTGTTGGAATCGCAAACTATAATTGTCCGGGACAGATTGCCATTTCAGGGGAAAAAGCCGCTGTAGAAGAGGCTTGTGTATTATTGAAAGAGGCGGGCGCTAAGCGCTGCATTCCGTTAAATGTCAGTGGTCCATTCCATTCTCCGATGCTGAAGGGTGCAGGAGAGAAGCTTTCAAAGGAGCTGGAAACGGTAGAGATTCATGATATTGCAATTCCGTATGTAACAAATGTCACTGGAGACTTTGTGACAGATAAAGATAACGTAAAGGAGCTGCTGGCAGCACAGGTTTCCAATTCAGTTAAATGGATTCAGTGCGTGGAGGCGATGTTAGAGGATGGAGTGGATACTTTTATTGAGATAGGACCCGGCAAAACATTATCTTCCTTTGTGAAGAAAATTAACAAAGAGGTAACTATAGTAAATGTGGATAAATATGAGGATTTAAATAAGGTCAGAGAAGCATTGGGAATATAAGGAGGAGCTATGTTAACAGGTAAAGTTGCGCTGGTAACGGGAGCAAGCAGAGGGATTGGCCGTCAGACTGCTATTACTCTGGCAG
>URMF01000007.1 GCA_900548855.1 uncultured Eubacteriales bacterium
TCGCTAAGTACTCAATGCAAGTACCAACGGCTCCAAAGCACCCCGCTTATGATATTGTTTATATTTGTACAACTAGATTTTGAAAATAGGGAGTATATATATTTATAAGAATAAGGAGGAGAAGTATGGAAAAGATAGCAAGCTTTAAAGTGAATCATCTGACATTATTGCCTGGGATTTATGTGTCGAGAAAAGATACAGTGGGAAAAGAAATAATTACTACCTTTGATTTGCGGATGACAAGACCGAATTTTGAACCAGCTATGAATACTGCTGAGGTACATACGTTAGAGCATCTTGGAGCGACTTTTTTGAGAAACCACAAGGAATACAAAGACAAGACTATTTACTTTGGTCCCATGGGATGCAGGACAGGTTTTTATCTTGTGCTGGCAGGGGATTACACATCCCGGGATGTGGTACCGCTGGTTACGGAGATGTATGCCTTTATGAAGGATTTTGAGGGTGAGGTTCCGGGAGCGGCTGCCAGGGATTGCGGCAATTATCTGGATATGAATCTCAATATGGCAAAATATGTTGCCAGACGATATTATGACGAGGTGTTAACCGGTATTTCGGAGGAAAGACTGGTATATCCGGAGTAAGAAGGAAGGTATCATGGATACAAAAAGTGTTTTCCGGTTATCGAAGAAAATACAGGCAATTGGACTGCTGCTTCTCTTTGCGGCAGTCCTTGTTTTCGTGTCACAGGATGCATTTCTTTACCGGGACACGGTGGTGAAGGTAACAGCTGTACAAAATGGCTTTTCCCATGAAGAAGAGGGACCTGATGGACAGGTGGAAAGGTATTATGACCAGGAGCTTACAGCACGTATTCAAAACGGCGGGCGGAAAGGGGAAGAAATCAGGCTTTCTAACACCTATTCGGAATCCGGAGTAAATGATGAGCGTTACCGGAAGGGAGACCGGCTCTTTGTATCTATGGGGAAAAATTCGGATATGGGCAGTATTACAGGGAAAAAGCGGGATGTGTATCTCACAGCGCTGATTGGCATTTTTCTATTTCTGCTGTTATTTATTAATGAATGGAAGGGAGGCATCATCTGCATTTCCCTTATCACCAATATATCGGTTTTTGTGTTTGCTCTGTGGCAGTATGGGAAAGGGGTGGATTTGATTTCCATTGCTTTTTATCTGATGGTGGTATTCAGCGTTTTCACCCTGCTTTTTGCCGGTGGCTTTTATAAGAAAACGCTGGCGGCGATTGTTGCGACCATAGTTACTACGCTGTTTTGCTATGGCATTTATGAAATGGTACTACATGTATGTGACCGCCTGCCCTATGAAATGATGGATTATGTGGTGAGCCCTGGTGATTTGTCGGATTTGTTCCTGACAGGTGTTTTGATGGGAAGTCTCGGCGCAGTTATGGATGTGTCCATTAGTATTGCAGCGGGAGTAGCGGAGATTGAGAAAAAAACGCCGGACATTCAACTAAATTCCTTAATCCATTCCATACGGGAAATGGGATATGATATCATGGGAACTATGATAAATGTGCTCTTTTTTACCTATATAAGCAGCGCAATTCCCATTGTGGTTGTAAAAATTTTAAATGGCTACACGCTGTATCATTTAATTCATTTTCATCTGATTTTTGAGATAATCCGATTCTTGATGGGTGCGATAGGTATTGTGCTGGCGATTCCGGTAGCGGGAGCATGTTCTGTGCTGTTGCTGCATAAGGGCATAGCGCCTCACAGGAAAGGGAGGGAGATAAAATGATTTTAGTATTGACGATAATTTTATTTTTCCTCATGGTTTTAGTGGGAGGTAACCGGGGACTGGATTCTTTCTTTGCACTGGTTCGTACTATACTGGCTTTGGTGGTCAATATTTATCTGATTGCATGGGGGCTGCCGCCTGTTTTGGTAACGCTTGTTATTAGCATTTTCTTTGTGGTTACGGTTCTGTATGTACAAAATGGAAGGAATGCTAAAATGCATGCTGCCGCTCTTGCAGTTGCTATTGTTATGCTGCTGGTATTGGCGACTGCCGGGCCTGTTTTGTGGAAGGCGGGAATGAGTGGCTATAATGAAATTGAACAGTATGAGGAAATCAGCATGTATTTGTCGGCAGATTTATCGGTGTCTATGCAGGCAGTTTCTCTGGCAGCGGTGATATTGGGACTGCTTGGTGCGGTTATGGATACCGCAGTTGCCATAACCACCGCAGTTAATGAGGTATATATGAATAACCGGAGGTTGACGGAAAAAGAACTATTTTGCTCCGGAATGTGCGTGGGAAGGGATATTTTAGGGACTACGGTAAATACTCTGTTTTTTGCCGGTCTTGGGGAAAGCATTATGCTGGCAGTTCTGTTTATGAAAAGTGAAGACAGCTTTGCAGTGATATTAAATTCAAAAGCTCTTTTTCAGGAGGTGTCTGGTCTGCTGACAGGGGCAGTAGGGTGCCTGTTTATCATCCCACTCAGCAGTTTTCTGGCAGCGGTTTTCTTAACATTTTCTGAAGAAAAAATAGAGAAAAATGAAAAGTTGTTACAAAAATGTTACAAATGTTGCAAAAAAGTCTTGAAATCTGTTAAAAATGTGTTAGAATAAATGATGTTAAGAAAAAAGGTTCACAGGAATCAGGAAGGACATCATTTATGAAACGTAGAGTACTATTACTTTTTACTATATTATTTACATTGAGTCTGTTGGCATTTATTCCAGTGAAGGCTGAGGCGGCTGGAAAGGTGAAGCTGAATAAAACAAAGGTATTACTTGAGGTGGGTGAGCGTTACCAGCTTAAGGTTAAGAATATCAGCAGTAAAGTCAAATGGTCCTCTTCAAATAAAAAGGTAGTTAAAGTAAGCAGCAAGGGTATTCTGACGCCTAAGTCCGTTGGTTCAGCTAAGGTAACCGCCAAGGTGAAGGGTAAAAAGTATACCTGTAAGGTGACGGTTGCAGATTATTCGGGCATGTCGGTTGAACAGAAAGAGGTTGTCGGATATGCACTGAAATATGTTGGCAACAAATACCGCTACGGAGGTTCAAGCCTTACAAAGGGTACGGACTGTTCTGGTTTTACCATGGCAGTATATAAGAATTTTGGATATAATCTGGTACATAATGCATACGGTCAGTTGAAAACAACCAAATCTGTTAAGATGAAGAATATTAAGCCAGGAGATTTGATTTTTTATGGTTCCAGCAAAAAGAACTGTTCACATGTTGCTTTGTATATTGGTAACAATAAAGTGGTACATGCCTCTACCGAATCCACAGGAATTGTGGTATCCGATTACAATTACAGAAAGTATGTAGGGGTTGGACGGGTTCTGAAAAAGGCAACTTATCCGGAACAGGACGTAAATGAGGATATTACAAGAACAGCAGCATCAAAATAGATATATATAATATAGAAAAGACGGTGAGCTTATAGATAGCCACCGTCTATTTTTATGATTTCGCCTGTCAGGTAGGAGGGGCTGTTATATAGCAGCCATACCATTTGGGCAATTTCTTCCGGCTGCCCGAGACGGCAGGCGGGAATCTCTTCACAAAATTGTGTTAGCTCTTCTTCGGTAAAGCAGTTATTCATCTGGGTAGCAATGGCGCCGCAGGCAAGTGCATTCACCCGGATGCTGCTTGGGGCTAGCTCCTTTGCAAGAGCTTTCGTAAAAGCATTCACTCCGCCTTTGGTGGCACTGTATGCAACCTCGCAGGATGCTCCGCTTAATCCCCACATGGAAGAAATGTTAATTATGTGACCGGATTTTTGACTTACCATATGGGGAACTACTTGCCGGCAACAGTTAAAAACAGAAGTAAGGTTTGTGTTTACGAGCCGATTCCAGTCCTGTATGGTCATATCGGTGAGAAGACCGACATAGGAGATACCGGCATTGTTCACCAGCAAATCGATAGCAGGGCATTTGTTCCGGACATCCTCTATCATAGAGGCAGTGAAGTTATAATCCCCGATATCTCCGGTATATGCAAGACACTCCGTGCCGCTTCCCTCGATGTCTGCTTTTGTCTGTTGAAGCGCTTCTCTATGAGTAGAAGAATTAATTACGATACAATCAAAATGTTTGGCTAATTCCATGGCACAGGCCCGCCCAATTCCTCTGGACGCCCCGGTGACAATGGCGGTTTTTTTCATGCTATCACCTCACTTAAAAGGATTGTACCACGAAAAGGTTGAAAAGAAAATGCAATTCTGCTATACTAATAATAATTTTTGATAATTTTTAGGAGGCATAGGAATGGATAAGAAAACCATATTAAAGATATTTGGAGAAGCATTTTTACGCTCTATGGTAGTTTTGATGGCCGTTGCTATTGTAGGCTTTGGGGCATTCTTTCTGATTCGGGTGAGCACAGACAAGAAGCAGGCTGAGAATACTACAACAGAACAGGGTTCTTCACATAGTGCAGATGAACTGCAGGCAATGTTGGATGAGGAGAATGCCAAGGATACTTCTGATGCAGAAGAGGATACCACAGAGGAGATTACAACAGAGGCGACAACGGAGACGCCTGATATTCCTTCAACCGATAAGAATATAATGGTTTTGAATAGTACCAGTAAGGCAGGGCTTGCAAGCGCGTGGAAAAGTAAGCTGAGCAATGAGGGCTTTGCGAATGTGGGAATTGGCAATTACGGTCTGAGCGCAGAGACCCAGACAAAGATTTATGTTTCAGAGGAAGGCATGGGAAATGATTTGGCAGGGTATTTTACAGATGCAGTTGTTTCGGTGGGGTCCGTAGATTCCGGAAATTATTCTGTCCAGGGAGGAGCTTCCATGGACCATATTGATATTTTCATCGTGATTGGAAGCAACGATACTACAGTTCAGTAGCAGAGGTGGTTTATGAAAGAAAGAATCCGCTTATTGGATGTGGCTGTAGATATTGCATCTACAAAGGTGTCCAGCGATGCAACAATTGAATATCTGGAAGAAGAGGGCAGTAAGGTCATCTATTTTTTAAATAGTGAGACCTTATTACTTTTACAGGAAAACACAGGCTGGAGGGAAATTGTTGGAGAGAGTGATTTGATACTGCCTGGAACATCCAATGTCAACACCAGTGTAAATGAAGTGCTGGGACATAAGCGGGATCCGTTTTTTTTTGAAAGCTACTTTGATACCATATTGGATTATGCCATAGAGATGGGATATGAATTTTTACTGGTGACGGAAAAGGAAGAGCAATTCATTTCTGTACAAGAAAATATTCATGAAAAACGTCCGTTTTTGACTTTAAGTGGTATGTCTCTCACTGAGCAGGATGAGTCCCTGGATCATATCGTGAATGAAATCAATTCTGTGGCTCCGGATATTCTGGTGTTGGCGTTAGAGGAAAAGAAACAGTTACAGCTGCTGCAGCAATATCGGAACCAGATGAATGCCGGGCTTATGCTGTTTACCGGAGATATATTGTATAATAAGGCTGTTTCCGAGGCGGAAGTGCCGGAAAAGATACAAAAACTTAAGATTGATAATCTGTATAAATGGTTCCGCAAGGGAGGAAGAGGCCGGAACTTTTTCAATAATATACGAATGAAGCTTCGTCTTAAACAGCATCAAAAAGAGAAGGATTCCTGATTATCTTGGTAAAATTTCCCAAAAGTCTTTGGCAAATTACACAAATCTCATAAGGGTATTGGATATTTTGCACGACTTTTGTCAACATTTTGAGGACAATCAGGAGTCTGTTTTTTGATTATAGGTAGATTTTTATAATAAAAGCCTAAAAAAGATGTGCATTTTAATGGTTATATCATAGATTATGACAAATTGAACAAAGATTTGAAATTTTATTTGTTAAATAATAATATTTCATTTAAAAAATAAATGATGTATTATACTACTATGATTTAGTCAGCAAAGAAATATATAACTCAAGGAGGAAATTAAAATGGCTAGTTTATCACTCAAAAATATTTATAAGATTTATCCTAACGGTTTCAATGCTGTAAAGGATTTTAATCTTGAGATTGAAGACAAAGAATTTGTTATCTTCGTTGGACCTTCAGGATGTGGTAAGTCTACTACACTTCGTATGATTGCAGGTCTTGAGGATATCAGTTCCGGTGAATTATGGATTGGCGATAAGATGGTAAATGATGTAGAGCCTAAGGACAGAGATATTGCAATGGTATTCCAGAACTATGCTCTGTATCCTCATATGTCAGTTTATGATAACATGGCATTTGGTCTTAAGTTAAGAAAGGTTCCAAAGGAGAGAATTGACAAGCAGGTACATGAGGCTGCTAAGATTCTTGACATTGAGCACTTGCTTGACAGAAAGCCTAAGGCTTTATCAGGTGGTCAGAGACAGCGTGTAGCTATGGGTCGTGCAATCGTTCGTGAGCCAAAGGTATTCTTAATGGACGAGCCTTTATCAAACTTGGATGCTAAGCTGAGAGTTCAGATGCGTGTTGAGATTTCTAAGTTACATCAGAGATTACAGACAACCATCATCTATGTAACACATGACCAGACAGAGGCTATGACTCTTGGTACTAGAATCGTTGTTATGAAGGATGGTATCATCCAGCAGGTAGATACTCCTCAGAACTTATACGACAAGCCAACCAACCTGTTCGTTGCAGGTTTCATGGGTATGCCGCCAATGAACTTTATTGAGTGTAAGGT
The DNA here is from genome assembly GCA_900548855.1 of uncultured Eubacteriales bacterium. GTDB lineage: Bacteria > Bacillota > Clostridia > Lachnospirales > Lachnospiraceae > CAG-590. Next base: position 6,632 of record URMF01000007.1, read on the forward strand.
TGTTAAATCTGGTGCAGATGTATTATTAATGTTTGGTTCTCACTCTATCAAGGTTCCTGATTCTAAGGGTTCTATCTTAGTTGAGCAGGGCTACATTGATAAGGAAGTTATCTTAGGTATCCGTCCAGAAGATATCCATGATGAGCAGTTATTTATTGAGTCTTCTCCGGAAAGTCTCATTGATGCAAGAATTACTATCTATGAGATGTTAGGTGCGGAAGTATACTTATACTTCACGATTGACCAGTTTGATATCACAGCAAGAGTAAATGCACGTACAACAGCAAGACCTGGTGATACCGTACAGTTAGCATTTGACTTAAGCAAAATTCATATCTTTGATAAAGAGACAGAGCAGAAGATTTTAGATTAATTCTGATTTTTCTGTAAAAGAAGCGGCTACAGTAGTAGCCGCTTCTTTGCATTTATCATTTAATGAATCGTGCAAATGAGATAAATCTTATGAAAAAACGTGAAAAATCTATAAAAAATTGTAACATTTACTTTCTTTTTTGTTCCTTTTCCGTTAAAATGTAAATAAGTGCAAAAATAACTATGGTACGACTTGTGTAATATGTGCATAGCTTGAATAGTTATCAAAAAATAAGGAGTGGATAGAATGATATCAAATCAAATTTTACAGGATACCATCGAGGGCATTAAAGCGATTACAAGAATTGATTTATGTGTTATGGATACAGAGGGAAAAGCGTTAGCTTCAACGCTTCGGGATACAGATGAATATGAGAAATCTGTTCTGGCATTTGTGGACTCTCCTGCGGAGAGCCAGATGCTGCAGGGGTATCAGTTTTTTAAGGTATTCGATGAGAACCAATTGGAGTATGTAATTATTGCCAAGGGTGAAGCGGATGATGTTTACATGATTGGTAAGATTGCGGCATTTCAGGTGCAGAATTTGTTAGTGGCATATAAGGAACGCTTTGATAAGGATAATTTTATCAAAAATTTGCTGCTGGATAATTTGCTGCTGGTAGATATTTACAATAGAGCCAAAAAGCTTCATATTGACACAGACGTAAAACGTATAGTATTTATTATAGAGACAAAGAATGAAAAAGACACCAACGCATTGGAGACGGTGCGCAATATTTTCTCAAGTAAGGCAAAGGATTTTGTCACAGCGGTGGACGAGAAGAATATCATTCTTGTAAAAGAAGTGAAGCAGAATGAGACATACGAGGATATGAATAAGACCGCCAAGGTGATTGTGGATATGCTGAATACGGAAGCGATGTCTTCTGTCCATGTTGCCTTTGGAACCATTGTCAATGAAATTAAGGAGGTATCCCGTTCCTATAAGGAGGCAAAGATGGCCCTCGATGTGGGTAAGATTTTCTATGGCAACCGCAACATTATTGCTTATAGCAATCTTGGAATTGGACGTTTGATTTACCAGCTGCCGATTCCTCTCTGTAAAATGTTTATTAAGGAGATTTTTGAAAATCGTTCACCAGATGATTTTGATGAGGAGACGCTTACAACCATTAACAAATTTTTTGAAAACAGCCTGAATGTGTCAGAGACCTCAAGACAGTTGTATATACACCGTAATACATTGGTATACCGTCTGGATAAGCTGCAAAAGAGTACAGGCTTGGATCTTCGTGTGTTTGAGGACGCCATTACCTTCAAGATTGCGCTGATGGTTGTAAAATATATGAAATATATGGAGTCTTTGGAATACTAAGAGGAAAGGAGCACTGATATGGTAGTGCTTGAACATGTAACCATGCAATATCCAACGGGAATAAAGGCATTAGACGATGTCACATTCCGCATTAATAAGGGTGAATTTGTTTTTGTGGTTGGAAGCAGTGGTTCGGGAAAAACAACATTGATAAAGTTATTGTTGAAGGAAATGAAGCCCACAGAGGGTGAGATAACCGTAGATGATAAGAAATACAGCAAATTGAAGAGAAAAGAGATTCCAATGCTTCGCAGAAAGATAGGCGTCGTATTCCAGAATTTCCGTTTGCTGAAGGATCGGACTGTATTTGAAAACGTGGCATTTGCACAACAGGTGGTGGAGCGTCCCATGAAGGAAATACGCCGGCAGGTTCCGGCAACCCTTACCATGGTGGGACTGGCAGATAAATATAAACAGTTTCCCAAGGAGTTGTCAGGTGGCGAGCAGCAAAGAGTAGCGCTTGCCAGAGCTATCGTAAACCAGCCGGATATCATTTTGGCGGATGAGCCAACCGGTAATCTGGACCCGAAAAATTCTTTGGAGATTATGCGGCTTTTAGAGGAGATTAACCAGAGGGGAACTACCGTGGTAGTGGTTACACATAATAAAGAAATTGTCAATCTGATGCAAAAACGTGTCATAACCCTGAAAAAGGGACGGATTGTAAGTGATGAAGAAAAGGGTGGGTATAAAGATGAAGATTAACACATTGGGATATAGTGTCAAGCAGGGACTTAAAAATATCCAGAGAAACCTTCTTTTTTCCCTTGCATCCATTGGAACGATAGTGGCATGTTTGTTTCTGTTTGGTATTTTCTATTCCATTGTACTGAATTTGGAACATGAGATTACATCTATTGAAAATTCCCTGACCATATCGGTATTTTTTGAAGAGGGAACCAGTGAAAACCAGATTATGAATATTGGCGAAGTGTTAAAGAAGATGGATAATATAGATACCATTCGCTATGTATCCGCAGATAAGGCATGGAGCGATTATATTGCTGATGTGTATGATGGAAATCAGGAATATGTGGCTTCTGTATTTGGAGAAGACAATCCGTTGGAAAACTCCTCCTCTTATGAGCTGACGCTCAAGGATATTGGTAACCAAAACAAGACAGTTAAGGAAGTAGAGGGAATTTCCGGTGTCCGCAGGGTAAACAGCAGTGACAGCACAGCAAAAAGCTTGAATTCTGTAAGTAACCTGCTGGGCTATGTATCGCTTGGTGTCATTGGAATTTTACTTTTTGTATCCCTGTTTTTGATTAGTAATACGATTACAATTGGTATATCTGTCAGAAAAGAGGAGATTGCCATTATGAAACTGATTGGTGCGAAGGATATTTTTGTGCGGGCACCATTTTTAGTGGAGGGAATCATAATTGGTTTAATTGGCTCTGTTATTCCACTGGGGATTTTGTATTTTATGTATAATGCAATGACAGAATATTTAACAGAGCATTTTACAGTTGTGGCAAATCTGGTGAATTTTGTTTCGGTAGGACAGGTGTTTAAGGGAATGGCGCCTATCTCTATTCTGCTTGGAGTAGGTGTGGGATTTTTTGGAAGCTTAATTACAACGCGTAAACATTTGAGAGTATAGTATGGGAGGCTTGTAGAATGTTTAAAGGAAGAAAAGTGCTTAGTATGATATTGGTTGCTGCTTTGCTGGCAGGCGGCATTTATACATGTGATATTACAGGCTATGCAACTGCGGGAGACACTACACAGACAACCACAGAGAGTACAGAAAATGAAAATACAGAGAGTGATGGCACAGATGACGGTACAGCAGATGCATCTGTGGATAAGGCAAGGGAGGATGCAAAGGAGGCAGCTTCCAAGCGGAAGGAGGCACAGGAGATTCTTGACAATCTGAAGACGGCTAAGAGCAGTATAGAAGATTATATTATTCAGCTGGACAAAGCCCTGAATGAGCTGCAGATTGAGATTAGCCATCTGGAGCAGAACCAGAAAGAGCTTCAGGAATCAATTGAGGAAACTCAAAAGAATCTGGAGATAGCGCAGAGTGCCCAGGAGGACCAGTATGAGTCAATGAAGCAGCGCATTCAGATGGTATATGAATCGGGAAATAAACGGTATCTGGATGTTTTGTTGTCGGCTACGTCCATGACGGATATGATTAACAAGACAGAATATGTTTCCCAGGTGTCGTTATATGATTATAATATATTGAAGAAATTAAAATCTGCAAAGGAACAGGTTGCCAATCTAAAGTTGAAGCTGGATAAGGATTTGGCGAGCAACCAGGCATTGCAGAAGGAAGTAAACGAACAGAAAGAGACGATGGAGGCACTGGTGGATGAGAAAAGTGCCCAGGTTGCCCAATATAATAAATCCATAGAAGGGCAGCAGGAAGAGGTAAATAAATATGCCCAGGCACAGGCGGAAGCTGAGGCAATTATTGCTGCAGCAGAGCAGAATGGGAGCAGTAGTTCTACCAGCAGTTATTCTGGCGGAATATTTACCTGGCCGGTGCTGGGAACTAGTCCTGCAAATATCACTTCTCCGTTTGGAAACAGGGATGCACCAGTGGCAGGAGCCAGTTCCTATCATAAGGGGATTGATATTGGATGTGCTACAGGTACGCCAATTGTTGCAGCGTCTTCCGGAACGGTAATTGTTGCCGATTATAACTATGCAGAGGGCAACTATGTCTGCATTGACCATGGTGGTGGAGTTGTTACTGTTTATATGCATAATTCCTCCCTGATGGTATCCGTTGGCGAGACTGTATCTGCAGGCCAGCAGATTGCTGCTGCTGGTTCCACTGGTATTTCCAGTGGGCCGCATTGTCATTTTGGTGTGAGAGTGGATGGTACCTATGTAGACCCAATGCCATATTTTCAGTAGTTTTCACGAAGTGGTAACATTTAAGGCGTATAATAATATCTTGTTATAGATTAGGTAGCATGAAGGAAGGATAGTAATGAAAAGAAAATGGATGAAAAAAGCTGCGGTTTTGGTTCTGGCTACGGTAATGGCGTTCAGTACAACTGCCTGCAGCAGTGTCAGGATGACCAAGGGAGATGCAGAGGCGGCAGAGAGTACGAATAGTAAATCTGGGGAAAAGCTTTCTAGCAGCTCCGTCATTGGTAAGGACACAAATGGTAAATTAGAGACCATAGAAGACTTGATTGACAAGAATTTCTATTTTGAGGATGATGAGCAGGCAAAGCAGGATGGCATTATTAAGGGTTACCTGGAGGGATTGGATGACCCGTATTCTGTATATTATACGCAGGAGGAATATGCAGCCTTTATGGAGGATACGGAAGGGGAATATGTAGGTGTCGGGGTTCAGGTTTCGCAGAATGCGGATACAAAGGTAATTACGGTTGTCAAAGTATTTAATGGTCCGGCAAAGGATGCCGGAATTCAGGAAAATGATATTATTACCGAGGTAAACGGAGAGGATATCAGCGCCCAGGATATTGATACGGTGGTAGACAAAATCCGCGGGGAAGAGGGGACGGAGGTCACAATTTCCGTGTATAGAGCTGCGGATGCAAAGGATTACGATTATACCATGCCGAGACAGAAGGTGGAAAATCCAACAGTTGAGTACGAGATGCTTGCTGACAACATTGGTTATGTTCAGGTCAGCAGCTTTTACGAGGTAACTGCGGAACAGTATATTGCGGCGATAAAAGATTTGGAAAGCCAGGGAATGGAGGGACTGATTGTAGACCTTCGTGACAATGGCGGCGGGCTGCTGGATATTGCCGTGGAAATGCTTGATTTTATGCTTCCAGCCGGCAAAATTGTGTATACCGAGGATAAGGATGGCAATGTAACCAGCGAGTATAATTCGGATGAGGAGCAGCAGTTTACCAAGCCGCTTGCCGTTCTGGTGAATGGATACAGTGCCTCTGCTTCGGAGATATTTGCTGGCGCAATTAAGGATTACGGAATCGGAACCCTGGTAGGGGAGAATACCTATGGAAAGGGTATTGTCCAAAGAATGTTCCCGTTAGAGGATGGTTCTGCCGTTAAGCTGACTATTGCGAAATACTTTACTCCAAAGGGAAATGATATCCACAAGATTGGTATTAAGCCGGATGTGGAAGTGGAGCTGGATGTAGAAGCTTACAGGGAATCGAAAGGAGAAAAGGATAACCAGCTGGATGCAGCAATTAATAATATTTTAGAGAAGCTTGGCAAGAAAACCTCCGGTGGAGATAAGTCAGAGGGCGATGAGGCAGATACCAGTGAAAGCACTGCCGGAGATACCACCGGGAATAGAGAAGAAAGTAATTAGACACGGACGAAACCGGAGACAGAGCTGTCTGGAAATGAATTTTTCTTTGAATGACATAATTTATATAAGCAAAATGCATAATAATGGAATAGCCGGTTGATGGAACAGGGAAAATGAAGGATTCTGGAAAATGAGATTGTCAGAATCCTTCATTTGCTTTTTTGTAAGAAATTATAGGTTTTGTTACTGTTCAGACCTGTCTTGGTGCTGACAGTGGCAAGTTTTTGTATATTGAGGTTGTGGATTTTGTCAAAATAGGGTAGAATCGTAACAGATAAAAAATAGCAGATTGCTTCTCAATGATTTCCACAGGCAACGAGCCAGGCAGGTATGCCTGTATGCATAGTTGGTATCATTATGATTGCTATGAGACAAGGAGGAAGAAAGTGGAAAAGGAATTAGTTATCGTGTTGGATTTTGGCGGTCAGTATAATCAGCTGATAGCCCGCCGTGTACGTGAATGTAATGTTTACTGTGAGGTTCATCCGTATACAATGGGAATGGACAGAATTAAGGAAATGAAGCCGAAGGGAATCATTTTCACCGGCGGACCAAACAGCGTGTATAAAGAGGAATCTCCGAGATGTGAGAGGGAATTGCTGGAGATGGGGATTCCGATTCTGGGTATCTGCTATGGCTCCCAGCTCATAAGCTATCTGCTAGAGGGAGAGGTTGCCACGGCACCTGTTTCGGAATATGGCAAGACGGAGGTAACGGTGGACAAATCTTCCGTACTCTTTGAAGATGTGGAGGAAAAGACAATTTGCTGGATGAGCCATACGGATTATATTGCAAAGGCTCCGGAAGGCTTTCAGGTAGTTGCTACTACGCCCGTATGCCCAGTGGCAGCTATGGAATGTCCGGAGAAGAAGCTGTATGCCACACAGTTCCATCCGGAGGTTATGCATACTGTGGAAGGTATGAAGATGCTGTCTAACTTTGTGTATAAGGTCTGCGGCTGTAGCGGAGACTGGAAAATGTCTTCCTTTGTGGAGGATACCATTCGGTCGCTTCGTGAAAAGATTGGTGATGGCAAGGTACTTTGCGCGCTGTCAGGCGGAGTGGACTCTTCCGTAGCAGCGGTATTACTTTCCAAGGCTGTGGGTAAACAGCTTACCTGTGTGTTTGTAGACCAGGGTCTGCTTCGCAAGGATGAGGGAGATGAAGTTGAGGCGGTATTTGGACCGGAGGGACCTTATGATTTGAATTTTATCCGTGTAAATGCACAGGAGCGTTTCTATGCAAAGCTGGCTGGTGTAACGGAGCCGGAGGCAAAGCGCAAGATTATTGGTGAGGAATTCATCCGTGTATTTGAAGAAGAGGCAAAGAAGATTGGTGCAGTGGACTTCCTTGTTCAAGGTACGATTTACCCGGATGTGATTGAATCTGGTCTTGGAAAATCTGCCGTGATTAAGAGTCACCATAATGTAGGCGGATTACCGGATTGTGTTGATTTTAAGGAAATTGTGGAACCGCTTCGTCTTTTGTTCAAGGATGAGGTAAGAAATGCAGGACGTGAGCTGGGGATTCCGGAGTATCTGGTAAGCCGCCAACCGTTTCCGGGACCGGGACTTGGAATCCGTATTATCGGGGAAGTGACGGCTGAAAAGGTTCGGATTGTACAGGAGGCAGATGCGATTTACCGTGAGGAGATTGTAAAGGCCGGTGTGGATAAGAATTTAGGACAATATTTTGCGGCACTTACGAATATGCGGAGTGTTGGCGTTATGGGGGATGAGAGAACCTATGACTATGCGGTGACGTTGAGAGCGGTGACGACAAGCGATTTCATGACTGCGGAGGCGGCACAGATTCCTTGGGAGGTATTAAGTGTTGTGACAAGCCGGATTGTGAATGAGGTTAAGGGGGTTAATCGGGTATTGTATGATTGTACCGGGAAGCCGCCGGCGACAATCGAGTTCGAGTGAGGTAAAAACGCTGGAAAGCCCCGAAAATAGGGTGTTTGCGAAAATGCTTCTTGCAAATTTTTTGCAAAATTTTGTGTACTCAATATAATACATGTATCAAAAAGACAGAAATTCCGGATTTTGGAATTTCTGTTTTTTTGATGTTCTTTTTTCAGAGATTCCAAACTTAGCCTTTTGTTGCGGCTGATATTTAGGAGCAGCTAATGGCTCAAATTTTGTGGCTTATAGGCTCTGCCAGTCTGCATAGTTTTCTTTTCCTATGTAGTCATCACAGGAATTAGGCCAGTTCCATTTCCAGTTGTTGTATTGGTCGAAAGTGATTGTACCTTCTTGCAGCTCTGTTTTGCGGAGCGACCATTCAGCGAGGAAATCGTTTACCAGACCATAGTGCATGACGATGCCGAAGGGCGGATAGCTGTGCTTGGATTCCGGTTCATTGTAGCTGCCCCTGTACTCCCATGAGTTATCCTTTGGATATTCCGGCTGTAAGGGGAAAAGGTCAATGCCGTTTTTGATATCCAGCCAGAACAGCGTTTCCAAAACATCCTCAGCCGCACCAAGGTCATAGTTTTTGATGGAGATATAGGAGACTTTCAATGCTTTTGCTATCAGCATCAGGGTATCCTGCTTGGGGGCTTTGGCATTGCTTTCGTACTGACGGATGCGGACATCTGCGGTACTTTCCGAAAAGCCGCAAAGTAGCCCTAGTTGCTTTTGTGTCATTTTCCGGCTGTTGCGGATGTATTTGATACGTTCACCTTGTGTCATGGTTACCTCCAATCGGAGCAGGGAATGAAAACTGTTTTTGTCCTGCCCTATGTTATTTGTAAACACAGTTATGTGTGTTTGGTGTTATAGAAGTGTTTGAATCAGTGCTTTTAACCATAGTAACATCATAACACAGAATGGGGAAAAAGAAAAGAACCAAAAAAAGTTCTGAAAAACACTTGACAGAACCATAATGAGTTCTATATAATGACAATACGATACAGAACTTAAATTAGTTCTGAAAGAGATGATACATAGTGGTTTTCAGGATAAACATTAGCGGGCTGGATGTGTAAATACCCGAACAGAGCAGAATGGTAACCGTAAACCACGAATTTTGAATAAGGGGGTAAATGCCATATGGAAGGAATGAAGAAGTTGTATGTGCAGGCAGATGAAATCTGCGAGGACTGGGGCGTAAGTAAATCACAGGCTTACAAGATGATTCAGGAACTGAACCGGAAGATGCTTCAGGAGAATCCAAATCTCATTGTGCTTGCGGGCAAGGTCAACCGGAAGTATTACGAGCGTTGCTGTGGCATGGCGGAGTAACGGAAACGGTCAGATTTTATAACTTATGTTTTATAGGGCGGTTTCCACAGGAGGCTGCCCGGAAGGAGGAATGGCATGTCGGTAAGTAAATTAAAAGACGGAAGCGGATGGAAAGTGTATATACGTTTCGTGGACTGGCAGGGGAAAAAGCAGGTACACACCAAGCAGACCTTTGAGACGAAACGGGACGCATTAAATTATGAGAGGGATTTTATCCAGAAGAAAAGCAGGGATATCCAGATGAACTTTGCAAAATTTGTGGAGATTTATCTGGAGGATATCAAGCCGAGGATAAAACTCAATACGTTTATGACGAAGAAACACATCATTGAAACCAAGATACTGCCTTATTTTGAAAATAAAAGTCTGGCGGAGATTGATTCTACGGATGTGATCCAGTGGCAGAATGTATTGCTGTGTGCCAGAGACGGGAATGGCAAAGCATATGCGGCAACGTACCTGAGGACGGTGCAGAACCAGCTCAGTGCGATTTTCAACCATGCCCACCGATTTTACGGTCTGCCGGATAATCCGTCCAGCAAGGCAGGAAAAATGGGTAAGGCGAAAGCAAAGGAAATGCTGTTCTGGACAAAGGAAGAGTATGAGAAGTTTTCCGATGCCATCAAGGACAAACCGATTTCCTACTATGCGTTTCAGGTGCTTTACTGGACCGGAATCCGGGAAGGCGAACTCCTGTCGTTAGTAAAATCAGACTTTGACCTTGTAAAGCGTAAGCTGACAATCAGCAAATCCTACCAGCGTATCAATGGAGAGGATATCATTACTTCCCCGAAAACGGAGAAAAGCAATCGTGTCATAGATTTGCCGAAGTTTCTCTGTGACGAGATGGAAGATTATTTTGGGATGTTTTACAGTCTTGCGGAAGATACCAGACTGTTTCATGTTTCCAAAAGTTATCTGCACCATGAGATGGACAGGGGATGTAAAAAGGCGGGAGTGAAGAGAATAAGAATTCATGACATCCGCCATTCGCACGTTGCACATCTCATCTCGCTTGGCTTTACCCCGGTGGAGATAGCAGAACGCCTAGGGCATGAGGGGATTTCTGTCACTTACACCTATTCCCATCTTTATCCGTCTAAGCAGAAAGAGCTGGCGGACAGGCTGGATGCGGATCATGGAAACGGAGATATGCTGGATGGATTGACGGAGGAAAGGGAGGGCGATGTGGACGAAAATGCAAAATAAAGTGCAGGCGAGGATTTGAAGAAGGAGGCAGAGTATGGCAAAGATTTACAGAAGGGATAACCTGATTGCTGGTGTGACACCAAAACCAAAGTCAAAAAAGCGGAAACGGAGTGTCATTATGAATTTCAGGGTATCACCGGAAGAGAAGCAGCTCATTGATGACCGGATTGCATTATCCGGTCTGGGCAGGGCAGATTATTTCATTAAAAGCTGTATGCACCAGAAGATAAGCACGTTTGGGAATATACGGACATTTGAGGAAATTAAGAGGAAGATGTTGCTGATTGATAAGCATTTACAGGAAATAGAGAGAACGGAGGAGTTGGATGTGGAAATATTGGAATCTCTGCGGATGATACTGGAAATGCTGGATGGTTTGGAGAATGGCAAAAAACAGCCATAGAAAGGAAGGTACTTATGTTTTATAAGGACAAGAATTTATTACTTTGCGGACTGGATCATGGTTTTTCCACTATGAAAGGCACGCATGCCATTTTTGACAATGGAGTGGAACAGCTTGGTGGGGAAGCAACCCTATCCAACAATACCCTTGTTTACAATGGAAAAAATTATAAAGTTGGCGAGGGAAGATTGCCTATGATGAAAACCAAAACAGAGGATGAGAGTTATTTTCTGCTGACACTGGCAGGAGTGGCAAAGGAACTGGATGTGTATTACAAGCAAAGTACCGATGTCATTCTGGCGGTGGGGCTTCCGTTCAGCCGCTTTGGGCAGGAGAAACAGGAGTTTCGTGAGTATCTGTACCGGAAAGGGGAGATTTGTTTTCGGTACAGTGGTAAAGATTACCGGATTTGCATTAAAGATGTGCTGGTATTTCCACAGTGTTACGCTGCGATTGCAGACAGGATGCGGATGTATGGTGCAGAAAGTCTGATAGTGGATATCGGGAGTAAGACGGTGGATGTAATCCATGTCCAGAAATATGTTCCGGTGGAACGGGAAAGCACCAGTATTCCGGAGGCATTGATTCAATGTATGGAAAATATCAAAAGCAGTGTGTATCAGATTTGCAATAAGAAAGTAAGTGAAGATATCATTCGTCAGATGATTGTGGATGGCGATGCCATGATACCGGAAGATTGCAAGTCGGTTATCACAGATGGGTTGCAGAATTTTGCAAAGGGGATTGAAGCGAAGTTGTCAGAGCTGGGATTTGACTTGGAGATGATGTCTGTGGTGTATGCCGGAGGCGGTGCAATGGTGATGAAACGCTATGGAACGATGCGGGGAAATCATGTGCATTATCTGGAAGATATCCGGGCAAATGCCAGAGGGTATGAGTATCTGGCAAGGCAAAAATGCAAGTTATGACATTTTATGGGTGCCAGGATAGCTTTATGGGAGAGGAATGTTTCCCATAAAGCTGCTGTACTCATTATTTTATCTGTAATTATGGGAAGGAGCAAACGGATGGCAGGGAAAAAGGAAGTGCAGAAAACGGTTGCTTTTCGGCTGAATATTGCGAAGGAAGAAGAACGGGAATTGTACCATGCCATTATGAGGCATGGCAGAGGCAGGGAGAATGACATTTACGGGAGTTCCGGTGCCTATGTGAAAGCAGCTCTCAGGCATTACCACAGACAGGAAAGCGAACTGGAGTTGCAGGAGCAGTATCAGCAGGAAATGCGGGGATATCTGAAGGAACTGGCAGAGTTGCAGAGGGAAGTATTTCTGGATGGATTGTCAGAGCATGATAAAAAACTGGCTGATACAGTGGCGGAGGCAGTGGTGCGTGCAGTTGGCGGTATTAAGGTTTCCGGTATTGGAACAAATGAGGGGCAGGATATCGGAAACTTCGGAAAGCAGCTTGCAGTCAATCCGGCAGAGAATATGACAGTTGGAGAGACTAAAACGCAGCAGGGCGACAGCATGGAGGAGATTGGGGCAGAGGAAAGTCTGCCGGAGGAAGTTTTTTATTATCTGTCAAATCTATAGCAGAAAGCGGAGAACAATGTGTTTTGCAGGCAGAATCAATGATAGAAATGACTGTCAGAGCAGGGAGATATAGAGTTAATCTTTATTTTTTGTTTCACAGTATGTTTGACAATGTTGCACAGTTTGTCAAACAGCAGAAATTAGATGGAATATGTGTTTAACAAAGTGTGCAACAAAATGGTAACGTGTTAAACAAGTATGGTGGGCATTATGCGGATGTTTTGATAAAAAATAACATTTGTTTTTCCCGCATTTGTTGCAGGAGCAGATCGGCTGTCAGGCAGCCGAGTGATTTTTCTACGGTAATGGACGAGCAGAAAACAATCCTCTGAAACAGAGCATTGTTTTCCGCTCACCCATCCCCTATGGAAAATCACAAAACCACTATCATCCCCTTTGAGATTTCTGAAGATTTTTTCGGGTGTGGATGCAGAAAAAGCAACGCTCTTTCAGAGGCTGCTTTCCCCACATCCACACCCCTCAAAAATCACCGGAATCGTGGCGGGGATGATAGGCAAGTTTCGCAAAACGGCATGCCATTTTGCACCGGATGCACCCTGTTCGGGCACATCCTAAACTTGCAGGGGAGCACAGCTCCCCTTAACCCCTCAGTTCGCTCTCCGAAAAATGAAACTACGAAACTTCCATTGGAAGTTTCTCCGTTCTATTTTCGGATTCGCTGGGGAATCTACCCGCCACATTATATTTTGCACAGGCAGATGTTTTGTGGATGCTTTTCTGTAAATGATGCAATTTGTATCAATGGCAAACCAATTTTGGAAATGTGCGGACAGCTTTTTTGTGAGATGTTTTATCAGGGAAAAATTTGTTAAACACATGTTTTTTTGGGGGGGGGAATAGTTTATCGTATTTTGTCAGCAGAAAAATTTGCATGCAAAAGTACTGATTGTATTTTTTGCATGTCAATAAACAGAGAGTAATCATTAATTATCATTTGAGCGATTTGAGAAGGGGGAATTTTATGAGGAGAAGAAATAAAAACGTATCACTTCGGATGACGGAGGATGAATATGCAGCCTTTACTATGAGAGTGGCAGAATCCGGTCAGACACAGCAGGCATTTATTATCAACTCTGTATTGGGGGCAAAAGTTTCCGGCAGGGAGGAAGTAAAGGAATTACAAAAGTTGAACGGACGGTTTGCCGACACCAATAGGCAGTTACGGGGTATGGCGACCAATATCAACCAGATGGCGCATGTGGCAAATGGCTATGGGCAGATACCACAGCAGGCACAACTGGAACAGTTGTACCAAGAGCTACAGTTGTTCCGAAAGGAGTGTGATGTTACTTGGCGATTAATAAGACAATCAATAAGTCTACAAAAAGTCATGGAGCCATGCGGAACTGTATCGAATATGTGACAAGAGTGGATAAAACCAGAGGGGAACTGGTGGAGATTATCGGTCCTTATGAGCCGGATGTCATTACTTATGACGAGGTGTATCAATCTTTTCTGGAAGAAAAACGGATTTGGGGCAAGGATTCCGGCAGGATGTATGCCCACAACATTATTTCATGGCATGAGGACGAGACAATCACACCGGAGCAGGCATTGGAGTTTGGAAAGGAATTTGCGGAACAGTGGTTTGCTGGATTCCAAAGTTTGGTAGGCGTGCATATCGACCGAAATCATGTGCATTGCCACATTGTAACCAATTCCGTCAGTTTTATAGATGGTCACAAGCTGCACAATACCAAGAAAGATTTGCAGCGTATGAAGGATTTTACCAACCGGATGTGCATCGAGCGAGGGCTTAGCGTGGCACAGAAGGGTAAAGATTTTCATGGAAATAAATTGGAACAGGGAACGGTCAGTGCATGGAGCAAGGATAAATACCATCTGATGCAGAATGAGGCAAAAGATAGTTTTGTAGCAGACTGTGGCATTGCCTGTCTGGACGCAATGGAGACGAGCAGTAGCCGGGAAGAGTTTATCCAGAATATGGCAGAGAGGGGATGGAGCGTGACGTGGAAAGATAGCAGAAAGCATATCACGTTCCAAAATACAGAGGGGAAGAAAGTACGTGACAGCAATCTTTCCAAGACATTTCATCTTGATATATCAAAGGAGGCGTTGGCAAATGAATTTGAGAGACAGGCGGCAGCCAGAGAACAGGCCGCCCGATATGAGCGGGAGTTTGCAGACAGATGGGAGCGAGAAAACGAAGAATTGGAGCGATACTATATCGAAGTACAGGACGCTGCTAGCGGAGCAGTACGAAACGATTCGCACACAGAAGGCGACCATCAGCGGGCAGGAGAGGATTATCCGTCAGCAGGTGCTGGATATCGGAGAGCAGGGCAGGACAATATCAGAGCTGAGAAACAGTTTGGAACAGAGCAGAGCCAATCTGGCAGAAACAGAAAACAATCTGAGAGAACAGCACGAGAGCGATCTATCCGAGAAGGATTCGCTGATCTTGCAGGCACAAAATCTGGCACAGGACTGGAAGAAGAAAGCCGAAAAAGCAGAGCAGGATATGAATCGGATGGAACAGAATCATTCCTCACAGATATCCAAGCTCAAGTCCGAGATTCAGAATCTCAGCGACAAAATCGTGAAACTGAACGGTGCCGACTTGATACTGAAAGAGAACGAAAGGCTAAAGAAACAAAACGAGGAATTGCAAAGGAGCGAGAGGAAAGTAAGGGAAGAGGCGGAGAAAGAGGTCACTCACGTTAAATCGGAGTATTGCCGGAAAGAGCAGGAGCTGGGTCGCTTGGTTGCGGATGCGGAACAGGAAAAACAAAAGGCATTATCTTTACAATCCGTTGTGCAGAAACTTACTGACCAGAAAGCAAAGCGGCTGACAAAGGATAACCGCAGATATTGGCAGATTTGGTATCAGACGAAAAAGGCAGCAATGCAGGGGTATGTGGGTATATTGACTTTGATATGCTTTGTGACAACGGGGCTGTCGATTATCCGGCAAAAGGTGTTTTGTAAGGATGTCATTGAATTTTTTCGAGAATTAGGGAAAGGAATTTATGTGTTTGCGGTTCGTATCCATACTACTATTTTATCAATAGCAGCGCTAACAGAGAATGTGCCAAATGATATGGCAGCGGTTATTCTGAAATGGGGTATGGTGGTATTGTTATGGGCGATACCAGCAGCATTGATAGGACTTGGAATATATAAGTTTTGGGAGAAGTATGGGGAAGATATCCGAAAAGGAATTGATGTATGGAACTGTTCCATAGGGGTGGTTGCCTTGACAGGACTGGTGTATTTCGGGGATTATGTGAAAGAGATTGTGTCTATCAATCTTTTTGGAATGTGGCTTTTGGTGGATATTCTGCTTGTGCTGACGGGCTGGTATGTGTGGGGGTGCAAAAAGCACCGAGGCTGGTGCTGATGTAGAAAAGGTATGATGTGATTTTTGGGGCTGCCTGTGTGCAGTAAGCAATAAGTGATGCGAGCATTGGGGAAGGAAGGATTATTGGAAACCACGAATAAGTGTATGTCCGGGTGCAATGCACCCGGCAGAAGGGAGTTTGTTGTGATGGAAAATCAACTAGCAGAAATTATTGTGGAGAATGGGATTACCTATCATTTGGCAGAGGATGGCTGTTATTATCCGCTACTAAATCTGGAACAGAAAACCGATTATGCGATTGGAAAATACGGTATCATACATGGGGAGTATATGATGAGGTATCAAAGGCATGAATATTTGAAAATGCTGATGGATGGTATTTGGAACCAGTATCTACATGACGTTGACGAGGAATGCCACAGGGAAGTGGAATTGGCGGTAAAGCGGATTATGGAGAAAGAGAGGGTAACGGAGCAGTTGAAGAGTGAAAATCCGATGGAATGGGTGCAGAGGGTAAATGCGATAAAGGCGGGGGTGGAGGAGGTGATGCAAAAAATGCAAATAATCATTGCAAAAATTCGTCAAAACGAATAGAATATACATATAAAAGGAGAGATTAATTATGCGTGGATATTTAACAGCTATAGAAACTGCAGAGCGTTGGAATATAACAACTCGCAGAGTACAAGTTTTATGTAATCAAAATAGAGTAAATGGGGCTATCAAGGAAAGCGGAGTATGGCTTATTCCGTTTAGTGCTAAAAAACCAGAGAGGCTTAAGGCTGGGAAAAAATCAGAGGTATTGAACCAGTTGAGGGTATTATCCTTGTTTTCAGGATGCGGAGGCATTGATTTGGGATTTGAAGGAGATTTTAATGTGTTAACCGCATCTGTCAATCCTGAACTTAATCCTTCTTGGTCTATTGATAAAGTTGATGCAAGATGGAGCCATTTGGGAAAAACATCTTTTCATACGGTGTTTGCCAATGATATAAAACCAGAAGCAAAAGCTGCATGGACGAATTATTTTTCTAGTAAAGGGGTAGAACCTGAAAATTACTATCTTGATAGTATTGTGGATTTGGTAAAATTACAAAAAGAAAATAAAATAAATATATTTCCTAAAAATATAGATGTGTTAATTGGCGGGTTTCCATGTCAAGATTTTTCTGTTTCTGGAAAAAGAATGGGATTTGAGTCTACAACAGGGCATAATGGTAAGAAGATTTCTGCTGAAGAGCCAACAGTTGAGAATAGAGGACAGTTATATATGTGGATGCGTGAAGTGATATCTATTACAAAACCTAAAGTGTTTGTTGCAGAGAATGTAAAAGGATTGACAAATTTGACAGATGCGAAAGAAGTAATAGAACGAGATTTTGCATCTGTGTGTAATGGGGGGTATATTGTAGTTCCAGCACAAGTATTGAATGCTGGAAATTATGGTGTTCCACAAGGAAGGGAACGTGTGATTTTTTATGGGTTGAAAAAATCTGCACTTACACCAGAAGCATTAGAAGAACTATCCAAGGAGGAAATATCGGAACAGTATACACCATATCCAATTAAAACACATTATCTTGATGTAGAAGAAAAACAAGAACATATGAAGAAATTTGTTACAGTGAAACAAGCATTGGAGGATTTGGTAGAACCTGAACAATCAACGGATATTAGCCAACAGAAATATTCTAAGGCAAAATATATGGGGAAACATTGCCAAGGTCAGCAGGAAGTTCGGTTAGATGGTCTTGCTCCAACGATTCGCTCAGAGCATCATGGTAATATTGAGTTTAGAAGGTTGTCAAAGGAACATGGTGGCAAACATAAAACCGAATTAAAACAGGGATTAAATGAACGTAGATTAAGTGTTCGCGAATGTGCAAGAATACAGACCTTTCCAGATGAATATCAATTTGTTATTCCAGCATTGAATGGAAATAAGTCAGTATCCGGGTCAGAGGCATACAAAATTATTGGTAATGCCGTACCGCCATTGTTGGGTTACCATATAGCGAAACGTCTTGAGGAAAACTGGAAGTTATATTTTGGGGAGGAAAAGAAGTGATAATATCAACGAACAGGGAACCATCGTTAGAAGAATTTGAAATATTGTGCAACACGATGTGTAAGTATATGAATGATAAGGCAAAAGCAGAACCAGAGTATTACTTATCCAAGGGGGCACAAAAGTTAGAGCCAGAAGTAAAATTGGCATTAGATATCGCAGCGAAGGGTACAAAATTTGAAAATACGATAGAAATTATCAGTGGGCAGAGATTCCCGGATATTGTTGCTGCAAAATATTATGGTGTAGAGGTAAAGTCCACAAAAGACGATAAATGGACGATGATAGGTGGAAGTGTTGCAGAGGGAACGAGAGTTGAAGATGTTGAACACATTTTTATTTTGTTTGGAAAGTTACATAAACCAGTAGAGTTTAAAACTCGTCGATATGAGGATTGCTTATGTGATATTGCGGTTACACATAGCCCCAGATACAAAATTGATATGGAATTGAAAAAGGGTGATACAATATTTGATAAAATGGGTATCAGTTATGATGAAATGCGGAAAATGGACAATCCTATCGATCCTGTGGTTAAGTATTTTCACTCAATACTAAAACCGGGTGAATCTTTGTGGTGGGTAAATGGAGAAGATGCAACTGCGGGAGAAACGCCTGCTAAAATTCGTATGTGGAAAACACTTTCTAAACCCGAGCGTGAGGAATTGATTGCACAGGGGTTTGCACTTTTCCCAGAATTATTTAGTAATAGTCCAAACAAATATGAACGCTTTACATTGTGGTTGGTAGCTAATCATGGTGTAGTGTCATCTTCGATGAGAGATCCATTTTCGGCTGGTGGGCAAATAGATTTTGAAGTAAATGGACGTTTATACCAACATTTACCGAAGAAATACGGTCAACTGGCGGCAAGTAAAGATAGGGTCGAAGAAATAGTTATGACAATAGATGGTCAGACATTAACGGCTACATGGCATGTAGTCAATGCGGATTTTCAAAATAGAATGAAACATTGGATTGCGTTGGTGGCAAAATCGGCAGAAACTGAAAATTTTGATGTAGAGCAGTTTTTAGAGGATTTGTTTGCGGAATCAGATGGAATATAATAGTAGGTACGAGATGAGAAAAGAGGTGAGTACTAATGTCCTATGTTGTAAAATCATCAGAAAAAACAAGAAAATCGGGTGCAGAGACAGAAACAAAAGCATTATTATATCTTATGAATTTGCATAGTGATAGTGAAGAAATATATTATTTTATTGTTGACTTTTTTAATGACTTAACAGGAATGGATACATATTCAGATAGACTATGGGATTTGCAATCTAAGGGGGTAAAGGATAACTCACCAAAGGCAATCGGGAAGGAATTGGTAACGCTGTTTAAAAATTTTGTTAGTGATTTTGAGTTTACTGAATATATTTTGTTTGTCGGGGGTGTGTCAAACACATTTAGAATAAATAATACTATTAATGTGTTTGGAATTGAAAATATAAAAGAATCCGCACAGAAAATCATGATAAATGGACTAAAAGAAGAAGCTTTGTCTAAAAAATATATTGATGATAAGGATATAACGGATGAAAATATTTTAGATTTTATAGAAAAGATTAAGTTTGTCGTAGATGATGAACAACCATGTGAATATGTTAAAGCTATAATAAAAGATCATCCAGGTTTGATTCCAGAGGATAAAGTGTTAAACGCTATTTTCAATGAAATCCGAGATAAGCAAGCAAGTAAGAAAAACATTCAGATTGTTGAAGGGGTTGTAATAGAAACTAAGGATGAGGCATTAAGATATTGTAGGCATTTGACGGCATCGGATATCAGGTTACTAACATTACAGAGAATAATTAATAGAAATCCAATAGAACAAGGGATTCCGATGTCTTTTATGCCAATATTGCGTTCATGTCCGCCAGAACAGGAAAAAGATTTTATACAACAATGTCAGGTTTCGTTAAGTAAAGCATTGTTTAATAAGAACTCATCAGAGACATTTTGGGCATTATTAGAAAATGTTTATAATATTATTGTTTCTAATCCAGCATTTGATGTGAATGAGATATTTAGTCATGTGGATAGAAAAACTCGGAATAATGCGAGGGATTTTGATGTGTTGTCGTTAAAATATTTTATTGCACAAGTAAAGGATGGTATTCAACAATGATTATTAAAAGAATTGCAGTTGGAAATAGTAGTGAAGCATTTGTAGAAGAGAACTTTACATCAGGGATAAATATTATTTCCAGTGATGATAACAACAAGGGAAAAACGATTGCTATGCAGTCGATGATGTATGCCATTGGAAATGAGCCGACATTCCCAACTTCTTTTGATTACAAAAGATATTATCATTATATAGAGTTTGAAGAAAATGGGACAAATTATCGTATATGTAGATATGGTAATAATTTTGCTCTCATAGAAAAAAGTGCTTTGATGCTATTTGATGGAGTGTCTGAATTGAAAAGATACTGGACTAAACATATTTTTAAATTACCAGAAATAGTAAAAAATCAAGTGTTAAAAATTGTAGATCCGGTTTTGTTTTTGCAGTTGTTTTTTGTTGGACAGGATAAAAAAGATACTTCAAATATATCGCATTCGGGATTGTATAATAAGAAAGATTTTGAGGAAATGATATTTAGTATTTTGGATATAAAAGGGAATAAGCTTGATTTAAATGAGGTGGAACAGATCAAGAAAGATATATCACTCTTAAAAGACGAAAAGAAATTATTGGTAAAAAAACATAAAATCCTTTCATCCAAGAAAGTATCTGCACAGTATTTAAGTGCAGTTAGTGATAGAGCAGCATTTGAAGACAGAATAGTAAAAATTAATGAAGCTAATGGTAAAATAACAGAGCTTCGTAAAGCAAGAAATTTAGCTGCAAATAGAAAGGCTAAATGGGAAAATACCATTAAAGAATTAAAATCTCTGAACAGAAACATTGATGTAGGAGAGTTGAAGTGTATGGATTGTAATTCAAAAAATATATCATTTGCTACTTCCTCAAAGAAAACAGCATATACATTTGATGTTTCCACAGTGGAAATGAGAAATGATATTATTAATTCAATAAAAGATAAAATAGATTCCTACGAAGAAGAAATAGAAAAATATGAAGTTGCTATAGCAAGGGAACAAGAACATCTGCGTTTTTTGATGAATGATGAGGAAGTAACATTAGAAGCTCTTTTAGAGTTAAAGGAACAGATTTTTTCTGCATCAGATGCGGAAAAACGAGTTGTTGAAATAGATGCAAAAATAGAGGAACTTCAAAGTCAGTTGAGCATTTCTGAACAGTCAACTGAGGAGACAAAGAATAAACGTGAGGAAGTGCTGTCTTTAATAATAACAAGAATGAATGATGTATATGGAGAAATTGATCCTAATGGAAATTTAGTGTTTGACGGATTATTTACTAAAAAAGATGAAGTGTTTTCTGGTAGCGAAGCAACAATCTTTCATATAGTAAAAACTTATGTATTGCAAGAAATATTAGAACATAATTGGCCTATTGTAATAGATTCTTTTAGGGCAGAGGATTTATCAACAAAGAAAGAAAAAATTGTGTTAGAAAAATTTGGATGCTTGACTAACCAAATTATTTTTACAACAACTCTTAAGGATGAAGAAATGGGAAAATATGATAATGTGGCAGGGATTAATCATATTGATTATAAAGATCATGCCCCGAGTAAAATGTTATCGGTTCATGATTGTAAACGATTTAGACAACTATTAGCTGATTTTATGTTTAATATAGAATAACAATTGCCACCAGAATATGATGGTTAATTTTCTACGGGAATTTGGAGAAGCAAATAGGGCAGCGATGCGAGATTTGCTAATTGATAAGTTTCCGGATATTCCTTCGCCTAGCCAGAAAGAATGGAAAGTTTTGACTTTGCTTACAGCACTTAAAAGGAAGGGCATTATTGCAACAGATTCTGATAATAAATAGATATCTAACTGGATTTTGGTTCAAAGTAACAAAATGAATTATCTAGTGAATAAATTGGTTTGATATTGGTTTAATGACTGGTTTGATAATGATAATGTGTGGAGTACAAAAAGTTAGTAATTGTGCCGTTTTTGGTATTAAACCAAAATGAAAAAGATAAAAAGTTGGTTTGATGCTGTTTGGAAAATGGGGAATTATTTTTATGTAACACACAATTGGAGAAAGTTTGGAAAGAGATGGTAAGTATGGTTTTACAAGATAGAGATTATACAAAGTACCTTAATGAAGAAGAGAAAAGAGCGTTTGAATTAGAGGAAAAAATAGAAAATAGAAGGGGGATAAAAAATAATAGGGAATTCCCAAGGTTTTCGCATACTGATGAGAATATTCGGGAATTTATATGGCACAGGAGATCGTTGTTTCCTAATAATTATTTACATTTTTTAAAATATAAAAAGCTGGATTTTGATGAAGAAGCAGACAAATATCATCAAGTGATTTATGAATCTGAAAATGAGCAACAAATACAGCAGTACATAAAGTCGAATAGGAAGTGGTATATTCCGGGTTCGATATTCTTGGATTATAATTTTGGGCATCATGATGCATATTTATTTCCAGAACAAAAGTTAGGTAATGAATATGCGGTCGATTATATGTTAATAGGAAAAAGCTCTGATGGATATAGCGTTACTTTGGTGGAATTTGAAAAAGCAAACACCCCATATTGCAGAAATACAACTAATATGGAATCGGAAAGTGTTAGAAAAGGTCTAACACAGATCAAGGATTGGCAAAGATGGATGAATCAATTTAGAGATTATTTTTTGAAAAATATGGGATTAACACAGTTGGAGATAGACATACCGGTGTACAGAATTTTTTATTATCTTGTGGTCAGTAGAAGAGATTTTATGAATGAAAAGGCTCTTGAGATTAGAAGTCAGTCAATGTTTGATTTGCATAATGTGAAAATTGTATCTTTTGATAGATTGGAAGATAATATTCGAAAATTGAAATCATATCATTCTTGGTAAGGGGGCAATATGGATATTTCAATTAAGTGCAATAAATTAAGTGCACAATATTGTGTGAGTAATGGAATATTGCGATGTGTAGAATCATATGAGTTTATAATACATGAACCGAATGTAATTAAAATTTGTATAGAAGAGGCTGGAAAAAGAATTATAACTTTTACGAGCGACAATGAGATTGAGGCATCTGAGTTGTATTCATTGCTTTTAAAGTTAGAAAGATTACTACAGATTTTTGATGGTGCATTTGTTCCATTAGAGGATATTTTTATATATGGTACGGAAGATAAAAATGCATACGATGTATTAGTCACGCATTTAAAAGTACAAAGATTACGATATTTTTCATCCGCTAGTTTTTTAACAGTACAAAATGATCGGATACTGAATTATGAGGATGTTTTATCTGGAATGCTATTTAATTCGTGGCAGATTCTGCTAGAAGAATTAGGTGTTGTTAATCAGATGTATTTATATGCAACGAGTGATTGTGGATTTACGAATGACGTAAAGTGTGCATTTCTTGTTGAACTTGCGGAATCATTAATAGAGATAATAGGAAAAGAAAATATAAAATTACAAAAGCTTCCTCGGGAACAAGGAAATCTTAAACCCTGCTTAAGAACAATCATTAATAATTATGGAAAGATTTTATTTGAAAAGGAAGTGAAATTTGATATAGAAAAGATATTAACTTGTTTGGTAAATACTCGTGTTAATATAATGCATATAAAGATAAACCAAAGAACTCCTAAGTTTGATGGGAAAGAAGCAACTTTATATGCAATGAAAATGAGCTATTTATATCGGATTGTGATATTGAATCGATTGGGAATAGATGAACAGCTTTACGTTGACAATTTGAGAAAAAGAGTATGTAGCATAGACAAATGGAATGAAATTCAAGAAAAGTTGTTTGATAGGTTGAAATAAAAAAGTAATTATTGTAGCTTAAACTAAAATATATATCAGAGCAAAATAAGCAATATTAGAAACCATTCGTATTTGTAAGGACAGAAATGTGCTAAAAGAGTATTTGGAAAGCAGAGAAAAGGAGGTCGTGGATATTATGATGGTATTATATGATCAGGAAGAGGCAATACAGATGTATGGAGAGAGTGAGCGCTATGATGAGAAAATTGAAACAGCAAGACGTTTGATTGAGGTGGGAAAATTTTCATTAGAGGATATTGCTGCTGGAACTGGCTTAACCATTGACAAAGTGAAAGAGATTGCAAATATGCAGTTAGCATGAGGTGTTTATCGAATCTTGCAATTTTCTTGCAAAAAGTTGGATAAATGATTATAATGTATATAACATCTGGAATTTCTATACGAAATGATGTGTATTATAATTCTTTGGACACAAGATATAGTATGAACTATCGAGTTTGAGTGAGAAAGTTGGTTGGATAAACCTAGTATTTATGCGTATTGCAAGCATATTTGCTTAGCGTTTGGCAACAAAATGGCAACATTTTTTCATCATTCAAAGAATAAATTTACTTCAAGAACATAATAAAACCTTACTGATTTTCAGAATTGAAAATCAGTAAGGTTTTTTGTTTGGGCAGAAAATTTTCTATTTGTCAGTGCTTTGGCTATTTTTCTTGCGTTGTTTCATTTTATACTGGAAGGTTTCCTGTTTTGGATAGGTATAACGCCATTCATCATATTCTTCCCTGCTGATTTCACCGTTTTCCAGCATGGCGGACTGTTTCTGCCACGCCCGGAGCATGGTATCTACATCTGACAGGAGAGGCGTGATGTCATGGTCAAGGGAAAGACAGATTTCTCCCTCTTTTTCAGAGATTTTGAGTCCGTATATATCTTCCAGTGCAAAGAGAGTGTGCAGCAGTCCGAAATGGGTGTCTATGTCCGGCACGGTAAGTGCCTTTGGTGCAACACCGAGAATGTCAGCCATCATATTTACAAGGTCCTGCTTGGGTACTCTCGCCTCTGATTCGTATTGTGCCATACGCACATCAGAAGTCCGCCCCTTAAAACCAAGCAGTTCACCAAGCTGTTTCTGTGTCATGCCTTTACGCTTGCGGAAAAATTTGATACGTTGTCCGATTGCCATAGTAAGACCTCCCTAAATAAATCTGTTTAGAAACAGTATAACATGAGCTAATGGGGATAGCAAGAAGAAATTAAACAAAAAGATTTAATATTTTTCTGAAAACCACTTGACTTAACGATAAATGTTTAGTAAGATGGGAGATATAAAACCTAAACAAATATATTTAGGTGGGTATAAGAAAGGGGGAAAACAGATGGAGGGCAGAAACTTTATGACGGTTGAGGAAGTGGCACAGGAACTGAATGTGTCAAAATCCTATGCCTACAAAGTTGTCAGAGAGCTGAATGCAGAAATGTGGGAACTTGGTTATCTGACCGTTACCGGAAGGGTAAACACGAATTTCTTCCGGAAGAAACTATGTTACAACGAATAACACAAAAAGATTTTATATGGCGATACAGAACATCGCCAAACAAAATCTATGTTTTGTGTAGGAAGAATGCAGAAACGGCATTCTTTGGACAGTAGACAGCTGGGAGAGGAGATGATGCTATGGCTGTATACAAAGACGGGGACAAGTGGCGTGTCATTTACCGTTACACAAACTGGAAAGGGGAGCGTAAGCAGACGCAGAAACGTGGCTTTGCCACCAAAAGGGATGCTTTAGCCTGGGAGAGGGAGGTGATGTTAAAGAGTGAATCCAAGCTGGACATGACCTTTGCCAGTTTCTTTGAAATCTATGAGGCAGACAAAAAGAAACGGGTAAAGGAAAATACATGGGAATCCAAAAGCCATGTAATCCGCACAAAGATACTTCCCTTTTTCGGGGAGAGGAAGATTGCGGAGATTGAGCCGAAAGATATCATCGCATGGCAGAATGAGATGCTTGCCTACAAAGGGGAAAATGGGGAAGTGTATTCCCCAACTTATCTCAAGACAATCCATGCACAATTAAGTGCGATATTTAACCATGCGGTGCGGTTTTACCATCTGCCGTCAAATCCGGCACAGAAAGCAGGAACAATGGGAAGTGAGGAACACAAGGAAATGCTGTTCTGGACGAAAGAGGAATATCTGAAATTTGCAGATGTGATGATGGATAAACCTGTTTCCTTTTATGCCTTTGAAATGCTTTACTGGTGTGCCATCCGCATGGGCGAAATGCTTGCCCTGACTCCGGCAGATTTCGATTTTGACCGCCAGACGCTGACGATTAACAAATCGTATCAGAGGTTAAAAGGGAAAGATGTGATCACTTCCCCAAAAACACCAAAGAGCAACCGAACCATTAAAATGCCAAGGTTTCTCTGTGAGGAAATGCAGGAGTATATCGGGATGCTGTATGAGATTGGGGAGAATGACAGGATTTTTCAGATTACCAAGTCTTATCTGCATCATGAGATGGACAGAGGGGCAAAAGCAGCAGGAGTTAAGAGAATCCGTATCCATGATTTACGTCACAGCGCCATTTCCCTGTTGATTGAAATGGGATTTTCGGCACTGGCGATTGCGGAACGGGTAGGGCATGAGAGTATTGACATCACTTATCGGTATGCGCATTTATTTCCAACCAAGCAGACGGAAATGGCAGACAAGCTGGACATGGAGCGCATGGGAGATTTGGCACTGGCAAATGACGGTACGGATACGCAGGCAGAGACAAGTAGTGAATTTGAACCAAAACGTGGAAAGGAGATTGAAGATTATGGAGAAAAGGCTTGATTATCAGGGAAGATGGAGAAATAAAACAGTAGCATTTCGGGTATCAGAGGAAGAAGGAAAGCTGATAGACCGCTGTGTCAGTTTGTCGGGGCTGACCAAGCAGGACTATATCATCAGGCGGTTACAGTGTCGTGATGTGGTGGTGCAGGGCAATCCGAGAGTATATAAGGCTCTGCGCAATCAGATGGCAGAGATTTATGGGGAATTGAAACGTCTGGAGAAATGCAGCAGGGATAATGAGGAACTGCTTTACACCATACAACTGATAGCGGAAACCATGAGTGGACTGAAGGGAGAAAGTGAATGACAGATAAAGCAGCAGATACAGAAAAAGTGACCGCCCCGGGTTCATCTGTTGGCGCAGATGGGGAGCAGCCACTTTGTAAAAACAATTACGAGAAAAGTATAGCAGATTTGCACATTGAGGGCAATCTGCAAGCCGCAAATTGTCAGGAAAAATCCGGACAGGAGGATTTGCAGACGATCACAATGGAAGAACTGTATGATACTGTCTACCCGCCAAAGACACCAATTGTTGAGGAGCTGGTTTATGCGGGGACATATCTTTTTGTGGGTGCGCCCAAAGTGGGAAAATCCTTCTTTATGGCACAGCTTGGCTACCATGTAAGCAGGGGGATTCCGCTGTGGGATTACCCGGTGCGGAAAGGAACGGTTCTGTATCTTGCACTGGAGGATGATTATGCCAGACTGCAGAAACGCCTGTCACGAATGTTCGGGTTGGAAAGCACAGACAGTTTCTACTTTGCAACAAGGTCAAAGTCATTGAATGAGGGGCTGGAGGAACAGCTTACCCGGTTTGTAAAGGAGCATACAGACGCAAGACTGATTATCATAGACACACTGCAGAAAGTAAGGGAAGTCAGCGGGGATAAATTCAGCTATGCCAGTGATTATGACATTGTAACGAAACTAAAGCATTTCAGTGATACGCATGGTATCTGTTTGCTGGTGGTACACCACACAAGAAAGCTGGAGTCATCAGACAGCTTTGACATGATTTCCGGCACAAATGGACTGCTTGGGGCTGCCGATGGTGCATTTGTCATGCAGAAAGAAAAGAGGACAGGCAACAGGGCATTTTTAGAGGTGGCAGGGCGAGACCAGCAGGAGCAGAGGCTTTTACTGGATTTTAACCGGGAACTGTGCCAGTGGGAGTTTGTCAAAGCGGAAACGGAACTTTGGAAAGAGCCTGATGATCCGTTGCTTGTGTTGATTGCTGAATTTATGGAACAGCAGAAGGAATGGAGTGGGACAGCAACAGAGTTATTGCAACAGATACCGGAACTGGATATGCAGCCAAATGTATTAACGAGGAAATTAAATGTCAGCATGGAGAGACTGTTTGTGGATTATGGCATCCACTATGAAAGTAAAAGGGAACACCGTTCCCGGATGATTAAACTGGCACTGGAACAGAAAGCGTGACGATAAGTGACGGTTGCGACGGTATTTTATATATCGGTGCCGATAGCAAAAATACTGTCACAATCGACGCAACCGTCACAGACAGTGAAGGAGAGGTTGATTATGATGGTAGGAAGATTAGGATATAACAGTGAAAACGGACGTTATGGTCTGTTGGTATCAGACCTGTGGGAAGATACGGGATTCCATTGTGGAGAGTGCTTGGAGGTTATGGTGGATGACAAATGGGTGGCTACTAGAATGGAGATGTCAGCGGAACGGAAATGGTATCTGGCAGATACACCTTACTATGGCAATCTGGAATATGTGCAGGCGAGGATATAAGGTGAGGGAGGAAAGCCGAGCAGACAGCGTGAAATATTTGGAGCTGTGCGACAAATATTTCATCGGCTGAACTGCGGAATAAGCCCCCGGCGGGGCGCAAAACCCGCTTGCGGGCTTGGCAGCTTTTGATGCGGAGCGTCAAAAGTGCTTTTGCGTTACTTTTGACAAAAGTAACAAAACATATTCCGCCTCAGACTTCGCCTGTCGGCTCGTTTTTGGCTGGAATATGGTCTGCTGTGGGCAGACTTTTATGTGAAACACTGTAATACAATTTGTAAGACAAAGCAAAGGGAAATTTTCTGCCGGAAGGAGAAAAGTGATTTACATACAGGGCTTGTATTACAGTTTGTATGCCAAGAAAGATTTTGTTTTACAGTATGTCAAACAAATAAAGTGAAGAAAAAAATTGCCTGTTCTGTTGGGGATTGTCACAAGGCACAGGCAGGAAAGCTGAAGAGGAGGTTTTGGAGCAATGAGCAGAGATATATTATTTAGAGCATTGACGGATAAGGACAGAAAGAGGGGGCGGTGTGTATGGAGAGAACGATTTCGATGATGGTTGGTAAAGGCTCATTAAATCATAATAATCGGATATTTACGGCAAAAAATGTAGATGCTGAGCGTAGCAAAGGCAATAATGTCTATGTGAAAGAAAGTATCAAAAAGGTGTACCACGCACTTTTTGATGAGGCACTGGAGGCTTATAATTCCAAACAGACCAGGGCAGACCGTAGGATTGACAATTATTATGAAAAAATCCGTGCAAGCAAGCAGGAGAAACTGTTCCATGAGCTGATTGTTCAGATTGGCAACAGGGATGATACAAACTGTAATATGCTGGAAAGCGTTTATGCACAGTCGGCACTGGAAGATTATATGTTGGGATTCCAAGAAAGGAATCCTAATCTTAGGGTATTCAATGCAATCATGCACTTAGATGAGGAAACGCCTCATCTGCATATTGATTATGTTCCGTTTTCGACCGGAAATAAGCGTGGATTGGAAACGAAAGTATCTTTAAAAGGTGCATTAAAGGCACAGGGATTTGTGGGTACAGGGCGGTTTGATACTGAGTGGAAACGCTGGGTGGAAAGCGAAAAACAGTGTCTTGCAGAGATTATGGAACGCTACCAGATGGAATGGCTGCAGAAAGGGACACACGAAAAGCATTTATCGGTCTATGATTTTGAGAAGAAAATGCGGAAGGCAGAGGTAGAAGAACTGGAACAGGAGATTTCAGGGCAGAAAGACAAAATAGCAAGCCAGAGTTTCCTGATAGAAGTCAATGAGGAGGCATTGCAGTCCCAAGAGCAGATTTTGGAGGAGAATGAAGCAAGGGCAGAGGTAATCCGGCAGGAGACAGAGAAAGCGAAAGAGGATTGGGAAAAAGTACAGACAGATAAGGACAGGGTGCAGGATTCCTATGAACAATATAAAAGTCTGGAAGAAAGTACAAAAGGGCTGTATGAATTGTATCATTCATGGTATGAGGATAAGAAAAAATCTTATGAGGAATATGCCGAAAAGAGCAGTATGTTTGAGGAAAAGGCAAATTCCCTTGAGGGGCAGATAAAAGAATTGGAACAGAGAAAATCCGATAAAACGGAAGAGGTGCAGGCAGAGGAGATAAAACTGGATATTGTGAAAATGCAGATACAGGAGGCTGTGAATGATTATGAAGATATACAGAAACAGGCAGATTTTGTGAAAGAGGAGGCAATGCAGCAGTATAAGAAGTACCGCAGGGTTGAGCCGGGCGAAAGAGGAACGGCTATGTTTGATGACATGCTCCGGTTAAAGCGAGAAAATATGATACTGAAGGACGAGAATAGGACTTTGAAAGAAAAATTGCAGAAGGCATATGACTTCATGAAACAGTTTACTATTAATGGCTTGAATATGCTGGAGTGTTTTCTGGAGTCTATTGGTGAGAGGGTGCAAAGTTTCTCGGAGAGTATTGGTTTTAGTGGCAGGAGCAGGTAGAGATAGTGAAGATGATGGAAAACGGATAAGAGAAATAAATTTTTCTTCTTATCCGTACATAGGAATGGAGGCATACTATGAGTAAGGAATTAGCAGAGGTTATTGTGGAGAATGGGATTGCGTACCGCTTGGGAAAGCATGATTTGTATTATCCTGATTTGAGGTTGCCAGGGGGAGCACACTACAATATAGGGAAATACGGAATTATGCGGTGGGAGTATTTGAGAACCAATCATAGAGAGAAGTATCTTCGGCTGTTGCTGGATGGCAAATTGAATGAACATCTGCGTGAGATAGATGAGGAGTGCCATGCAAGGATGGAGTTACTTATAGAACAGATGAAAGCTGGTGCAGGGATTACGGAGGAGTTAAAGGCGGCTGAGCAGATGAAATGGATTGGCCTTATGAATAATGTGAAGAGTGCTGCGGAGGAGATAGTGCTGAGAGAGTTGGTGTATGCGTAAATGTGTGTGGGGTAGGGAAAACTGCTCCGCATTTTTGATTGTGGAATTGTATGGTGGTGTGTGGTATACTATTTATGCTGATGTAAGAATCAGATTTTGACGGGGGAACTTATGGAAACGGGGATTATTGTTTGTGGTTTAAATGGAAGTGGAAAGAGTGTAGTTTTTAAAATGCCCTGTTCTATGCATAGACGGAACAAAACCTATTGAAGAAAACGTAGATTTTATCGTGGAGCAGATATAAGATCTAGGTTGTGGTTAAATGAAAAAAGTGGAAACCGGAGGTTGCCAACTTGAGAGGAGTAGTGTTATGGAAGAATTAAAGTCTGTTATGGAGAAGTTTGTTGAATCGGGGTGGGACTTAATATCTGAACTAGCACAGCAATGGTTAGATGGGAAATATGATAAGGATATTTTGATATCTGCAATAAAGCAGGCAGATAAGGAATGTGGAAGTTGCGGATGTGATTTAGATCTACTTTATAAAAGGGCTTTGGAATTGCTTTGACGATATTGATTATCCTGTTTTTTAGATTGGAAGAGTAGAATTTGAAGTGTGGCTTGTTTGCCCAGTGAGGAGGTCTGATTGTGGAAAATAATTTTTGTGAGGTTAAGTTGTTTCAGGTAAAACCAAATAAATTAGAAGAATTTGAAAAGTTGATAGCTGTTGTTGCAGAGGAGCAAAAACAGCAAAAGGGTTGTATTGATATTAAATATATGAAAAGGTTTTATGTCTTTGATGATATTAAAGAACAACCAAGAGAGTTAACCAGAATCGTTAAATGTGTAAAATATTTTTCCTATTGGGATTTTGATAATATGGTAAATTATTCAAATGCAACACATTGGTTTTTTGAAAAATATTCAAAAGAAATATTTAAATTATTGATTATGCCTTTTGACATAAATTGTGGACATTCAGTTTATTAAATTATGCACATTATGATTATAGTACGAATTACACAATCTGCAGTTGGATATGGGGGGATTATAAGAATGAGATTTATATATACTGATGGTGGCAACTCTGACTTCATTGAATTATGCCATTGCTTAGATGAATTTCTAAATGTGCTTGTAGGTGGAGAAGAAAATCGAGCAGAATATATTCCATATAATCGTCTTGATGATATCCATGATGTAATTATTGCGTACGATGATGCTATTCCGGTGGGAAGTGCTAGTTTTAAAAAGTATGATGATGAATGTGCGGAAGTAAAGCGTGTTTTTGTTAAGCAGGAGTATAGAGGTAAAGGGATTTCAGACAAATTAATGGAATTGTTAGAGGGTGCTGCAAGGGAGCAGGGATTTCGCTATCTGATTTTGGAATCCGGTGAACCGCTTGTTGCAGCAATGGCATTATATAAAAAAATTGGATATGAAATTATTCCGAACTATGGTCAATATAAAGATATGCCCGATTCCATTTGTATGAAAAAGAAGTTGTAAATTTTCAGTTTTTAGGAGTAGATGTACATGGAGTGGAATTCATCATTATATGATAAAAAACATGACTTTGTAGCGGAATATGGAAAGGGCTTATTAGAATTTGTTCCCCAAAATGCAAAACAGACTATACTGGATTTGGGTTGTGGAACAGGGAGATTGACTGCTCAATTAGCCGAATTGTGTAATAAAATTGTAGGTGTTGATAGTTCGCAGGATATGATAGATAAAGCGAAAGAAGCATTTAGCAATATAGAATTTAAGGTATGTGATGCACTTGCTCTGCCTTTTGAAAAGGAATTTGATATTGTTTTTTCCAATGCCGTATTTCACTGGATCAGTGACCACGATATTTTACTGAAAAATATACATAGGGTTTTGAAACCGCAGGGAGTATTGGTGTGTGAGTTTGGTGCAAGTGGGAATATCGCAACGATTGAAAATGCTTTTGCAGAGGCTTGTAACAGTCTGGGATATGGCTATGAGGCTAAATTCAATTTTCCTACAACAGAGGATTTCGGTGAATTGTTAAAGAAGCATGGATTTGTTATTGACAGGATTTATGAATATGACCGACCAACTGTATTAAAGGACGGGGAGCAGGGATTGGCGAATTGGATGAGACAGTTCTTTGCCTCTGAATTGGAAGTGATGCCGGAATATGTACAAGCTATGTTTTTTGAGAAAGCGGAAAGATTGACAAGAGAAACTTTATGGAATGGGGAAGAATGGGTTGCCGATTATCGAAGATTAAGAGCAATCGCACACATATAGTTTTTTTAGTTTGTTTTTATTTGATGAAAAATGAATGTACAGGAGGAATGACAGAATGGGCAGAATCGTTGTTTTAGTCGGCAGTATGCGGAAGGGTGGAAATACAGATTTGCTTGCACAAGCATTCGCAGAAGGAGCGGGCAAAAATAATACAGTGGAGATAGTTTCTGTTGCTGATTATAAGGTAAATCCCTGCATTGGCTGTAATTCCTGTTTTACAAGGGAAGGAAACCAGTGTTTTCAGAAAGACGATATGGCAGAAATTTATGAAAAACTGAAAATGGCGGATGTACTGGTAATTGCATCTCCCGTTTATTTTTATGGGATTAGTGCAGAATTAAAGGCGATTATTGATAGATTACACACCCCTATGAGGAATGAATTTCAGATAAAAAAGCTGGCATTGCTGTTGGTGGGAGCAGCAACATTACCAGAATTGTTTGATGCAATTAAATTGCAATATCAGCTTGTACTAAATTTTTTCCATCTGGAAGATGCAGGCATGGTTCTGCTAAGAGGGGTTAAGGATATTGGAGATATTAAGGAAACAAAAGCGTTGGAGGGGGCATTTAATCTGGGAAATTCGATTAATAAGGAAAAATGATTAAATAGGCATTAGAAATTATAGAAATTTCTTCGTTATTGAATGAAAAATGTCAGTTTTTGCTTTAATACAGAGAAAATATATGATAAAATGAGTAAGAACCTAGAAAGTAAGGCATTGGAGGTATAGCTTTATGGCAAACACATACAAAGTCATAGATGAAAAGACATGGGAAAGAAATATGCACTGTATGGTTTTTAGAAACAGTGTTGAGCCAGCGTTTTGTGTAACATTTGATGTAGACATCACAAATTTTCTGCAACAGATTAAAAAACAAAATTTTTCCTTTACACTTGCGTTTGTTTATGCGGTATGTAAATGTGCAAATGAGATTGAGGCATTTCGTTATCGTTTTTTAGATGGCAAAATCGTTTTATTTGATAAAATTGATACCGCTTTTACATATTTAAACAAAGATACAGAATTATTTAAGGTAGTTAATGTTCCTATGCAGAACACAATGAAAGAATATGTGGAATTGGCAGCACAAATTGCAGAAAAACAAAAAGAATATTTTACCGGACCGCTTGGCAATGATGTATTTCAATGCTCTCCTATGCCATGGGTGACATATACCCATATTTCCCATACCAATTCTGGCAAGAAGGATAATGCAACACCATTGTTTGACTGGGGGAAATATTACGAAAGGGATGGGAGGGTTATTATGCCTGTGTCTGTTCAGGCACACCATTCTTTTGTAGATGGCATACATATTGGGAATTTTGTGGATAATTTGCAGAAATACTTAAATGAATTGTAGCGGGAGATGTAGTGTTGTAAAGGTTGAAGAATTTCTCGCACCAACGGTGCGAGATTTGGAGGAATTGAGTTGAAAGAGATAGAAGTTTCAGGTTATGAGCCGTTTGTGGAAGAAATTAAAGACTTGATACATAAAAAGCAGTATCATGTTCTGAAACTTATAAATGCAGAAACAATCAATTTATATTGGGAAATAGGTGAGGAAATCCATCGGCAACAGGAAGAAAATGGATGGGGAAAGTCCATTGTCCAGGTATTGTCAAAAGAGTTGCAAAAGGAATTTCCGGGGGCAAAAGGATATTCGGCGGCAAACCTTTGGAGAATGAGGAACTTTTATTTAAGTTACTGCGATTCTGAAAAACTCGCACCACTGGTGCGAGAAATTAGCTGGAGCAATAATGTTGTCATCATGGAGAAGTGCAAAGATGATTTGCAAAGAGAGTTTTATATCCAGATGACAAAGCGTTATGGATGGACGAAACGCATTTTAACAAATTTTATTGAGGCACAGACTTATGAAAAATATCTGTCGAATCAGACGAATTTTGATATGACATTGCCAGAGGAACGTAAAGTTCAAGCAAAATTGGCGGTCAAGGATGAATACACATTTGACTTTGCAGAACTTTCGCCAGAGTATTCCGAGCATGAGTTGGAAATGCAGTTAGTAAATAATGTCAGGGCATTTCTGATAGAAATGGGTGGAGATTTTACATTTATTGGCAATCAATATCATTTGGTTGTTGGAAGTAGGGATATCTATATCGACCTTTTACTTTTTCATAGAAGATTAAGAAGTTTAGTAGCAATAGAGTTGAAAATCGGAGAGTTTGAGGCGGAGTATGCAGGTAAAATGCAGTTGTATTTGACTGCATTGGACGAGCAGGTAAAGTTACCGGACGAGAATCCTTCGATTGGTATTATTATCTGCAAGAGCAAGGATAAGACTTATGTGGAGTATGCGTTGAAACAATCCAATGTGCCGATTGGGGTGGCAACTTATCAGTTGAGTAGGTCATTGCCGGAGGGGATGAAAGAGATGTTGCCAGAGCCGGAGGAGATTGTGAGGAGGCTGAGGATATTTGAAAAATAAAGATTTAAAAAGAGATGCTGGATTAACATATGATTTATCAAAAAATATGGTAATCATTTTGTTTGTTTATTATTTTTTACTTTTTGCTATTGGAGGTTTCATATCAATAGAAATAGCAATTACCTTAACTGCAACCGTGACTAAGTCTGAGATTGTAATGGATGCATTTTGTGTATCAATTGCGGTTAGTGGCATGCTATGTAGTATTCAATATATAAAAAAACTTTACAAAGCATGTATTATGCAGAGAGTTGATATTACTGAAGGCGACATAATGAAGAAAATTGGTAATATGGCATATTTTATATTTAGACCAATTTTTGCATTTGGCTTTTCTATTATTATGGTTTTTGCTCTTTTATCTGGCATGTTTGTTGTAACAGGAAATTTGGACTATATTTTAAATGAAAAATTTGTATATCTTTGTGCTATTTTTGCAAGTTTTATAGGTTATTCAATAGGAAAACTGATTGACAAGTTTGGTAGTATTAGTGTTGAAAAAATTAATAGTTTGAGATAGGGAGGCATAAAACATGGGAAGTGAACGAGATATTATTATTACACAATTACAAAAACTCGCTGAAGAAGTTTTAAGTTTAAAACAAGAACATCGTCAAAAGAGACCAATAGTCATTGAGTTCAGTGGTTCTCCTAAGGCGGGAAAAACATCTTGTATAAATTCGTTAGAACTATTTTTAAAAAGAAATGGATTTTCTGTTAAAATTGTTCAGGAAAGAGCAAGTGTTTGTCCGGTTTCGGATAAACAGAGTCCTATGTTTAATTTATGGACAGCCTGTATGTCTTTGGCAGGTTTGATAGGCACATTAGAGGATAAAAAGAGTAATGTGGATGTATTAATTTTAGATAGGGGGATATTTGATGCATTGTGTTGGTTTGAATGGTTGGTTTCTAATTCTAAAATGGAAGAAAAGCAAAGATGTATAACTGAAGATTTTTTGTTGATGGAGGAATTGATAAAAAGTATTGATATTGTTTTTGCGTTTTCTGTTGAACCACAAATTTCAATTGACAGAGAGTATGCAAATTTATTAACAAATAAACCGGGTAGTATAATGAATCAAAAAGTGTTGGCTGAATATTTGGAAGCGATTGAGAATACATATTCATTAAAGAGAAGCTTTTTTCATGAAGTATTTATGATTGATACATCAAATAAAAATCAAGATCAAGTAGGTAAAGAAGTGACGGAAAAAACATTAGATACTTTAAAAAATATGTTGATGGAACGTATAGGTTACTTTGAAAAAAATTCAGAAATAAATCGGGTTTTATCATCTAAAAATACATTTGAATATGATGAGCTAAAAACTTTATTGAAAAATATAAAATTTGATTTGAGGGATAATGTTGAAAGCAATACCGAGTTTCTACAACCAATACCTGTTGCTATTATTTCAAACCGAAAAAAAGACAAGGTTTTGGTTATAAAGAAAAATAAAAATGCAGTTTCACCTAATTCGCCAGAAAAAGATAAAATATTGCTATATATAGGGGGACATTCAAGATATGAAGATATGACAGAAGTTACATCGCAAGATTTTTTAGCTATTTGTAGGAGTACTTTGAAGCGCGAGGTAAAAGAGGAAATAGGGATTTCTATTGCCTTAAATGAAATTGAACCTTTTTTTATATATTCGGAAGATAATGATAAAAGCAAAAAGCATTTGGCCGTATGTTTTTTTGTTATGGTTGATGAGGATGGAATAAAATTAAGGTTAGATTCTCAAGAATTAGTTTTGAACAAAGGAAAAAGTAAAAGTGGACGTTTTTTAGATATAAAAGAAGTATTAAAAGAAGCAGAGCTTGAGAGATGGAGTAGAATAATACTAAAAACTTGTTTTGAGACTGGTTTACAGAAGAATCAACAATTATCAATTTTTGATTGAATAAAGTATGCTTTATGATTATAATAAAAGTCAATGGCAACACTTTGGCAACAGAAAATCAGTAAGCCAAAATAAATTGTGTAATTGAAGTAAAAAATCGGCATTTTTACAGAAAAAATTAAACAAAATAGTTTAATACATAAAGTAAACTTGCCGAGTTCGAATAACGGACAGAAATGCCGAAAACCTGTATTTATGGGGGTTTCCGGCAATTGTTTTATAAAATGGTTCTACTTTGACGCTATTTGTGAATGGAGCAATAGAATATCTTATACTCGGAGGAAAGTTTATTATGGACCAGACATATAGATTACTTTTATTTGATTTAGATGGAACTCTGTTACAGAGCGATAAGACCATATCTAAAAAAACGCTTTCAGTTTTGAATCAGTGCAGAGGAAAAGGAATACTGATTGGTGTTTCGACATCCAGAAGTGAACAGAATTCTATGACATTTTTGAATAAACTTATGCCAGATATATTGATATCGAGTGGAGGTGCACTCGTAAAATATGGAACAGAATACATTTATAAAGCAGAGTTTACGGAAATTGAGACCAGAAATATGATTAATATGGCAAGAACTGTCTGTGGAGAAGACTGTGAAATAACGATTGATACGACAGATTCACATTATTGGAATTATAAAATAAATCCTAAGAAGCTTGACCAAAGTTGGGGAGACAGTATCTATACAGATTTTACCGATTTTTCAGAATGTGCATTGAAAATGTGTGTCGAGATTTTTGATAAAGACAAAGCTGATATGTTGGCTGAAAAGTTGGACCAATGCGATTGTATACGTTTTTCGGATGGATATTGGTATAAATTTACTAAAAAGAATGTGACAAAAGAAAATGCGATTATGCGGATTACTGAAGTGTGTCAATTTGGTACGGAATCTATCATTGCATTTGGCGACGATTTTGCAGATATAAGAATGTTGGAACTTTGTGGATTAGGTGTTGCAATGGGAAATGCAATTGATGAGGTGAAAAACAGAGCAGATATTGTAATAGGTTCAAATGACGAAGAGGGGATAGCGGTTTTTATGGAGGAAAATCTGCTCAACTGAGACATTTAGAAATAGAAATCAAACAAATAGCAGGAGGAAAAATGAATATAGCAGTATTTGCGTCACATGGCGGAAGTGATTTACAGGCGATTATTAATGGTTGTAAAAATAATATAATTAATGCAAAGGTAGTAGTTATTATTAGCAATAATGGAGATTCTATGGCACTTAAAAGAGCGGAAAAAGAAGGAATCGCGCATTTTCATTTGAGTGCTAAAACAGAAGGAAGTGAAAATGCATTGGCAGATAAAATATTACTTCTTTTCGAACAGTATAATATTGATATGATTTTCTTGGCAGGATATATGAGACTATTGCATATATCCATTTTGGAGAAATATGATAATAGAATTTTTAATATCCATCCTGCACTACTTCCTAAATTTGGAGGAAAAGGTATGTATGGAATGAATGTGCATATTGCGGTTATTGAAGCGAAGGAGAAAGAAACAGGAGTCACGATACATAGGGTAAGTGAGAAGTATGACAGTGGAGAGATTGTTGCGCAGACAATTGTTCCGGTTATGGAGAATGATACACCTGAGACACTGGCGGCACGTGTATTAGAACGGGAGCATGAATTTTTGGTGGAGGTTATTTCAGATATAGTTAATGGGAAGATTAAGTTGGGATAGGTGAATTTTATTTTAGAGGAAGTGCTAAAAAGGATGAAAAAAATATATAGTTACGAACCATGGTTTTTTATATTTTTTGGAATATTTCATTTACATAGAATTTGGGGACTTGTGGATAGAGAGTCGTATGCGGTATTTTGGATTAATGTAGTGGAAAGTAAGGGAATATTTTACTTTGTGTTAATGGGTATATTAGCAGTGCTTTGTGCGTTGGGAATTATTACATTTTTCGGAAATTTGTATCACAACTATTGGTGGCGGTGGATATATCTGTGTGGTGGTGGGTATGTGTTATTTGATTTGTTTGCCATCGCAACAGGGATAGAATTTTGGCATGATTTGTTACGGGCAATGTTTGATGTGAATGCAGCTTATTGGAATCTGCTTTGGGGTGGATTTATTGTGTTGGGCGGTGCGGTGTTTGTGCTGGGATGTTTATTGTTAAAAAGGAGATTAAGTGAGGCTAAGTACAGTGGGGGTTGATACATGATAGAAGAACAGGAAAAGGGAATACGAAAACATTATATTGATAACCTGCGGAATTTAACTATTTTGCTGTTGTTTCCGGTACATACATTTATGATTTGGAATAATTTTGGTTCCCGTTTTTATATCTGGCAGGGAGAAAACAAAATATTAAGTACATTGATTGTATTGGTAAATCCATGGTTTATGCCGATACTTTTTGTCCTGGCAGGAATGAGTGCGCGATATGCATTAGAAAAGAGAACAAATAAAGAATTTGTGATTGGGCGGGTTAGCAAATTGTTCATTCCATTTATTAGTGGAATGATATTTCTTGTACCATTCCAAACCTTGTATGCAAGAAGATTCTTTGATAATTATGAAGGAATCCTTTGGGATAATTGGAAATACTTTTTTACACATCTCACAGATTTTAGTGGTTATGACGGAGCATTTACTCCGGGACATCTGTGGTTTATTCTATTTCTGTTTTTAATCTCAATGGTTTCTTTACTTTTATTTCGCTTCATTCCATATGAAAAATTGGCAGTCAGGGTAGAAAAGATGCCAGCATTCGGGGTGATGCTTTTATTTATCCCGATATGGCTGATGTATTATCTGGGCAATTTTGGTGGCTTCAGTATAGGAAAAGACCTTGCCTTATATTTGATAGGATACTATGTGTTAGCTAATAATTTGATAATAGAAAAACTTGAAAGAAACATAAAATGGTTAGCGACATTATGCGCAATCGGAACAATTGTGTCGGTGACAATGTATTATAGGTTTTCTTATTATGGCGATTTGTGGGTGAATTTTATTGGCTGGATTACAATTTTGGCCTTACTTGTTGCAGCAAAAAGGTTTTTAAATAAGAAAACAGGTTTTACAAAATATTTTAATCATGCGTCGTATCCAATCTATATTTTGCACCAGTCTATTTTAGTTGCTTTAGCATATTATGTTGTGCCGATAAATGATGTTTTATTAATGCAGGTATTTTGTATTTGCGTTGGCAGTTTTCTTCTGACTGTGTTAGCATATCATTTAATAAAATTAATTCCGATTATCAGAAAAATGGTTGGAATAAAATAAGGGAAGCATTCCAAGCTTTGCACTGTTTAGAGGGAGATATTCAAAGAAGGCGAAAGAATATAATCATAAAGTAGTAAGGTGATGATGAGATTGAATCAGTATATGGTTATTAGCAATGATGGATATTACGCCAGACATATTTTGCAACAATTTCCTAATTATCAAGGAATTGATAGGTGTTTATGGCCTTTACAAAAAGAGGATTTAAAAAGAATTGGCAGATTGCCGTATGAGCAGAAGATTAATGCTGAGAAATATTTAAGGGAAATGGGGCAATATGGTGAATGGAATATAAATGCCGGACAGAGTAATTTTTGTAGTGATGCTTCTTTTGTAAGGAAGTATTTAAAGTTGTGTGAAATCCTGGGAGTTAATGCAGAATTATTCATCGGTAAATTATATTCTATTGAACAAGAAAGGGAATCTTTCGAGATATATAATGATGAATACTTGTTTATGGGGTATGATTTTGTGTTAAGTAGTGGTAATTATTCGCATTTTGATGGAACATATTCATGTCTTATTCAGGAAAAGCATTTAATTGATAAAATAGAATTTATTGGATTAAATGAAAATGGATTGTTATGCAGCTTGCAAGATGCCTTAAAATTTGCCGATTTAAGAGAGGCGGCAAGGAAAGAAAATAATGGAATAGGTTTTGAAGCGGGGGATAGTAAAGATTATGATATACTTGCATTGTTTAAGCATATATAATAATTGTTATGCCTCTGATACATGGAACGTATGGTAAAGAAAACAGCAGGGAAAGATGTAATAAATATCGTTACGACAGGAAAGGGCTATTTGGATTTGTAGATTGCCATTGGGTAAATTAACAGATGTGATGAAAGAAGATTACTAGTAATGGGGGCGTGGTCAGCAGATATTTTTGATGATGATGGTGCAGCGGATATTAGAGATGAGTATAAAATTTTGCTAGGATATGGATTATCTCCGGAAGATGCTTATAAGAAGATAGAAGATTATTTTTATCCAGATTATCAGGGAAGACATGATGAAGATGTTTATTGGCTTGCCATTGCACTTTTTCAATGGCAGAATGGAATTTTATCAGACAATGTGAAACAGCGTGCATTGGAATGTATTGAAGATAATGCTTATTTGGAACATTGGAAAGATAGTGGAGAAGAGATACATCAGGAGAGGAAGCAGGTGTTAGCAGAATTAAAATATA
Source organism: uncultured Eubacteriales bacterium (assembly GCA_900548855.1). Lineage (GTDB taxonomy): Bacteria > Bacillota > Clostridia > Lachnospirales > Lachnospiraceae > CAG-590. The sequence continues at coordinate 48,436 of URMF01000007.1, forward strand.
AGCTCACGAATGTAGTGAATGAAAAAAGAAAACGATTTCCAAAGCATCCTAAATATGAGAGATTTAAGACAAAAATGGAACAAAGGGGACTTGTTGGCATATAAGATGACAGGACCAATGATAAAGTGGGGAGACTCTGTAAAACAAGAAGTACAGAATAAGTTATATGAATCACAGAGACTATTAAAAGACAAGTATATATTACTTCGCGTTGTCGATGTCGACAAAATGCCAGTATCATCAATTTGTCCGGAATTAGATTATACATCAAGCTCTATTGTTATGTTGTATGATTGGATAGGTGATATAATACCATCAGGTGAAGAAATAAACCAAATTCTATTCAGACCTTTTGTAAGTGATTTCTGGCAAGGAACGAAAAGGATTGTTAGTGCATTTGCCTGGAAGTACAAGATTTAAAAGAAGAAAAAAGTGGGCTGAAATTACTTTGCTGAAAAGCGAGAAAGATTATGAAAAATCACAAATGTATATTCAGCATGAATGCTCGCCTATAAGAGTCGTCAGTCAATTTAATATAACACTAATACAAACATTTGCACTTGAAAAAAATGAGACAACGGAGTGGTATTCAGATAAACATTTCTTTAATCAGTAGTTAAAGGTGTAAATATAAATGATTTGTGGCTTTTCCAGCAAGGTTATGCAAGGGACAAGTTAACATAAGTATCTGTATGCCAATTTGAATCTGGTAGTGTATGCGGATATAAGATTTTTTATGAAAATGGAGATAAATGTATGAAATCGATAGATGAAATTATTGGAAGAGCAGAGAATTTATTATGTATAATGGATAGATGTGGCTTGGAAAACAGTATTTGTGATAGAAAGAGATATACCAAACGACAAAGAAACGAACAGTGCTTAGTTATTTATAAATGGTTAAGAGATAATGACTATATTCGGTTTATGGCGGAAACTGAAAAGTATTTGTTTGATAAACATGTAGGTAATCCATTTAATAGGAAAGTTTTTCATAATAAATTTTTTTAGTGTGAAGCAATTGAACCGCTATTATGGACGCTTGGACTCACAAAAAGACTATCTCCATATAGTAGGTACGTTTTTACAGACTGGCAGGTAAATAACGAAATGCATCTAAAATTAAAAGTAAATGTTCCGAATACTCATCAACAATTATTAAAAAAAGTTGTCCTACAAAGTGAAGCACAAATTGAATTACGTGATGAGATTGCCATGCTATGGCATTGGAGAGCTATAGAAGGAAAAAATCCGATATTTAAGACAGAGTCTGTTAGTGATATATTAATTGACACGTTTGGTGATATTTATGGGGAAGCAATTGATAATATTTTAAAAGGTCAAAAAATAAGCAGGATTTTGCAATTAATGAAAAATATGTCTATCAGTTAAGTTCTGTTGAGTTGCAACACTTGTATAAACCTACAAAGTGGCGTTATCATGCATTTGAATGAGTGTTGATGGAGGAAGATTGGGATGATGTTAAGTTGAATACTTGATTTATATTTTCCAATTGTTTACTATGCTTAGGATGCGTTAGGTAATGTTATCCAACAGTGTAACCATAGAATCCTATACTTACGACTATGCCGGGAACCGCCTGTCAAAGACGGTAAATTTGTTCGTTTGGCAGACTAGGAAGCGTTAATCAATTTAACAAAAGAAACTATATAGCATTTAAAAGTAAAATAATCCTTAGAGCGTTAGAAAGAGGTAAATATTTTAAACATACTCTGAAAAAATCAACAATTCGATAAAGAAATATTAGTTTTATGTAGAAATATACAAGGAAGGAGTATATGGGGATGCAAATAGGTTTCGATATGGTAAATATGATATATAGAAATGTTAATTTCGTTGCTTTTAACAGTGTTATGTCTGTTGATGGGGATTTCTGATTTTAAGAAAATATATCCAACCCGTTATGGTAAAAAGCATATAGAATTGAAAGGAAAAGTAGTTGGCGAGGATAGGGTTATAACGAGGGGAGGCATAATATGTTACAAACAAATAAGATAATTTTATGGAAAAATTCGGATTTATATATGAGGGATTTTGATGATATAGCCAAGGATGCATTTTCTATAATGGATGTATTTCAACAATTTGAGTATGAATGGAGACCAAATTATTTGACCAGTTATAGAAAAGAAGAAACGCCATTTGAATGGAGTTACCCCAATTTTTCAAAAGAATTAAAAAAAGGAGTAAATACTGAAGGAAAAAAGGTATTTCGTGATTTGGGTTATATTATTGGTTTTTATTCTTCGATTAAAGATGAAGATTCATTTGGATATTCACTAAAAATAGGAAATACGAGATTTTTGAATACGCTAATAGTTGATTTACCTATAAATATAAATTTAAATGATATAGAAGTTTCAAATAATATTTCACTTATGTTTGAAATGCTAGTAAAAAGATTTTCGCCTTTTTGGGGGTGTGTTGCTAATTCTGGATTTTTATCAGAGTACGGTTATTTTAATAAAGTTGAGAATGTACCAGAAACAATTTTTTGGCTGAATTATTTTAGTGATGCTATTATTAAAAAATTGGTAAAAAAAAGATAGATAAAGTTATAAAAGATTATCCAAATATAACGATGAAAAATGGGATTTTCAAGCTTAGAGATGTTGCAATGGATTTTGAGAATGAAGAAGATAGACAGCTGCATAATGAAATACATTCAAGACTGTTATTAGGCTACAAAAATAGCAGATAGGAAGCGATTAAAAGTGGTGCACCGGCGATACTATTATCAATACAACCAGGAATCATTCGTTTTATATGGAAAATAAGAGAAGCATAGCTGCAACAAACCTGGAAAAAGGAGATGTACTTTATATCAGGAAGGACAGATTGAGATTGTTCCTAATTCAGATATGATAAAAAGTGTATTGGAAGAACTATAAGATAAAATAAAAACGAAGAATACGGAGGCTAAAAGCTGTGAAAATAGTATATCAAAATAATGAGGAACGATTCGATTTTGATTCAATGAATAAAGGCTATAGAGAAGATGTATACGTATATTTAGAAAATAAGAAATATAAACTATCGATATATACTATAACTCGCTTAAATCAAGATTTTGAGATGGAAATAAAAGAGTATGGTTTTTTTCAGATGCCAATTAATTTGATTTTAGTTGAAGATATTTCCAAGGATATTATTAACAATACAATATGTGAACTATGTAAAAGAAATTTTTTTGAAGGAATGGTGGAATGTCAGGATTAGAATAGACTAGATTTCATTCGTCTATAAAATTCTTTCTGATATCTTGGATGAATGATCAGTTCCTTAATGGGATATTTTTGATAGATAGCAAGCAGGTTTTCCCATTCATGTTCGGATTCGATACCGATTCTGGTTTTAATGGAAATGTCTAACGGGCATTTTGCAAATATCTCATCTAAAAACCGATTCAGTTCATCCGGTACGCTTAGGAATCCGGCTCCTCGTTTTTTGGCAGCTACAGTTCCGGAAGGACAGCCAAGATTAAAGTTGACTTCTTCATAACCAAAGTTTTGCAGTCTTTTAGCAATCTTTAGAAACGTTTCTGTCTGGTTTGTGAGAATCTGGGGGATTACCTTCATCTCTTTATTGTTTTCCGGTGAAATATCACGAAGCTCTTTTGCACTTAAAACCTTATTTGACAAGAATGGGGTGTAATAACAGTCAAAGCCGCCATAATGGTGATGCAGTGCATTCCGGTATATATAGGTTGTAATTCCTTCCATAGGTGCTAAATATAATCTCATGATATTTGTCCTTTCCATTTAAACGATATGTCCTGATACAGTATAGCACAAAGTCAGTTGAAAATGGGAATTTCGGAGTGTGATTTTGATTTCTGTTGTTAGTGCCTGTATTATTTGGAATGTGAAGAAATATGGGGAAAGGCGATGATATGTGATAGATGTTATTGGTAAATTTGATAGCATCTGTGTAACTACATAAAGACATTTTTGCATCTTGGAAGTGGTGGTTTGAGACTAATATTTTTGATATAATCATAGTAAGATTGTTGGAGGTATTTCTTATGGAGTTGAAAGATAAATTACAGCTTTTGAGAAAGCAGAATGGTTATTCACAGGAACAACTTGCAGATAAATTAGGAATTGCACGTCAGACAATTAGCAAATGGGAAAATGGACAGGGAGTTCCTGAATTAAATGGTTTGATTTTATTAAGTAATCTTTATGGTGTAACCATAGATCGTATTGTCAAAGAAAGTGATGAATGCAATATTTGTTTGTGCATGCGTACAAGTACGGATATAAATAAAATCATAGAGTTTCTTCTTGTAGCTAAAAAGAATACTTATGCGTCATCTGATAATAAAACAGTTTCTTGCAGAACCAATTCACATGATTTCTGTTATCAGGATAATATAGGGTATAAATATTATGATTCTTATTTGGGTGGGGAATGCTTTTCTGGTGAGGAGGCTGTATGGTTACACGACATTCCTGTTTGGAGCATGAATTATGTAGGACGTGTAATTGACAAAAACTTTAATGGAGATTTTTTGAAAGAAGCACTTATGGAAGTTCCGGCAGATGTACCATTTCGCGGACCAGAAATATATACCAAAGGTGATTACCATTATCATTGCAAAGTGAATGGAGAATTTGTGTGGTTTCAGGGATATGAAGAAATATTTTATATGGATAAAAAAATATATGAGTGTTATTTCCACGGAGGGGCTATTCGATAATGGAGATAATTGAGAAGGAATAAAGAATATTGCGAGGAACATTCTATTATACATACAAATTTCTTTTATTATGAAAAACTTTTGCACAGAAGAAGGGAAATAGATAGTTAGTTTGACGGAGAGTATATCATTTGGATGGTATGCTCTTTTTATTGTCTGATCTATTATTGTATTCCCTGTTTTTCTATGGTAGGATGATGATATCGAAGTCAAAAACAAATGAGGTAATATATGTTAGGAAATAAACGGGGAAACCTTCTTAGAGATTATGTGGCAGATTATACAGTGTTTGATTTGGAAACAACGGGAATTCGCCCGGACTATGATGCCATCATTGAAATTTCGGCGGTAAAAGTAAGAGATGGAAGGGTGGCAGATACCTTCAGCAGTTTGATTAATCCGGGACGGCGGATACCTTATGGGGCAACGGCGGTAAATGGAATCAGCGATGAGATGGTGGCAGATGAGCCGGAGCTAGAGCTTGTTTTTCCGAAGTTTAATGAATTTATTGGTGAGGATGTTCTGGTGGGACATAACATACACTCCTTTGATATGAAATTTATATGGAGGGCGGCAGAGGATTTATTGGGACAGACCGTCAGCAATGATTATATCGATACCCTTCCGATGGCAAGACAGCGTCTGCCGCAGCTTAGCCATCACAAGCTGGTGGATCTTGCTGCCTATTACGAAATCAGTACAGCAGGTGCCCATAGAGCATTAAAGGATTGTATGATGAACCAGAAGTGTTTTGAGCGGATGGCAAAAGAAAGTGTAGCGTATTCTCCGAAGCTTTGTCCAAGATGCGGCAGCGAATTAAGACGCAGAAATGGAAAATACGGGGAATTTTGGGGATGTAGTGGATTTCCTGCCTGTCGATATACCCAAAACTGCTGAGATTATCCGTTCCGGTGAGTAGCAGACGAAACAGACAGATTCGAATGCACTTTTTTATAAAAGTATCATAGATCAGGATGCTAATGCGGTTGTTATATGTAATTTTTGGCATGAAATTATTTATATGAATCCCGCTGCGGTGAAGCGTTATGAAAAATCAGAGAGAAGATTGTTTAAGAAAGAGAGCTGGATTATATGATTTTTACAAATAAAGAAATAGTGCAGGTTGCTATGAGGCAGTCAGCAATAGATGCAAATTGTAATGTAGAGGATTTTTCTAAAAAAGAAAATGTAGTAGTTGCATCTGCAACAAATGAACATGCAAGAAAATATCTGAAATTGCCTTTTGATTGTAATTTGATTTCATATGGCAACAATATTGTGGCGTCCATAAAAGAAGAATATAGAGAAATTGTCCAGTTGTACATTAACAAATATTCTGTAGAACATTGTTTTGAGACTCCGAATATGCATGTGCTGAATGATGAAATGCAAAGACATGGGTTAAGGGTTTGCTTTATGGCGGAATATTTTTTGCCAGATGTAAATCATTTAGTGAAGCGGACTTGTAATTATGAATTGAAAATTCTGAGACAGAAGGATTTTGCTGGTTTGTATAAGCCTGAATGGGAAAATGCTCTTTGTGAAAAGCGAAGAGAACTGGATGTATTGGGTGTAGCTGCGTATGACAATGAAAAAATGATAGGGCTGGCGGCGTGTTCAGCGGATTGTGAATCCATGTGGCAAATAGGAGTTGATGTTTTGCCTGAATATCGAAGGAGAGGCATTGCATCAGCACTTACAAGCAGGTTAGCATTAGAAATACTCAATGCAGGAAAAGTCCCGTTTTATTGTGCTGCATGGAGCAATCTCAAATCTGTCAGAAATGCCATTAAGAGTGGATTTAGACCGGCTTGGGTTGAAATGACAGTAAAAGATATGGATACTGTGACAGAAATGAATAAGTGAGAGGCAGCATTATGATAGGATGCCAATGAAAGGTGGTCCCATGTCAGGATTTAGTACAAATTAAAATTAGAAGTATCCTTAAAAATCTAGCTTTTCAAGTCCCTCTCACCGGCATTTCCCCCTAAACGGGAACGCCGTAACAGTATTTGTTCCTGAATCTCAAGATTAGACAGTTTTCGCTTTCCACTAGGTGTCTTTATAAATACCTCACCTTTAGAGGTTGCGTATAACCAGTCACCTGAATATGGAAAAACATCCACTTCTACAATATAAGTATCGGGTTGTATTTCTCCTGATGCAGTGGCAATTTTATTGAATTTTATGTTGTATAAATCCGGGCTGACATAGGGCTCCGCCTGGCTTAGAACCTCTGAGATTTTTCTTTGTATGGTATCAATTTCTTCATAGGATAACCGGACGCCCGTTATTATTCTGTCATTGGCAACACCCCAGAAGATTTTTCCGGTTTCCTGCAGACTGCTGTTTAGGTAAGCGTTTACGTAGATTTCAGCATTGGCAATAATGGAATTGCATGGTCGGTTTCCTTTAATCTCCTTTAGCTCTATAGCAGGATTTTCTCCATAAGGAAACAAATCGCCTGTCCGGTACAGTACCGGTTCAATTGAATCACCGGTATCAGCGGCCGCCATATCGGGCATATTACGCCAAATCATTTGATAATTATAAGAAACCGGGCTCATTTGCCGAGATGGTGGCAGTAAATACAATGCATTGAGATTCTGTTGTGCAAATATGGATTCGAGCCGTTTATTTTCAGCAAGAATAAGCTGGATTCCTTTCAGCTTTGATAAAATATCGATTATCATATAGCACATGGTTTCATCCATTCCTGCCAATATGCTATCGGCAATCAATATGGAGCCTGCAGGAATTTTAGACAACAGGCAGACAAAATCCAGATATCGCTGCTCGCTAGAGGACATTACAACATTTATTTCCGCTTTGGCAAGGCAGTTGCCAAGAATATGATGCTCTTTCAATCCTAAATTCCAGAGGAAACGCTGGGCATTTTGAATGTCACTTCTGGTGTATTTCTGATGCTTGGTTCTTTCCAAATCAGGAAAATAGAAAAATAAATTTTCACGGTTGATTTTTGAGAGTTTTTTAATATCATCGAAGCTCTTGAGCAATATATGTGAGGACTGGCTGGTATGGTGCTGGATTAAGGCTATATTCTCATCTGCGGAATGAACCTGTAAGCGTGTATATCCTTCCCGCTCGGAATTTTGATGGTATTGCAGAAGCTTTGAACCCAAAAAAACGGAATATACTGCTGCTAATAATTGTGTTTTTCCCATTGCGTTATCCCCGAAAATTACATTGATTTTATTATCGCATAACGGAAACCGCTGGTGTTCAATTGGACCAAAATTTTCGAGTCGTATTTCTTTTATAAACATAGTATTTTCCTCACTTTTTGTCGGTGGCTCTATTGTATCATAGCGGGCGCATTTGCTTTAGCCGTTATAAAGCCTGCCAGAGGCTGCAAACATCTTTAGCAATGGAAAATCTTCCGGAGAGTCTCATCCTCTTTTAACAGCTCTTTCGCCTTTATCCGGTATTTTTCCTCATGCAGATAGGTATGGCGGAATGGCTTGATGGAAGGTGCCCGCTCAATTGCCTGCTCATAGGCATGGATATCCAGATTCAGGGTTTCTACATAGTTAAAGAAGCCGGTATCGGTAAAAATAGTATGCACCCGTTTAGAACGGTGCTCCTGTACAAGGCTCATCAGGTAAGTGGCAATCCCCACCTGGATTCCGTGAAGCTGGGGAGCCTCCAGCATTTTGTCCAGGGCGTGGGAGATTAAATGTTCACTGCCGCTGGTAGGTGCACTGCTTCCGGCGATTTCATTTGCAATGCCGCTCATGGCAAGAGAATCCAATAATTCCTTTAAAAATAAATCATCCCGTATACTGGCAAAGGGAGTCCGGACAAAGCTGTTAACAGCTTTTTTTGCAATCATCATGGCGAAATCGTTCACCTCGGTAAGCCCTAAATCTTCTTCAAACTGCCAGTCGTAAAGGGCGGTAATCTTTGAAACCATATCCCCGATTCCGGAATAGAGAAACCGCTCCGGCGCACTTTTAATGACCGCAGTATCTACTATAATTCCGTATGCCATTCTTGCCGGGACGGAATTTCGTCTGCCGTCTATTATCAGGGAAGCGCTTGCGCTGGAAAATCCGTCGCTGGAGGCAGAGGTGGGAATGCTGATAAATGGAAGCTTTCTTAAAAATCCGGTGTATTTTGCGGCATCAATTACCTTTCCACCGCCCAGTCCAATCACCGCCTGTGTCTTAACCGGCAGATTAAATGCCAGGGTGGAGATATCATTGAGACACACGGAATCCAGCTCCTGATATTCTAACACCTCGATACCTGCAGCCTGTAAGGAGTTCATGACGGTATTTCCAAACATGTCAATCAAGCCGTTGCCAAAAAAGATGACGACCTTCTTTATATCACTTTCCTTTAAATAAACGCCAATCCGGCCAAGGGCACCTGCCTCAACCTTTAAAAGTGTCGGAATTGCGATGTAATCATTGTTTTTTTGTGCCATGGCTGTATTCCTTTCTTTGTATGGATATTTATATGATTGCCATTTTGAATATGATTATAACAGATTTATTGCAGCATTGCTGGATAAAATAAAAAATTTTCCGGGAAAACAGAATTCTGTTGAGGTTCTCCGGACGGTTTGTTATATTTAAGATATAAGATGAAAGGTAAATGTGTGAGCGAGACAGAATATTTGGTTTGGAGGGGATTGCGATGGGGATAGCAGACAGGAAATTTTGGGAAAGAAATGCAGTGGCAGTGATGGGAATGCTGCTTTTTGCCGCAGGCGTCAATCTGTTTATTGTACCTGCTGATTTATATAATGGAGGTGTAATGGGAATCAGCCAGATTATCCGTACCTTGCTGGTACGCTATCTGCATATCCATTTTGGAAGTACAGATATTGCCGGTATCATCAATTTGATTCTCAATATACCATTGTTTATTTTAGCTTATGTGTCTATCGGGAAAAATTTTTTTGTGCGGACGGTAGTCTGTGTGCTGAGCCAGACATTGTTTCTGAGTATTCTGCCCATTCCGGATACGCCAATTGTGGGAGATGCACTGACTGCCAGTATCATTGGCGGAATTATGGCGGGAACCGGTATTGGAATTGCACTGCGTTTTGGCGGTTCTAGTGGGGGAATGGATATCGCAGGAATGTATTTTACAAAAAAGTATAAGGATTTCAGTGTGGGCAGGGTGTCATTGGCGGTAAATGTGCTGGTTTATGGAATCTGTGCGCTTCTGTTCGGAGTTCAGACCGCTGTTTACAGTATCATTTATTCCGCTGTCAGCATGTTAATGTCGGATAAAACCCATACCCAGAATATCAATACAGAGGTACTGGTTTTCACGAAGGAGGAGCCGGAGAAAATCCTGAATTATATCGTGCAGGAATTTAACCGGGATGCCACCTGGTGGGAGGCAAAGGGAGGATACACGGAGAGTAAGACTTATATGATTATTACGGTACTGTCAAAATACGAATGCGCCCATTTGAGAAGAGAACTGAGAATGATTGATGAACACGCCTTTGTTGTCGCCAGGGATGGCATAAAAATTGAAGGAAGGTATGAAAAGCATTTGTAATGTGGATTATGAAACAATATTCTGCAGCCAGATTCCCTTCTTTACCAGAATAAATCCCACCACAGATTTAACGATATCCCCTGCCTGTACCAGAGTATAGATTGCGATTACCGGCAAGGCGGTGAAGTGGCTTAGGGTATATGCAATTACAACACTGACGCACCAGATAAATACACTGTCAAACAGGAAGGTGATAATGGTCTTGCCGCCGGAGCGCAGTGTAAAATAACAGGCGTGCAGGAATGCATTTTGCGGCATGAAAATGGCAGTAACCATGATAAACTGCTTTGCCAGCAGCTTTGCCTCTGCATTGGTATTGTAAAACCTCGGAAATACCGGAGCCATAATCAGCATAACAAGGGCGGCAGCGGTACAGCAGGCAACGGAAAAGGCAATCATCTTATTATCGGTATCTCTCGCCCTCTTCATATCCCCGGCGCCTAACAGCTGTCCCACAATAATGGCTACCGAGTCTCCCAGTGCGATAAATACAATGTTAAATACATTGTTAATGGTGTTGGATATATTGAGCCCGGCTACCACGTTAAGTCCCCGGACAGAGTAGCACTGGGTAAGCATTGCCATACCGGCAGCCCACAGGGTCTCATTTAAGAGGAGGGGAGTTCCCTTTGTCAGTATCTTTTTGACAAGAAATGCAGGAACCTTCAGGGTATGGTAAAGTCCTTCGGTAAAGGCATTCTTTTCCTTGTGGCGGTGGGTCCATATGACAATAATTAATACCTCCACATAGCGGGAAAGCACGGTAGCAATCGCGGCACCCTGAACGCCCAGCTTCGGGAATCCAAATTTTCCGTATATTAAAAGGTAGTTAAATACAAGGTTTACAAGGACGGAAATAATACCTGCCTTCATGGGTAGTACCGTTTCCCCGCATTCCCGTAGGGTGCTGGCATAGACCTGTCCCAGCATAAATGCAGGAAGCCCAATCAGCATAATCATCAGATACTGTCTGCCATACATAAGTGTTGCTGCGGCATCCGTGGAGCTTGCTTCGCCCTTTAGATACATTTGAATCAGGGAGGAACCTGCTGTTAAAAACAACATAATTGTAATCGCCGTAAGCAGTGCTGCCATCCAGAGCTTAAACCGGAAGGTATTGCGTACACCTTCTGTATCATTTTGTCCAAAATACTGTGCAGTAAAAATACCGGCACCGGAAACACCGCCGAAAATGCACAGATTGTATACGAAAATCAGCTGGTTTACAATGGCAGCGCCGGACATCTGCTCGGTTCCAATCTGTCCCACCATTATGTTATCTAAAAGTCCCACAAAATTAGTGATTCCATTCTGAAGCATAATTGGTACGGCAACTGTCAGTACCATTTTATAAAATTGTTTGTCGCCAATAAAACGACTAAAAAATCTCTGTTTTTTCGTAGTAGTTTTCATTTTCTTTCTCCTGTTGCATGAATTTCCTGTTCCGCTGATAGCTGAACGGAATAAAATGTGTTAAATGCTAATCTACTATAATTAGAGAGGAAATGCAACCATTTTTTGTTTAGGATTTGTTTAGCTTTTATACCGGTTTTTGTTTAGCTCTGTGATTTACAATAGGGATACTGTATTTCTGTGAGGCATATTGCACTTATGACAGACTGGGGTATAATAAGGATATGATGTCAGGTGCTTGGGAAACTCTTTATTTTGTACAACGTGCGGTTTTAAACAAAAAGTTTCCCAAGCACCTGACATGGAGGGTCGTGAAAGGAGCGGGCAGATGAAGAAAAAAACGGTAAAAAGGACAATTTTTGTCTCAAATGCTTTAATGATACTGGCAACACTGGCGCTGCTTCTGGTTATAAATCTAGGGGTGGTAAAAATATATTGGGAATCCATTGAGCGGAAGTGGGAGGCTTCCATGGTGACCATAACAGAGGCCGCCAACGTGGAGGATATGCTGGAGGAGTGGACGGTTCACCAAAATTCCTTTATTCTGCTGTTGTTTATCGATGCGTTTTTCTGTATAGCCGCATTTATTATTGCCAGCTCTTTTTTTACAAGGAATCTGGTACGGTATATTATGAAACCGCTGGATGCACTGGGAGATGGGGCAAAAAGGATTCAGGAGAACATACTGACAGAGGAGATTGTCTATTCGGGAGATGTGGAATTTGAGACCATATGCGATACCTTTAACGGGATGCAGGCGCACATTTTAGAAGAGCAGGAAAAGAACCGGAAGTATGAGAAGGCGAGGAATGACATGATTGCGGGAATTTCTCATGATTTGCGGACTCCATTGACTGCCATCCGGGGAACTATTAAGGGACTGCTGGATGGGATTGCCGGTACACCGGAGCGGCAGGATAAATTTCTTGAAACGGCATACCGGAGGACGGAGGAGATGAACGTGCTGCTGGAACGGTTATTTTATGTGTCAAAGCTGGAAACCGGGAATATGCCTCTTAACCTTGTATCCATTGATTTACCTGCATTTATCGACAGCTATGTGAAGGGAAAGCAGGAATATTTAGAGGAGGCGGAGATTACCGCAGATATCGGAACGGTTACCGGATATGCCAGGGCAGATGCAGAGCAGCTTCAGCGGATTTTTGATAATCTGGTGGAAAACAGCAAGAAATACGCAGAAGCAGCGCCGCTGAAAATGAAGCTTACCCTGAGCCATTCGGAGAAGGGATTCTGTATTTGCTTTTCGGATAATGGCGTAGGAGTACCAGAGGAAAAATTGCCTTATATTTTTGATGAATTTTATCGCGGAGATGAGTCCCGAAACAAAAAGGAAGGAAATGGACTTGGTCTGTATATCGTAAAATATCTGATTGAGAGGATGGGTGGCAGCGTCCGGGCAGAAAATGCAGACGGGCTTGCCGTTTATATGGAGATAAAGGAAGGAGACAAGGAAGATGGCAGAGACGAAACGGATACTGATTGTGGAAGATGATGCGGACATCAGTATGGTGGAACAGGCCTATCTGGAATCGGCGGGCTTTCTGACGGAGATTGTGACAGAAGGTGAGAAGGTTTCCGGGCTGCTGGAGGAAGAAAGCTTTGACCTGATTTTGCTGGATTTAATGCTGCCGGGGAAAAGCGGCTATGAAATCTGCCGGGAGATACGGGATAAGGTGGATATCCCGATTCTTATGGTTACGGCGAGGACGGAATCGGTGGATAAAGTCAGGGGGCTTGGACTGGGGGCTGACGATTATATTGCAAAGCCCTTTGACCCGGCAGAGCTGGTGGCAAGGGTTCATGCGAACCTGCGGCAGTATGAGCGGATGCTTAAGAAGCTTCCGGGGGAGGAGGCAGAGACACCGGAGGAAATACGGATTCACGATTTACGAATCCTTGTGAACAGCTGGAAGGTTTATAAGGGGGAAAGGGAGATAAAATTTCCCAACCGTGAATTTGAACTGTTAAAATTTCTGGCAATGAATCCCAATATTGTATTTTCAAAGGAACAGCTTTTTGAAAAGATATGGGGATATGATTATGTGGGTGACAGTGCAACGGTGATGGTGCATATCAACCGGATTCGGGAAAAGATTGAGGATGACAGCAAAAATCCGAAGATTTTAGAGACGGTGTGGGGAGCGGGTTACCGCTTGAACCAATAATAGGAGAGGAAGAAAATGTGGATTTTTTATGCGATAGGCTCTTCTTTTTTTGCGGGAATTACGGCGGTTCTTGCAAAATGCGGAATCAGAAAAACAGATTCGGATGTGGCAACAGCAATCCGTACCATCGTGGTATGGTTGTTTTCATGGCTTATGGTGCTGATTACCGGTACCTGGTCCGGCATTACACAGATAGGCGGGAAAACGCTTTTGTTCCTGATTTTATCCGGGCTGGCAACCGGGGCATCCTGGCTGTGTTATTTTCATGCCCTGCAAAAGGGTGACATTAACAAGGTGGTGCCCATTGATAAATCCAGTACGGTACTTACAATTCTTTTGGCGCTGATTTTCCTACGGGAAGGGCTTACATGGGGGAAAATAGCAGCGGCTATTCTGATTGGCGCAGGAACCCTGTTGATGATTTCCAAGGCTCCATCGGATGGGGGAAATGCATCCTCTGGGTATTCCGGTAATGAAGCACAGCCAGAAGAGCCCCCCCAAAAAAGCAGGGAATGGCTGGTCTATGCGGTTTTATCTGCCGTATTTGCCAGCTTAACCGCAATTTTGGGCAAAATCGGAATTGCGGGAATCGATTCTAATCTTGGCACAGCCATACGGACAACGGTTGTCCTGCTGATGGCGTGGCTGATGGTGTTTTTCGCCGGAAAGCAGCGGGAGGTGAAAGAGATAGAGAAAAGGGAACTTGGATTTATTGTGTTGTCCGGACTGGCAACGGGAGCGTCTTGGCTATGCTATTATCGGGCCTTACAGGATGGACCCGCCAGTGCGGTTGTTCCCATAGATAAACTAAGTATTCTTGTCACCATTCTTTTTTCCAGAATTGTATTTCATGAAAGGCTGGCAAGGAAGGCAGCTATCGGGCTTTGCTGTATTCTTGCCGGTACGATAATACTGGCGGTTATATAGAGGGTTTTATCAAATTTAAATATTGTTTAGGTTTTGTTTAAGAAATTACCTCCTGTTTGTTTAATGCAGGCTGTTAAGATGATTTTCAGGATAAACGTTTATAGACGTTTTCGGATATGCTTGACAGCAGAAAACAAATAGGAGGTTTTTATTATGATAAAAGAAGGAATCAATGGATTTTGTATGGCACTGGCAGACAGCGTGCCGGGAGTATCGGGAGGAACAGTTGCCTTTATCATGGGGTTTTATGATAAATTTATCAGTTCTATTCATAATCTCGTCTTTGGAAAAATGGAGGAAAAGAAAGGGGCTGTCGGTTATCTGGCAAAGCTTGGGGCTGGCTGGGCGGCAGGAATGGTTTTGGCGGTACTGGTGCTGTCTGCACTATTTGAAAGCCGTATATATACCGTAAGTTCCCTGTTTATCGGATTGATTGCAGGTTCTATTCCACTGATTATAAAAGAGGAAAGGCAGAGCTTCCGGGAGGTGGGAAAAGGCATTTTCTTCTGTATTCTGGGGCTTGTGCTTGTTGTGGGGATTACGCTGCTGAATGGGAAAACAGGGGTAACTTCCATGGACTTGAGTCAGTTTTCCATGGGACTGGGGGTTAAGTTGTTTTTTATCGGAATGATTGCAATATCTGCAATGTTTCTTCCAGGAATATCCGGCTCTACTCTGCTTTTGATTTTTGGGGCATATATACCAGTAATATCTGCAGTGCGTGGACTTCTGGGATTGGATTTTTCCTATATTCCCGGGTTGATGTTTTTTGGCTTGGGCGTATTGACGGGAGCTGCCACCGTGGTGAAGGGTATTAAGGTCTGTCTTGAAAAATTCCGCCCTCAGGCGGTGTATGCCATTCTTGGAATGATGCTTGGCTCCTTTTATGCGATTATTCAGGGACCGGCCACATTAGAGATACCGAAGGCAGCGGTAAATCCGGGAAATTTCCAGATTGCAGCCTGTCTGGCCGGGGCGGCGCTGGTGATTGGGATGCAGATAGCTTCTGTGAAGCTTGTCAGGAAAAATAAGGGTGTAATTACATTTCAGAAAAGGAGTGAAAAGCATGGAAATAGAGTTTAAGATTTTGGACTGGATACAAAGTATGCACACTCCGGTTGGAGATGCGGTTATGTGTTTTATTACAAGGCTGGGGGATGGAGGAATCGTCTGGATTGTACTGGCGGTTATATTGCTGTTGATACCGGGGAAATCCTATAGAAGCGTACCTGTATGGCCGTTTGGCGAAAATATGGGAAAATCCCGTAAAGGCATATCTGGGTGGCTGACCAGTTGGGATACAAGGAGAACTGGAATGATATTGCTGGCAGCATTATGTGTGGATATTATCCTGTGTAACGGCATTTTAAAAAATCTGTTTTGCAGGATAAGGCCATGTGATGTGAATACTTCTATTCAGCTTCTGATTGCAAGGCCGGATGATTTTTCTTTTCCGTCAGGACATACGGCTGCCTCCTTCGCGGCAGTGGCGGCGCTTTATTTTTCAGGGGATAAAAGCTTGTGGAAGCCAGCACTGGTGCTTGCGTTTTGGATTGCATTTTCAAGACTGTATCTGTATGTACATTATCCAACGGATATCTTAGGGGGAATTTTGACCGGGTGCGTAGCGGGATATGTCGGATACAGGATAGTAGGGAAGCTGGAACAACAGAGAAAGGGGATGACAAAATGCCAGTTGTGATTATACCGGTTTATAAACCAGATAAAACGCTAATAGCAATTGCAAATAAGCTTTGGGAATACGGATGCCGGATTATTCTGGTAGATGATGGAAGCGGGGAAGAATACCAGCCGGTTTTTGATAAAGTAAGGGATATTTGCATCATTTTAAGGCATTCGGAAAATTGTGGGAAAGGCGCTGCGATAAAAACGGCACTATTCTATGTGAAGGAAGAAATATGGGATAGTGACATAATCGGAGTTATGGATGCCGATGGACAGCATATGCCGGAGGATATGATAAAACTTTTAGTATTTGCGGAAGCTCATAAAAATGCCATGGTGCTTGGAGTGAGAGCTGTGGGAAAGGATATGCCCCTAAAATCCAGATTGGGAAATCAGATTACAAGGAAAGTTTTCCAATTTGCCAGTGGAGTGGAGGTGTCAGATACACAGACAGGCTTGAGGGCATTCAGTCGGGATTTACTGCCGGGTTTGCTTTCCGTAGAAGGAGACAGGTACGAATATGAGATGAATGTATTGATGGCATTGGCAAGGGCGGGTATTCCCATTAAAGAAATTCCGATTCATACAATTTACCGGGACGAGAATAATTCAAATTCTCATTTCAGAGCGGTGCGGGACTCCTTAAGGATTTATAAGGATATTTTGAAATTTACGCTGTGTTCCTTTTCAAGCTTTCTTGTGGATTATCTTTTGTTCTTTATCCTTATGATATGCCTGCCGCATACGGGAGGATGGGTGTTTACAGCCAATATATTGGCGAGAGCAGTCAGTGCTTTTTATAATTACAGTATGAATTGCCGTTTTGTATTTCATACAGACAGAAAGGCAGGAACTGCGGTTCATTATTTTGCACTGGCAGTATTCATTTTTGTTATGAATAATGTGGCTTTGGAAATGCTTGTGCAGGTTTTTCATTTTTCCGTATATCCGGCAAAGCTGTTTACGGAGTGCCTGTTGTTTTTCCTTAGCTGGCTGATACAAAGCGTTGTCATTTTCAGAAAAGAAAAGGGATTAGGCATGAAAGCTCATAGCTGTATGAGAAGAAGGGCTGAGGCATGAAAAATAATTCGGGGAACAAAGTTGAGGATGGAATATTTTTTTGATTGTGAAGAATTTCTTAAGTTCAGCAAAAGGTGAAGAATTTGCCGAAAAGTATTCGTTTCTATTTAAGGAGCATGAAGAGAGAGGATGCAGGCAATTGCGAAACTCTGTCTGGTGTAGAATATGTTATGCACTCCAACATTATTTTAGTATATATTCATAACTTATACTTCAAAATAAGGAGTTTCGCAATTGCCTAGAAAGTGGATAGGAAGACAGGAGGGATAAAGTTGAAACAAGTGATAGAATGGATAATCCGGCACAAAAAAATAATAGAGGTGGCTGCATGGCTTTTATTTTTCATCTTTGTATTATGGGGATGGAGCCAGGGTATATTTTCTGACACAGGAAAATTGGAAAAGCTTCTGAAGGCAAGCGGTGTGCTGGCACCTGTCCTCTTTGTGGTTGTACAGGCAGTACAGGTGGTGATACCCATTCTTCCGGGAGCAGTGGGCTGTGTATTTGGAGTTGTATTTTTCGGAAGCTTTTGGGGCTTTGTCCTGAACTATACAGGTATCTGTATCGGCTCTGTCTGTGCCTTTATTCTGGCTAGAAGATATGGCACCCTATTTGTCCGGAATATGACAGGCTCTAAATTCTATGACAAATATGAGAAATTTTTAGAGCAGGAAAAACGGTTTGAAAAATTGTTTGCACTGTTGATTTTTTTGCCGGTGGCACCGGATGATTTCCTTTGTTATCTTGCCGGGGTAAGCAGTATGACGCTTTCAAGGTTTACCGCCATCATTCTTTTGGGGAAGCCTGCAACTATTTTTCTGTACAGCATGGGGCTCAATCAGGTATTGCAGTACGCGGTGGCAAATTTTATGGCATAGGAACAGTAGACAAAAGAATTTTAAGCACTTAGGAGGTTGGGCGATGAAAGTATACTTATATTCACAATGGAAAAAATTAATTGAAAAAAGTGGTGTGGGAAGAGCAGCCTACCATCAGCAGCAGGCGTTGCAAAACCAGGATGTAGAGTTGGTTTCAACAAAAAAGGAAGCAGATGTTATACATATTAATACAATATTTCCTGGTTCCCTGCGGATGGCAGTCTGGGCCAAAATTCATCACAAGGCAGTGGTGTTTCATGCGCATTCCACTAGGGAGGATTTTGAAAATTCCTATATCGGTTCCAATGCGGCAGCGGGATTTTTCCAAAAATGGATTACGCTGTGCTATTCCCAGGGAGACTGCATCATAACACCCAGTAGATATTCGGCAGGACTTTTGGAATCCTACGGAATACGGAAACCGGTTCATGTACTGTCTAACGGAATTGATACCGGATTTTACTGCAGGAGGGGAGAAGACCGGGAAGCATTTCGTAAGAAATATGGATATTCAAAGGATGATAAAATTGTTATGTCGGTGGGCTTATGGATAAAAAGAAAGGGTATTCTGGATTTTGCCGCATTGGCACAGCGTATGCCTCAATACCAGTTTATCTGGTTTGGCCAGTCCGAGTTGCATACGGTTCCCACAGAAATCAGGGAAATCGTGGAGAACAGGCTTCCCAACCTTAGGTTTGCCGGTTATGTTGACCGGGAAAGCCTAAGACAGGCATATGGGGCGTGTGATTTGTTTTTGTTTCCGTCCTATGAGGAGACGGAGGGAATCGTGGTTTTAGAAGCACTTTCCATGAAGATACCAGTACTGCTCCGGGATATTCCTGTATATGCGGACTGGTTAGAGCATGGCAAAATGGTATATAAGGCGGAAAATCTCGAAGAATTTGAGGAATTAGCCGGAAAAATCCTACGGGGAGAGGCAGAAAGTCTCACGGAGCAGGGTTATGAGGTGGCGAGGAAAAGAGATATTGGAACGATTGGTGCCCGTTTGGTGGAGGTATATGAACAGGCAGAGGAAATCCGGAGGAAAAATGGGGAGGTTGTAGTGCGAGAAATCTAATGACATACCGGACGCTTTCCATTATAATAAACGTAGTACAGAAAATACAATTATAAGGAATGACAGGAACAATGCGGATTATCATATCACCGGCAAAGAAAATGAATATAGAGACGGATTTGCTTGCTTGGGACAGCCTGCCGCAGTTTTTACCGGAGACAGAATATTTAATATCTTGACAAAGTCTTTTCTTATCAGTATAATGCAAGTACCCACTTGCAAACGGAGGAAGAACCTATGCCAGACGAAACCCAGAATAAAATCATTGAAGCTGCTATGAATCTGATTATGGAGCGGGGATATTCTGCCACTACAACAAAGGATATTGCCGCAGAGGCAGGGGTCAATGAATGCACAATATTTCGGAGATTTCAGGGAAAAAAGGATATAGTACTATCAGCCATGCAGCTTCCAAAATGGAATCCTAATCTATCAGAAGCAGATTTTTCCTACACCGGTGATGTGGAAGAGGATTTAGTTTCTTTTTCAGAGATTTATATGAAAAGGGTAACTCCACGCATGGTAAAGATTTCAATTGGGCTTCGGACACCGGAGCTGTTTCCGGATACCGCAGAAGGAATCCTTAAGGTTCCACAGGTATTTAAAAAGGTATTGGAACAGTATTTTCAGGAGATGTACCAGGCAGGCAAGATTCATGACCCGGCGTATGAAAATCTGGCTATGATGTTTCTTTCCATGAACTTTGGCTTTGTATTTTTAAATGCATCCTTTGGGAAAAAACTGACAAAATTAAAGAGGGAAGAATACATAAAGAGTAGTATCCGGGTATTTCTGGATGGCATATGCTGAAACAAAAGGAATACCTTTGGAGCATTTTTAAGGTTAGCTTTGAATCGTTACATTATTTTTTTGAGTATAATGCAAGTGGATACTTGCATGAAAGGAGGAGCATGATTTACTTTATTGTAACAATTTATACGGATGATAATAAAGATAAAACGGAGTATGAAACCTATATCAAAGAGGTAAAGCCGATTGTAGAACATTTTGGAGGGAGGTATTTAGTCCGCACGAACCATATAATACCCTTGTCGGATAAATGGAAGCCGGAACGAATCATTATCATCCAGTGGCAGAGTAAGGCACAAATGGAGCAGTGCTTTGCATCAGCAGAGTATAGAAAGCTTGCAGGAAAAAGAGAAAACTCTGTGGACAGCAGGGCAATTATTGTTGAAGATGAAGGATAATAATATAAGCAGGATATAAAAATTAATTAAGTGAAAATCATTAGTAATAAAAAAGATATTATCAGAGAGGTAATTATAATATTGTGTAAAGCAGCAGTAAAAAAGGAGATGAAAAAATGAAGATATCGAATAAGGTACATCAAATCCGGATTCATTTTCAGGTAACAGAAGAGGTGCAAAGATATGTGTATGTATATCTCATAACAGGTAAAAATTGTTACCTGATTGATTCCGGGATTGCAGGTTGTGAAAAAATAGTTGCAGAATATATGCAGAGACTGGGAAGAAGCATAGAGGAAATAAAAGCAGTCTTCCTGACCCATGCACATCCAGACCATATCGGTGGCGCGGCGGCAATCCAGAAATTGTCTGGCTGCCGTATATATGCATCGGATATGGAAAAGGAATGGATTGAAAATATCGAAATGCAGTTCAAGGAACGTCCTATTCCGAATTTTTATACATTGGTAAAGGAATCAGTTAAGGTGGATGAGGTAGTAAAGGAGGCAGATATTATACTGCCGGAAGAGGAAATTACCATAAAGGTGTTAGAAACTCCAGGACACTCGCATGGGTCTGTATCCTACATATATGAAGAGGAACATGTTATCTTTACAGGAGATGCAATACCGGACATTGAGGATTTTCCGATATTTGTAGATGAAGAAATGAGTGAGGCGTCATTGGAGAAAATGCAGAGCCTGGAAGACATTCATTACTGCTGTCCGGCATGGGACCGGGTATATCAGAAGGATGAGTGGAAGGAGGTTTTGCAGAATGCCAGAATGTATCTTCAAAAGCTAAAAAACAGTGTGCTTCAGATAGAAAGGGAGTATGGCGCAGATTCTGCCGAAAACAGGCTGGAATTACTGGGAGTGCTGATGGGGTGGAAGCATGTGGCAGGCAATCCTTTATTTAGGAGGAGTATTGCGGCGTGCAGGCAGGAAAATTTCTTAAAATAATTTTCTATTAATTCTTCCGCCGTTCCCTACATATAATGATAACAACTAAAATTTCAAAGGAATTTAGAATGATAAGAAGAATTTCCCTGGAACCGGAAGCATTACAGGTCTGTATTGCCAATTCCAAACCACCATTTATTTTCCAGCTGCCACCTGAAAAAGGGCGGGAGATGCTGGAGGAAGCCCAGAGCACGCCAATCTGTATGTATTCTGCCAATATACAGGACACCATTGCAGATACGGGAGAGTGGGGCAGGGTAAAGGTGTATGTTGTCTGCCCGGACTGCATCACCTCCCCGGCAAATGTTATCTTTTATATCCACGGTGCAGGCTGGGTGTTTGGAAGCTTTCATACTCATGAAAAGCTGGTAAGGGAGTTAGCCGCAAGGACAGAATCTATCGTGGTATTTCCCGAGTATAGCCGTTCACCGGAGGCACATTATCCCATAGCCATTGAGCAGTGCTATCATATCCTGTGTAAGCTTTCGCAGCTTTTAGGGGACATGGGAATACAGATGAGTCCCTGTACTCTTACTGTAGCAGGAGATAGTGTGGGTGGAAACATGGCAGCCATGTCGCTGATGGCAAAGTATAGAGAGGGTCCGTTTATCCAGAAACAGCTTCTATACTATCCGGTTACAAATGCCTGTTTTTGTACGGAGTCCTACCGTCAGTTCGCCGAAGCGTATTACCTTTACCGGCAGGGTATGATATGGTTCTGGAACCAGTATACTGCATCAGGCTGTGACAGGAACCGGATTACGGCATCCCCTTTAAGGGCAGACAGGGAACAGCTTAAAGGTCTTCCAGACACTATGATTCTAAATGGCGAAGCGGATGTGTTGCGGGATGAAGGAGAGGCATTTGCCAGAAAGCTCCGGGAGGCAGGCGTGGACGTGACGGCAATGCGGTTTCAGGGAATGATACATGATTTTGTGATGTTAAATGCATTAGACCAGACAAAGGCATGCCGTGCTGCAATGGATGCATCTGCCTCCTGGATAAACAGGAAGAATGAGTGGCAGTTAAGAAACTGTCAGTATTGATACTGCTTCCGTTTGCCAATCAGGAATAAGGAGGTAACGACTGCTGCCATTATCTCTGCCGCCACAATGGAAAACCAGATGCCATTAAGTTCCCAGAACAGCGGGAAGACCAGCACGGCACCTACCTGGAACAGTAAAGTACGAAGAAACGAAATCAAAGCAGAAATGAGGCCGTTATTCAGGGCAGTAAAGAAACCGGAGCCATAAATGGAGATACCCGCAAACAGGAAGGAAAAGGAATAAATGATAAAGCCTTGGCGGGTCAATTCCATAAGTGCGCCATCATAACCCACAAAAATTGCAGCAAGAGGTTTTGCAAGTCCCTCTGCTAAAAGGAACATACTAACCGAAAAAATACCAATAACAGCCAGACTTTTCTTTAGCAGGCTTTTAAGCTCCCCATGGTTTCCGGCTCCATAATGGAAGCTGATGATTGGGGCTTTACCCACGGAATATCCGATAAAGGTGGAAAGGAAAATCATATTGACATACATCAGCACACCGTATGCTGCCACCCCGTCCTCGCCGGCATATTTCATCAGCTGTACATTGTAAAGCATGCTGACAATAGACATGGAAATGTTGGACATCAATTCGGAGGAACCGTTGATGCAGGCTTTTTTCAATGCCCGTCCGTCAAGATGTGTTTTGGTAAGTCTGAGCAGGCTTGTGTTTGGACAACCAAAATATACCAGCGGGGCAATGCCGCCAATAACCTGGCTTGCAGCGGTTGCAGCTGCTGCGCCCGCAAGTCCCCACCGGAACACAGCGACAAAAAGGGCATCCAGTACCATGTTTGTGACGCCTGCAGTGATCGTGAAGAAAAGACCTAGCTGCGGTTTTCCTGCTGTGGCAAAAAAACTTTGAAACTCATATTGCAGCATATATGCAGGAAGTGCAAGGAGAATGATACGTCCATAAATGACGCAGTTTTCCAGCATAGCACCTTCCGCCCCCAGCAGGGCGGCAATGGGACGGATAAATAGAATCCCAAGAACGGCAAGGGTAATACCGCAGGCAATTGTCACATAGATAAACAGGGAAAATAATCGTTTTGCTTTGTCCTGTTTTCCCATTCCCATAGTCATGCCAATCAGTGCACTGCCGCCGGTGCCGAACATAAAGCCAATCGCACCCAGAATCATTAGAAACGGCATGATAAAATTAACAGCAGCAAATGGCGTTTTCCCCACAAAATTGGAAACGAAAAAGCCATCCACCACACTGTAAACAGAGGTGCAAATCATCATAAGAATAGATGGCAGTGTATAGCGAAACAGTTTTCTATAGTCAAAATGTTCAGATAATTGAATCTTCATTCCAGGCTAAACCTCCTTGACTTTTTCTTTAAATGCAGTTAAGTATCTCTGGGTCAGTGCAAGATACATTTCCTGCTCCTCCAAGGACCAGGAATCAAAAATCCCATTTTCTATATCTAACAGACGGATAACGGTACGGTCCGTCAGCTCCCGACCTTTTTTGGTTAGGCAGACATTTTTCTTTTTGCCATTTACAGCCTCCAGACGCACGATGCCTTCCGCTTCCAGCTTGCGCAGAGCAGAATTGATGGTCTGTTTGCTTGCGCCGGATAAATGGATGATATCACTGAGTAAACAGCTTTCCCCATTGTTGCAGATAGCATAGAGGACCAGCATTGCACTGTCGGATAAACTGAATTTCAGTGCAGCCTCATGATAGACGGCTTCAATCTCACCTGACAGATAATTGAACCGTTTTAATTTCTCTGTTGCAAATTCTCTCATATTCTACCTCCAAAGTACGAAATCATACTTCCAGAGAGTATAGTACGATTTCGTACTTATGTCAAGACAAATATATAAAAGATTGACAAAGCTGCTGTATAGTTATAAAATATATTTAGTATTACTAAATGTAGGTGGTGATGGTTTGAACCCGAAGTATGAAAAACAAATTAAAAAGGGTGTGCTAGAAATATTGGTATTGAAGCTGTTAGAGGATAATGAAAAGTATGGATACCAGCTGATTAGTGAATTAAAAGAGAGAAGCGGTGATATGTTTACGCTGAAGGAGGGAACATTATATCCCATTCTCTATCGTTTAGAGGATGACGGGCTGGTTGAGAGCAGATGGAGTGAACCAAAAGGGAAAGAGATATCAAGAAAATACTATCAGATTACCAGTAAGGGCAGGCAGGAATTGAAGGAACTGTGTGGATTATGGAAGGATTTTAAAGACAATGTCACATCAATTTTGGAGGGATAGCATATGAATCAGAGGACGTATATAAAGGCGGTTTGCAAGAGGTTAAAATGTACAGCAGCTAAGAAAAGGGAAATTGAAAAGCAGTTAGAATCGGATATTAGCATGGCTTTGGAAAATGGTGAGACCTTAGAGCAAATCTGTCAGAGGATGGGAACACCGAAAGAGGCAGCGGAGGAATTTAATGAGAACTTGCCAGAAGAGGAGTTGAAAAAGGCAAAAAGGGCAAAGATATGCAGGATTTCCACGATTGTATTGGGAATCGTCCTTCTTCTATGCCTGTCAGGATATTGGGTAATGCCTAAGACGACGGTTATTAGTGAGAGCAGGATATTTGAAGAACACCAACTGGAGACAGAAGCGGCTGCTGTTATTTCTGCGCTGGATGCAGGGGATTACAAAGCATTGCAATCCCAATATGCAGAAGAAGAAATGAAGCCATATTTGACGGAAGAGGTTATAGAACAGGCGAAGAAAAGTGTCAGTGATGATTGGGGAAAGCAGATATCTCTCGGAAAAGCATACATGGTTGAAATAACACAAATGGGAAAGACATTTGCTACGGTACAGATGAATGTACATTATGAAAACGCAGATGTGACGTACACAATATCCTTTAATCCGGATTATAAGCTGTCTGGTCTTTATATGAAATGAGAGAAAAGGGGAGTATTTTTTTCGCCTCTGCTGCGCATATTATTTACGAGGGAAAATGACAAAAACAGCTTAAATTGTGTCACAGCAGGTGGCGGAATGGAGGAACATATGAGTGTATTAAATAATGACGAAATTCCAGTGGGGCTCAGCATGGCACTTGCCGAGAATCTTCGTGCCATGGAACGGTTCAGTAATATGAATGACCAGGAAAGACAGGAGTTTATCAGCCGTTCCCGCAGTGTGGGCTCCAAGCAGGAGATGAGAAGTCTGGTGTCAGGCTTGGACAGCATGAACTAATGATATTTTTCCAAAAGGAAGGGGACTGCCGTATCGGATATCAATCCAGATACAGCGGTCCCTGTGTATATCTTTTGTATGATAATATGGAACAATAACGTTTTCTAATCAACTAGCGGTCTCTAATTCTATTAACTGATTGTTAATCTCATCAAACGAGGAAATGTGTTTATTTAGCTTTTTGCAGATGTGCAGCATTCTGGAACAATCAATCTTTTTGCCAGAACGTGCTAAGTCTAACATCAGTTTACGGTACTTTGCAATTTGCTGCCCTTCGGTTTCGAGCTGCCTTAATAGATTTTCTTGTTGTTCTTCCATAATATCTCCTCCTTTTTGTATTTTGATAGATTTATAATACCATATCTTGGGGATAAGTAATGTAGGAAAGGGTCGCACTTTTCATAATATTTCGACAAATTCTGGTACTTTATACTGGAGGCTTCGACAATATGGGATATTTATATGCAGAGAAAAATGTCAATAAATGTATCCCTATTGTGGCTGTTCCCATGGGATAATGGTTATCATAAAGTACTTATTATTTGAACATTGATATGTATAATAGAGTTTTGTACTTTCAGGAATTTCCAGTTTTATCATATTGTTAAATTCGGTAAAAGAAGAGATATTGGCATTATTTAACACGACGATATTTGCTGACTGAATATCTGGCTGGGTCAATGCTGTACCATTATATGCAGGAAGGTTCCCAAATTCTGTTATCTCAAAAAAGGAGACTGGAATATTGGGATATTTGTCTTTGAAATATTTTTCCATATAGCTGTTCCATGACCCGGACAGATGTTCTTTACTGTCTGCCGGGCGGTTGTTCCGTATATTTAATAAGGTTCCGTCTTCTGTAATTAGCACATCATGAAATTCATCATCGTCATACTTGTAAAAAGTAACCAGCCAGCAATAGGCAGAGTAAGTGTGGAAGGCATTTTCTGTGCATTGAAAGCATTGTGCCGTCCATGCGTACCAGTTGTCATAAGCAGAATCAAAATGGTAGGGATAGCATCCTGCCAGATACAATTTCTTTACTGCTTCCCTTGCGAGATTTGCAGCCTGGTTTTGTGTGATGTTTGATTGGGAGGAATCAACTGCTTTTTGTGTGCTGTCCCATGCTCCGGATATCAGCTTAATTCGTTCGTACTCTGAAAGCTTTGCGGAAGCATTTTTGGAAATAGCGGGATTAGAAGAGTGATATAGGGCTTCCGGCACCTTTTTGACAGAAGCTAAATCTGACTGGAAGGTAAAATGCAGCAGAATACCCGGAAGAAAAATGCTGAGGAGAGTGACGATAAAAAAACAGCTGGTAATAAGCTGCTTATAATGTGATTTTTTCATTGCGCTACCTCCTCTGCGATATTGCCAGTCTGATATGGTATAATGTATAGGAGGATTGTATCATAAATGCATAGATTCGTAAAATGGATAAAATTTTGATGCAGAAAAATAGTAATCTGTAAGGGATATCAGAAACACTGGATGGATTGCCTGAATCATTCAAAAGCTAGGAGGAAATAGGATGAGAAATAAAAAAATATATATTTCTGTTTTTTTGCTGTTGATAGTTTTAACAGCGTGTGGCAGAAAGGAGGTGGTATTTGATGAGGAAGAGATTACCAGTAATGGAGAAGCAATTGCAGAGGGGGATTCGGATGAAACCCTGAAAGGCTCTTTGGGAATCGGTGACGAATGGAAATGGTCGGAAGAAATTCAGATAAACAATGAGAAAGTGTCGATTGCTGCAGAAATTATGATTCCGGATGTGGCAGATATGTATACCATGGAGGTGTCAAAACACTATTATGATGCAGAGGACAAGAAAAAGACAGTCGAATATTTTTTTGATGCAGACAGCATTAAGGTAGATTTGGAAGAGGTCCCTACAAAGGAAAATATTAAAGCAGACATTGAAAAATGCAACACTATGATTGAAGCGGAAAGCCAGGCAGATATTTCGGATGCGAATAAGATAGCACTTTTAAACAGTGAGAGAAAAAGGCTGGAGGCTTTGATGAATGCGGCACCGGATACCAATGATATGAAAGAGGAGCCTGATGACTATAGTCAGAATTATTACAAGGGAACCAGGGATGAAATGGAGTATAAGCTTTTTTTTGACATAGATGAGACAAGAAATCTTTCTACATGGAGTTTGCAGGTGGAAGAGATTAGTAAATTTAATTCTCGGGGAGTAGAAGAGGTAGGCTTGAATTCTAATCAAGAATCAGGTAATAATAACATATGTAGTATGACAGGTGAACAAGCTGGTGAACAGGCAGTAAAGCTATGTGAAGGCTTAGGACTTCCGGCTATGAAAGTGTCAGCAATACATGGTATGAATTGGTATTATATGGATGATGAATCAGAGTGGAATGGATATGAAATAATCCTGTCAAGGGATATTAACGGTGTGGCAGTAGATACGGGGGAATACGGCAGTTATGAATATCTGGATACAGAATCGGCAGAGAGACCCTATGATACGGAAAGAGTAATTGTCCGGCTTAACGACAGCGGAATTTTCAGCATGGCATATGAGGGTATTCTGACAGAGGGAGAACTGAGTAATTCTGTGAAATTGTTGGACTTTGACCAGATAAAAGAAATTGTCCGTGAGCAGGTGGGTGGCAAAGATGTCAAGAAATATTCATGGCTGGAATTAAATTATGTGAGAGTATTAAATGAAAAGGATGCAAATACTTATAGTTACATTCCTGCATGGAGATTAGGTGCCATGGAGGACGGTAAAGCTTTAAGTGGGAATCTATGGATAAATGCAATGGATGGAAGTGTGATAAATCTAAAAGAACAGGGTGCCGCCAAGTATATAACAGTGGAAGATGTTATCCTTGAGTATGACAGAGAGAATTATGAATGAGACTAATCGGATAGCCCATCCATAGCTGTCGTGGAGGCTGCAAAGCCGTCAAACATAACGGAGATTACAGTTCCGCTGCCGAGGCGGCTTTTGATGACAAGCCGGGCATTATGTTTTTTTATAATCAGGGCGGCAAGGGACATACCAAGTCCTGCGCCGCCTTCTTCTCTGGAGCGGGATTTATCTGCCATATAAAACTCATCACATATATGTTTTACGGTTTCTTCATCCATTCCGCATCCGGAATCCTCAATCTGGAAAATATATAAATCATTTTCTGTAAAGCCTCGGAAAAAGATGCTTGTGTTTTCAACGGAGGCTTTTCTGGCATTATCAATCAGGTTGATAAATACGGTTTTTAACAGTTCGCGGTCACCAAAGATAACGGCTGGTGCGACATCTGTTTTCAATAGGATATTCTTTCGGCTCAGGATAGGCTGCATACTATCCGTAATTTCACTTGCCAGTAAGGAAGTGGAAATTTCGGTTTTTACCAGCTCACTGTCTTTGAGGTAAATTAAATCAAACAGCTTTCGGGACATGGTTTCCAATCGTTTTCCCTCGCTGTAAATGTACTGGTAGGCAAGCTTTTTTCTGTCTTCATTCATGTTCTTAGAGCGCAGAGTATCTGCATAGCCAATAATGGTTGGCATGGGAGTCTTGATTTCATGGGTAAAGTCTGCCACAAACTGTTCATGCTGTTTTACCATCAGATTGAGTTCTTCAATGTGCTCTGACACAGAAACTGCCATATTATTAAATTTTTCTGCCAGCATACCGATTTCATCATCGGATATAATGTCTGCACGGGTCTGGTAATTGCCGTTTGCAAAATAATCAGTAACTGCATTTAACCGTTCCATTGGTTTTGTCAGATGCAGACTGATAAAATACATGAAGACGGAACAAATCCCAAGAACAACAATCATAAGGAGAAAAAAGTATTGAATCTGGTTGTAGAGCAGCTGATAAGAATCCTTTGCATCCCGTTTCGTAATGATGTATAAATCTCTGTCATTAATAATATTTTTAGTGGAAACATACAAGTAATATCCGTTGTTCTCTTTTTTCAACATGTAGCTTTTATCGCCCAGTTCTAAGGAAGAAAATAAGGTTTCTGAGACGGCATTTATTTCTTGTGGATTTTCCTCATCGCTGTAAACCAGTTTTTCATTATACAGAATAAACAGGGAAGAGCGTTCTGAAAGGAGATTTAAACTGGTTTCCTTTCCGGCATCTTTTAAATGGGCAGTAATGTTAGAATTTTTTTCATTGACCACATCTAACAGACGGTATTCAATGGCTGCCTGTATCAGATTGTTTTCTTCTATCGCATAGGAGGTCTGTATTTCCAAGGTCTGCTTAAAATTCCGGTGGATAATTATAAAGCCGAGAATTCCAAGGGCAATGGAAAGAAATGCGATATTTATCATAATTACCTTGTATCGAAAGCGCATAAGCAGGCTCCTTTGTTATTCATTAGAATCTAACCGATAGCCGGATTTGTAGAGGGTTTTTAAATGGTTTTCCAATCCTGTTTTTTTCCGGAGTCTTTGGATGTGAAGTTCAAGGGTTCTGGTACTGCCATCATATTCGGTTTCCCATACAGCTTCATAGATGGAATCTCTGTAAAGTACCATGTCTTTATTCCGGACGAAATAGACAAGCAAATCAAATTCCTTGGGGGTCAGCTCAATTAAGTGGTCATTCCGATGTACATCCTTTTTATCCAAATCAATGATTAAGTCGTGGAAAGCAAGTATCTTGTCACTTTTGTGGAAACGCCGAAGTACAACATTAACCCTTGCCAGTAATTCTGAGATTTCAAAAGGCTTTACAATGTAATCCTCGGCTCCGAGATTCAAGCCTGTCACCCTGTCTTTTATAGAGGATTTTGCTGTTAGAAAAATGACAGGGATGTGCATTGGCTTAATATATTCCAGAAGCTCATATCCATCAATGTGAGGGAGCATAATATCTAATAAAATAAGGTCAAAGATATGGTCTTCTAAGATATTAGCTGCTGTCAGGCCGTCATAGGCACAGGTACAGTCAAAACCGGCATCCTCCAAATTCATTTTTATTAAATCAGAAATGGGACGTTCATCCTCAATAATCAGTATCTTTATCATAATAATATGATTCCTCCCATGGTGCATGGTTGTTCTAGACCCATAAGGGCTGGATAGTCTTTGCATAATCGTTTTCTAGTATATAAGAAAATTGTATCAGAAATGCATAGGTTCGTAAAATACAAAATTTGGATTTTGTTCCCGGTGCAAAACCGGGATTTTCCGGTATAGATAAGAATTTGATGCAGGGGAAGAGTAAGCTATAGATAACAATTTCATAGTATATCCAGAAAACATAGTGGTTATATGCAGATGGGAAGGAATGAAAAAATGAGACAAAATGGGATAAGGAAAAAGAGGATTGCATGGCTTTTATTTTTAGGTATGACAGCGCTCCTTACCGGCTGTGATGCCTCAGATAAGGAAGAGGAGAAGAATACAGAGGTTACAATTGCAGAGTATCAGAAGGATACTTACCAAACCGTTACGGTTCAGTGTGGAACGATTCAACCTGTACTTACATTGAAGCTGGTTCCCGATGAATATGAAATAAATTCTTATTTCATCCACCAGGAAATGCTTGAAGTAGAGGAAAACAATGTGGAAAAGGGAGGAAGAGTGGAAGCGGGGGATGTGATGGTATCTTTTAAGGCAGATGACATTGAAGAGGATATTGCAGTTTATGAAGAAAGAAGGGCTGAGGATGAGATGCTTATAGAGCACTATACAAAGCTGATGAAAATTAATAAGGAAGAAGATTATTCTGCGGATTTAAAAAAAATAAAGAATGATTTATCAGTGGCAAATTTGTATATTAAGGAGCAAAAAGACAGACTTTCCGGATACAGACTGGTTGCAGATAAAGCGGGAATAGTTACCTTTATAAGTGAAGAATTGTATAAGGGATATGCCACGGCAGGAATGGCAGTGGTAAAGGTTGCTTCCGGTTCCACTAACTATACCGCATCCACAGTGGATGACTATGTGTTTCACATAGGGGATATTTATAAAGCGAAATATGAAATGGCAGAATATGAGATGAAGGTCATCGCAGTAGAAAAAAAGGAGGGAAAAAATGTGATTACTTTTGAGCCGGTTTCGGATATGACAGGAGTGGCAGAAACGGATGAGCTTAGTATGGACATAGAGAAAACGGCGATTTCAAATGTAACCTATGTAGAACAGGAGGCGGTCATTACGGTGGAGGATAAAAATTATGTGTATCTGTTGGATGATAATGGTTTCAGACAGGTGGTTCCGGTTACAGTGGGTGAGGTTATAGATGGTTATATCATTATTAAGGACGGACTAAAAAAAGGAGAGCAGGTGACGGTAAATTGAGAAGGATAAAACAGATAAGTTCCATTTTTTTAGTGCTGACATTGTTGTTATCAGGATGTGCCGATAAGGAGGATATCCCGGAGCTGATTGCTCCGGTGGTAAATAACCAGTCTTACCGCCCCGTAGAATATGGAGAGGTTGGGAAGTCGGAAATTAAAATAGCGGATGTGGTGCCTGAAGAATATTGCCATTTTGCAAAGAATGCAACAAAGATTTTAGAGATTAAGGCAGATATAGGAGAATATGTGGAAGAGGGTGCGGTACTTGCCACAATAGATGTGGAAGACTTCCAGCTTGAAGTGGAAAAGAAAAATGCAGAAATAGCTTTAAAGCAGAGTGTTTCCCAGGCTGCACAGAAGAAATACCAGCAGCAGTTAAAACAACAGAAGCTGCAGAGGGAGGCCTGTGAAAAAAAGGATGATGCCAAGGGAGCGGAGGAATGTGATACGCAGATTGCAATAGTGGAAGAAAATATGAGATATGATGAGCTGTTATATAAGCATCAGGTTACAATGCTGCAGGAGGAGGTTGCAAAGCTAAAGGAAAGTATAGAAGAGGGGACTATAAGAGCAAGCCATTCCGGCTATGTTACATATGTAAAAGATTTGTCAGAGACAGATGTTATAGAGAGTATGGAAAATATTGTAATTGTATCCGATTATGAGGATTTGCACTTGGAACTGGCAGAAGATTTAAGCTCAACATTTTATACGGTAGACATGTGGCTGTGCAGCCAGATTTACACTGTAATTGGGAGGAAGCAATATGAGGTGGAGCCATATGATTATACAAATGAAGAGATGATAGCTATCCAGAGTGCGGGAGTTTATCCGAAAATCCGTCTGGAAGTGAAAAATGCGGCGAAGGGGATGCGGCCAGGAGATAAAATACCGGTATATTTTGTTTCCGGTGACAACAAAAAGTCACTGAAGATAGGCATGGACTCCCTATATAATGAAGGGGATAAATATTTTGTCTATGTGAAAAATGGGGAGAAGAAGGAAAAGCGTGAAATCAAGGTTGGAACCATTAACAGTACAGATGTGGAAGTGAAAGACGGGCTAAAGGAAGGGGAGTGGGTATTTTATTCCTCCAGCGCCATTATGCCGGAACAGTATGAGGAATATGCGGTTGAAAAACAGGTGTATAGTCCGGAAAGCGGAGAGGTAGGGTTAAAGAGCAAAACAGTATATACAAAGCTGTACTCTTATACATGTCAGGAAGCGGCAACGGTGGAAAGCCTTAATTTTACAGTGGGAGATACGGTAAAAAAAGGAGATTTGATTTGTGTTCTGGATATGGAAGGCGGCAGTGCCAATATAAAAGAAGCACAAAATGCTATTAATAATATAAAGATAGACTATGAAAAGAACAAGAAGTCATCGGATGACCAGATTGCTGCCCTTGATAAACAGATAAGCAGCCTGAAAAAAAAGAAAAAAGAGCAGCAGGCACAAAAAGAAGAACAGAAGAAAGGGGAGGCGGAAGACACTGTAACGGAGATAAATGCCAGTGAGACAACAGTCAGCCAGACCGGCAGCGAAGCAGTGCCTCCGGATGCAACCACAGAGGACACGGCAGAGGACGCAACGACAGAAGATACAGGAGAGGATGCATCCCCAACCGATTCTACTACGGAAAAAATAGTTACGGAAGAAACAACCGAGACCGAAATCACAGAAAAAACGGAGGTCATAACAGCCAATGAAATAGAGCAGCTGGAATGCCAGAGAAATATTCTGGTGTGTGACAGGGATATTTTAGAGGCGCAATATGAATATGACCTGAATATGATGCAGCGGGAGTATGAACGGGAAGCAAAGAGTAATAACGGTCATGGAAAAATCGAGGTATGTGCAGGACAAAACGGTGTTCTCGGTAATGTAAACATTTATGAGGGTAAGCAGATAAAGCCGGAAGAGGACAGCAGTTTATTTCAGATTTATGATGAGACCAGTAAAAAGCTTATGATTGATACCAACAAGGATTATGTAGGTACAGGAAATGAGGCTTCCTTTGTTTTGGAACAGGACAAGACGAAAAGCTATACTGGTAAAGTGGTAGGTAATTCTGCAGTTCAGGGGAAAGTATATTTATCCCAATTAAATCATAAAATCTATGTTACCAAGAGCATTTCCGAATCGGAAAGAAACAGAGCTTATATTGTGGTGGAGGACTCTCAGTTTGACAATGACACCATGAATACAAATGTTTTTTATTCCAAGGTGCGGATACAGGATGCAACGGTACTTCCAAGTGCTATGGTTAATGAGGAGGTCAATAAATGGCAGGAGGATGTTGTATATTATTATGTGTGGAAGGTTGTGGACAGTACTCTGGTAAAACAGTATGTTGAGACGAATGAATCCTTAAATACGGTATCGGAATGCTGTATTTTGGAGGGACTTGAGGATGGAGATATCGTAGCAAAGCAGACAGTGGAGAAGTAATAGGAGGCAGTATGGTTATATTAATTAAGAGAAAATTACAGAATAGAAAGTGCTTAAACGGCTGCCTGCTATTGGGAATTGTCCTGTTTATTGCTATTGCCGCCTGTACCCCTATGTTTAAAAAGGGTTCCCTGAATAAGCTGATTCAGAGTAAGTTCGTGGACTACATAGAAGAGAACAATGAATATCCGGCGGTTATTGCGAGAAATACGTCCCTGCAGGTAAAGGGAGGATTTGATTTTGGGGAAGTGACTGGAAAAATAGAGGGATATGGCAAGAAGTGGAAAGAATATTTACAGGTACCGGAGCGGGAGACGGAAGTACATATATGGTTAGAGGGTTCTGCCACGAAACGACAGTATAAGGAGGACACGCAATGGGGAAATATTGCCTGTATACCGCAAATGGAAGAGCATATAAAAATATGCAGCGGCGCTTTTTATGAAGAGGAAAAGGTTCTTAATCAGGAAAAAGGTACAGAACAGGGAAAAGTGTATCCTTGTATTATCACAGAAAAGCTTATGGATGACTGGGGGATGGTAGAAGGTGAGCAGATAGAGTTCAGCGAGTACACGGATGAGAATGGAAATGCCCTGACTGTGCAAGTGGTAGGTATTTTTGATGAAATAAATAATACGGATATCTTCTGGCATGTGGAGGCAGATGAATTTGAGAAAGAGTTCTTTGTCAGCGAAAGCTCCATGAAGGATATAGGAAGCAGATTTTCCTTTAATGAGATATACTATGACATGTATATGCTTTTGGATTATTCAAAGATTCATAGCGGGAATATCATGGATATAGAATACTATCTGAAACAGTTTTATGAAAAGGATAAAAAATTTACAAATAATTTTATGCCATTGATAGAGGAATACAAGGCAGACAAAAAATTTATTGACACCATATTCTGGGTTTTGGAGCTTCCGGTCTTTGTCCTGCTTCTGGCATTTGTCTACATGGTTTCCGGACAGATTCTTAGTATGGAAACCGTGGAAATTGCAATGCTTAAGAGCCGCGGTTTTTCAAAGAAACAGATTGTATTTCTGTATATGTGCCAGTCAGGTGTTTTAGCAGGCTTTGGCATCTTGCTTGGCCTTCCTCTGGGATATCTGATATGCAGGCTGTCCGCTTCCACCAATGCATTTTTAGAGTTTTCCATGAAATCGACGGCTATATATAAACCGACAGTGGGCATGCTGGCATATGCCATGGTGGCAGCGCTGATTGTCCTTGCATTTATGACCCTTCCGGTTATTGGATATTCAAAATATTCCATTGTGCAGCAGAAGAGCCAGAAAGCGGATTTTCATTCAGCAGGTTTTGTGGAAAAATATTTTTTAGATGTAATTTTATTCCTGTTTTCATCCTATCTGCTATATAACTACAATAAACAGAAACAGCTTTTGGCATGGGATGTTATGACGGGAGAAAAACTGGACCCAATGGTATTTTTAAATGTGTCATTGTTTCTGCTGGCATGCGGTCTGGTGGGATTACGGCTGATAAAGTACATGGTACGGCTGGTTTATCATTTAGGCAGAAATAAGTGGAAACCCCATATGTACGCTTCCTTTTTGCAGATTATGCGGACAACTGGAAAACAGAATTTCATTTCCGTATTTTTGGTGTTTACCATTGCTATGGGTATCTTTAATGCCAATGTGGCGGGAACGATTAACAAGAATAATGAATTACGAACCAGATATAATGTAGGAGCAGATGTTGTGGCGGCAGAGCAATGGGATATACAGGTGTATTATGACAGCAGCTCAAAACAGGCCCGGCGTTATTATACGGAGCCAGATTATGAGCGGTTTACAGAGTTTACGAAGGATATCTGTAATGGTATGACCAGAGTAGTGAGAGATGATGATGTAAAAGTTTCCAGCTCGGGTAAGACCCAGGAGGGCTGTAGCATGATGGCAGTTAATACCAAGGAATTTGGTGAGACAGCGAAATTGCCGGACGGCTTGAATAAGGAACACTGGTACAACTATCTAAACGCACTGGCACAAACCGGTTCCGGTGTGTTGATTTCCCAGAATATGGCGGAAGATTTCAATCTGAAGGTTGGAGACAGCGTTAATTATACCAGAAACGACCCACTCTCAAGCAGCGCAGACAATGAAATGATAACCTGCAACGGAATCGTGTGTGGGATTTTCAAGGCATGGCCGGGGTATGAACAGTACAGTTACGGTTATGATGAAAATGAAGAATGGGTGGAAAAACAACAGTATATGATTGTTGTTAATTATGCATATGAGGTTAATGTTTTTGGTGCATCCCCATATGAAATTTGGATGGATTTAAAGGATAAGGTTTCTGTTTCAGATGTCAGGGATTCCCTTTCGGCGCAAAATATAGAAATGCGTTTTGTAACCGGTGCGGAAGAAAATGTCAAAGAAATCCGTGACTCTGCAATGATACAGATTACCAACGGATTATTTACACTGAGCTTTCTTGTGAGCGTAATCCTGTGCACAGTGGGTTTTCTGATATACTGGATTACGTCAATCAAACAAAGAGAGCTGTTATTTGGTATTTACAGAGCCATGGGTATGAGTATGAAAGAAGTGAATAAAATGCTGTTAAATGAGCAGATATTTTCTTCCTTTCTTGCCGGGGTTATGGGTGGAATAACAGGACTGGGTACGACCTTCCTGTCTGCGAAAATAGTGGCGGTTGTATATCTGCCGCAATCCCATAACATTGCACTTCAGACATTTGTTGATGGAATCAATATGAGCAGGCTCTTGGGCATTGTTTTGGTGATGATTGTAATATGTCTGATGGTACTCCGGTATATTTTAAAGAATTCCAGCATTACACAGGCTATTAAGATGGGAGAGGATTGAGATTATGGAATATGCAATTCGGGCGACAAATATAGTACGTGCTTTTCCTGCGGCGGACGGAAATATGTTTTATGCATTAAAGGGAATTGATATGGATATTCCCAGGGGGAAGCTGACGATTTTAAAGGGACGTTCTGGTTCCGGAAAGACAACATTGTTGAATATTCTGAGTGCGCTGGATGAGGCAACGGAGGGAGAAGTATTGTTCGGCGACAGGGAGCTTGGCAGTATGAGCCTGGAGGAGAAGGAAAAGCTTCGCAGATATGAGATTGGTTTTGTTTTTCAGTCGGTGGCCTTGATTCCTATCATGAATGCCTATGAGAATGTGGATTATGGACTGCGGCTGGCAGATTATAAGGAAAAAAGAGACCCAAGAATCAAGCAGGTACTGAAGATGGTGGGACTTGGCGGACGGCTTAACCATATGCCTATGCAGATGTCCGGCGGCGAGCAGCAGAGGGTGGCAATTGCAAGGGCAGTGGCACATAAGCCAGGTATTATTTTTGCAGATGAGCCTACCGGAGCACTGGATACAGTTTCCGGATTGGCAGTTATGAAGCTGTTTAAGGAACTGATAGAAAACGAGGGGATTACGATTGTTATGACAACCCATGACCCGGGCTTGATGGAATTGGGGGATGTGGTATATGAGATGGAGGATGGTGAGATTATTGGGAGGGAAGAGCATGAAACGGTTAAGTTTTAAGCAGAAAGCAATGGAAAATTTCCACATGTTTCAAAAAGAGCCGGAAGAGGAGGAGACCTGGGAGAATTTGAATAATGGTACGGAAGAGACCATGGAGGATTCCGGAGAAGAAGAGGATGAGGAGCAGCAATGGGACCCGGAGCTGCTGATACGGTGTGACAGCCTGGTTAAGATTTATAAATCCGAAGATGTTGAGGTAATGGCATTACAGGGTCTGGATTTAGAGATAAAAAGGGGCGAGCTGATGGCGGTTATCGGGAAAAGCGGAAGTGGAAAATCAACGCTGATGAATATGATAGGTGGGCTGGAGCGCCCTTCTGCCGGAAAGCTCTATATAGATGGCAGAGATTTATTTGCCTTAAGCGACAGTGAAATGGTGGGATATCGGAATAAGACAGTGGGGTTTGTGTGGCAGAAAAGCTCTAGAAATCTTGTTCCTTATATGACGGCAGTGGAAAATATAGAGGTGCCCATGTATTTTACAAAGAAAAGCGCGGAGGATATGCGGAAAAGGGCGATGGAATTGTTGGAAAGAGTGGGTATGTGCCACAAAAAGGATGCGTATCCGGGACAGATGTCCGGCGGAGAGCAGCAGCGTATAGCCATAGCAGTTGCTCTGGCAAATGAACCGGATATCTTGCTGGCAGATGAGCCCACCGGTGCGGTAGATACAAAAACCTCTAATAAAATCCAGGATTTATTCCGGACTCTGAATAAGGAGCTTGGAATTACCATTATTATTGTAACCCATGATATCAGTCTGGCAAATAAGGTGGGCAGAGTGGTTATGATTTCCGATGGTAAAATCAGCACAGAAAAAATCATGAAGGAGGAATATCAGCGGGTAATCAATTCACTGGATGGGGAAGCTATTAACGGTAAGGATTCCCATGAAGAGTACTCGGTACTGGATAAGGCAAGAAGGCTTCAGCTGAATGAGGAAATGCTGGCGGCAGCGGGAATAGACAGTAATAAGGTAAAGGTACAGGTTATTGATGACAAGGTGGTAATCAGTAAAGAATAAGGGTTACAGATATGTGGAAAAGCCGGTTTGTAGTTTTGTCAAATAATTAAAGATAATTTTGCCATGAACCGGCTTTTGCCCAAAATAGTAAAAATACATGGCTTGTTATGAAAATAAGATAATATTAGTGCATATTAAACATAATAAGGGAAAAATTGGATAAAAAAATAAACAAATTCACAATAAAAATGTTGACATAGAAAAAATAATATAGTAAAATGTGTACATGAATTGAAGGCAGCAAGCTGGATTGTGACTATTTATTAGGCAAGACTGGGTTGTACTCGAACAAGAACAGGAATGTTCACATAGGTTGGATATAATATCAATGTATGGGAGAGAGTATAATGCAGTTTTTTTATTTACATTTTTTAGAATAGAAAGGATTTGGATTGTTGTGAAGATTCTGAAAGTAATTAACAACAATGTTGTGAGTGCCTATAACGAGCAGGGAAAAGAGGTTGTGGTTACCGGTAAGGGAGTGGGCTTCCAGAAAAAGGCAGGAGACATGATTAATCCAGATCAGATTGAGAAAATATTTCGTCTGGATGATGACCATACCAACGAATTCGAGGCACTGATTAAGGATATTCCCTATGAGTATATACGGGTGGCAGGAAAGATTATATCCAATGCAAAGAAATGTCTGGATAAAAAGCTTAGCAAGAACATTTATATTGGTCTGACAGACCATATGAATTATGCTATTACCAGGGCGAAGCAGAATATTCAGATAGAAAATGCATTGCTCTGGGAGATAAAGCGTTTTTATCACCAGGAATATCAGATTGGACTGGATGCCCTGAATATAATCAAAAGGGAATTAGGGGTATCCTTACCAGAGGATGAAGCAGGATTTTTTGCACTTCATATTGTGAATGCAGAGATTGGTGCCGATATGAGAAATACCGCAAAGGCTCCTGATATTATTAAGGATGTTCTCAACATTGTAAGCTACACCTTAGGGGTGGAGATGGATGAAAACAGTCTCAGTTATGAGCGGTTTGTTACGCATCTGAAGTTCTCTTTGGAACGGATTTTAAGTGGCAGGACCTATGAAGAGGGATACTATGAATTAAATGACATGGTAAAGGATAATTTTCCGGAGAGTTATCGCTGTGCACTCAGAATCCAGACCTATATAAAAGCCAGGCTTCAATATGAAGTGTGTGAAGAAGAACTCACTTATCTTGCAGTGCATATTCAGAATATTGTACGGCACAGACAATTATAAGGCAGTATCCATAGATTTGGAATGCCAACAAAAAAGTAAATGATTAGGTGTTAACCTAATAAAATAATATTATGGGATTGTTACATTTGGTTGGCAAAACCCGGACGATGAAACATGATTACAAATATGTATATGGGATTGTGTTGATATCGGACCGGGTTTTTATAATTTAAGACCAAATGGGAATCCTAAGAAAAAAGGAGGAATTACTATGGCAAGTAAGTATGATGGATTAGCAAGGATTATTATCCAGAATGTGGGTGGTAAAGATAATATTATCAGTCTTGCCCACTGTATCACAAGGCTTCGTTTCAAGTTAAAAGACGAGTCAAAGGCGAACACAGATGTATTAAAATCAACAGATGGAATCGTTACAGTAATGCAGTCTGGTGGACAATACCAGATTGTTATTGGTAATCATGTTCCTGATGTGTATGCAGTTGTATGTGAAAAAGCACATATTTCAGTAGATGCATCAGTGGACGCACCGCAGGAG
The DNA here is from genome assembly GCA_900548855.1 of uncultured Eubacteriales bacterium. GTDB lineage: Bacteria > Bacillota > Clostridia > Lachnospirales > Lachnospiraceae > CAG-590. The sequence goes on from URMF01000007.1 coordinate 89,433, forward strand.
AAAATGGGTATCGGTGCAACCTTAATTGACTGGATATCAGGTATTTTTCAGCCAATTCTTTCCATTCTTTGTGCAGCAGGTATTATTAAAGGTTTACTGGCATTATGGGCATTTTTTGATCCGGAGGCATCTGCGTCAGGCGCTTACCAGTTATGGTATGCATTTGGTGATGGTTTCTTCGCATTCCTGCCTATTATTTTAGGCGCTACCGCCGCAAAGAAATTTGGCGGCAATATGTTTACTGGTATGGGAATTGGCTCTGCCCTCTGCTACTCGGGGATAACGGCTATGGCAGGAGCAGAAGCGATTGGCAGTGTATTAACAGGAACTGCCTTTGAAATGAGCTATAGTGCAACATTTTTTGGTATTCCGATTATCATGCCTTCCGGTGGGTATCTTTCTACCGTAGTGCCAATTATTGTTGCAACTTATTTTACCGTAAAATTAGAAAAATGGTTTAAGAAGGTTATCCCGGATGTTATTAAGACATTTATTGCTCCTGTATTGGCATTTGCAATTATGCTTCCGCTTACCTTCCTTATCATTGGGCCAATTACATCATTTTTATGTAATGTAGTTGGAGTGGTATTTGGGGCACTATATAATATTCCAGTCGTAGGTGGTTTGGTTGCAGGTATTTTAGTTGGTGCTTTCTGGCAGGTACTTGTTATCTTCGGGCTTCACTGGGGACTTGTTCCACTGGCAATGATGAATTACGGACAGCTTGGCTATGACTTTATCCTTTCACCATATTTTACAGCATCCTTTGCACAGTCAATGGTTGTTTTGGCAATTTATATTAAGACAAAGGATAAGAAAATGAAGGAAATGGCACTGCCTGCATTTATTTCAGGAATCTTTGGTGTGACGGAGCCTTGTATTTATGGTATTACACTTCCTAAGAAGAAACCATTTATTATTTCCTGTATTGCTTCTGCAATTGGCGGTGGTATTATCGGCTTCTTTGGTGTTAAGTCCTTTATGATGGGTGGTCTCGGAGTGTTCGGTTTACCGGTATTTATCGGAGACAATACAATGAAACATTTGATTGTTGTAATTGTAGCTATGGTTATTGCAATGGTAATCGGTTTTGTAGCAACCTATGTAACCTATAAGGATGATGTGCCTTCAGCAAAATCTGTTGAAAAGACAGATACCGTTAAGAATGAAGTAATTGTTTCTCCACTTAAGGGTGAAGTAAAGGCACTTAGTGAAGTAAATGACGAAGCTTTTTCTGGTGGGATTCTTGGTCAGGGACTTGCCATAGTCCCGGCAGAGGGTAAGCTTTATGCACCATGTGATGGTGAGATTACCACATTTTTCCCAACTGGTCATGCAATTGGTTTAGCTTCTGAAAACGGAGCAGAGATTCTGATTCATGTAGGAATGGATACTGTAAAACTAGATGGAGATGGATTTACCCCAAAGAAGAACCAGGGAGATAAGGTTAAGAAAGGTGATTTGCTGTTAGAGTTTGATATTGAGAAAATTAAAGCAGCTGGATATGATATCATCACACCTATGATTATTACTAATACGGATGATTATTCTGATGTGATTTCAACTGACCAGGCATCGGTTGTTCCTGGTGATGAAGCAATAACTGTTTTGTAAGAGAGAAATTATCTAACGTTAATATTTGGAAAGGAGTATGATATTTGATGAATACATTTCGTAAGGATTTTTTATGGGGCGGTGCTACCGCAGCAAACCAGTATGAGGGTGCATGGGATGTGGACGGCAAGGGGCCTTCTGTATCAGATATGTGCACCAATGGCTCCCACACTACTCCAAAGCGTGTGACAAGGGAGTTTGAGGAGGGTACGCTATATCCAAGCCGTGAGGCAACAGATTTTTACCATCACTATGCAGAGGATATTGCCCTTGCGGCAGAAATGGGCTTTAAATGCTTCCGTATGTCCATTGCGTGGACAAGAATTTTCCCAACCGGTATGGAAAAGGAGCCTAATGAAGCAGGACTTGCCTTTTATGATAAGGTATTTGAGGAGTGCCGGAAGTATGATATGGAACCGCTGGTTACCATTTCCCACTATGAAATGCCTTATGCGCTGGTTGAGAAGTGCAACGGATGGGAAGGCAGGGAATGTATTGAATATTATATGAACTACTGCAAGGCGATATTTGAGCGGTATAAAGATAAGGTGACATACTGGCTCACCTTTAATGAGATTAACTCCGGAACCATGCCTATGGGTGCTGTATTATCATTGGGAACAATCAAGGGTTACAGCGGCTCTGTAATGGAGGTTCCGGATAATCCACAGGTTCGTTTTCAGGCACTGCACCATCAGTTTGTGGCGAGTGCCATGGCTGTAAAATATGCCCATGATAATTATCCACAGTTTAAGATGGGAAACATGTGTATTTTTGCAACCATGTATCCGTATACCTGTAATCCGGATGATGTGATTGAGACACAGAAGCAGATGCAGATGATGAACTGGTTTACCTCTGATATCCATGTAAGAGGATATTATCCGTCCTATTCTGAACGGTTCTTCGAGGAGAATAATATTGTAATTAAGAAGGAAGACGGAGATGATGAGATTCTGAAAAACGGAACGGTGGACTTCTATACCTTCAGTTATTACATGACAAACTGTGTTTCCACAGACCCGGAGGTGACAGCAAATTCCAGCGGTAACCTGATGGGCGGCGTCAAGAATCCATATCTGAAGGCAAGTGACTGGGGCTGGCAGATTGACCCGAAGGGGCTCCGCTATACCTTAAATGAGCTCTACGGACGGTATCAGATTCCGCTTATGGTGGTGGAAAATGGTCTGGGAGCATATGATAAGCTGGAGGAGGACGGAAGCATTCATGACAGTTACCGCATTGACTATTTAAGAGAGCATATCCGGGAAATGAAAGAGGCTGTCAAGGATGGTGTGGATTTGATGGGCTATACTCCTTGGGGCTGGATTGATGTGGTGAGCGCTTCCACCGGCGAGATGGCAAAGCGTTATGGTTTTGTCTATGTAGATAAGTATGATGACGGAACCGGTGATTTGGGCAGAAGAAGAAAGGACTCCTTCTATTGGTATAAAAAGGTGATTGCCTCAAACGGCGAAGAACTGGATTAATTCTATATTAGCAGAAAAGGGACAATTCCGGTTTTGAATTATAAAACCGGAGTGGTCCTTTTTCTCTATGTGTTAAAAATTGTTTATGGCAAAATTAGAATAATTATATTGATTCCTGGGGTATTTACAGATAAAATGAGAGATAGTTGATATAGAAAGCAGGTGTAATATGGGTAAGATTATTTTTTTAGATGTGGATGGAACTCTGGTGGACTATGAAAACCGGATTCCGGATTCTGCAGTGACAGCAATTCGCCAGGCGAGAGAAAAAGGTCACAGGGTATATGTCTGCACTGGCAGAAGTAAGGCGGAAATGCAGTCGGATTTGTGGGAAATCGGACTGGACGGAATGATTGGCGGAAACGGGAGCTATGTAGAGGACAATGGACATGTGGTGATGCATCAGCTAATTACGCTGGAGCAGTGTACCGAGATTGTAGATTGGCTTCATGAAAGAGGACTGGAATTTTATCTGGAAAGCAACAACGGGCTGTTTGCCAGTGAGAAGTTTGAGACCAGAGGAGAGCCGGTTATACAGGAATACAGCAAGAGAAAGAATAAACCAGATGCAGAAAAAGCTACAGTCCGGGGAACCTTTGTGGGCATGGAGTTTGGCGGAAAGCTGTACAGGGATGATGTGAACAAGATAAGCTATATTTTGGACAGCTATCAGGACTTTCTGGATACAAAGGCTCGTTTTCCAGATATGCAGAACGGTACATGGGGCGGTAAAGGGGAAGAGGCATTGTTTGGCGATTTGGGTGTAAAAGACATTACCAAGGCAAATGCCATTGAACATTTACTGTCTTATCTTGGAGCGGACAGAAAGGATACTATAGCTTTTGGGGATGCAAAAATAGATATCCCTATGTTAGAGTATTGTGCCTATGGGGTTGCCATGGGAAATGGCGGACCGGAGATTAAGGAAATGGCAGATTACATTACCGGGGATGTGGAACAGGATGGTCTTTATGATGCCTTTGAGAAGCTGGGGCTGATATAAAAAATATGGGGGGATTATTATGCTCTTGTTAAAGGAAATGAAACAGGCACAGAACCTGACGGAACGGGAACAGGATATCTGTAATTATATTTTAGAGCACCCGGAACAGGTTGCTGTGCTGTCATCCCGGGAACTGGGACATGCCACCTACACAAGTGCAGCATCTGTTACGAGATTCTGCCAGAAGCTGGGATGTAAGGGATACCCGGATTTCCGGCTCCGGTTTGTCAGTGAATTAAAGCTTTCGGATGCAAAGGCAGAGGAAAAGATACAGATTGAGGAGCGGGAAAATGTTGTTTCAATGGTAAATAAAGTCAGTGAGCTGGAACGGAAGGCAGTGGAGGAGACAAGAAAGGCATTGTCCTTAGAGCAGATGATACGGATTGGAAAATTGATTCATCAGGCAGAATGTATTGATTTCTATGTCTATGACCTGAATGTACATCTGGCACAATACGGCTGCAGCCAGTTTCTGCACGCAGGGAAAATGGCGTATACCCATATCGCCACCAATGTACAGCAGCTCCATGCACTGATTCCAAAGGAGAGGCATTTAGCTATTGTTATCAGTCATACCGGTGAAAATTCAAGGCTGGGGGAAATTATCCGAACGTTAAAAAGAAAGAAAACAAAGGTTATTGTGATTTCCTCTTATAAAAATCGAACCCTGTCCGGCATGGGAGATGAATTTCTGTATGCTGCCGGCTCAGAAGGAATGGAGGAATTCTGGACAGCCATGTTTTTTTCGGCGGTAAAATATCTGTTAGATATTATGTTTGGTTTGGAATTCAGTGCAGGATATGAGGAAAATATGAAGCTCAATGAGGAATATGAGAAAATTGGTATGGAAAAGCTGTGGTCATTGTCAGCGGATATAAAATAATAAGAAAGAGCAGAGAGCATTTTTATATTGTTACAGATAGGAGTATAAAATGACAAAAAACCGGGTACTGATTGTGGAAGATGAAATTTCCATTGCTAAAATGATTAATATGAATCTCAAGGTTGCAAATTATGATACGGTTATGTTTCATGATGGAGATGAAGCAGCAAAGGCATTAGAGGAAGAACATGATTACGATATCGCACTTTTGGATATCATGCTTCCAGGGATGGATGGCTTTGCGCTTTTGGAAGTAGTGAAATCCTATGGGATACCAGTTATTTTTTTAACAGCAAAGGATGACATTGGTTCTAAAGTACAAGGGCTTCGGGATGGAGCAGAGGATTATATTGTAAAACCGTTTGAGATGCTAGAGCTCATGGTGCGTATGGAAAAAGTACTGGAGAGGTCCCAAAAACTCAGTAATGTCATTAAGATACTGGATTTAGAGATTAATTTTTCAGAGCATACCGTAAGAAAAAACGGTGAAGAGATTTCCTTAAAGCCGATGGAGTTTGAACTGTTAGGTGTTCTGGCAAAAAATAAAAATATAGCGATTTCAAGAGAGGAGCTTTTGCGTATGGTGTGGGGAGTGGACTATGTAGGAGAGACAAGGACTGTAGATGTGCATATCGGACAGCTGCGCAAAAAGTTATCCTTAAATGACAACATTAAGACTATCTCCAAAATGGGTTATAGGCTGGAGGATTAATGCTATGCGGTTAAAGACAAAAATCATCCTGATTTGCAGTCTTGTGGTTTTGTCTGTATCTGTTATCTGCAGTATGGCAGCTTTTTACACGATGCGGGCAGGATATCTGGATACGGCAATGAGCCAGGGGCTCCAAAGGGCAGTAGACTGTTTTGCTGATATTGAGAGCAGAGTAGTAAAACTACAGTTAGACAGAGAACGAATAGACAGCAATGTGATGGAATATATCATAAAGGATACGGTAATACAATCGAGAGGGGGAATGTTAGCCTGTTTTTATATAAATGATACAGGAGAAAAGACGAATATTTATAATGATACGATATTTGAAAGCCGGGATTTGGAGCAGGCTGATTATCAGAATGTATCAGATAATCTGGAACAGGCTGAACTTAAATGGGGAAAGCAGTATTTTGGAGTGTATCGGAGCCAGAATAATAGCTATTCGGAATATCAGATTTATATGCTGGCAGATATTACTTATGTGCAGAATCGAATCAATCTAACTGGTATAGGACTAGTAGTGCTTACTTTTTTTATTACCATACTGGCATATGTGGTGTTATCAGTTATGATGAATAAGGTGCTTTCACCCCTGCAGGAACTGAATACTTCCGCCAAGCAGATTGCATGTGGCAATTATAATCAGAGAATTTTGGTTAAGCAAAAAGATGAAATCGGAGAATTAAGCGATAATTTTAACCGGATGGCAGAAGCGGTAGAGGTTCGCACCCACAGCTTAGAGGAATCAGAGAAAAGAAAAACACTTTTTATGGGTAATCTGACCCATGAGTTAAAGACACCGCTGACAGCAATTTCCGGTTATGCCAAGACACTTCTTACCGTAAAACTCCCGGAAGAAGATAAAGAAGAAGCCCTTTCTTTTATCTATGAAGAAAGCTGCCGCATGGAACGGCTTTCAAAGAAAATGATGAATCTTTTGCTGTTAGAGGAAGAGGGAGAGCTTGTGAAAAGTCAGATATCAGCAGAGGAGTTATTTTCTAATGTACAGGCGGTATGCAGTGGAAAACTAAAGGAAGCGGATATAGAACTTGAATGTCATGAGAATGGACAAATGTTTCTGGTAGACAGAGACCTTTTTGTAGAGGTACTGGTAAACCTTATTGATAATGCGATTAAGGCGAGTGAGCCGGGAAACAGGGTTTTGCTGACAGCCGGTGAACATTATATAACTGTTCAGGATTTTGGAAAAGGGATTCCAAAAGAAGAACAGGAAAAAATTTTAGAACCGTTTTATAGGATTGATAAGTCCAGAAGCCGGAAAAGCGGTAGTGCAGGGCTGGGACTTGCGATTACTGCAATGATTTTAAAAAAGCATGATTGCCGGCTTGCGATAGAAAGTACAGTGGGAAAAGGAACACAGATGATTTTACAATTTGTTTAAATAATGATGAATACTTGATGAAAGCGTTTATGCTAAGATAAGACCAGCATGAACGCTTTTTGCTTGTATAGTAGACATTTGCGAAACTCTGTTTTCGTTACCGACTGTTGTACAATATAAACAATATCAACGCTGGGCACGCT
>URMF01000008.1 GCA_900548855.1 uncultured Eubacteriales bacterium
AGCACACGGCTGTTAACCGTGGTGTTGTAGGTTCGAGCCCTACTCGGGGAGTTTTTTATAATAGTTATTTTTTAAAGGCATGAAACATAATTGCCTGCATATAATGAAATATATACGGCGCCATAGCCAAGTGGTAAGGCAGAGGTCTGCAACACCTTCATCACCAGTTCAAATCTGGTTGGCGCCTCTCATTAAGAAACTCATCATTCCTTAAAAGAGTAAGGATTGGTGAGTTTTTATTTTATATAAGAAATATAATTTTTTGTGCACTTTTTATTTCCTAAACTGGTTATTCATCAAAGAAACTGGTTATCTGTCAGAAAAATGAAAAAAAGTTATATGTATATGATATAGTATGGTAGCTGATAATTATAAAATTTAAGATAACTATGTGATGATAAAGAGCAGGAGGGTGTTATTATGGATGCAATATATTCAATCGAATTAAAAAAAATCGAAAAAACTGCAGATGATTTGGATAATATTAAAAACTCGCTAGTTAAATGTCAAGAAGAATTAATCAGTATAACAAATAATTTGGATAAAAAGGTATTTAAAGATGTTATTCATATATTGCAACAACTAATAGAAGTAGAAAACTATCCTGAAAAGATTATATTATTTCAAGACACATTACAACAAATTGTTGCACAATATAGGCAGGTTGAAAGAGCAATATTAGAACATAAAGCGGATATTAATAAAATAGCACCTGTAGAATCCGAAGAAAATGACTCAAGTTATATGGACCAATATAAGGATGGTTTTTTGGAAAATTTTATTCAAGAGCTTACGTCTATTTTATTAGAGTCGGGAAGCTATCGTATTGCAAGCTTAATTAATATGCTTACAGCATTTGCAAAAGGTCCGGATGGTCCTAATTCCTTTGTGATATTAAATCCCAATGTTGCAAGCGCTACAAGTAAAGCTTTAGGTATAATTAGCAAAGGATTGTGCGCAATTGGTTTTGCAATTGATTTTGGCTCTCAATTGGCAGGGGGCGAGTCTTTAAAAGATGCATTAATTAAATCGGGAGCACATTTAGGAATTAGTATTGCTATAGGTGCAATTATCGGGTCTGTACTTCCTGGTCCAGGAACAGTGGCAGGTGCAGTTGTTGGATTGGTAGTTGGAGCAGTTGTTACATATGGTGCTAATACATTATTTGATTATATTTATGATGATCCACAGGGCTTTTTGGATGATGTTGAGAATTGTTGGAATAAAGCTACGAATGTGGTTAGTAATGTAACAAATAAAATTGGAAATGCAGTGAGTAGTATTTTTGGAAATATTGGAACAGCTCTTGCAATATAATAAAAGAAGGAGTGTGAAAGAATGCAAAATATTTTACCAATAGGAAGTATTGTACGTTTGAAAAATGGACAGGAAAAATTAATGATTTTAAACCGGGCACCATTGTTTAATAATGAAGGGGTATTAGGTTATTTTGAGTATTCAGCATGTATATATCCAAATGGGCAAACTGGTCAAAATGTATTTTTTTTCAATGAAGAAGATATAGAGGAAGTTTTGTTTGAAGGGTTTAAAGATGCGGATGAAGAGACATTTTGTGATACGTTTAATGAAAAAATTGAAAAGACTCCTTATCCTAAATTTCATGTTATGACGGAGGACAGTAAAGGAGAGTCATCATGAAAAAAACATATTATTTATATGTTGGATATTATATGAATTTAAAAGTTTTTTATTGTACAGAAAATGGAAAGCTTTATGCTGCTGATACGCCACAAACAAATTCGAGAATATCTTTATCAGTATTTTCCCTTACCTGTGTTGTACTTTATGTTGTGGGAAGGAAAATGAGACTTAATGAAATAAATTTTTCAATTATGCCGTATATTGTCTTATCTATTGTGTTGGGAATCATGCTTGGGGTGCTATTTTCATTGTATACGGATAAGAAAAATAAGGAATATTTTTTAAATAAAAGTCCATTAAAAATTTCCGGTAAAGATTATTGGAAAGATTTATTAAAGCAATCCAGGAAAATTACTTTTTTATATGCAATCTTCCGTATTTTTTTAATTTTGCTTGCATTGATAGAGCCGTTTCTTTTTATGGAAGTAAAAGACATTATCTTATTAGTTGGATATTTTATAATATGGTTTGCACTTGTTTGGAGTATGTCACAATTTAGAATCCGAAAAAGAAAAAAAATGCAGCGAATTTTAAAAAATCTTTGAGAACATTTTATTCTCAAGGATTTTTTCTTTTGAAATCGAACAAACTAATAGGAAAAGATTTGTTTGGAGGTTTGTCATGAATAAACGGTTTATCAATACCAGAAATATATTAAAAAAACTGCTGGTTATCCTGTTGGGCACCTGCATATACTCTGGGGGTATTGGACTATTTCTTGACCCGAATGAGCTTGCACCTGGCGGGGTTGTCGGGCTTGCAGTTATTGCAAGCCATTCTATTGGCGGGGAAACCGGAACATGGTATTTCCTTTTAAATGTTCCGATTATCTTACTGGGGTGGTGGAAGTTCGGTGGAAAATTTATTATTTATAGTTTTTATGCTATCGTCTTAAATTCTGTTTTCACAAATCTTTTCGGTATATTTCCTAAAATTACAGATAATTTGTTATTAGCAGCTATTGCGGGCAGTATAATGGTAGGAACAGGAATTGGATTGGTACTTCGGGTTGGTGCAACAACCGGAGGTATGGATATTATAATAAAGCTTTTGAGAAGAAGGTTTCCAGCTATAAAAACCAGCACCTTCTTCATTACCATTGATATTTTGATTGTAACAATTTCCGGATTTGTTTTTAAAGATTTTAATATTGCAATGTATGCATTTATAACAGTTGTGTTAAATGGACGCGTAATGGATTATATTTTATATGGACAGGATGAGGCAAGGCTTATCTATATTGTATCAGACAATCCGGAAATACTGCTTCACCGCATATTACAGGAATTAGAAATTGGAGCTACCATACTTACGGGTAAAGGCGCATATAGCAACCATGAGAAACAGATTATTATGTGTGTTATAAAAAAACGGAGTGCACCAAAGCTCCATGAAATTGTAAAACAGGAGGATGATCATGCATTTATGATTGTCAGCAGTGCCAATGAAATATTTGGAGAGGGGTATAAAAATATTTTGGTGGAGAGAGTTTAAAGAAGAAAAATGAAAAAAGGAAATGGCATATAATGGAAAATGTACGAATCATTTTGCATTTTATCACTATGTTTGATATAATAAATTGGATTATATTTATTTGCAGGAAAGGCACTGGTTATGGAACAACCAATACTGGGCGGACTAATTGCATATAATACAGAAGGATCTTATCCATGGCATATGCCGGGACATAAAAGACGGCTGAATACCATTTTTCCGGATTATATTGAAAATCCTTTTTTGATTGATGTAACCGAGGTAGGGGATTTGGACGAATTTCATTGTCCAGAGGGTATTATTAAGGAAGCTTTTGATAAGGCGGCTAATATATATGGCTCCAATCAAAGCTATTATCTGGTGAACGGCTCCACATGCGGCATATTGGCTGCCATATCGGCAGTTTGCAGACCTGGAGATACCTTGATTGTGGCAAGGAACTGTCACAAATCCGTTTACGACGCTATCCGTTTACTGAAGCTGAAGCCGGTATTTGTCATGCCGGAATGGAATGATAGCTTTGGAATGTTTGGCGGAGTGTCGCCAGATAAGGTAAAAAAGGCGATAAAAGAGCATTCAGCAGCAAAGGCAGTTATCCTGGTATCTCCCACTTATGAGGGTATCGTCAGTGATATAGAAAAAATCGCAAAAATCGCACATAAGGCAAAAATACCGCTGCTTGTAGACGAGGCACATGGGGCTCATTTTGAATATATGGCAAATGTAAATGAAACCATTTCCACTACCAATTATAAAAGGATTCCTGGTCCAGCAATTCGTCTCGGTGCAGATATTGTAGTGGAAAGTCTTCATAAGACATTACCGGCAATGACACAGTGTGCAATACTGCATAGTAAGAGTGATATTGTAAGTAGAGAACGGCTGGAGGAATTTTTATCAATATATCAGAGTTCTTCTCCGTCCTATGTATTTATGGCGGCAATTGAAGGCTGTATTGAAAAAATGGACCATGAGCGGGATGGTCTCTTTATTGTTTATAAGCAGTTATTGGCAGAATACCGGAAGAAATTTGAACAGCTTTCCCATATCCATTTAGTGGGGGAAAATGATTTTAAAAAGTATAGTATTTATGGCTATGATGATGGCAAGCTAGTATTTTCTGTAAAGAACTGTGGTATAAAAAAAGAGGGTCATATCCAGCCATTAAATGGAGTGATGCTTGGAAACATACTGGCAGAAGAGTATGGACAGATGATGGAAATGGCAGGTGAAAATTATGTGCTTGCTATGACCTCTGTTGCAGATTCCAAAGAGGCATTTGAAGCATTTTATCTGGCATTAGAGGCGATAGATGGACAGTTAATTGATTTAACGGAAACAGCCGATATTTATAATAAGGGAACAATAAATTACGCAAGACTTCCGGAGCGCAGAATGAATATAGCGGAAGCGAGAGAGAGCAATCATTCAGAAATTCCGCTTATGGAGGCGGCAGGCCGTGTCAGTGGAGAGTATGTATATATTTATCCACCGGGTATTCCCGTTGTTGCACCTGGAGAGGTGTTTTCAAAGGAGCTTATACGGGAACTTCAAAATGCAGTGGAACAGGGGATGAATGTCAAGGGTATAGGTATCAGTAAGGAGAACAGATTAATGGTTACCGTAATTCGGGAAAATAGATGGTTATCCCGGAGAAAAAGATTTAACGACAGATAGAAAAAACTGCCGGATGAACGAAGAACATGCAGATAAAAAACAAAAAGGATAGGGGAAAGCTTGTGGAAGGAATATTTATTACAATGGAAGGACCGGATGGTTCTGGTAAAACAACGCAGATTGATTTGTTAAAAAGATATCTGGAGAGCAAGGGTTATGATATTGTGATTGCCAGAGAACCGGGAGGTACTGTAATCGGAGAGGCAATACGCAAGATTATTTTAAATAAAGAGTATCAGGAGATGAGTCATATGACGGAGCTTCTTCTCTATGCTTCTGCCCGGGCACAGCTTGTAAATCAGGTAATACGGCCGGCACTTACAGAGGGAAAAGCAGTTATTTGCGACCGCTTTGTGGAGTCCTCTGCGGTTTATCAGGGAATTGGAAGGGGTCTTGGTGTGGAAACCGTATATGAGGTTAATAATTATGCTTTGGGAGATGTGAGTCCCAAGCTAACTATTTTTATGGATTTGGATGCCAAAGTGGGGATAAAGAGAAAAAAACATCAGGCTGAGTTAGACCGTATGGAGATGGAGGATTTGAGCTTTCATAACAGAGTAGTGGAGGGATATCGGCAGCTGGCTCAGCTTTACCCGGAACGTATTGTTCCGGTGGATGCCACATTGCCAATTGAAGAGATACATAGTATGATTGTAAAAGAAGTGGAAAAACGTTTTTTTGATGCAAGAGGATGAATAGGTACTGGTTAAAATGAGAGATATTTTGGGACAGTAGAATAACAGGATAGTGTAATGTTATTATCAGGAAATAGAAGGGAGAGATAGCCGTGGATATGAGAATTAACCAGTTGACAGGTCAAGCGCCGGTGGAAGCACAGACCCAGACGCCAAAAGGTGATGACAGCTTTAAATTCACTTTAGTCAGTCACATTGAAAATAATGAATTACAGGAAAAGCTCTCCAATCTGATGAAGGATATTGAAGAGCAAGGGGACAAAATTGCGAAGCATATGGATATCCGGGATATGAAACGTTACCGGAATCTTGTAAAAGAATTTATGAATGAGGTGGCAGCGAACTCCCATGCATTTTCCAGAGAGAATTTTTTAGACCGCCGGGGTAGACACCGGGTATATGGAATTGTTAAGGAAGTGGATAAGTCATTAGATGATTTGGCACAGGAATTATTAAAGGATGAGAAGGATAATTTAGCCATTCTAAATAAAATAGATGATATTCGTGGAATGTTATTGGATATTTCCACTTGATTTAGACAGAGAAAGGATAAAGGATATGGCAAATTTTAGTGATATTATCGGACATGAGGATATTGTAAAGCATTTTAAGAGCAGTATTGAGCTTTCTAAAGTATCCCATGCATATATATTAAATGGTGAAAAGGGTGTAGGCAAAAAGACACTGGCATCGGTTGTGGCAAAATCACTGCAATGTGAAAGTGGTGAGGCAGACCCATGCGGCAAGTGTAAATCCTGTCTCCAGGCGGAGACCGGTAACCAGCCGGATATTATCTGGATAAAGCACGAGAAGCCAAATGTTATTTCCGTGGATGAAATCCGAACCCAGCTTGTAAATGATATTGATTTGAAGCCTTATAGCAGCAGATATAAAATCTATATTGTACCGGATTCCCAGATGATGAACCAGCAGGCACAAAATGCACTGTTAAAAACATTGGAGGAACCGCCAGAGTATGCAATTATCATGCTGCTTACAAATAATGTAGACAAGTTCCTGCCAACGATTTTAAGCAGATGTATTGTACTTAATTTTAAGCCGGTGGAGCCTCTTCATATGATGGAATATCTGGTATCCAACATAGGTGTAGACCAGGAGAAGGCAAGATTTTGTACAGATTTTGCTCAGGGTAATCTTGGCAAGGCGGTGCGGCTTGCCATTTCACCGGATTATAATGAGATTAGGGAAGATAGTGTCCGGCTGCTTAGAAGAATTTCTGATATGGAAATGGATGAAATTATCCAGGCAGTTAAAAATATGGGTAAATACAAGTTAGATATTGCAGATTATATAGATATCATGACTATGTGGTTTCGGGATATCCTGATGGTGAAAATATCCAATTCACCAAATAAGATAATATTTAAGCATGAGTTTTCAACTATGAAAAAACAAGCCAGCAGAATGTCCTATGAAGGAATTGAGAAGATTTTAGAGGCAATGGATAAGCTGAAGGTTCGGTTAGAGGCCAATGTGAATTTTGATATTGCCATGGAGCTGATGCTGCTTACAATAAAGGAGAATATGGAATGATAGAGGTAATAGGTGTACGGTTCAGACCGAATGGTAAAATATATTTTTTTGCACCAAATGGTATGGAGTTAGAAGTAGGCGATGCAGTGATTGTGGAAACTGCAAGAGGGGTGGAATACGGTAAAGTAGTGTTGGGAAAAAGAGAAATTGAAGAGGGAAATATTACCACTACTTTAAAGCCGGTTATCCGTAAGGCTACTGCGGAGGATGATAAGAAGAACGAGGCAAACAAGGCAAAATGCAAGAGTGCATTTGATATTTGTTTGGAAAAGATTGCTAAGCATGGTCTTGAGATGAAATTAATTGATGTAGAATATACCTTTGATAATAATAAGGTATTGTTTTATTTCACTGCAGATGGAAGAATTGATTTTAGAGAGCTTGTAAAGGATTTGGCCTCCGTATTCAAGACGAGGATTGAGCTTCGGCAGATTGGTGTCAGAGATGAAACAAAGATTTTAGGCGGAATTGGTATCTGCGGAAGAGAACTCTGCTGCCATAAGCATTTATCTGATTTTGTTCCTGTGTCCATTAAGATGGCAAAGGAACAGAATTTGTCATTGAATCCAACCAAGATATCAGGTGTGTGTGGACGTTTAATGTGTTGTTTGAAAAACGAACAGGAAACATATGAGTATCTCAACGACAAGCTTCCTAATGTGGGAGATTTTGTCAGGACAATAGATGGGTTTAAGGGTGAGGTGAACAGCGTAAGTGTGCTTCGCCAGAAGGTAAAGGTTATTGTGGAGCTGGAAAACGGAGATAAAGAAATCCGGGAGTACAAGACAGATGAACTGAAATTCAAGCCTAAAAAACGACGCAATAACGAAAAGGTAAATGATGAAGAATTGAAGGCGTTAGAAGCGCTGGAGAAGCAGGAAGGCGGTTCTAAAATTGATTAAGGAAATGTCCAAGACATGGACATGGGAGCAAAATAATGATTTTGGAAGATGAACGTTTAGACGATTTGCAGTGTAAGGGATATCAGCTGATACAAAAGCCGAAGGGATTCTGCTTTGGTGTAGATGCAGTATTATTATCAGACTATGCGAAGGTGAAAAAAGGACAGCGGGTGTTGGATTTATGTACCGGAAGCGGTGTCATTCCCATATTACTGGCAGCAAAGACAGAGGGGGATGCATTTTATGGTTTGGAGCTTCAGCCGGAATACGCGGACATGGCAGGCAGGAGCGTTTTATGGAATCATTTAGAAGATAAAGTAAAAATTGTTTGTGGAGATGTAAAGGATATAAAGAAGCTGTTTTCCCCAGCTTCTTTTCCTGTTGTTACGGTGAATCCTCCTTACATGACAGAGCATCATGGTCTTACGAATCTCTATGAGCCGAAAACCATAGCCAGACATGAGGTAGCGCTTTCCTTAGAGGATGTGGTTGCGGCTGTCAGTTATGTGTTACCGGAAAGTGGAAATTTTTTTATGATTCATAAGCCGTTTCGTCTGGCGGAAATATTCAGGGTGATGAAGGAATACCGTATCGAGCCAAAGAGAATCCGGTTTGTTCATCCCTATGTGGAGAAGGAGCCCACTATGGTACTGGTTGAGGGGATAAAAGGAGGCAGGGAGAGAGTTATAATTGAACCGCCGCTTATAATGTATAAAGAACAAAATATATATAGTGATGAAATATATAGAATATATGGTAAAAGAACATTATAAAAGAGACGAGGAAGGTATATTATGGCAGGAAGGTTATATATATGTGCGACACCTATTGGAAATCTGGAGGACATTACTTTGCGCACACTGCGGGTTTTAAGAGAAGTAGATTTGATTGCAGCTGAGGATACCAGGCACAGTATTAAGCTATTAAATCATTTTGAAATTAAAACACCCATGACCAGCTATCATGAGTATAATAAGTATGACAAGGCAGAGGTGCTGGTGAAAAAAATGATAGAGGGAATAAATGTCGCCCTTATTACGGATGCAGGAACACCGGCAATTTCCGACCCCGGTGAGGAGCTGGTAAAGCAGTGTCATGAGGCAGGAATTGAAGTGACCTCTCTTCCGGGACCAACTGCATTTGTTACAGCCCTTACAATTTCCGGGAAGGATACAAGGAGGTTTTGCTTTGAGGCATTTCTTCCCTATGATAAAAAGGAACGGGAAATGGTATTAGAGGAGTTAAAGACAGAGACCCGGACAATTATTATATATGAGGCACCGCATAAATTGAAGAAAACATTAAAAGAGCTCTATGATGTATTGGGAAACCGGCAGATTTCGCTATGCAGGGAGCTTACCAAAAAGCATGAGACAAATTTTCGAACAACACTTTCTGAGGCGATTTTGTATTATGAGCTGGAGGAACCAAGGGGAGAATTTGCATTGGTGATTGAGGGTGCAGACAGAGAAAAATTAAGGACAGAAGAAATGCAGGAATTTTTATCAATGAGCATACCGGAACATGTGGATTTTTACATAAATCAGGGAATGGATAAGAAAGAAGCTATGAAACGAGCGGCAAAGGACAGAGGGGTCGCAAAAAGAGAAATTTATCAGGCATTATTAGAAGAGTAGAGGAGCTTCTGTAACATTTTTTGAAGTTCTATTATTTCAGACTGCTGCTGGTTTAGAAATTGCTGAACATCGTAGAGAATATCGGCCGTTTTTTCAATATATGGGCGGTGCAGGCTGTCTTGCAACAAATAGTCTACAGAAACGTCAAGCGTATTGGAGATTTCTACCAGCAGATCCACACTGGGATGTGCGTTTCCACGTTCCACATTTCCGATATGCTGTTGGGAAAAATGGAGTTCCTTTGCCATCTGTTGTTGAGTATAATTTTGATGATTTCGAACTTCCTGGATTCTCTGTCCCAACTGAGTATAATTCATATTTCCTCCTATTGTATATACATTATTAGGTAATTGCGAAACTCAAAAAAGTAGATATGCATAGTATAAAGTACATGTTTCGCAAATGTCTATATATACATTATTTTTGCTTAAGATTATTTTATCAAAATAGATGTAGACTGAGAGTAATCTAATACAAGTATCATCTACTTTAATATAAGTAATGTTAACACATTGTTACATAAAATTAAACAAAATTCTTGATGTAATAGAAATATAATTCATATTCTTTGTATATGAGAAGAAAGAAAATGGAATGATTATTTTCTGATATGGAAGAAAAGAAGGATTAAGTGTTAATAAAAAATGAATTTTTTGTTAATTTGTTTAAGATTCGTTGACTTTAAAAAGCATTTATGCTAGTTTGAAGGAACGTAGAGAGGATGTTTAATTCTAATCTATGGGTATGAAAAAAGTATACATTGTCTATAAAAAATATATACACAAGAAAGGAGAGTATGTGAATGAAAGAGACTGGAATTGTTAGAAACTTGGATAATTTAGGCCGTGTGACTTTACCCATTGAATTAAGACGTAATCTGGATATTGATATTAAGGATCCGGTTGAAATTTTTGTAGATGGAGATAGTATTGTATTAAAGAAATATGTTCCGGTAGATATCTTTACAGGAAGTAAAGATGATTTACTCGAATACCGGGGAAAGATGATAAGTAAAGGAACTATTAAAGAGCTGGCAAAGCTGGCAGGAATATAATCCATAAAGATTGTTTTATAATGTACATAATTTCACCTGCTTAAAGAGGTGGAATTGTGTGCTTTGTTGAATAAAATATAAGGAAGACAAGGTGGGAGTAGATTATTGATGGAAATAATCTGCTCTTTTATGCATTTTACACAAAAATAAATAGTAAATTTCCATAAATTACAGGGATTAGAATGATTACTATTTCTTGATTATTTTCCGATATTATGTATACTAGGATATAGAAGGAATGAGGATAAAGGTAGCTTTATAGCTATAGCATGTAGAAATACAGGTGGTGGGAGCATGCGAACTTATTATATTTGCAAATATTATTTTAATGCTAGCCATAGTTTTCAAAATAATAAGGAGTTGGCACATTCGCATACGTTTACAATTGTTTTGTACGTCGGAAGAAGAAATATACAGGACGAAACGGATGTAAAGATAGTAGACCAGCAGGTAAGACAGTATCTGGAGCGATATGAGGGAAGTTATTTAAATGAGTTGGATGAGTTTATTGGTACAGATGCCAGCATAGAGACTATAGGAGATATCTTTTATGAGGCGTTGAAAGTACTGCTTAGGGGGACGGTATTTTCTCTTTACCAGCTGGATATATCGGATAATCCATTATCTGTATATCAGGTGGCAGACCGTATTTTGCTTCCTATTCAAAATATGGACAATAGTAAAGAAAATTATGAGGCGATTCTGGAACAAAGAAAAAGACTGAACGAAATACAAAAGAGAGGATGATAGGGATGAACCGAGTGAGAATAAATGATTGGCAAAAAACAAAACAGCAGCATGGAAATTACTTACATATAAGAAAAGGGCTGGCAATACTTTGTGCATTTGTTATGGTTTTACAATTTGGTAATATAACGGCATATGCTGCATCTATTGACGGAGAAAAGGGAACATTAAAGGTTTCCTCAGATTCGTCTTATTTGTATTTTAATTATGAAGGTGAATGGTCAAATTATTTATCTGACCAGATACAGGTATCAACTAATGGAGGGGACAGCCTGAGTGCTTTAAGTGCCATTGCCCTAAATCAAAATAACGATGGAGATAGTAATAGTTTGACGGTACGTAATGCATGGAGTAGTTCCATTTCAGGTGCCAGCGGCAGTGTAACCAATAGTGGTAAAAAAGAAAAGCATGGATATAAGAATATGAAATGGAATATACAGGTTCCCATTAGTGCGTATGGGGAATATTCTTTTTCCAGTATGACATTTACCTGGAATGGAAAATCTGTAACGCTTCCAGTGACAAATGGAGAGATAACAACAGAGGAAGCGACTGATGAAGAGATGAATCATACAACGGAGCAGGTCACAGAAGCTTCTACAGAGGAAAATGAGGAACAGACGTCTTCGGAGGCAGGAGAGGATAAGAAAGAGATTACAGAGGCTTCTACAGAGAATAACAGTCAGGAAGAGACTACAGAGAGTGGGAATGGTAATGAAGCAGAGATATCAATAAAAAAGGATACTAGCCAGGACATCCCAGAAAATAAAGAGTCCGGGAGTGGAATTGTTGTTTCTGGCGGAATTCAGATAGATGGTTTATATGATGACTGGGAAGATATTCCGAAGACGGATATCACATATGATAGTAATAATGCAGATTGTGTGCACTATGGGCAAATGTATACGGATGGTACGAATATTTATGCTCATTTTCAGACAAATGCATTATATACAAATCCGATGCAGATTCATCTGTGGTACCTTACGATTGATGGACAGCAGTTTGCTTTGCAGATACAACCAGAAAGTAACGGTTCGATTGATTGGGGCACACAGATTCCATCCAGTGAAGGAACCCATACGAATCTGAAGGTATTTATCGGTTATGGCTCAAATAATGAATGTGACAGTAATGTGGTCTTTACAATTTATGACGAAAGCCATGCATCGGATACGCCGGGAGATGATATTGAATTTTCCTTTAGCATGGAGCGGTTGTCTGAGCTTACTGGTATTCCGGTAGATCAGATGGGAACCATTACCTTGAGTAACCCGAATCTTGGCGGAGAAGGCGTGACAATTGCCGGTTCTTCGACAGGTCCCGTGATTGGTGTAGTGGCAGCATTTATATTGGCGGCAGCATTTTTAAGAAAGAGGAATCATTCAAAGCGGGAAGCGTTATAGGATGGTGGATGATATTATGAACTGGCTGGTTTTTCTTATACTAATTATATGGATATACATGCTTTTTACAATGAAGCGTGCAGATATGGGAGTCTGGTACTTTATATTTGGAAGTGTAGGTTTTTTCGTATTTGCAATGATAATAATTGAGCCATTTATTGTAGAGCCGCTTCAAAAAGCGGTAGCCGCATCTGCCGGCTTGTTTGGAGAATTGACAGGCATATATGATTCCTATTTTCAGCAGGGTATTTTGTTTATTGAAAGTGGTATGGAAAGTCTTTCCCTTTATATCGATTTTGAGTGTTCCGGAGTGATTGAGATACTTGCATTTTTAGCTCTTTTATGGTTTTTTCCGGTATATGAGATTTATGAGAGAGTGGTGGTCAGTATAATCGGTATTTTTGCCATTTATATTGCTAATGTGGCACGTATATTTTTAATCTGCCTGTTGATACACTGGTTTGGAAATGACATGTATTTCTTTGCACATACTATTTTTGCAAGGATTTTCTTCTATGCATGCACGGTAATTTTATATTTTTATGTATTCACGAAACCACAGATTGTACGTCAGAAGGTTGGTGCTTTTCATTATGACCGCAATTAAAGAATTTTTTATGTCCTCCATTCTGTTTTGGATTGCATGGATTGTAATTCCACTCATTATGGAGGTCATTCCAACAATAGGAAATTTTTTTATTCTGTTGAAGAGGAGATTTATTAAAAGAAAATATGAAACAGTGGAATACTTACCGGAAATTACATTGATTATACCAGTGTATAATTCGGAGGGAACTCTGTATGATTGTATTCGCTCCGTATATGAATCAGATTATCCGAATCATTTAATCTACATTATGCTTGTAAATAATATGACGAAAGATGAAAGCTTCAATGTATTTTGCAAATGTCAGCAGGATTTTCCGGAGTTGATGATAAACTGGATGAATGCAAAGCAAGGAAAGTCAAAGGCGCTTAACATGGCGCTTTTCAATAGTGCTGGAAAGTATATTATGCATATTGACAGTGATGGAGTATTAGAACCCTCTGCTCTTCGGAATATGGTAGAGATGTTTGAAAATGAGGATGATGTGCATTGCATTACAGGAACAATTTTGACTAATCCGAAGCTGATTGATGAGACGAAGAATCCTTTTTTGAGGTTGTTTCAGAAGCTGGAATTTGGAGAATACTGTCAGGCATTTTTGGCAGGACGGAATTTTCAGTCAGAGCTTAACAGTATTTTTACTCTTTCCGGTGCTTTCTCTGCATTTCGTAAATCTGCTATATTAAAATCACAGCTATATAATACGGATACGGTTTGTGAGGATACCCATGTTACGTTTCAGATTCGTGACAGGATGGGTAAGCGGGTTGCGCTTTGTTCCAATGCCATTTTTTTTGTAGACCCGATAGAGAGTGTGAATCAGCTTTACGTCCAGAGGCAGAGATGGCAGAGTGGAGAGTTAGAGGTTATGCATATGTTTATGGGTGAGAGGCTGAATGCGGCGCGAGGCTTTCTTTCGGATTTTGTGGTAAGGGTGCTTATGTATGATCATACCTTTGCATTTCCCAGAATGATTTGGTATTTTGCAATTATCTGTCTGGCATTTATCAATTATCCCATGAAGCTGATTGTGGAGTCTGTTCTTTTTATGTATCTGCTTTACAGTATTGCCAATGCACTGCTATATATCTGCATTAATTTATTCCTGAAGGAATTTAAAGAACTTCGGGGATATTATGCCAGAAAATGGTACATTATATTTTTACTGCCGTTTTTTAATTTTATTGTATTCTGGTTCCGGTTTGCAGGAATTATTAATTCCATTAAAGGAACCCAGACATGGAGGGTACGAAATGCGAAAGAAGAGTGGCAGTCTTTTACAGAAGTGATGAAGAATGATTTTGCAGGCTGGAATAGGATTTTAGTTAAAATACAGAATGAGGTAAATGAAAGTGAAGAAGGATAAGGGACAAGGAAGAATTAAAAAAATGTTTACTTCCATTCATTATAGAATGTTTTCTATCAGTTTTTCGGTTTTTATTTTTATTATGGTTGTGATGGCGGCTCTCGCTGTGGAGCTGTATGAAAATCAGGAAAACTACATTAAGCTGTATCAGGACCAGCAGCAGTTATTTGTGAACCAGCTGGAAATTACTTTTTCACAGATGTATCAGGATGGAAAAACCGACACAGATGTTATAGAGTATCTGACAGAGAAGGTAGAAGCCTCAGGCAGCCGTTTTTTTGTATATACAAAGGGAAATGAAGTATTGTTTGCTAAAAATGATATCACTACCAAAGATTTAGGAAATCTTACAGAGAAAAGTGCATTTTATAAAAGTATAGAGAATAAGGATATTACAATCCAAAAAGCAGGTTTTTCTGTAAAGGAGCAGTTTTATGAAATTGCTGTTATTTCTGACATTTATACCATTAAAATAGATGGGAATTTAACGAAACATCAGTATTATATTCTACTGGCAGTTGCGATTATGAGCCTTGTGCTGATTAGTCTGCTGGTAACACTGTTAGGTTCATGGAACCGCACCCAGAAAAAGTTAGAGGGAACGGAAAAGGAGCTGGATATCCGCAACGAAAAAATGGAAATGTTTTCCCAGGAAACAGGGGCATATATTGGTGATAAGACGGATATGCTGGCAAAAGAAGGGGAAACAGGGGTTACCCAGTCCCAGGAGACGGAGTTTTATAATATTTATACGATTAGGATGCTGCTAGAAAAATCGGAAGACCCGCAGCTGGCACCACTTCAGATGTTTTTTTTAAGTATGGTAATGGAAAACCGGTATTTTACCAAGGATGAGATATTTGGAGCCATGAAAAAAATTCAGAAAAATTTAAAGAAGGTAGAAGTAATGGGGGAGATAAAGAAGGGACAATTTATTATACTTGCTTATCGCACTTCATTAGAACAGGCAAAGAAACGTATGGAATCCATTGAAGATATTTGTAAGAAAATAGAGGCGGATAATGGTATTAAGATAAAATGCAGGCTGGTGGAGGACGGTTCGGAAACAGCGGTTAAGCGGTTTGAAACAGCATGTAAATGAGAATTTGTAAAGGGGAAATAGAAGAATATGCGTTATCAGCAGTACAAATTTAAGTTTTATTTAAATGCAAGACATGCAATCTATATTAATGGAAAATTAGGGGAAATTCATCCACATACATGGGAAATTATTTTGCATGTTGTAAAGGGAAAGGATCAGTTTGTACAGTTTAATACTTTAGAAAAGACAGTGGAGCAGTTTATGGAGCCATACCAGAACCAGCTGTTAAATGAGATACACCCCTTTGATATGATTAATCCAACCTTAGAGAATTGTGCGCATTATTTCAAGGACAGGCTTCTGGAGCTTTTAAATCATGACGGATGGATATTCTTAATGATGGAAATGAGTGAAAGTCCTGCCCGTTCTTATGTGATTAGTATGGTGGATGAACAGGAAATGGGAAAGGACCAGGCACTCAATACACTCACCGACTTTATATTAGATGATATTAAAAATTCCTGATTTTTGCCGCGGGGAAGGGGAACAAAATTTCACTATCACGTTCAAGGATTGCTCAAAGGTGTATCGGGTTTGGGTCTGTATTTGTGCTCCCATTATGCTGACACATTAAGTGTTTCGGTAGGGACAAATGCCAGCTGCTCCGCCGGGAGGCTAGAAATTCTTGTGTAGATTATACCAGAAAACAGCTTTGAACATGCTCCTCTAAAAAATGTAAACAGAACAGGAGATACAGGTTTCACGTTCTGTGGACGGTTTTAAAAAACATGTTCAAAGCGTCCGCTTAATCCATAAAACAAGAATTTTAAAAGGAAGAGACGTATGATACAGGAAAAGAGAAGAAACAGGTTAAAAAATTTAATAGGAATTTTTGTATTGTTGACGGGTGCCATTCTGTTGACAAGTTGTTTGTATGTAATAAAAATGCAGCCTTCAGGAGGAGATGTCTGGGGACATCTATATAAGTCTCAGGTAATGTATGAAAGTATTGGAGAGGGAAACTGGTACCCGCTTTTTGATTTGAAATGGTATAATGGAATTCAACTGTATCGCTATTGGGCACCATTTTCTTATTATCTGATGTCGGGACTTTTGTGGTTTACAAGCGGCAATTTGTTAGGAGCATATTATTTGCTGGCAGGAGTTGTTTTTTTCTTTGGTGGTCTGCCATGGGTAATTTGGGGAAATATAGAAAAAAGAAGAGTAATGGGAACACTTTTTGGTGTGCTTTGGTTCTTTATGCCGGAAACAATCCGAATTTATTTTTGTGCAGGAAACCTGCCGCAAATGGTAACTACGGTTATTGTACCGTATATCATATTATCCCTTTGGTTATTTATCCGCAAAAAGCAGAACGGGGCCGCATTTGGATTATATGCAGGAATGCTGTTGATGTCTTTTACCCATTTAATGGTAACTGCAATCATGGGATTATCTGCATTTATTTATCTTGTTATAGACGAATTTCAAAACAAAGACTGGAAGCGCAAATTCCAGGCTTTGGTTATCATGGTTACAGGAATTATGACCGCAGGAATCTGGGTGGTTCCGTCTCTTAAGGGAGGGATGGTAACTGCCGAGCAGGGAGGGGATAGTGTTATGTCCACCCTGATTTATCCATTATCCACTTCTTTAAATCCTTTTAATCGGTTGTGGGGGGAGCGCGACACCTTTTACTTTGGACTGGGAATTGTCATTCTTTCTATTCTTGGCATAATGCTTGCAAAGGGACATAAAAAAGCTGGTTTTGTTTTTCTGTTGGTTATTCTTGTGTTTACGACACCGGCAACCTATAACATATTAAGCAAGCTGCCGTTTAGCCAATTATTCTGGATGACGCGTTTTACGCCGATGGTATATGGGTTTTTCTTCTGCTCCATGTTGGAGTGGACAAGGCTTAAGAAAAAATACTGTGTGATTGCCATGGGAATTTTATTGCTTGACTTAGGACCGTCTTTTATCCTATCACAGTATACGGTGATTACCCCGGATGCAACGATTTCCGATGTAGAACAGCTGCGGGAAATTACCAGCCAGCGGGCAGCAATTGTGGATATCAGCTCTTATGGCTCCTATCCTGCTTATGGAATCTGTGGCGATGATGGAGTAAATTATACCTATGGCTGGTCCTGGCAGGGTGCAGTTACCGGGGATAACATTGTATTATTAAATGAAGCGTTGGAGAAAGAAAACTATCTTTTTTTGTTTGACCGCTGTCTAGAGCTTGGAAATGATACCGTACTGATTCGGAAAATCCATCTAGGCAGGAATGGTGCTTCTAAGGAAGAAATGGAGGCGGCAGCGGGACAGAGCGGTTATGTTCTGGTTAAGGAGACGGAGGAAGCATATCTTTTTAAAAGAGAGACACCGGAACAGTTTGGTGTGATAAGTGAATACCAGGGGATTGTCATTGGAAAATATGCCAATGCGATGACAACGACTTATCCATGCTTTGAGGCAGGAGGTTCTGAGCAGCTGGATGATTATAGATTTGAGGATTTAAAGGATTACCGGGTTATTTTTCTAAGTGGATTCACTTATAAAGATAAAAATAAGGTGGAAACCTTGTTAATAAAACTGGCAGAAAATAATGTCAGGATAGTAATAGATACGACTCATTTACCCTCCGATAGCAAAACAAAACAGGAGACTTTTTTAAATGTGACAAATCAGCAGGTTCATTTTCAAAACCGGTATCCGGAGTTATATTATAATGGACAGATTTTACATGCAGATAATTTTACAGAGGAAGACTCAAATTTTAGTACAGGATATATTGCAGGTGTTGACCATGTGCTTGGCAGTTTTTACATGGGCAGCAAAGAGTTAACCTTTCTGGGATATAATGAAGAAAATCCGGATATTTATTTTCTCGGCATTAATCTGATGTATCATGCTACTGAGACTGGCGACCAGACGGTATTAGGGATATTAAATGAGGTGTTGGGAGTTTCCAATGAACAGCTTCCGGTAAGAGAACTTGTACCAATTAAAATAGAGCTGACAGAAAATGTACTTCGGATTCAGGTAGAGGATAATAGTGAAAATAAGGAGAATGATACCGTTATAGAAGAAGGGACAACGGTAAGCCGGCATATTATAAACACGACGATTGCATATCAGGATATTTTTGAATCTGCGCAGGAGATTAATGAGAAAAATAATCTGTTAGTAATACAGGATGCAGATACGGAAATCGTAATGCATTATCCATTATTTACAGCAGGATTAGCGGTATCTCTGCTTGGATTATTAGGAGGAATGGTGATGTTTCTCATATTGCAAAAGGAGAACAGAAATTTTGCTATCTTTTGTAAAGTTTTTGGAAGAAATAGTTAATTTTTTTAAGAAGTGTCAACTTTTTTGATGATTATTGAGCATTTCTACTATTGACATCAAACCGGGGTAATTATATACTTAACGTGGTTAACTTTTAATAATAGAAGGTTAATAGTAATAAAGTATTTCATCATTTTAAATAATATGAAAAATAAAAAACGCAGGAGGATATGAGAACATGTCAACAAAAGCAAATTACAAACTTGACGAAATCGGTGCTGGCAAAGTAGGTTTTTCTAAAACCCGTTCTATCATCGAGGCAGCATTCTACGGAAATAACGTGGTAAAGGTTAACACATTAAGAGAAGCTTACGAATTAGCTAAGAATTCTCCGGGAACTATCGTGACAGATATGCCTGTGTACCGTGCAGAGGAAGTTGGATTAGACGAGGACGCTAAGGTATTATTATTCAATGATGGTGCTGTAACAGGACGTTACGCTGCTGCTCGCCGTATTAAGGGTGAGCCGGGTGTAGATGATGTTAAGTTAGATAAAGTAGTAATGGATGCTATTTATGAGACCCGTTGGAAAACAATGTACCATGCAGAGGTATTCATTGGTCTGGATCCGGAATTCATGGTAAAGGCTCATTTATTAATTCCAGAAGGGGAAGAGAATATCCTTTACAACTGGATGTTAAACTTCCAGTATATGTCTGATGAGTATATTAAAATGTACAAGGAATCTAAGCCGGTTGGAGATGGCAAGGAAGCAGATATTTACATCTTCTCTGACCCACAGTGGTTTCCACAGGAGAGACCGGATGTGGATTACAGCTGCTTAAGCGATCCATTAACGCTTTGCTATTTTGATACAAATGAGAACTGTGCAGCAATCCTTGGTATGAGATACTTTGGTGAGCACAAGAAGGGTACTCTGACAATGGCATGGGCTTTAGCGAACCGTAATGGTTATGCTTCCTGCCATGGCGGACAGAAGGAATATTTATTGCCAGATGGTTCTAAGTATGTTGCATCTGTTTATGGTTTATCAGGCTCTGGTAAGTCTACTCTTACACATGCTAAGCATGGTGGCAAATATGAGATTAAGGTTCTTCATGATGATGCATTTATCATTAATACTGATACCTGTGCATCTATCGCATTAGAGCCATCTTACTTTGATAAGACAGCTGACTACCCAACAGGCTGCCCGGATAATAAGTATTTATTGACAACTCAGAACTGTTCTGCAACAAAGGATGAGGATGGTAAGATTCAGTTAGTAACAGAGGATATCCGTAATGGTAACGGCCGTGCAATCAAGTCTAAGTTATGGTCTCCAAACCGTGTAGATAAGATTGATGCACCGGTTAATGCAATCTTCTGGATTATGAAGGACCCTACTATTCCACCAGTAGTTAAGTTAAAAGGTTCTGCATTAGCTTCTGTTATGGGTGCTACTTTGGCAACAAAGACATCTTCAGCAGAGCGTGTTGCTGCAGGAACAGATATGAATGCAATCCGTATTGTGCCATATGCTAATCCATTCAGAACTTACCCATTGGTAAATGACTATGAGAAGTTCAAGAAGTTAGTTGAGGAGAAGAACGTAGACTGCTATATTATCAACACTGGTGATTTCATGGGCAAGAAGGTTAAGCCTGCTGATACATTAGGAATTCTTGAGGCAATCGTTGAAGGAAAGGCAAGCTTCACACAGTGGGGTCCGTTCGAGGATATCGAGATTATGAATTGGGAAGGCTTTGATGTTAACCTTGACGATGCAGATTACAAAGCACAGTTAAAGAGTGCTATGCAGACCCGTGTAAAGGCTGTAGAAGATTTCGGTACAAACAAGGGTGGATATGACAAGCTTCCGGATGAGGCACTTGCAGCATTACAGAAGTTAGTAAATGCACTATAATTTGAATACTTGAATATAGGGCATGCACCTAGTTGATATAATTTAATTATAAAAGATATATTAAAAAGAACCGTTGCAATAGCAGCGGTTCTTTTGTTATAATTAATTATGCTCTGATAATCGGATAAAAGGTACATTTAAGTTGGGAGAAACATGGGCAATTCCAGACAATGCAGAGAAACCAGAGGATAATAGAAAGGTAAGAAAACAAAATGAAAACAAATCTAAACGCCATTGATTTATTTTGTGGATGCGGTGGTTTATCTTATGGATTTGAAAAGGCAGGCTACAACATTTTACTGGGAATAGATAATGATGCTAAAGCATTAGAAACATTTGAATTAAATCATAAAGGGTCAAAATCAATTTGCGGAGATATAACGGCAATAACATATGAAAATGATATAAAACCATTGATTGGAAATAAAACAATAGATGTCATTATTGGTGGACCTCCTTGTCAGGGAATGTCGCTTTCAGGTCCAAGAAAATTTAACGATCCAAGAAATAAACTTTATTTGACATATATACGTTTAGTGGAAGAAATCAAGCCGAAAGCGTTTGTAATTGAAAATGTTCCGGGACTTGTAGGCTTGTTTGGCGGACAGATAAAAGATAGTATTATTCAGAAATTTACTGATTTGGGATATGAAATCCAATATAAAATATTATGTGCGGCGGATTATGGGGTACCACAAAATAGGAAGCGTGTAGTGTTTGTGGGAATGAAAAAGGGACATTATGAATATCCCAAAGTTAATCCCAGAACTGTAAGTTGTAGTATGGCATTGTCTGATCTTCCAATATTGGAGAATGAATTAGGCAGTGAGAATGCACCATATCTAACAGATGCACAGAATGATTATCAAAAATTAATGAGAAAAAATTCAAGTGTGGTTAGAAATCATGTCGCTGCAAATCATTCTGATAAAGTAAAAAAAATAATATCTTTGGTTCCGGATGGTGGAAATTACAAGGATTTACCCGAGGAATATAGAAATAGTAGAAATTTCCATGTTGCTTGGACAAGATTTGCAAGTGATAAACCTGCACCTACGATTGATACAGGGCATAGACATCATTTTCACTATAAA
The DNA here is from genome assembly GCA_900548855.1 of uncultured Eubacteriales bacterium. Classification (GTDB taxonomy): domain Bacteria; phylum Bacillota; class Clostridia; order Lachnospirales; family Lachnospiraceae; genus CAG-590. The sequence continues at coordinate 22,165 of URMF01000008.1, forward strand.
TATAATCGTGTACCGACAGTTAGGGAGTGTGCAAGATTGCAATCGTTTCCGGATGATTTTGTTTTTTTAGGAAACAAAACGCAGCAGTTTAGACAAGTGGGAAATGCAGTTCCGCCGCTTATGGCACAGTGTATTGCAGAGCAATTAACAAAAGCGTTAGGAGATGAAAATAATGGCTGAATATTATATACCAGAAGAGTATTATTTTAGGTTACATCATGTCAGACCTCGTTTTAAAGGGGATATAGAAAATGTTTTAATATATGTTGCAGAGGAAATTTCAAGGGTAGGTGAGAAAGTAACAGATGATTTTGTTGCTGATTTGAATGCTGCCTTGTTCCGTTATCCGGGGAATGCACATAGGGAATTAAAAACAATCAACAATTGGAGAACAGAGATTTCAGCCTTATTTGGATTTATACAACATACTGAGACAACAGATAAACCGGGTAGACGTGCAATAGAATTAGCTAATAATCAAGACTTGGTTGAGTGCTTTAAAGTGTTTCTATACAATTTTCAATACCCGGGCGCACATATAAAACCTAAGGCGGTATTGGATCAGATAGAGCAAGGTATAAAATTTAAACCGGCACAATATATTTTGCAATTATTAAGATATGCTAATAGAGAAGGTGGAAATTCTATTGGGATAACTAAACCAGAAGCGTGTCATTGTATATTTAATGATTTGCGTGTAACTAGAGATCACGAAGGTGTTGGGAATACCTGGAAGAGGATTTCAGATAATCGAAAGAACAGAATGACTTATGATCAAACGGGTGATGTTGTACGTTACGCAGGTGATATTTTGGATTACATGGAGATTGCCAATCTCTTGAAAACTTATGATAGCAGAACATACTATCTTAATACGTTGGAAGAAGAATCGATTATAAAATTTTGTGAATCCAATGAGTGGTTTGATGGATATGACAACATGATACAAAATCATCACGGAAGTTTGGAGACTGTGAAAGCTTGTAGTGACGGTTGGTTTGCATATGTCAATAGGGATATGGAGAATACGGATTTTTCAACAGATATTTTGGCATATATTGCAAATGATGAGGAAGAATTAAATCAGCTAAAAGAAAATGCAAGGAATGCCAAAGATGCTGGATTAGCAGATTTTATTGAAAGAGATGATGTGATTGAAAAGCGTATTGCTATATATTATGATATGCTTACAACAAAAGATATAGGAGACATAGGTGAAAGTCTGGTTCATGGGCATGAGTGTATGAGGATAAAATTAGGCGGTCGTGAGGATTTGATTCATTTGATTAAGCGAATACCTACTCAATTTGCTGTTGGATATGATATTAGTTCGGTAGAGTTGGATGAGCGAAAGAGATATATTGAAGTTAAGACGACTATTAGTTCAAAACCATTACATTTTAATAGAATTCATTTGACAAAAAATGAGTGGAACACAGCTAGTAGTACTCATGATAGGTATTATGTATATCGCTTGCTGCTTAGTAAAACTGAGCGAAAATTATTTTTGTTACAGGATCCGGTAGGACTTTATAAACAAGATAAAATTGATATGATACCTGCGGATGGAGCGGATATAACATTTGACCCCAAGCAAGTGGGACAATTTGAGGAGTTGTTAACATGGAAAAATTAAAAGTAGCATCATTGTTTTGTGGATGTGGCGGAACCGATGTTGGATTGTTAGGTGATTTTGATTTCTTGGGTAAACATTATGCTTCTAATGGCATGGAGATAGTTTACGCCAATGATATTGATGATAATGCTTGTAATATTTTTAAAGAAAATTTTGGAATTACACCTGATAACCGTGATATTAGAGAGATAAAGTCAGAAGAGATACCAGAGTTTGATATTTTGACAGGTGGTTTTCCATGTCAGTCTTTTTCTATTATTGCACAGAATCCCAAACGTCTCGGTGTGAAGGATGAAAGAGGAAAGCTGTTTTTTGAGATGTGCAGGATTTTAAGAGAAAGACAACCTAAATGTTTTATCGCAGAGAATGTAAAGGGCATTCTTACGGCAAATGAAAAAAGTGCATTTCCTTTAATCTTGAAAGAATTTGAAGAAAGTGGGTATGATGTTCAGTACCGCATTTTGAATTCAGCAAACTATGGAGTGCCACAAAAGAGGGAACGTGTGATTATTGTTGGATTTAGAAAAGATTTAAATATAGATTTTTCATTTCCGGATGTGGAGATAGAAGATGAAAATAATTTTGCACCACTTAAAAAAGTCATAGAGAAAAAAGTGGATGAAAAATATTTTTTTAGTGAACGTGCTGTAGCTGGAATGATGAAAAAAAGAGAGAGTATGAACAAAGGAAGGGCACAGGATATTAATAAGCCTTGTAATACGGTGGGGGCGCATTTGGCAAAAGTGTCTTTGAACAGTACAGATCCGGTGCTTATGGAAGGAAAGAGATATCGGAGATTTACACCTAGAGAAGTGGCGAGAATACAGTCTTTCCCAGATGATTTTGAACTTGTTGGAAGTGAGGCTGCCCAGTATAGAGCCTTGGGAAATGCCATTCCCCCGGTGATGTTTTGGTATGTGGCAAAGGCGGTAAAGGATAAATTGCAAGTTTAGTAACATATGTGAGAAATATAGTATTGGATTGATGTTAAATGGAGGAGAGTTATGTTCTTAAAACAAATACATGTGGAAAATTTCAGATTGTTAATGAATTATGATGTTACATTGGATGATAAACTTACTCTTTTCGTTGGAAAAAACAATGCGGGAAAAACATCATTGATGAATCTTATGTCTATGGTGGTAAATGGAAATGAGTTGAAATATGATGATTATCCAATACAATGTCGACATGAATTATATGCAGCTTTTTTTGAGTTATGGAATGAAACTATCACATTTGATGATTGCATAAAGAAAATTCCTATTTCAATGATTCGTCTATGCATTGATTATTCTAGCGAAAGCGATGATACATATTTAGGTGGCTTATCACCATTTATTATTGACTTAGATGAAAATATATCAGAGGCAATTGTTGTCGCAAAATATAGTTTTATTGCTACTAATGATATTTTGAATGAAATAAAAAAGGATTATTATAAAACAATTGAAGTTATAGAAAGCAACAATAAGGGCACAGATGAAATATCAGATAATGATACTAAAATACAAATAGATTCAGAAAAAGATCAAGATACAAATGTTGTTTCGAATACTGAAATTATTTCAAGTATTGTTGAGAAATACTTTTTTAGATTATTTACGTTACAAATTTTTGCAATCAATCCGAATGATGAGAAAAATGTACAAATCAAATCAAAAACAGAATTAAAAAATTTATTTGTTTTAGGAACAGTTGGCGCTGAGAGAAGTTTAGATGAAGCTGATGATGCATCAGATAGATCACTAAGTATTGTAATGAGCCGTTTGTTTAAAAGTGATATGTCAGGGGTAGAGGAAGAGATTGCAGAACGAACGGCGAGTCTCAATGATTTTGTCGATGAACAAAGTCTGAAAGCTGAAAATATAGTGAATAACATATTATCTGATATTGTTGATAATATGATTTCCTTTGGATATCCAACGGTAGAAGATATGCAATTATATGCCAAAACAAGATTTTCTATGAAAAATGACATAATAAATAATACGGATTTGCAATATGTTACAACTGGTAATGAAGAAACATTGCCAAGCTCTCATAATGGGTTGGGTTATAAAAATCTTATTAAGATAACATTATTGTTAAAAGAATTTTCTATAAATGTAAAACAAAGTGCAAAAAGCGCAATACCAATCTTGTTTTTAGAAGAACCAGAGGCACATATGCATCCGCAATTGCAAGAAGTTTTTGTGGAACATTTGCAGGATGTTCTTTCAAAATTTGCAGGAAATAAGATACAGATAATTATGTCTACGCATTCACCACATATTGCAAATACTGTTCCGTTTAGAAATATAAGATATTTAAGGAGAAAATCTGATTGTGTAATTTGTAAAAACCTGAATGAGTTTGGAACAAAAGATAGTACATCTGAAGATGAATATAGGGAAAATATAGAATTTTTGCAAAAATACTTAACATTAAGTAGATGCGATTTATATTTTTGTGATAAGGCAATTTTGGTGGAGGGAGCAGCAGAGCGTTTGTTAATTCCTGATATGATAAGAAAGTGTGATGAACGAGGAAAGTTCGGAGAGGCAAGACCAAATTTAACCTCCCAATATTGTTCAATTATTGAGGTTGGAGGTGCATATGCACATCGATTTCTGAATTTTGTTAACTTTTTGGAAATACCAACGCTTATTTTAACGGATATAGATTTTGTTGATGCAAAGAATAACAAGACACTAAGAAAAAATGCTGAAAATACATCTAATGCGACAATTAAGAGATGGGGGCATGATATTCTAAATGTAGCTTTATCCAATAAAATTGATTTGAAAGATATTTTTGGTTTAAAAGACGAGGAAAAAACAAATGGATTAGTACACATAGAATTTCAGAGAGAAGAGAATAGCGCATATCCAAGAAGTCTGGAAGAAGCTATTATGAACGTGAATAGGGAATATTATGGGATCGCTGAAGATGAAACAGACATAGATTTTGATGAAAAGGAAAAGAAAAAAACAGATTTTGCGTTAGATTTAATCTTTGGTGAGATTGCCAATAGTTATCAAATACCATCATATATTGAAAAAGGACTTGTATGGTTAAATGCGCAGTCGAAAATGCCTACATATGTAGAACCAAAGAGAAAATGCAAAAGAATATATAAGAAGAATAGATTGCAAAAAGAGGAGGATGGCGATGTGCGGTAAATACGAAATAGCAAAAAAAAGAGCCGATGAGATAGATTCTGAAATCCTACAGGTTTTACAATCAAAAAAAAGTTTTAGGGTGGAAGCTGGTGCAGGTTCAGGAAAAACGTATTCACTAAATAAAGTGATAACATGGATGCAGGATAATTACTGGGATATAGTTAAGGCAAAGAAGCAAAAAGTTGCCTGCATTACATATACTAATGCTGGTGTTGATGTAATTGCCTCAAGGTTAAAAGATGACAGTTTTATTCAACCAATGACAATTCATTCATTTGCATGGGAACTTATAAGACAGTTTGAGAAAGAATTAAAGCAAAAAGTTTATGAACTGCAAATGGTGCCGATGGGGGTGGAAGAGAAAGATTTTGATAAGGTGCAATATGAATTGGGTGTCAGATATGTAGAAGATAGAGTACTTTATTTGTATCACGATGATGTTATAGCGTTGTTTTCTGAGTTTATGAATAATGTAAAATTTAGAAGAATTTTAGCTTTACAATATCCGATTATATTGATAGATGAATATCAAGATTCTTTACGCATGGTGATTGACCAGTTTTTAAAATGGTATATAAATCAAAATGTTGGACCACAATTTGGTTTTTTTGGTGATGCATGGCAAACTATTTATGATAAAAGCTCATGTGGTTTAATCGAATCACAAAATCTTGTTGTGATTGGAAAAGAATCAAACTTTCGCTCACAGCAGGTAATAGTTGATGTATTAAACAGAATAAGACCAGAATTACCACAGATTCCAGCAACAGATGAAAATGATGGAATTGTAAAAGTTATTACTTGTAATGATTATCAAGGAAACCGTCAAAATGGATACTATAAAGGTGAGCTTCCTGATGAAATTTTGAGTGAACGAATTTCAAATTTACAAAAAAGATTAGATAGGATGTATAATTGGAATATTGAGGGTGAGCATATTACATTAATGATTACGCATAAAATGTTGGCTAAGCAACAGAAATATGCTAATTTATTGAATATATTAGATGAGCAGTTAAAAGATGGAGAAGATCCATATTTGAAATTTTTTGATGAAATAGTAGAGCCTTTATATAGTGCATTAGAATCAAAAAAATTAACACAATTGTTTGAAGTATTAAAAAATGATGGATATCCAATAGAATATAAGAGACAAAAGCATAGTTGGAATGAGTTAATGCAACAATTAGAAATTGCCCGAGAAAAAACTATTAAGGATGTAGTGGAAATTTTGTATACAAGAAAGGATATACATGTACCAATACCTCCTAAAATACAAAATAGTTATAAGAAATTCTTAGAGGATCCGGACAGCAGATATGGAAAAGGGACAATAGGGGCATTTTATAGTATCCCTTATTCAGAAGTTTTAGGGGCTCTTGCATTTTTAAGACCGGATGCAGAGTATTCGACTGATCATGGAGTAAAAGGTGAAGAATATGATAATGTGTTATTTGTAATTGGACGAGGATGGAATAACTATCAATTTGATAAATATATGGGAACAAATTTGGCAACATTGCAGGAGAAGGAACATGATAGCTATATAAGAAATAGAAATTTATTTTATGTTTGTTGCTCAAGACCAAAGAAGCGTTTAATACTATTTGTAACAATACCCGTTGAAGGAGAGTTTCTTTCGTATTTGCAAAGTGTATTTGGAGAAGATAATATATGCTCGTATAAAGAATTTATGGGGAATGACTGAAAGTAGAATTCAATTTTATTGTTTTCTGGGTACAATTTGGGTACAGAAGTTTTGAGAACATATTGACGACATATAAAATATATCAAAATGATACAACTTCATCAACGGATAACACTAGATTAATATGAAAAATAAATCCTGAATTAACCCCCTTATGAGGAGAAACATTATGAAAAAAATTACCGTAGTTGTTATGACAATTGTCTGTATACTTTCCTTAGTGAGTTGTGGAAAAAGTGAAAATAGCCAGATACAGCAGCAGATGGAGGATAAAACAGATGTTACGTTTGAAGGGAAAAATATGGAGCTTAAGGGAGTAAAAGGGACGATTCTTTCCTATACAGTAAAAAACGGAACATTATATGTGTTGACGAATTGTGAAGCAGATGAAGACCAGGCAGCCAACCCATATGAATTTTATTCTTTGGATTTAGACGGAAGTAATGCGCAATGCATTTTATCCCAGGCATCAGGTAAAGAGAATATTGTTGCGTTTTGTGTGGATTCTACAGGGAATATTATATACATATCTGTCAGTGATAATAGTGAAGACTGGAATATGGAATTGGTTAAAATTAATAACAACGGAAAAGAGCTATTAAGAGAAAATATTACGAAAATTATTCGAGATGATGCTGTTTTAATAAATGGAATTGTGTCTGACAGTAATGGAGTGACTGCACTTGCCTGTGGACAAAAGGTATATTTTTTTGATGAAAAGCTTCAGTCTGCAGGAGAAGTGCGGGCGCAGGAGGGCTATGTAGTTGATATTGCTTTAACGAAAAATGGTGGGATAGTATGTGTGACAGATCCGCTGAATAGCGATGAGGTTGCGCTTAAGGTATATTTACTGGATGCAAAGGATAGAAAATGGGGAGATATTATTAATATATCAGTTGGAGGAAATGGGGAAAGTGATTATATTGTGGATGGTGTGCAATATGATTTTTGTTTTAAGGGACGCAATGGTATATATGGGTACGATATGGAAACCAAAGAGCAGACAGAATTGATGGATTATGACGCTTCTTATATGACGAGTGCTGATGCAGAAGGGATGGTCTGTACAGATAAGGGTACATTTATAGGTAAGTCAGAACAATTTGTAGATGGAAAGTTACAGTGTAGTCTGGTTGCATATGCAAAAAAAGATGAAAATACTGTTAGTGAAAAGAAGATAATTACTTTTGGAACATATTATGCCAATGATGGTGTGAAGAGTGCGATTGCAAAGTTTAATAGAAATAATCCGGAATACCAGATTGTAATCCAGGAGTATCTTGATATGGATGAAGAACGGCTGCTAGCAGATATTTCTACAGGAAAAGGACAGGATATAATAGATTTATCAATGTTTCCACTTTCTGTTGAACAATGTGTTTCAAAAGGGTTAATAGAAGATTTAACGCCTTATTATGAAAAGGATACAGAATATCAGACTGATAATATGATTGATTCTGTTAAAAAGGCAATGGAGTATGATGGGAAGTTATATTTTGTAACACCCGTTTTTTCCTTGACAACAATAGCCGCTAAAACAGAGGATGTTGGTGACAATACCGGATGGACAGTTAAGGAGTTAAAAAATTTAATAGAAAAAAAGGGTAAAGATGTTGAATTGTTTAATTCAGTAGATACAAAAGGGGAATATCTATATTATTTCATATGTAATAATATTTCTGACTATATTGACTGGGAAAACGGTACATGCAGTTTTGACAGTGAGGATTTTAAATATATACTTGAATTATGTAATGAAAAAGGAATGAAGGAAGAAGTGAATGTATCGGATTCAGAACTTACGGAAGAAGTGAACAGTATGTATACAAGATTTCAGAATGGCGAATATGTTCTATTACAGGAGGATTCGATTGATTTATCTATGATTCAATTTGAACGGAAAGCGATTGATGCTGATATTACCTATATAGGATTTCCGAATAAAGAAAAGCAGGGCTCCTATTTTCAATTTAACAATAAATTTGCAATTTCATCCCAATCAAAAGTAAAGGAGCAGGCATGGGAGTTTATCCGTACTTTTATGTCAAAGGAATACCAAAGGTTAATAATTTGTGACTGCTGTATGCCGATTTTTCAGGATATGTTTGATAGCAGGCTTAAGCAATTAACTGCCACAGAGCCTTATGTAAATGAATTTGGGGAGATGATTGAACCGGTAGAAGAATATACAATGGAATGGGGAGATATGGAGGTTATAATTGGTGCGCCAACACAGGAGGATATAGATATATATCTGGATTTGATTCATCAGACAAAGCGTTGTGGAGACAGTGATATGGTTGTTTTTAACATAATATATGAAGAGGCACAGGACTATTTTAATGGCAGGAAAAAATTAAATAAAACAATAGATATTATACAAAACCGGGTCACAACTTATGTGAATGAACAAAGGAAATAACTTTCATATAAGCCATGAGAGGTGATGCTCATGGCTTATATGAATTTGTAAGCATTTCCTTCCGTATGGTTTCAAAGTCGGCAGGTCCGATATCCAGTAATCTTTTATGAAATTCCTTTTCAGAAAAATTCTCCATTTCCTGGTTTTTATATGCTTCTTTTAAATCCAGAATTTCCAGATAACCAATAAAATAGCTCAAATAGTTAGCAGGTGCTTCTATCACATAGGAATAAACATCGGCGGCATAAGTGTTGTTAAATCCGTTATCTTCAAAAAACTTACAGGTATCAGATAAGGTCCAGCCCTCATAATTGACTCCCATATCAATGCGGGAACAGAGGGCAAGATTGATAATGGTATCCGCCTGATAAAGCCGACACAGGGAGTCGCCTTCCAGCGGATAGTCCAGGAAAGTAAAAGCATCCATCTCCACATAGGTTGCCCAGCCCTCCACATAACCTGGGTAATCGAGAGACTGACGGATACTGTCCGGATGTGTATCATTAAAGTAAACGGTCTGGTATAAATGTCCGGGGAAGCCTTCATGAGCCAGAGTAGTGAACAGATTGCCATTTTCTTCATTAGTGTAGAGTGCGTTGATGTAGATGGTGTTATTTTGATAATCATCTATGGCGGGAATCATATAAAAGGCAGGGCTCAGGGAGGAAGCAAGGCTTTCTGATACATTTTTAACCTGATAGGCGGGAGTATTATTGAGGAGAGGATAATCCTCCCGAATCATCAGGGATAAGGCTTCTAATATAACTTCCGGAGACTGGTAATAGGTTTCCAGAGAATTTTCACAGTAGTAAAAATAGGCTTTCTGGTCGGTTATGGCAATGTTTAAAACATCGCCTAAAGCCTCTGATAATGCTTGTTCCGTCATGGATATAAGCTCCGTTACCGGGCGGGAAGAACCGGTAGCACTTTTTACAAGCAGGGAATAATATTTGGCTCCGTCTGGAAGCGTGGACAGCCCATAGGCGGTGGATGAATCCGGAATCAGATTGTTTTCCGGAGCATTTTCTAAGCTCTTTTCTAAATATTGGTATAAATTCTCATAGGCGGAAACCACATATTTTTTTACATAGTCTTCATTTTGCTTTATATAATGCTGCTGTTTTCTGTTTGAAATTCCCTCCACCTTTGCAATCCTTTCATTGAAGGTGCTGATAAAACTGTTATCGCCATTGTAAAAGCCTTCCAGCATGGTTTCCATTTTCTCTTTTGAGGAAGATAATAAAAAGTCCGGCGTACAGTATCCTTTTTTATTTCGCTGTTCTTCATAGGAAATTACATCTTCAAAGTAAGCAGGTACCTGCTTTAACAGATTTAGATAGGTTTTGACATCCTCCTCGTTCCGCAGGGGATATTCCCCTAAAGTGACCGGAAGGTTTGTCTGAACGCCGGAAGAGCTCCCCAGCAGTTCCTCGTAAAAAGGATATTGGGAAATAGTCTTGCTGAGATTTAAGTTATTTGTAAGAAGAGAATAGGTGATTTGTTCACTTTCCGTCAGCTCGGAATTGGAAAAGCGCTTCAGATTGTCAGATAGGAAAGCCAGAACATTCCGGCCGGACTGGTTTTCTTTTTGGTAATCCCGATAAGAAAAAGAGGTAAGGTCAGGTTCTAATGCAGGAATGTTATAAGCAGAGGGATTTTTCAGTGTATAGGCAGTTGTGATGGAATCAGAGGTAGTCTCGTAACAAAACAGGGTGTCGGTAAATTCTGAAAAAGAGGAGGCTTGTTCCATTTGCTCTAATAGTCTTGTATGGTAGCTTTCGTTATCAGTAGGGGAAATAATATGTATTCCATAGAGGATGGAAAGCAAGAGGGCTGCTATAAAAAGGGGTAGCAGAATAAGGGTGAAACGTTTATGGGATGTAGTAAAGTGCATAGCGGCTCCGATATGTGCTGTTAATTATGTATATGCCGGATATAGGGAAAGAATGAGATAAAATAATATAATTAACAATTAAAGTAAACACTTGACATTGAAAAATTGTTTCGATATACTACATGTACTGATTAAAATATGAAATATATAAACATAGTAAGAATTTATAACTCTGAAAGGATTATATATGAAAGATAAAAGGCTTTTATTGCAAATTATTATATCCGGTATATTTTATATATTGGTATCGGTTGTATTTGTTTATGCACAAAATAATATCTATAAGAATGCAGTTCAGATTTATACATTTGAACTGTTTTGTGTACCTTTTATATTAGCGATTGTACTATTGTTTTATGAGAAAGAAAAAAGAATTGTTTTACATATTTTTGATGTAGTGTATGGGATATTGGCACTTGTATTGGTAATTTGTTTGATGATTCACAGACCGTTGACTGTAACAGATGGAGAACAGATGTTAGAGCAGGAGGGCTATAAGGAAATACAGTATATATCTTCTTATCAGAAGGAAAGCTATAATAATGGAATTGCAGCTTTTTCAAAGGGAAATTTAGATATAGAGCTTCCGGAATGTAAACTGGGTGTGTATGTATATAAAGGTACAATAAAAGGGAAGAAAGATACGATTATTGTTTATTTAGAAAATGGAACGGATATTAGCCTTTCTGAAATAGATAAGAGCGGAATGCTGAAAAATATATTAAGCAGTAAAGAGTAAATTTATAAAAAAGTATTATTTATTAACTGAAATTAAATATTTATAGATATGGATATATAGGATTGTTATAATTTAATATAGAAAAATGATTTACATTTACTTGGATTTTCCGTATAGTGTACCTATAACATGAGAATAGCTTTTCAGAATGCATTATTGGATTTTCTACGGAAGCATTTGAGGAAAGGCGGAGCGATATAGGAGGTATGAAATATGGGATTTCAGGAGAATTTTATCTGGGGCGCCGCTTCTGCAGCATATCAGATTGAAGGTGCATATAACGAAGACGGAAAGGGTCTTAGCATATGGGATGTCTATTCAGGCTTTCACGGGAATACACGCTATAACGAGGATGGGAATACAGCCTGTGACCATTATCACAGAGTGGATGAGGATATTGACCTGATGAAGAAGCTGGGTATTAAAGCTTACCGTTTTTCCATCAGCTGGGCGAGAGTAATTCCAGAGGGTACCGGAGAGGTCAATGAAAAGGGGCTTAAATTTTATTCAGACCTGGTAGACAAACTGCTGGCAAACGGAATTGAACCAATTGTTACGCTGTATCATTGGGATTATCCATATGCGCTTCACAGAAAAGGTGCATGGCTGAATGATGAATGTTCAGAATGGTTTTTGGAATATACAAAAGTGATTGTAGATGCACTTTCTGACCGGGTGCAGTACTGGGTTACAATCAATGAGCCACAATGTATTCTGGGATGTGGATATTTGGGTGGGTTTCATGCACCATTTCAAAAGGCACAGACAGGTGATTTGTTAAAAATGGGACGGAATCTGTTATTGTCCCATGGAAAGGCGGCAAGATATATCCGAAACCATGCAAAGAAAAAGCCTATAATAGGATTTAGTCCGATTGGACCGTCCTATGTGCCAAAGGATGACAGCCAGGAGGCGATTGAAGAGGCAAAAAGGAAGACCTTTTCTACGGGAGGAGAAGCGTTTGCTTTCAGCTTAAGCTACTGGTCTGACCCGGTTTTCCTGGGACATTATCCGCAGGAGTTATATGATAATTTCGGAAGTCTGGTACCGGAATTTACAAAAGAAGAATGGGAGCTTGTCACGGAGCCATTGGATTATTATGGAACCAATATCTATTATTCCCAGGCAGACCGCGAGACAGATATAGGAGATTATCCGGAAAACCGCTACCAGGGAAGCCCGGAAACCCATATCGGGTGGGTGATGTCACCGGAGGTTATGTACTGGTCTGCTAAATTTTTATATGAGCGGTATGGAAAACCGATTTTTATTACAGAAAATGGAATGTCAGAGCATGACTGGGTATGCATGGACGGCAAGGTTCACGATTCTTACAGGATTGATTATACCCATCGATATCTTAGAGAGTATATGCGTGCCGGTGAGGAGGGTATTCCTCTTATGGGATATCTTCACTGGTCGCTGATGGATAATTATGAATGGGCAGAGGGGTATACCCACCGCTTTGGACTGATTTATGTAGACTACCGTACCCAGGAAAGAATTATTAAAGATTCCGGTTACTGGTATAAGGAAGTAATTGCTTCCAATGGAGAGAATTTATAATAGATATATGAAAAAGAAAGGCTTTTGGAACTTATTGATTTCAAAAGCCTTTCTTTTTATGTTTACAGTAGACAAAATTAGTTATATGAAGTATAATGGAAAAAATATTACATATATTTTTATGATACAACTTGTTTACAACATAGCGGTATTTTTTACAGGATAGCTTATCACAATTTCTGACGTTTTTCTTAAGAATTTCAAATTTTGTGGATTACGAAAATAGGCTATGATATACTGCTGGTGAGCAGAATAAAAGCACCAGAACATATTGATTCTGGCATATAAAAAGTAAAGGGGTAAAGCATGAGAAAAAGATTATTCAAAAAATCTGCAGTTGTTTGTATGGCAGCAGTCTTAATGTTTTCAGTGACAGGCTGTGGAGGGAAAGGCGGCAGCAGCAAAAAAGATGAGAAAAAGGAAGACACGAAGAATATGGTATATGAGAGCAATGATATCGCAATAGATGGTATTGAAGGTGATATCAGCGAGCTTTTTGTGAAAGGTGACAAGCTCTATTTTAATACCTATGAGTGGATTGAAGGCGGAAGCTCTGACACAGAGGGAAAAGCAGATGACAGTACAGGTGAGGAGACTTCAGAAGAAGATACAGGTGAAGAGAGTACAGAGGAAGGCTCTGAAATGGAAAGCACTACCGAAGAAGGTGCGAATGATGTAAAGAGTGAGGAGGAAGGAGAGGGAGCTTCCGACACAGAAGCAGAGGACACAACGGAGGAAGGCTCTACAGAGGATACCGAAGGCGAAGAAGAAATCGTCGAGGGAACAACTATCAACAGATTATATGTTGCGAATCTGGATGGAACAGAGGCAAAGGAGATACCGCTTCCGGAGCTGAATGAGAACGAATATATGGGAAGCATGATGATAAATGATTCCAATGAGATTTGTATTATGCTGAATTCCTATGATCCAAAAACAGAAAAATCTACTACCAGTATATTGAAAATAGATGAAACCGGTAAGGAATTGTCCAGAGAGGATATAACAAAAGCACTGGGTTTGGATGAAAGTAATTATTATAGCCAGCTTATAATGGACAACAAGGGAAGAATCATTGCAGTTATGGACAACGCCGTAAAGGTTTTGGATGAAAATTACAAAGCAACTGGCGAAATTAAGAGTGATAATTACCTGGATTGTGCAGCTCTTACCAAGAACGGTGAGATTATATGCGGAAGCAGCGGAAAGAATGGTGCACAGGCACAGGTATTGGATGTGGACGGACAAAAATGGGGAGAGACCATCAAACTGGATTTGAGATATTTCTCCGGTTCCGGTTCTCTGATGAATGGAAATGACGAGTATGATTTTTATTATAGGGATGATAATGGAATTTATGGTTATAGTATAGAGAACCAGAAGGCGGTTAAGCTGATGGATTTTGTGGCATCAAATTTGTCTTCTGAGGATTCCTGGAATATCATTCCAATTAGTAAGGATCAATTTCTGGGAAGGGTCTATAATGATAACGGAACACAACTGGTAAAATATACCAAGGTAGACCCATCAAGTATTGTAGATAAGACAGTTATTACCGTCGGAGCCGCCTATATTGATGATTCGGTTAAAAAAGCAGCGATAGAATTTAACAAGACAAATCAGAAATATAAAATTGAATTTAAGGATTATTCAAATGAAGAGGACCCAGGTACCAAGCTAAATGCAGATATTATAGCAGGGAATATCCCCGATGTTCTGTATATCAGTGATACGGGATATCTGAACCAGTATATATCAAAGGGTATTTTAGAGGATTTAACTCCATATTTCGATAAGGATTCCGAGATATCTACAGAGGATATCATGAAGCCGGTATTAGAAGCAATGAAAGTAGACGATAAGCTTTATTATGTGGCAACGAGCTTCAGTGTCAGTACTTTAGTGGCAAGCTCGAAAGATGTGGGAACGGAAACCGGATGGACTTTTGAGGATTTAAAGAAGCTTTTGAAAGAGAAAGGAGATTCGGCAAGACCGTTTTATACAGAAAACAAGTCAGATATGCTGTGGTCATTAATGGCAGCCGGAACCTCTGATTTTGTTGACTGGCAGACCGGTGAGTGCAGCTTTGACGACCAGGATTTCAAGGATATTCTTGAGCTTTGCAATACTGGTAAAAATGAGGAGATGGAGTATAATGAAGATTCGCCTTCTTATCCGTCCCTGATTCAGGAGGGTAAGGTACTCTTTAACGAGGGCTATGTTTCTTTAGAGGAAATTCAAGTTTATAAGCAAATGTATAAGGATGATATCACATTTATTGGATATCCGAACAAAGACAAAGAAGGCTCTTATTTTAATCTTAATATGCCGTTTGGTATTTCCAGCAAGTCAGATGTCAAGGATGGGGCATGGGAATTTATCCGTACCTTTATGACCAAAGAATATCAGGGTACGAATGGAAATATATGGGATTCGCCAACCCGCCAGGATTGTTTTGATATGATGATTAAGGCAAAAATGGCTACCAAAACCTATACGGATGAACTGGGACAGGAAATATCACCGACAGAATCAACCTATGGATATGATGACCTTGAGGTAGAAATCAAGCCATCCTCTCAGGAAGAAGTAGATATGTATACAGAATTGATTAACGGTACAAAGAAAATAAGCGGATATGATAATGAGATAATGGAGATTATTCAGGAAGAGGCAAAGGCATATTTTGCAGGAGAGAAGAGTCTTGATGATACGGCAGCCATCATCCAGAACCGCGTTAAGACCTATGTAAATGAGAACCGTTAGACGGCTGTGAGGAATACCAGAAGGTGTAAAGTGTGTCTGGTTTCAAAAATGAAAATTGCACGAGGTTCCCAGACTGCCGGTAAGGGTGGTCTGGGAAGAAGTGCGTTATAGACAAAAATCGGGAGGCAGGGGTATTATGCCAAAAAAACAGGTTACAGAGAATGGAATTACATATAAAAAGCCCAGAATGAGCAAAAAGGATAAAAAGAATGCAGTGCTCTATCTGTCCCCTAGTCTGGTGGGCGTACTGGTGTTTTTTGTGGTTCCGTTTTTTGTGGTCATTTACTATGCCATGGTGGATAATCCCATTAATCATGAATTTGTATTTCTGGATAATTTTATCAGTATCCTGCAGAATTCTTCTTTTCAGCAAGCGGCAAAAAATACAGCAACCTTTTCTCTTATAGCAGTGCCCTTGGCGGTTGTCTTATCAATGGCGATGGCTATGCTGTTAGAGCAGAATATTCCTATGAGGAGTCAGTTCAGAACATTTTTCCTAAGTCCCATGATGGTTCCGGTTGCTTCCATTGTGTTAATCTGGCAGGTGCTTTTTGATTACCATGGGGTGATTAATGAATTCATTAAGCTTATTGGGGCAGACCCAATCGACTGGTTTAAATCTTCTTATAGCCAGCTTGTCATTGTTATCTTATTTTTGTGGAAGAACCTTGGTTATAACATGATTTTATTTATGGCCGCCTTAAATGCGATACCAAGGGATGTATTAGAGGTAGCCACTATGGAGAGTGCTACGGAGTTTCAGAAATTCCGTTATATCAAGCTTCGGTATTTGTCACCGACGATACTGTTTGTGGCAATTCTCTCACTGATTAATTCCTTTAAGGTGTTTAGAGAGGTGTATCTGCTGACGGGGGATTATCCGTATGACTCTCTGTATATGCTGCAGCATTTTATGAATAATACCTTCCGTTCACTGGATTACCAGAAGTTATCTGCCGCAGCCATTATCATGGCACTGGTTATGTGTGTAGTAATAGGAATATTGTTCTTTGTAGAGGACTATTTTGGAAAGGATGTGGAGGGATGAGCAAGAAGAGGAAATTGCTATTCAAGAAAATATTGCTGACGCTGGTGGCCTTCCTTTTTGCCGTGTCCTTTTTAATGCCCACTATTTTAACCCTGGCGAATTCATTTATGTCCTCAGCGGAAATCAGTACAAATTACGGAGTGATTTTCAACCAATATAAGGAAACGGAATATGGGGAACGGAATACGGATTATGTGTCTGAGACGGTGAATCTTAAGTTTATTCCGGACATGGTGGATTTTTCCCAGTACGCTACGGTGCTTTTTAAAAGTCCGGAATATCTGTTAAAATTTTGGAACTCCGTTATTCTGGTATTACCGATTGTGATATTTCAGATTGTTATTGCATTAGGTGCCGCCTATAGCTTTACCCGGTTCCGGGGAAGGCTGAAGGAGCTCATATTTTTCCTGTATGTGGCATTGATGCTGATGCCGTTTCAGGTTACGCTGGTTCCCAATTATCTGGTGGCAGACTGGCTTCATATATTAGACACCAGATGGTCTATTCTGCTTCCGGGATTTTTTGCTCCTTTCAGTGTATATCTTTTGACAAAGTTTATGCGAAGGATTCCCACATCATTAATAGAAGCGGCAAAGCTTGACGGAGCCAATGAATGGCAGATTTTTACAAGAATATGTATACCACTTTGTAAAGGGGCGATTGCTTCTGTTGCAATCCTTGTTTTTATTGACTACTGGAATATGGTGGAGCAGCCGCTTATCATGTTATCGGATGCGGATAAGCATCCATTGTCGGTGTTCCTGTCACAAATTAATACAGGAGAGGTGGGGCTGGCATTTGCGGTAGCCACTATCTATATGGTGCCGACCATATTAATTTTCCTGTATGGAGAAGAGTATCTGGTGGAAGGAATATCATATTCAGGAAGTGTGAAGGGATAGGAGGAAGACCATGGAAAAGGAAATGCAGACAAGCCGTAAACGGTTAATAAAAAGGATAGCTATTGTATTTTTAATTGCTATGCTGATTTTAACATTTTTTTCTAATACAATCATGAATTATTCCCTGCCGGAGGTGGCAACGGAGCCGGTATCTTCGGGTACGGTATCCAGTAAGGTACGTGGACAGGGCACGGTGGAGACAAATTCAGATTATGAGGTAACGGTAAGCGGTGCCCGTGTGATTAAAGAAGTAAAGGTGGAAGTAGGAGATTCCGTTGAAGAAGGGCAGGTATTATTTACCTTTGAAGAGGGAGAAAACACAGAGCTGGCAGAGGCAGAGGATACTTTGGATCAGCTAGAGCTTGACTATGCAAAATCTCTGTTGAAAAGTATGCCGGACTATGCCAGTGATGATTTGGATGTTCAGGCAGCAAAGGATGATTTAGATGCTGCAATCAAGGCAAGGGATAAGGCGAAGACAACAGCGTCCAGCCTCAAAAAGGCAAAGAGCGAAAAAAAACAGGCACAGACAAAGGTGGATAACCAGCAGGCAAAAGTGGATGCCCTGCAGGAAGAGGTAAATGCCTACGGCGAGCTTGGAGATTATGAGACTGCCAACGGCCAGGTTACTTCCATTACAGAAGAACTGGCGGTACTGAAAAAACAACTGGAGGATTTAAAGAATGATTTAGCCAATGCGGATGCGGCAGATGTGGTGGAAATCAAGAGAGATATACGGGATAAGGAGCTGGAGATTACCAATAAGGAATCTGATTTAAAAATTGCAAAGCAGCTGGCGGAGTCCTTAAAGAGTACGAATGCAACCTATACAAAGTTAAAAGATGAGCTGTCAAAGGAAAGTAAAACGCTGACAAAGCTACAGGAAACCCTGAAGGAAAAAAGTGATAAGGTGGAGGAGCTCAGTGCATTGCCGACTTTAGCAGAAGCCAGGGCTGCTGTTAAGGAAAAACAGAAGGCTCTGACTCAGCTGCTATTGGCATTAAAAGAGAAAAAGGAGCAGGATTCCTTGACCCAGCAGTCGGATAATCTGGACATGAAGGCAGCACAGGACAAAATCCAAAAACAGAAAGAACTGGTAGAGAAGCTGAAAAACAGCAGTGATTTGAAAGAAATCAAATCCAAAGAGGCAGGAATTGTGTCACAGATTGATTTTAAGGAAGGGGATAGTGTATCGGCAGAAGCGCCCCTTGCAAAAATCCAGCTGGAGGAAAGCGGTTATATTGTAAAGGTGAATGTCACCAAGGCACAGGCAAAGCTGATTAAACCAGGCGATGAAGCTACGGTAGAAAATATATGGGACGACGAAACCACCGCATCTATAAAAAGTATTAAGGCAGACCCGGAAAATCCAAACCAAAGCATGATTGTTACATTTGAGGTGAAGGGAAATGTAGAGGCAGGGCAGAATCTGTCCCTTGCTGCAGGAGAAAAGAGCAGCCGTTATGACGCAGTGGTTCCCAATAACGCAATCCGCGAGGACAGCAAGGGCAAATTTGTCCTGATTATCCAGGTAAAAGGAACGCCATTAGGAAACCGGTATAAGGTGAAGCGTGCAGATGTGGAGGTGCTGGCATCGGATGATACCTCTTCCGGAGTAAGTGGTGGAGTGTATGAGGGAGATAATGTAGCAACCAATTCTTCCAAGCCGTTAGAGGAAGGAATGCAGGTACGGCTGGTAGAGTAGTGTTAGGAAGTATTTATATGTACAGCGTGGCGTTTGGAGGACAGAATGAAAATAGATATTAGCAAGATAAAACTGAATATAAACAAAAAGAAGCTGGTTCTCCTATGCATCAATATAATTCTGGTTGTGGCATTTATTATATTAAGCATATTTGCAAAAAAAGGAATCAGGATGCTGTATTCCCAGCAGGAAGCCAGGCGGTGGGAGGATGAAAAAAATTCCTATGCCCAGGTTAGTGCCTTTGCTTCACCAGACCGGAATTTACAGGAAGAAGATATTGCATCGATACGGAGTTCGGTGATGGAGACGCTTTCAAAGGATTCTTTAAATGAAAGCAGCGGAGCTTCCAGAGTATGGATTGATGCATATAGTGGTGAGTGTAAGGCAGAATTCCGCAAGGATAACAACACGTTGAGTGTGACGGCGGTAGGAGTGGGTGGTGAATTTTTCCAGTTTCATCCAATTCCATTGCTGTCGGGTAGTTATATTTCAGATGAGGATTTAAACCAGGACCGGGTTGTGGTGGATGAGAACTTTGCATGGGCGATGTTTGGCTCTAACGATATTGTCGGTATGCAAATCTGGCTGGGAAACAGTATTTACACTATTGCGGGTGTTACTGCTGTGGATGAGAATACCTTATACCGTACTGCTTATGGAGACAGTAACCGCATTTATATGCCCTACAGCCAGTTGAAGAAGCAGCAGGAAAATCTGATGATTACCTGCTATGAGGCGGTTATGCCAAACCCTATTTCAAATTATGCGTATTATACCCTCCGAACCGCCTGTGGTATAGAAGAGGAGAATGAGGAGGTAATCAAAAAAACGGAGAATCCTTTGGATTTTGAAGATATTCAAGTGATGGAAAACAGTAACCGTTTTGATACAATGAAGCTGTTAGAGGGGTTAAAAAACCGGAAGTTGCAGGTAATGCGGCCAAATTCTGTGGGGTACCCTGTCTGGGAAAATCTTGCCAGAGTGGAGGTACAGCGGCAGCAGAATTTGTTGGTTTTGCGGCTTTTGTTATTGATATGTCCTTTCGTGTGTCTGGTCTTGTGGTTATACGGATTGTGGAAGCGCCGGACCTGGACTGTAAAGAGTATCTGTGGTAACACGATAGAGCGGATAAGGCAGAAACGGGAAGAAAGGGCAGAAGAGGAACGGCGGAGGCTTGCAATTTTAGAGGCAGAAAGCCATGAGGAAGATGAAGATAGTGAAGATTATCCGGAGTCTGACGGGGAATGTCTGCCAGACGAAGAAGAACCTTCCGATGAGGAGGAAGAGCTGCAATCTGTTACCTCGGAAGATATTTTTCACATATAAAAACAGGAATTGTATAAAATAGCAATGGACTTCTTGACAGAAAAAGGGAATTTGCATATAATGAAATTTAGTTAAAGAAGAATGAGCGATGAAAAGAAGAGTAGATTTGGAAAGTCCTTAACAGAGAACCTGGTTAGCTGAGAATGGGGAAGGATGGAACAGATTGAAGATGGTCTTGGAGCTTCCTTTGTGAGGAATTATACAAATTTTCCACAGCCGGTTTAGAGGGATTCGGAAAAGATTAATTTTAAGCAGGGGACGGGAGTACCCGTTATAGTACAGGCTGGTAGCAGCCAGCTAATAAGGTCAGCATAGTAATATGCAGATGAATTAAAGTGGTACCGTGAGATATAAGCTCGCCTTTAAAGTAATTTAAGGGCGGGCTGTTTTTTTTCTTGCGGTGGCAAGTCATACTCTGGCAATCTTTCATTCGGATAACAAGGAGGGAAAACAAAAAATGGCAAAAAAACCGTATTACATTACCACAGCGATTGCCTACACATCGGGCAAACCACACATTGGAAACACCTATGAAATCGTGCTTGCAGACAGTATTGCAAGATATAAGCGATTTGTAGGATATGATGTCCGTTTCCAGACTGGAACAGATGAGCATGGACAAAAGATTGAATTGAAGGCAGCGGAAGCAGGAATTACACCAAAGGAATTTGTGGATAAGACAGCAGGGGAGATTAAACGTATCTGGGATTTGATGAATACTTCTTATGATAAATTCATTCGTACAACGGATGAGGATCACGAGAGACAGGTGCAGAAGATTTTTAGGAAATTATATGATAAAGGTGATATCTATAAGGGTTATTATGAGGGGCTTTACTGTACTCCTTGTGAATCCTTTTTCACGGAATCCCAGCTGGTGGATGGAAAATGTCCGGACTGTGGAAGAGAGGTTGAGCCTGCAAAGGAAGAAGCCTATTTCTTTAAAATGAGTAAATATCAGGGAAAGCTTATTGATTATATTAATACGCATCCCGACTTTATCCAGCCGGAATCCCGTAAGAATGAGATGATGAATAATTTCCTGTTACCGGGACTTCAGGATCTTTGTGTATCCCGAACCTCTTTTAAATGGGGTATTCCGGTGGATTTTGATGACAAACATGTTGTCTATGTATGGATTGATGCATTGACCAATTATATTACCGGTCTTGGGTTTGATTTAGATGGCAGAAGTGACAAGATGTTTGATAAATACTGGCCATGTGATTTACATTTGATTGGTAAAGATATCTTGCGGTTTCATACCATTTACTGGCCGATTATGCTCATGGCTCTTGACCTGCCGCTTCCTAAGCAGATATTCGGTCATCCATGGTTAATACAGAGCGACGGCAAGATGAGCAAGTCCAGAGGAAATGTAATTTATGCAGATGACCTGGTGGACATGTTTGGTGTAGATGCAGTACGATATTTTGTACTGCATGAGATGCCATTTGAAAACGATGGAGTGATTTCCTGGGAGCTGTTGGTGGAGAGACTAAATTCAGATTTGGCGAATACGCTGGGCAATCTTGTTAACCGTACCATTTCCATGTCTAATAAATATTTTGATGGTGAGGTTAATAATAAAAAGGTTTCGGAGGATGTAGATAAAGAGTTAATTGATTATGCATTAAATACCAGAATCCGTGTTTCCAATGCCATGGATAAGCTCCGGGTGGCAGATGCCATGACTGAGATTTTCAATTTGTTTAAACGCTGTAACAAATATATTGACGAAACGATGCCTTGGGCGCTGGCAAAGGAAGAGAAAAGCAAAGACCGTCTGGCAACGGTGCTCTATAATTTAGTGGAGAGTATTGTAATCGGTGCAACCTTGCTTGAACCATATATGCCGGAGACTTCGGAAAAAATTCTTGCCCAGTTAAATGCGCCGAAGCGTAAGGTTAATGATTTGGTAAGGTTTGGCAGTTATAAATCCGGAACCAGGGTGACAGACCAGCCGGAAATTTTGTTTGCAAGATTGGATTTGGATGAGGTGATGGCAAAGGTTGAAGCGCTTCAGCCGGAACCGGAACCAGAGCCGGTAGATGACAATCCCGGAATTGATATGGAAAAGAAGCCGGAGATTACCATTGACGAGTTTGACAAGCTGCAATTGCAGGTTGGAGAGATTATTGCCTGTGAAGAGGTAAAGAAATCGAAAAAGCTTCTCTGTTCACAGGTTAAGGTGGGCAGTGAGGTAAGACAGATTGTTTCCGGAATCAAGACATATTATTCACCGGAGGATATGGTTGGAAAGAAGGTTGTGGTTGTGACTAACCTAAAGCCGGCTAAGCTTGCAGGTATTGAGTCTCAGGGCATGATTCTCTGTGCGGAGGATGCAGAGGGGAATCTGGCACTTGTCACGACAGAGAAGGATATACCACACGGCGCGGAAATAAGATAAAGATATTTCCCGGAAACAGCTGGGAAAGGCTTAAAAAAAGGAATGTGTAAGCAGAATGCAAAAAAGTATGCTTACATATTCCTTTTATGCGTTTACAACCCCTAATGGACTGAAAAATCTTAAGATTTTCTTCACTTTTTTAACTGGTATTCTGTAATGATTATTTAGTAATATAAACTAGGCAATTCTAAAGAATTCTAAAGTTTAATCTGTGATTATTGAGAATTTAACAAACCTGACGTATATTAGAAATGAGGTGAAAGAATGACAATATTGGTTTGCGATGATGACAAAGAAATTGTAGAGGCAATATCCATTTATTTAAAACAGGAGGGCTATACAGTAATTCCTGCTTATAATGGTAAAGAAGCATTGCAGCTTGCAAAGGAGCAGGAGATTCATCTTATTATTCTGGATATCATGATGCCGGAGATGGATGGAATCCATGCATTGTTGAAGCTTCGTGAGAACAGCTCGATACCAGTGATTTTGCTTTCGGCAAAATCAGAGGATGTGGACAAAATTCTCGGCTTAAATGTTGGTGCAGACGATTATGTGACGAAGCCCTTTAATCCGCTTGAATTGATTGCCAGAGTAAAGTCCCAGTTGAGACGTTATACCAAGTTAGGTGGAATGGAGATACCGGACAATAACAACATTTTGGTAAATGGTGCCATTATGCTGGATAGGGAACAAAAGCTGGTCACAGTGGATGGAGAGCCGGTGAAGCTGACTCCTACAGAGTTTAAGATTTTACAGCTTTTAATGGAAAATGTGGGAAGTGTATTTTCATCCGCACAGATTTATGAGCGTATCTGGGAAGAGGATGCCTATGCCACGGACAATATTGTGTCGGTACATATCAGGCGTATCCGGGAAAAGATAGAGATTGACCCGAAAAATCCGGATTATGTCAAGGTTATGTGGGGTGTTGGTTACCGCATGGAGAAAAAATAAGAGCTTAGGACAGTTACCATTTACAAAATGAAGGAGTCGCTATGAAAGAGAAAAAACTAATCCAGAAATTGTCTTATTCCACCTCGGGTAAAAGGCTTCGTGGTTTATTGTGTATGCTGACATTTTGTGCCTTAGTAGTCTCCACAGCTATTTCGTTTTATGCAATTTATACCTATGGAGATGCAATAATAAGGAACTCTGGGAAGGATTTTCGGGAAAATCCGGTTTATCAGAGTGATATAGAAAACGAAATGCTTTATCTGCTGCAGCAGATAAAGCAGGCATATGGAAATGAATATGGGGACGGAGTTGTCACGGTTATCGATGCCTATTCTATGAGAGCATATGATTACGATTTAGGGGAGATAAGAAATGATAAGCAGAGAAACAGTCTGTCAGCCAATAGTCTGGAGGATTTAAAACCATACCTTTATAAGACAAATACAGTGGGCATAGAGAAGGATATCAGTGATTACCGCAGTGCCGTCAATGAAATTATGTACAATATACCGGAAGATGATTTTTTATATCTGGATACAGATGCGTTCCGGAATCTTTTTGTGAACAACGGTCACCTCAATGAGAACCACTGTTATTCGGACAGCTTTTCCGAAAATGCTTATTTTGTATTTGATTCTTTGTCAAAGGATGATGAAGTGGAGGTTAATCTTGAGATATCAAGCGAGGAAGCTGCAGGCCGCGTATCTGTTCAGGATATTTCTGGCAAAGAGTATGCGGTATATGACCCGGACCAGGAGGTGTTTTATTCCACCTGGGATGCATATTTTGAACCCATGGAAAGCTACATTTATTCCATATCAGAGCTAAAAGCTTATCTGCAGTCGGTTGATTTAATGCGAGCACGGTATGATAGCTTTTTAATACCACTGCTGCATTGCTATAACTATCCGGTTGAGGAAATGCTGGGTAATCCGCTGGAACAGTATGAGGTGATATTACAGGCAAAGAGCTTTCTGGCAGAATATGATACGCTTGGAGGGCTTTACTATTTTGAAGCGGGAGAGGATGTTTATACAAATGCAGGGGCATTATCTGATATCCGAAGCAGAGCGGACTGGTATTGTTTAACGAAACCGGCTGGAGATTCGGCTGTTGTATATACAAGGAACACAAAAGAAGGCGTGTCAATGTCTGGCGAAACCACTCTTGCAAACGGAGCGGTTACCTTCCCGGAAAATATCACACTGTATTTTTCTATGGAGCCGGGGAGCCAGGTGAGAAGTGAAAGAGAGATTGTACGCCATTTCCAGGAGTATTCCTTTTATGCCAGCTATACATTGGTGTTTCTGGCAGTGGCAGTGATGGCATTTATTTTGCTTGTTGCGCAGGCGGTGTGGCTGATAAGGACTACGGGGAGAGAGAGTAAGGAAAGCAAAGAGATTGTTCTTAACAGGTTTGACCGTATACCTACAGAGCTTTGGGCGGTTCTATGTGGTGCAGTACTGGTGGGAAGTATATTTTTTGCCTGTACCAACCCAGGTGGAATCCTTTTTAATGGTGATATTGTGAATATGTGTGTTGTGGCAGTACCATTTGCATTCTTTTTTATGATACTGACGTTGAGCTTTGCAAGGAGAATTAAGGCGCACAATCTGTGGAAGGGATCCCTGCTTTACAGGCTGGTCAGGCAGCTTTGGAATAAATCTTACTGGAAGAGGTTCCACAGTATAAAGGGAACCCATAAGCTGATGATAGTGTTTATAATCTATGCTGTAGTATGCACCCTGTGCATAGCTTTGACTTACCGGAGCCAATGGTTTGGGATGGTTTACCTTTTATCCCTTCTTGGAGCATTTTTTGTGGTTTGCTATATTATCAGGGATGTGAACCGGATAACTCAGGGGGTGCAGGAAATAACCAGGGGAAATCTGGACTATAAGGTAGAGGTAAACAGGAAAATCAGCCTTTACAGTGAGCTGTCAGAGGAGATTAATCATATTGGTGACGGATTGAAAAAGGCGGTGGAAACATCTCTTAAGGATGAGAGGATGAAAACAGAACTAATTACCAATGTATCACATGATTTGAAAACGCCCCTAACCTCCATCATTAATTATATTAATCTGCTGAAAACAGAGAAAATGCCTACTCCAGAGGCAGAGCATTATGTGGAGGTATTAGACAGCAAAGCCTGGCGTCTCAGGCAATTAACCGAGGATTTGGTGGAAGCAGCGAAGGCGACCTCCGGCAACATTGAGCTTGAAATGATGCCTCTTGCTTTTGATGAACTGATGAAACAGGCATTGGGGGAGTTTGAGGACAAGTTTGTTTCCAGAGATTTGGCGGTGGTCTCACATTATCCGGAGGAACCGGCAATGGTGATGGCGGATGGGAGACGGATATACCGTATCATAGAAAACGTGCTGCAGAATGCGTATAAATATGCGCTTCCAGGAACCAGAATATATGCGGATTTAACGGATATGGATGGAACGGTGACTCTTACGCTTAAGAATATATCAGCGGCTCCATTAAATATCAGTCCGGATGAGCTGATGGAGCGGTTTACAAGAGGAGATGCGGCCAGAACCACAGAGGGAAGCGGACTGGGTCTCTCCATTGCAAAGGACTTGACCAGGCTGCAGGGAGGTACGTTTAAAATTATACTGGACGGCGACCTTTTTAAAGTGCTGATTGCGTTTCCAGAGTTAAAGCAGTAAAAAATACACATAGAATGCACAAGTTGCTCATATAATTAAATTTGAGTAATTGTACTTGCAGGACATACCGTTATATGGTTAAAAGGAGGTTTGTTTTATGAAGGTAGGATTGACCCAGATGGATATTGTCTGGGAGGATAAGGAAAAGAACATGGAAAAGGCAGGAAAGCTGATGGAGCAGGCGGCGAAGCAGGATGTGGAGCTGCTGGTATTTCCTGAAATGACGCTGACAGGATTTACAATGAACACAGACCTTGCAGGCGAGGAAATGTTGTTTTCCCCTACCTTACGATTTTTTAAAGAGGCTTCAAGAAAATACCATATGGCAGTGGCGTTTGGTTATGTGGAAGATTTTGGAGAAGAATATTACAATAAGCTGATGATTGTTTCGGAAGGCAGGATTCTTTATGATTATGATAAAATCCATCCATTTAATTATAGCGAAGAGGGCAGGCATTATATTGGCGGCCATGAGGTAAAGACGGCTATGCTAAAGGGAATGGAGCTTTCCGGCTTTGTGTGCTATGATTTGCGTTTTCCGGAGATTTTCCAGGCGGTATCGGGACATGCTGATATGATACTGGTTATTGCTAACTGGCCAAAGGACAGGATTCTTCATTGGGAAACTCTTCTTCGGGCAAGGGCCATTGAAAACCAGTGCTATATTGTAGGAGTGAACCGTGCGGGCAGGGGGAATGGTCTGGAATATACAGAGAGCTCTATGGCGTTTGACCCATTGGGAGAACGGCTTACCAAGGCACACAGTAAATCAGAGCTGATGATAGTTGATGTGGCACCAGAAAAGGTAAAGCAAGTACGGGAGAGCTTTCCTTTTAAGGAAGACCGCCAAATGGAATTATATGAGAGCTTTTATAGCAAAAGCGCAGCCGTACTGTCACATTAATTTATTGCTACAGGTATGTGGCAAGTCCATAGAGAACCAGCAGATGAAGGGGATAAAACCAATAGAATATCATTTTGGCAGACAGTCCCCGCTTTCCGTTGTATAAAGTTATTGGAAGCATGGCAATCAGGCCATAGAGTTCAAATGCGTTAAAGAATATATATAACACCAGAGCGCATAAAATGAGTCTTACCCATGGCGTTTCCCTGGTTACATAGAATATGCAGATTAGCAATACACCTCCGATTCCATAGTCACAGTGCAGGACGATGGCGGCGGCCCAGATGAGAAGCAGGGGGATTACGAATTTTCTTGTTGTGTTCATTTCCTCCAGGCAGAAGATGGCAAGCAATCCCAGTGCCAGTGTAAAGAAAACATTCTGATGCCCCCAGTCAAACAGGGTATTTCGGAACGCCAGGTCAAAGGGTATCTCAGACAGTATTGCAAACAGGGTAAGCCGGATTAGATAATTTAAATGGCTTCTCGTATGGTAAAAGCCTTCGACAATGAGAAAACAGAAAATAGGAAAAGCA
Organism: uncultured Eubacteriales bacterium; assembly: GCA_900548855.1. Classification (GTDB taxonomy): domain Bacteria; phylum Bacillota; class Clostridia; order Lachnospirales; family Lachnospiraceae; genus CAG-590. Next base: position 50,526 of record URMF01000008.1, read on the forward strand.
ATCCGCCCAACTGCCCGGAATGCGGGAACAGCTGGGAAAAATATAAGTCCTACATGGTCCACAACCATGGTAATAATGGCAATCATTTTCAAAGTAAAATTATTAAAAATTCCAAAATTCTTATTCTCCATGGGGAATCCGCCCTTCTTAAATATATTTTTAGAAAATTGCGAAACTTTTTATTTTACACAACGTGCGGTTTCAAAAACTGAGTTTCGTAAACGTTTAGTATATTTCCATAAAGCAAAGTATAACAGACAAACTGTCAGAGTACAACTAAATTTCCATAATTTAAGGTAGCATTTATAAGGAAATATTGTTATAATAATAACTAATAGTGCCCGTGTAATTTTGCGAAGGATAAAGAGTAAGGCTTTTAGTACAAATTTGCAATCATAAGGCATGTAGTAATGTGCGAAAGGAGATTTTATCATGGCAAGAGAAGAAAGATTTAAGACAGTGTCCTTTGGTGGATATGATAAAGCAGCGGTGGAGCAGTTTATTGATGATATGAAAAAGTCCCATCAGCAGGATATTGCAGATTTGAAACAGACGATAAGCAAGTTAAGTGAAACGGTAAAAAGTCTTCAGCTGGTGAAGGATAGTATGAGCTCAGAATCGAACCAGGCCATTGAAAATATGCAAAAATATAACGAATCCCTTCAGAATGAGCTGGAAAAGGCAAATCGCAAGCTGGCTGAGCAGGAGGAGAATAACAAGGGTTATTCTGACAAATTGGAGATAATTTCAAAGACACTGGTAGAGACAAATGAGCGTTGCGATGCACTGCTAAAGGAAGCAGAGGCGAAGAGCAAAAAGATGATGGAGGATGCAGAGAATCAGAGTAAAAAAATGCTTATTGAGGCAAAGGAAGAAAGTGATAAGCTTCTCAGTAATGCCAAGAGCCAGAGCAGCTATATGATGAATGAGGCGGAAAAGAAGAGCAGGAACCTGATTGAAGATTCGGAAAAGCAGAGTGAGAATATTATGCGCCGAGCAGAAGAGGAGAGAGATACCCTTCGCATTCGTGCAGAGGAGGAATATAAACAGGCAGTGGCACAGAAAAATGCAGAATGTCAGAAAATGGTTTCCGACGCAGAGGCAGAAAAGGAAAAATTGTTAGCGGAGGCGAGAGAAAAGGTCTCTTCTATTCGGGGTTCCATGAAGAGGGAATGTGAGAATGTAAGCAATTATATGGCAAGCCTGATGCAGTCTGTGGAAGGGGTTGTTAAGGCGTGCAATGAGACGAAAGTGATTACGGATAAAGCGTTTAAGGGAATTGATGTGCCAAAGGAGAAACCTGCACTTCCGGATGAGGATGCAGAAGAGATACCGCAGATTAAGTTCAATTAATTTGCAGCCGTTTAGTAAAGGAGTTACGTTACCGATGGATACAAAACGAATTGAGATTTTTAAGCAATTTGCAAAATATCTGGAATATCCCATGGTTGTGTTTGAGGCAGAGTCGGGTCAGGTATTAGAGATTAATCATGAAGCGGAGGTTCTGCTTGGCAGTCATGTGGAAAAGATTCATATACAGCCGGGAAGGTCTCTTACGAAACTCAATTTTTGGGAGATGCTCCACGGAAAGAAAAGTCTTATGTGGCACCGGATTCGTATGGTGGCGGATGGTAAAGAGCATTTGGTCTGTGGTCTGGTAAATGAGACAGTGGAGACGGGTACGCTTATTTATACCGTGTTATTTGAGCTCCGTGCAGATTTGAATATTGGAAGTTTTACTTTGGAGAGGATTGTGAATCATGCCAGTATTGTGGCAATCCATATGGGAAAAACAGAAAACGGATACCAGGTGGAGTATGTATCACGAAATATTAACCAGTATGGATATACAAGGGGACAGATGTACGACAATATAATAACAATACAAGATATTATTTGTCCTGAGGATTTAGAACGGATACAGGAAAATATTGCGGATGCTGCAGAGAAACACATTAATGAGAGCACGCTGGTGTGCAGAATTGTTACGGAGGAGCATGATTTGATACCGGTTCGCCTTCTGATTCATTATATTTATGATGATGGGGGAAAGCTGACAGATTTTGAAGTTTTGTTATTTGATTTGAGGGAAGAATTTCGCAGGAATAGTGAAAATGCATATCTGAATAATGCAATTTCCAAGATGAAGAGTGTGGTGTTGGTAAAATCCTTCTATGCTGGTAAAAGGGCGTTAAAATATATATCTCCTAATGCAGGAATGGTAGGAATGAATGTAGATGCGCTGAAAAAGGGCTATAAGCTGACAGAGGATTACATTCATCCGGAGGATCGGGACAGTGTAATCGATACCATTTATCAGGCAGTTGCCAATGGAGTGACCGATTATGTGCACACTTACCGTATGGTAAGGGATGACGGCAGGCAGATATGGGTTGAGAATGAGGTTACGGTAACCCGTGTATCGGATGGCGAAGCGGAGATATCTTTTCTGTTAACGGATATAACGGAGCAGAAGGATATAGAAAAGGAACTGGCAGCCACCGTGGAAGGCGAACAGATACCGGCTGAGACGAATAAATGGAACAGCTTAAGTCTGATTACCATTGACGAGAATGATAAGGAAATGCTGGAGCAGTTCCAGTTGATGGCGGAGACGCTAAGCCGGAATGCGGACTATTACAGTGTAGTGCTGAATGCCGAGGGAAAGCTTTTGACTACACCGGCAGGTCCGGCAAATAATATCGGACAGTTTTATGATTTGTTTGAACGCCCGCAGTTAAAGGAGCAGTTTGCAGAGGTTTCCGTGCGTGCGAGAGAGCAGCTTATACCACAAAGCGTGTCCTTTACGGTGGACAGAATGGAAGTGCATATGATATTTGCCCCGCTTATGTTGGAGAATACCGTTACAGCATACTGGGTTTTAACCAGCTTCTCTAAGGATGGTGCACAATTGTTAGGTGAGGTGATTGGAGAACAGTGGGAGCTTGCAAATTCCATTGCAAAATGCTTCTATGCGGAGGAAATGGTACAGAATGAGACCAGGCTTAGAAAGCTAACGGAGATGCAGCTTCATAAGGAGCAGCAAGCGCGGCATGTAATACGGGATTTGCTGGATTCTATGATAAAGGAAGGGGAATCCGGTCTCGGAGAGATGTGTTACAAGGCGGGAATTTATCTGTCTGTTACAGATATTGGTCTGTACTTAGAGAATAAAGAGGCAGGCAATGCGGAAAAATACTTTGTGTGGAATCGTGCCGGTGAGGATAATGCCTTTTTTGATATCATGACCATGACCGTATCAGAGTATAAGGTGTTAAAGGATAGTCTGAAGGATAAAACGGCTCTGGTGGCAGATAAGACGACCCAGTCCCCGTTTTTAAAGGAAATGATTCGGAAAACTAATATGGGTACTATAATGATTCTGGCTATGTCTCCTGTTTGCGGCACGCAGGGTTATATTGTGTTCGCAGATAGCAGCAAGAACCACATATTTGAAGAAAAGGATATCCAGTTTGCCTCCTATATAACCAGAATGTTTGAAAGTGTGGTACTTAGTAATAAAAATGTTGTAAAGAACGATATTGTAAAAGAGGGCTTTTTAGAGGCTTATGACCATATACGGGATGCTGTTTTTGTGAAAGACAACAAGTCTGGGGATATAATTTTCGCCAACAAGGCGACGGACAAGCTGTTTGGTTACAGTCTGGTTGGAATGCCAGCAAAGGATGTTGTGAATGACCAGTTAGAGCAGTACCGAAGTATGCAGGGAATAAGAAAGCGTTTTATTGCTAATAAAAAGGTTACAAAATGGCAAAGCTATATGAAAGAGCTGGACCAGATTATGAATATTGTAGAGATTCATATGGAGATGTTAGCCGGCGCGGACTGCAGTTTGTTTATTCTGAAAAAGAATAAAAACAAGTGATATAAAGAAAAACTTTATTTTTGACGATAAATATATGAAAGGGGCACGAACATGGCAAGTTCAGACATAGGAATCGATTTGGGTACAGCCAGTATCCTTGTTTATGTAAAAGGAAAGGGAGTTGTTTTAAAAGAGCCTTCCGTTGTAGCATTTGACCGTGACACGAATCGGATTAAAGCGATTGGTGAGGAGGCAAGATTAATGCTGGGAAGAACCCCGGGCAATATAGTAGCGGTGAGACCTTTACGGCAGGGTGTTATTTCGGATTACCGTATTACGGAGAAAATGTTAAAATATTTTATCCAGAAAGCGGTTGGAAAGAGCTTTTTTGGCAGAAGACCGCGTATTTCGGTTTGTGTACCCAGTGGTGTTACAGAGGTAGAAAAGAAAGCGGTTGAGGATGCAACTTATCAGGCAGGGGCACGGGATGTATCGATTATTGAAGAGCCTGTTGCGGCAGCCATTGGAGCAGGAATTGACATTGCCAGACCATGTGGTAATATGATTGTGGATATCGGAGGTGGAACTGCGGATATTGCGGTTATTTCTTTGGGAGGAACCGTTGTCAGCACATCCATTAAGACTGCCGGTGACGACTTTGACGAGGCGATTGTACGCTACATGAGAAAGAAGCATAATCTGTTGATTGGAGAGCGTACGGCAGAGGAGATAAAAATTAAGATTGGTACCTGTTACCGTCGTCCCGAGAATCTTACATTGGATATCAGGGGGCGGAATCTTGTGACAGGACTTCCGAGAACCGTTACGGTAACTTCTGATGAGACGGTAGAGGCACTGGAAGAGGTAACAGAGCAGATTATCGAGGCAGTGCATTCTGTGTTGGAGAAGACCCCACCGGAGCTGGCTGCAGATATTGCAGACCGTGGTATTGTATTGACGGGCGGCGGTGCAATGCTGCATGGACTAGAAGAATTGATTGAGGAAGAGACCGGTATCACTACAATGACTGCAGAGGATCCGATGACCTGTGTGGCGATTGGAACCGGTAAATATATAGAGTTTTTAAGTGGAGCGATGGAAGAGGAATAAAGAGGTGATGAAATGGTAAGAGGTCTTTACACAGCGTGGACCGGTATGGTAAACGAGCAAAAGCGTCTGGATGTTATTTCCAATAATATGGCAAATGCTGATACAACGGGATATAAGAAGCAGGGAGTAACCTCTCAGTCTTTTGATGATGAATTGACACTTCGGATTCACAATAACAATGCAGCTTCCCCGTTTAATTACCGCATTGGAGATATGAATCTGGGGGTAAAGATTGGGGAAACCTATCATGATTTTTCCCAGGGCAGTTTGCGGGAAACCGGGAACACATATGATTTGGCTTTGAGTGGAGACGGATTCTTTACTATTCAGACAACAAACAAGCAGGGAGTGACCAGTATCAAATATACCAGAGACGGTTCCTTTACTGTAAACACGGACGGTTATCTTGTTACCAAGGATGGGAATTATGTGTTGGATACGAATGGAAACAGAATTCAGATTCCGGGAGCACAGACTGCTAAGAGTGTTGCATTTGACGAAGAGGGAAATGTAATTGTAGATGGACAGCAGGTTGCAACCCTTGGTATTGCGGGATTTGCAAATCCGCAGGCGCTGCTGTTATACGGTGAGAATATGTATGATGCTACGGCAGCAGCGGGACTGCAGGCCGGAACGGCAACGGTTCACCAGGGATATCTTGAAATGTCGAACACCAATGTTATTGAAGAAATGGTGGATATGATTACAATTACAAGAGCCTATGAGGCAGGGCAGAAAATGATTCAGACAGTAGACACGACTCTGCAGAAATCAGTAAATGAAATCGGAAGAGTATAAGGAGGATTTATTTTATGATGCGTTCATTATGGTCTGCGGCATCTGGAATGATTGCACAGCAGACAAATCTGGATACGATATCCAATAATCTGGCAAATGTGAATACGGCAGGATATAAGAAGGATACAGTGGAATTTAAGTCTTTGCTGTATCAGACATTACAGTCTCCATCTACGAATAATGTGGGAGAGAACAAGCCGGTGCCTGCCCAGGTAGGTCTGGGAACCAGAACCGGATCCATTACTACAGTATTTACCCAGGGCAGCCTGCAGGAAACATCCAATACTACATATATGGCAATAGAAGGTTCTGGATTTTTTAAGGTGAGAGATACGGATGGCAATATCTGCTATACTCGTGATGGAAGCTTTGGCTTTCAGCCGGTAGAAGGAGGAATGATGCTCTGTACTTCTCAGGGTTATCCGGTTCTTGATCAGAATAACAATCCAATTGTGGTTCCTTCTCCTGCTCGGGCAGAGGATGTGAGTGTGGATACAGAGGGTAACATTTATATAACCAGCGGCAACGGAAAGAATTTAAAAACAGATCCGCTTACCAATACTGCAAATGGACAGACCTATGCCCAGAAGATTGGATTGGTACAATTTAACAACCCGGCAGGTCTTGATAGTATAGGCGGCAATATGTACCAGACAACGCCTGCTTCCGGAAATGCCATTGAGGAGTCTTCTACTCAGGGAATTTCCCGGAGCCTGGTCCATCAGGGATATATTGAAATGTCAAATGTACAGGTGGCAGATGAAATGGTTAATATGATTGTGGCACAACGTGCATATGAGATGAATTCTAAGGCAATACAAGCGTCAGATGAGATGCTTCAGCAGGCAAATAATTTAAGAGGATAGCAATTTATATGTCTAATTTGTGAAAAAATTCAAAATTAATAAATAAATTTCAAATAAGACATTGACAGATGAGGTCACTTTGTGATAAACATGTATATAGGTAGATTAGGAGGTAAATATGGCAATTACAGGAATTGACCCAAGCAGCTATTATAGTGATTATTATTCTCAGGCAACAAATGCTTCATCGTCTGCATTAGAAAATACCTTAAGCAAGGTGGGAAGTGAGACGACGGAGGCCGAATTAATGGAGGCTTGTAAGGAATTCGAGGCCTATTTTATCGAACAGATTTACAAGGGCATGGAGAAAACGATTATGAAGGCAGAGGATGAGGAAACCAGCAGTTCCAGTCAGTACATGGATTATTTTGGTGATATGCAGATTCAGGAATATGCCAAGCTGGCTACTGAGCAGGGGAGTGGAATCGGACTTGCTAATCAACTCTATGAACAGATGAAACGTAACTACGGACTATAATTATGAAAGAAAGTGAGAGTATGAGTATGTTTATTGAGAAGTTAACAGAAAGTGAAGAGCTTGTAATGAAATCAATTTGGGATTGCCGTAAGGAGCCAGTATTATCTGACGTGGTTGAGCGTGTAAATGGCTATTATGGTAAAGACTGGAAGCCACAGACAGTTTCTACTTTCTTAGCAAAGCTGGTAAGAAAGAATTATTTGAAATTGCAGCGTAATGGTAAGATTTATACTTACAAGATTTTAATTTCTGAAGCTGCATACAGACAGAAATTGTACAGACATCATATTAGTTTTTGGAATCATAACGATATCAGTGAATTTGTAACTGAGATGTTTGATAACGGAGATTTAACAAAAGAAGATTTAGAGGGCTTGAAAGCAAAAATTAATGAATTATAATGTGATGTATATTTTGAATGGAAAACTTGCATATGTTGTACTGGGTGCATTGGCAGCAACGCTGGCAGGTTCTTTCAGTTATTTCATCTGGCTGTTTCTTGGAAGGGGAGCAGCCAGATTTTATATTAAAAATACTATGAAATTTCTGAAGCTGATTATAGCTTGTTTTTTATTACCGATTCTTCCTTTTTTCATTTTACAGTTTGTAAAGGGAATGGAGAACGGTGAAGCAATTCTGCCTGTGGTAACGCCCATATCTGTTCTTTTGTTTGTTTTGGCATCCATATGGGTGGCTACACTGGTAATTGTACTCTTATACAGATATTCACATTATCGCAGCAAATTACGGCTGTGCGAAGAAAATATTTCCGCAAGCTGTGATGCGCTGGACGCTGTTTTGGATAAATGGAAAAAGAAGCTAGGGATAAAAAAGAACATAATCGTTTATTATAATGATTATGTATCTTCTCCTGCGATTATATACAATAAGGGATACCAGATTTTATTGCCTACCTATACATTGTCTGATGAGGAGGTTAATATTGCCCTGCTTCATGAGCTTGTACATTTAAAACATGGGGATATCCTGACCAAAAATATCGGATTTCTTGTGAATGCAGTACATGCGTTTAATCCGGTAAGCTATGCCTTGAGAACCCAGATAGAACGGTGGGCAGAGGTGGATTGTGATTTGGATGCCTGCGAAATTGGAAAAGAAGAATTCAGTCGAAAGGAATATTTTGACTGTATTCTCAATTTGAAGCAGAAAAGCCAGGAGGCTTTTTATGTAGATGAAATGTGCTGCTTTATGGAAAACCAGAAGTTAATAGAGTTCCGGGTTGACATGATGATTAAATACAAAAGCGGGGAGCAGAGGCTTTCCCTTTGGGCTTTTTTGCTGACATTGTTCTTGATGCTTTTTGTTACGGCAGGTACATATGATATGTCATCGGACGCATATCGGTTGTGGTATGAACATTCTCTCCACTATACGGAAGAAGCCGCGGAGAAAAATGAGCAGAATTTGGCGGAAAACAGCATTTTTGCAGATACAGAGCTGGTTTATTCAGAGAAACAGGTTTTAAATCAGATGGCCAGCACGGATTTTTCAATAAATCCTAACGAAGCCTGGATTTTTGATGTTTCGGAGGAAGCCTTAAGCGATGTGTTTGTCAGTGTGGTGTGTGATGGAGATAACTATTGTATTGGATGTATAAGCAGTGAGGGACAGGTGGTCTCCATGGAGGCTTCCGGTGATATAAGCAACTTACTGAGTACAGATGGGACAATTAAGCAGATATTTGTTAAAAATCAAAGCGACAGTGTGAACAAAGTAGAAATGCTGGTTATGAAGCAGATGACAGCAAAGTAGAGAAAAGGTTAACACTATCAGGCAGGGCTTGTCTTTCTTTTTAGTATGTGCTATTTATAGCCTACATAATAAAAAGGAGGATAATAACATGAAAGGTAAATTATTTCTTGCAGGCGTATGCTTTGTACTATGTGGGCTTTTTGGTCCCGGATTCCAGTCCAATGCGGAAGAGCTGGTAGAGCACACGGCTCATATCACAGACCCGGAGTTTGAAGGAATTTTACAGGAAATGGTAGGAAGCATTATTGAGACCAGGTCTACAGCCTACACGATTGACTGGAAAGTTCCTTCCGGAAGAACCTATACCACAGCGTATTTTGAGAAGAAAAAGGGTACAAGCATTGGTCTCGGGGTTGAATTGTCAAGGACAGGAATGGCGGGCATCATGGATATGGACGGTAATGTAAGATATGTGAGCGGCAAATCGATATATCATACATTTGATATCAGCAAATCCTATTATTATTGTGTAATTGTTCCAAATAAGACTACAACAACAATTACAGCTAAGGGTTATTTTGTAAAATGATGAAAGCATAAAATGACAGAGAAAAGGGCTTTAGAATGAATTTTCTAAGGCCTTTCTTCTGTTTCAATCATTTTGTTTATGTACAAAATCTCTCCATTTGTTAAATTATTCTTGTGTGGGTCTGGCATATATGCTAATATAACCTATACATAGTGTCTTTTTTATCTTGATTATATTTTCCACAGCTGGCGGCTTCTGCCAGGAAAATTCATTCCTTGATGTTTCGGGGAAGTTCATGCTGTTTACAAGTATTCTGAGTCGGCAGAAGAATTGTCAGCTTTTTGGACTTTCATAGTAAGATATGTTAAAATACAGAGAGTATACAGTTTAAAGCAATAGAAAAACAGACTGCCGTATTGTTACGGCAGCCTTCGATTTTGGTTTGCGGGTTACATATGAATTGAATGGTATTTGTCTTTTACTGGTGCGATTTCTTTTTTTGCATCCCAGGAGTTGAAAAGGGCTCAAAGAAATATTGTGGCGGCACATTCAGTTCCCTGCTTATGTTGAATAATACTTCCAGGGAGAAAGACTGGCAATTGTTTGAGTTTTCAATTCTGCTTAGGTAGGACCTGGAGATATTTACACGGTTGGCAAGTTCTCTTTGTGTAATGTTGGCGCGTTTTCTGTAAAAGGAAATGTGCTCGCCTAAATCCACATAGTAGTCCCGGTTTTTAAATGCCGGAAAATTTGTTTCATGCTCTGGGTTCATTTTATTTGGTACCTCCTCATTGGTAAAATGTTTTTGTAATAAAAGTATAATAAAAGCACAAATTAAAATACATAGATGTTAACGGGTGTGGAGAAAATGCAAACGAGTAGTTAACGTAAATATAGATACTAAAATAGAATTTAAACAATTTGACGGATAGCAGGATAAATAATCAGGAAACGAGGCGTTACATGGAACGGGAAGGAATCGTATTAAAAATAATATATAGAAATGAAGAGAATCAATATGTTGTTTTCGCCGTAGAAACCAGTGATGGTGAGGAAGAGACTTTTGTTGGGAATTTGACAGGAATAGAGGAAGGGATGTACATTCTGGCAAGGGGAGAGTATGTGGACCATCCCAGCTACAGCATACAGTTTAAGGTGTCTTCGTATGAGATAAAGATGCCGGATGATTTGGTAAGTATGGAACGGTACCTTGCTTCCGGTGCCATTAAAGGTATTGGAGAAATTATGGCAAAACGGATTATAAAGGCTTTTGGTGCAGATGCTTTCCGAATAATAGAAGAGGAGCCTGAGAGACTTTCTGAAATAAAGGGAATCTCTGAGCGGAAAGCCAATGAAATCGGGGTACAGTTTATTGAAAAACAGGCACTGCGGGAGGCGTTGATGTTTCTGTCAGAGTTTGGAATTTCTCCCAATCTGGCGGTTAAGATATTTAATGAATACGGACAGAAGATGTATACGATAGTAAAGAATAATCCGTATAAGATAGCAGAGGATATCAGTGGTGTGGGCTTCAAAATGGCAGACGCAATTGCTGCCCGGGCAGGAATTGGTATGCAGTCTGATTTCCGCATCAGGGCTGCACTCATTTATACTCTGAATCAGGCTACCGGTCTGGGGCATATTTACCTTCCCAAATATCTGCTGCTGGATTGGACGAAGCAGCTGCTGGCAAAAAGTAATGATATGGCAGGAAAAGCGGATAGGTATGGTTTGGATGGAAATCCCTTTGCGGTGGATGAGGAAGTGATAGAGACACAGTTGATGAATTTGCAGATAGAGGGAAAGGCTGTGTATAAGGAGATAGACGGGGAGGTTGTGGTGTATGCCTCCAGCCATTACCACCGGGAGCTGGACACGGCAAGAATGCTGCTTGAAACCAAATCCACGGTTGGTATTCCGGATGCAGCATTGGACAAAACCATTGAAATGATAGAGGACAAAGAAAGTATTGTGCTGGATGAGCTGCAAAAGGAGGCAATCCGGCAGGCGGCACGACAGGGAGTGCTGGTGATAACCGGTGGTCCCGGTACCGGAAAAACTACTACGATTAATTCGATTATTAAATATTTTGAGATGGAAGAGCTGGACTTGCTGCTGGCAGCGCCCACGGGGCGTGCGGCAAAGCGGATGACGGAGGCAACCGGTTATAAGGCACAGACGATTCATCGTCTGCTGGAATTGAATGGCGGAGTGGATGAGGAAAAGGGCAATGTGGGAATCCGGTTTGAAAAGAATGCATCCAACCCACTAGAGGCAGATGTTATTATTATTGATGAGATGTCTATGGTAGACTTATCCTTAATGCATGCTTTGATGCTGGCTGTAATGCCGGGGACCCATTTAATCTTAGTGGGGGATGAAAACCAGCTGCCATCGGTGGGGGCAGGAAATGTACTAAAGGATATTATCCGGTCCGGCTGTGTCCCGGTGGTGGCGTTACATCGCATTTTCCGGCAGGAGGAGGGCAGTGCCATAGTGCAAAATGCCCATAAAATCAATAAGGGCGAGCCAATCCAGATGGACAACAAGAGTAAGGATTTTTTCTATTTGCCGCGAACCAGCACCAGAGCCGTGGCAGATGAGGTGGGAGCATTGCTTACGAGAAAGCTTCCACGCTATATAGGCTGCTCGGGAAAGGAAATCCAGGTGCTGACTCCCATGCGCAATGGAGATTTGGGAGTGGGGAACCTGAATATTCTGCTTCAAAGGGTACTAAATCCGGCAAGCGCACAAAAAAAGGAAAAGGAGTTGAATAACGGCATCATATTCCGGGAAGGTGACAAGGTGATGCAGATTCGTAATAACTATAAGCTGGAATGGACTATTTACAGTGATAAGGGGCGCTTCAAGGTGGAAGAAGGAGTGGGCGTGTTTAATGGAGATATGGGCTGTATTAAAGAGATAGATACATACAACGAGGAAATCGTTGTTCTGTTCGATGATGACAAGGAGGTACGTTATCCCTATAATCTTCTGGATGAATTAGAGCTTTCCTATGCCATTACGATACATAAATCCCAAGGCAGTGAATATCCGGCGGTGGTGCTTCCCCTTTTTAGCGGACCGAGGATACTGATGAACCGGAATTTGCTCTATACGGCAGTAACTCGTGCAAAGCAGTGTGTAGTGATTGTGGGAAGCGGCCGGCTGGTGGAGAATATGATACAGAATAACGATGAACAGAAAAGGTATTCTTCGTTAGATATACGGCTGCAGGAGCTGGCAGTAGATGGGTTTTAAACAAGGGTTCCGGCTCGAAGGAGGTGAAGGGAATACATTTTACAGATAGTAAAGATATCTTTTTAGACTTGCTATATCCGAAGAGATGTCCTCTATGTAATCAGATACGTCCGTATCAGCAGGCTGCGGTATGTCCGGAATGTATAGGAAAATTAAAGAAAGCAGAAGCGCCAAGGTGTCTCAAATGTGGGAAAACCATTGACAGTGAGGATGAGGAATATTGTATGGACTGCCAGTCAATTCCCAAAAGCTATCATCAGGGGTATCCTGTTTTTGAATATACAGAGGCCATAAAAAATGCATTATATGATTTTAAATATAAAAACCAGAGGGGGTATGCAGCATTTTTTGCAGATTGTATGTACCAATATTATGGTGTACAGCTAAAAAAGCTAATGGTAGACGGGATTGTGCCGGTTCCGGTGCATGCCCGCAAAAAAAGGATGCGTGGATATAACCAGGCGGAGCTTTTGGCAAGGGAATTATCGAGAAGGTTACAGGTCCCCATGTATCCATATTATCTGATACGTCGGGAAAATACCAGCCCACAAAAGGATTTAAATCAGGCTGCCAGAATGAAAAATCTAAAAAATGCTTTTAAAATAGGGAAAAATAAGATAAAATTAAAAAGAATCCTTCTGGTGGATGATATATATACATCAGGAGCTACAATAGAGGCCTGTACAAGAACATTGTTGTTGTCGGGAGCAGAGGAAGTCTATTATTCCAGCGTTGCTATCGGCCAGGGCTATTAACACGTTTGAGAGAAAACAGACAGGAGGGAATGTAATGGAAGTAAGAACATGTAAGCAATGTAAAAGATTATTTAATTATTTAAGTGGTCCAACACTGTGCCCAAGCTGTAAAGATAAGTTAGAAGATAAGTTTATACAGGTCAGGGATTATATCCGTGAGAATCCCCATGAAGGTATAAATGAGGTGGCAAAAGAGAATGATGTGTCAACAAACCAAATCCGCCGGTGGATTCGTGAGGAACGCCTGGCATTTTCGGATGACTCTGATATTGGAATTGACTGTGAGAAATGTGGAAGGATGATTAAATCAGGACGTTATTGCAAGTTCTGCAAGGATGAAATGGTAGGACAGATGAAGGGTTTGTATGGAACGGATAATTCCGTCGTCGCAAAGAAGCACAGAGAAGCGGCGAGGATGCGGTTTTTGGATAAGGAACAATAAATTTTTTAAACTTATTTTATTTTAGTATAATGTTTTCTGAAAAGTCGCCGATATAATTATTGAATCTAGTGAATGGATTTAATAATCCGGTTACCGATGGGTCATCGGGATTGGACAGAAGGAGGAAGGTGTAACAATGCGAATTGGCTCATACAATCAGATTGCCCAAGTATATGGAAATCAATCTGTCAAGAAGAGTTATAACTCTAATACAATTGGCGCTACATCGACTAAGGATCAGCTTTCCTTTTCTACAGTGGGAAAGGATATGCAGATAGCGAAGGCAGCTTTGGGTTCTGTTCCTGATGTCAGAGAAGACAGAATTAAGGCATTAAAAGAAAGCATTGCAAATGGTACCTATCAGGTGAGTGCAGAGAATTTTGCCGATAAGATTTTAGCTGCATATGATGAGAAATCCATTTAGTATCCGGAAGCATATGCTTTCGGATACTGTTTGGGCATTTGATTGAAACAAAAGGAGAATCAGATGGCAAGCTTAATTGAGACTTTAATTACGACTCTGGAAGAGGAGAGTAATCTGTATGATGCTCTGATGAAGGAGTCGATGGCGAAGACACCGGCTATTGTGTCAAATGATCTGAAGCAGCTTTCGGAGGTCAATGGGAAGGAGCAGCAGATTGTAGACGAGATAACGGTGGTGTCCCATAGAAGGAATCAGGCGTTAACAGAGATTGCTACTGTATTAGGCAAGGATGCGAAAACAATTACTGTTTCTGAGGTCATTAAATTGATGGAGAAGCAGCCGGAGTTTCAGCATCCTTTAATTGACCTTAAAGACAGGATGTTAAAGCAGGTAGAGACCTTGAAACAGGTTAATCTTCATAATCAGGAGCTTTTAAAGGAGTCCTTAGAGATGACGGAGTATTCCATTAATTTGCTTCAGTCCATAAATCAGGCACCGGAGACAGCAAATTACAGCGGAGCCAGTTATAGCGGTTCCACATTGGGAAGCAGCAAGTCTTCCTTTGATACAAAGCAGTAAGGAATGTTCCCAATATAAAAAGAAAAGATAATTTTAGAAGAATGAATATTACATTTTGGAAAGGAGGAGAAAAATGGCAGGGACAATGGGTAACTTCTGGGTTGGTACCAGTGGTCTGCAGTCCAGCCAGTATGCGTTGAATACAACGTCACATAATATAACCAATGCCGGTACAGAAGGCTATTCCAGACAGCAGGTTCTCCTTACAGATGTTGCATATACAAATCTTGGCAATACGGCAATCGGCAAGAATCAATCAGGTCTTGGTACAAGAATTTCAGATGTCCGGTTAGTAAGAGACCGGTTTATGGATAAGCTTTACCGGAAGGAATTGGGAAGAGAGCAATACTATCAGACCAAGTATGATGTGGTGGCAGAGGTGCAGAATTACTTTGGTGAACTGGAGAGTAGTACATTCCGAAAGACCATGGTAAATATGTGGAGTGCGGCCCAGGAGCTGCAGAAAGAATCTAACAGTATTGTTACCAGAAGCTCATATATTGCCAGTGCGGTTACTTTTGTACAGCAGGCAAACCGGATTTATGACCAGCTGACAACCTATCAGAAGAATCTCGACGATGAGATTACAGATCAGGTGGATCGTATTAATGAGCTGGCAGACATAATATACGAACTCAATAATCAGATTGTTATGGTAGAGGCTGCAAAAATAGAAGGAGCAAATGATTACCGTGACCAGCGGGATGCTGCACTGGATGAGTTGTCCGGTCTTATTTCTATTTCTTATAAGGAGAATGACAGTGGACAGGTGGATGTATATGCGGAACAGAGGACACTTGTCAGCATGGACCGTGTCTACAGAATGGGAACAAAAGAGGTTAGTGAATCCTGCGATTATCTGATTCCGGTATGGGAAGATGACCAGGAAAATGTATTTAACATGCATTATGACCCGGCGAAGGACCCGAGAAATAATCCAAATGTATATAAGGTGCGGGTTCCAGACGCAGAGGAGCAGACTGATACCGGTTCCCTGAAGGGGCTTATCATGTCCAGAGGCGACTGGGTTACGAATTATACGGATGTTCCTGTGGCACCTGTGGCGCCGGAGAGACCGGTGCGCTCAGATTATGCCAGCGATTTGGAATATAACGATGCACTGACACAATATAATGTGGATTATCAGCAGTATCAGACGGATTACCAGGATTTTGTGAAAGAAAAAGAATTTTATAATACCTATGTAGAGCCATATACGGTAAGTAATATTATAGCACAATTTGACCAGCTGGTTCACGGTATTGTCACGCGAATCAATGACGTGCTCTGTCCAAATAAAGAAATTACGATTGTGGAGCCCGGCGGTGGAACAAGAACCATAACCGTGCTGGATGAAGAAAAAGCCGGTTATGGAATGGGAGAAGAGAACCAGCTTCAGGGAACAGAGCTGTTTAAGCGGCGGACGGTTGACCGCTATACCGAGCAGACCGTTACGTTGGAGGATGGAACCACAGCAACGGTGAAGGTCTATAACGAAGAAAATAAGGATGATTATCTGTCCTTATATACATTGGGCAATCTGGAAGTAAATGATGAATTAATTAAGAACCCAAGCTTATTGCCCCTTTCCAATAAGCAGAATGAAGAGCTGCAGGAGATAGCAGATGAGCTTATTAAGGTATGGGAAAATGATTTTGCAACTCTTGGACCAAACAGTCTGGTGACGAATGACTTCTTCGGTTATTATAAGGAGTTTATCGGAGATTTTGCCAATAAGGGCAGTACCTATAATGGTATTGCACAATCGCAGGCACAGGCTGTACAGGAGGCCGATAATCAGAGGCAGGCAGTTGTTGGTGTATCTACAGATGAAGAGTTAGGCAATCTTATTAAATATCAGCAGGGTTATAATGCATCTTCAAGATACTTTACTGTAGTATCGGAGATGGTAGAGCACCTGATTAATAAGTTAGGATAGTAGGATAGAAAAGACAGGAGGAAGTGAGTATATGCCATCCACATTTTTAGGATTAAATACAGGTTTGTCAGGACTTAATTATTACCAGGCGACCCTTAATACAACCGCACATAATATATCGAACTCAGATACCAAGGGCTATTCCAGACAGACAGTTCTTTCTAAGGCAGCTCAGGCACTCAGGGTGAACAGTTCTTATGGTATGATGGGTACCGGTGTACAGACTACGGGAATTAACCAGCTGCGCAATGTATATTATGATGTGAAATACCGTGCTGCCACTTCCCAGTTATATCAGTATAGTGGAACACAGGAACAGCTGCAGCAGCTGCAGTCATATTTAAATGAGATGAAATCAGAAACGGGCTATACTAAGGTTTTTGACACGCTGAATGCTGCCATGCAGAGCTTGTCAACAGACCCGTCTAATGCAACGTATCGTACCCAGTTTATCCAGACAGCATGTAATTTTACAGATTTGATTAATGAGGTTGCGACAAATTACCAGAAGACCCAGACAGATATCAATAACGAAATCGCAATGCATGTAGATACAATTAATTCGATTTCTGCCCAGATATATACGTTAAACCAGCAGATTATGAATATTGAGACAAGGTATGGTAATTCAAATGATTTAAGGGATCAGAGAGAATTACTGGTGGATCAGCTTTCTGAGCTGGTGAATGTTGAGGTGATTGAAACACCGATTACTTATGGAACCGGAAAGGATGCACAGGAATCCGGAGCCAGCCGGTATGAGGTACGTATTGGAGGCGCATTACTGGTGGATGAGCTGGAGTGCCGCCAATTAAAGGTGTCTGCAAGGGCAGAGAAGGTAAACCAGAATGATATAGACGGCTTGTATGACGTGTACTGGGTTGGAGTGAATAATACACTGGGTGAAAAGTTTAATTTTAACAGCAATAATGTAACAGGTTTGATGAAAGGATTGCTGGAGGCCCGGGACGGCAACAATGCCAATCCGTTCTCCGGAACCATTGTAGGGATGAATACCAACACAGCGTCAGGCTCTACGGCAACGATTGAGCTGGCTGCCGGTATAGATGTTGATAAATTGAATCTGCCGATGCAGGGAACCATCACATTGAATTGTAAGGAGTATTACTATGAAGGATTTGAGGCGGTATATGATGCGGATGGCAAGCTCAACGGTTTTACGTTCAAAAATATAACCATCCAGGATGAATCCGGAAGGCGGGTTCCGGCAGATTTTAATATTGGCACAGATATGGGCAAGGAGGGAACTCTTGGTGAGAGTATCGACTGCAAGGGTATTCCTTATTATATGACACAGTTAAATGAATTTGTCCGGACACTTTCAAAATACATGAATGATATTTTTACTACTGGAGCAGATGCCAACGGGGATGCAGGGCTGGATTTCTTTACAGCGCCGAGTATTGCTACAGGTAAAGACCATATTCTGACCGGTAATGCCAATACTACGGGAATATCCTCCTCCGAATCCAATTATTATCAGATTACCGCATTGAACTGGTCTATAAATCAGGATATTGTAAAGGATCAGTCAAAGCTGGTGGTGTCTTATAAGGAGGATATTGAACAGCAGGATAAGGATGCGAAAGGTGTTCTGGAAAAAATCATTTATGGCTTTAATGACCAGGCCATGTTTTCACAGGGTACCGTTACACAGTTTTTACAATCGATTACTACCTCTCTTGCAGTGGATGTATCAAAATATGATGCATTTACAACCAATATGGATGAGGTGGCAACCGTGATTGATAATCAGAGACTTTCCATTTCTTCTGTGGATACCAATGAGGAAGCGGCAAGTCTGGTAGTCTTTCAGAATGGGTATAATTTGTCAAGTAAGGTAATATCTGTAATGAATGAGGTTTACAATAAGCTTATTAATGAAACAGGAGTTTAGGACGATATATAGTGTATAGATTTTTAATCGGGCGTGAATGAAAAAGATTCAGGCAGGATACCGTGCAGGGAAGTGACGGCGAAAAAGTGAGGTTAAGGGAGTAACCGGATAGGAGAGAGACGATGAGAGTAACGAATCATATGGTGACCAGCAGTTCATTGCGGAACATGCAGAAGTCTATGCAGCGGGTAAGTAAATTAAATGAACAGGTTACAACCGGTAAGAAGATATCGGCGCCTTCTGAGGATCCGGTTGTTGCAATCCGGGCACTTAAGCTGCGCACTACCTGTGACCAGCTTCAACAGTATAAGAGTAAGAATGTAAAGGATGCTTTGAATTGGCTTGACACAACACAGACTTCCATTCAGAATATATTTGACCGCTTAGATGATGTGTATACATACTGTGAGCAGGGAGCGACCGATACATATCAGACCAAAGACAGAAATACCATTATCAGTGAGTTGTATGCGCTGAAGGATGCAATTTATTCTGAAGGTGGAACAACTTATGCCGGAAGATATCTGTTTTCAGGATATAAAACAGAGACAAATTTGATTTTTCAGGATGAAGAGGCGAAGAAAGGACTTTCCTATAATATTACAGAAGATATTAATCCTGCTAAGATAGACGTTAAAAATGTGGTAATAAATGAAATTGACCCTGGTCAGCTGGATGGTATTCTGGGTGGAAATACCTATACGGCACCGGAAGCAAGGAGTGTGTATAAGCTTAGACTGGCATATAACGATCTGGATAAAACCGGAAATGACATTCAGATTACCGTCACAAATGCGGACGGAAGTGAGACAACAATAACACCAACCATTAAGCAGACAGGGGATTCTGCAACCTATTATAATGTGGCAGATGATGGTGTGAATTATATTCCTGAGACAGGAGAGATTATTTTTGGAAAGGATATTTATAATACGGTTAAAGAAGCAGATAATATTTCTGTGAATTATAACAAATCCAATTTTGCGGTGGGCGATTTACGACCGGAACTGTATTTTAACTGTACACAGCACAAAGAGCTGCCTGACGGTACAATCAAGGATACGGATTTTGTGGTAAGTGAAGAAGGCCAGCCGATTAAGTATGAGGTTAATTTCAAACAGTATGTAACGGTTAACGCAGAGGGAAAGGACTTAATTACCCATGATATGGGTAACCGGATAGAGGATTTGGCGGCGGCTGTCCAGGATGTTCTGGATATAGAGAACACGATAACAAAGCTGAAGGATTTGTTAGAGGATCCACAGTATAAGGATGATGCAGATGCGGTTGAACAGATTAACAAGATGCTGGAGGGTGCAGATGTAGAGCTTGCTCTCAAGAGAGAGAATATGCAGAAATTATTTGGTAATAATATGACAAACTTCCAAAATTTTATGGAAGATGTCAGTGCAGTCCAGGCAAAGGTTGGTACAACATATTCTAAGGTGGAGCTGATACAGACCCGTGTTACGGAGCAGCTGGCTGATTTTGATGACTTAAAGTCAGCAAATGAGGATGTTGAGACAGAGGAAGTTGCGATTGAGCTTTATCAGTCTGAGCTGGTATATGAGTCAGCATTGGCAACTACGGCAAGTGTAATTAAGAAGACATTATTAGATTATCTATAATGAAATTTACTTGAAAGGAGCAGGAATATATGTTAGCGAAGACAAAGTTTTTTGGCGAAGTAGAGTTGGATGATGATAAAATCCTGGAGTTTCCAAATGGTATTGTCGGATTTGAAGAGTATAAGAAATTTGCCATAATGTATGATGAGGATAACAAAGCAAAGACAAAAATCAGCTGGTTACAATCTTTAGAGGAACCTTTGATGGCATTGCCGGTAGTCGACCCACTGGCAATAATGGAGGAATATGTTCCGGTGATTGAGGATGAATTGCTGGCACCTTTAGGCAATCCTGCGGATGAGGATTTGTTGTTTTTGCTTGCCATGACAGTGCCTTCTGATATGAAAAAGGTGACAGCAAATATGAAAGCTCCGTTTATTATCAATGCAGCAACAAAAAAGGGTGTACAGTTAATAGTGGAAAATGAGGATTACCCGGTGAAATTCAACGTTTATGAATCCGTACAAAAAATGAAAGAAAGGGCGGGTGAATAATATGTTGGCTTTATCTAGAAAAGAAAATGAATCCATTATGATTGGAAATGATATTAAGATTACGATTCTTGAAGTTAAGGGAGAACAGGTTAAGATTGGTATCACTGCTCCGAAAGCGGTACCGATTTACCGGGAAGAGGTATATACCCAGATTAAGGAAGCGAACAAGGAGGCTGCCTCTGATACAGTACAGGAGAGTCTGAAGAAGTTATTCGAGTAAATAGTAATGTATTTAAAACAGCAGGGCGGCAAGGTTTTGTTCCCTGCTGTAATAGTATTTTGCTCTGTGCGGTATACCATATGTTGATAAAAGTGGTATTTTTATGCGTTACAAGAGAAAATATCTAAATTTATTTGAAAAATATAGCAAAAAGTTATAATATATAAATGAATAGTAACCGATAAAATTATTGAAGAATACATTTATTGCGTTATAGCAAATGGTTGAATTTCACATGGAGGTGGATAAGAATGGCAATTGAAGCAGTTAAGTCAAATGTAGTAAGCCAGGTGAGCAGAGTCAGTGAGCCAATCGCCGTGGATAATGGTGAGAGTACACAGGTAAAGCCACAGCAGGTTGTGCCTGTATCGGGAAGGCAGTCTGGCTACGAGCCAAAGGATGGGCAGGAAAACAGTGCAAAGGATGATGGTAAGAATCTTTCTGAGGTGTCTCCGGAGAAGGTTAAGAATGCAATCTCTGAGATTAATAAAAAGATTAGACCAACACATACGCAGTGTGAGTTTAAGTATCATGAGAAGACAAAGAGAATTACAATTACTGTCAGGGATTCCGAAACAGATGAAGTGATTAAAGAGATTCCACCGGAAAAGACTCTTGACATGATTGCGAAATCATTGGAGCTTGCTGGTATTTTAGTAGATGAGAAAAGATAAGGAGGATTTATATGGCAGGAGTAAGAATGACCGGTCTGGTTTCCGGATTAGATACGGAAAGCCTTGTAAGTCAGCTGTCAGAGGCTTATCAGACAAAGGTCAATAATGTTAAAAAAGAGCAGACAAAGCTGGAGTGGAAGAAGGAAGCATGGGCTTCTTTAAATACAAAGATTATGGATTTCTATAAGGGTGCGCTGTCAACCTTTAGAAGTGTATCAACCTATAGAACAAAGGCAGCAACAGGAAATTTATCTGGTGTCAAGATTACTGCGGGAAGCAATGCGGTAAATGGTACGCATAAGGTGAAGGTAATCAGTACAGCTACTGCACAGATGTGGACCGGTAAGAAGCTTAACAATAATACATACACGGCAACTTCGTACAAGGCGGCTATAGATGGTACAATGAAGCTGTCTGATTTAAAGGACAATGTTGGTAATTCCATTGGAAGCCAGCTTAGGAATGCAGAATTTAAGGTGTCTGCCAACGGACAGGAATATACTGTCAAGGCTGGAATGGATGAGAATGGCAATGCGCTGGGTGAAGATGCTACAGTAGATGATATTGTTGCAAATATTAACAGACAGTTAGATGGTTCCGGTGTTACAGTGGAATTTGCTGCAGGTAATTTCCGGATGAGTAATAATTCAGCCGTTCAAAGTGAGATTGAAAATGATACCGGCGATATGGAAACCGTTTTTAGCGGCGGGTATGATGTACGGGTAACTGCTGCAGATGATAGCAGTGCCAAGATTTTTGGAATTACTACAGATGAAGAGGGAACTCTAATTGAGCCTCGTTCAAGTGACCCGGATAAGGAGCCAGTTACTACGATTGGGGGAACTACAAAGTTTTACCAGGAGGTTGAGACTGCAGATACAAAGGTGACCGCTGGTACGAAGCTGGTTGACCTGGGTATTGCAGAGGGTACAGAGATTAAGGTAAATGGTAATACCATTACAGTAGACAGGAAGACAACATTAAAGAGCCTGGCAGACCAGATGGCAAAGCTTGGAATTGAGGCAAATTATGATGCCGGTCAGGGAAGATTCTATTTGAATTCCAAGGGGACCGGTCAGGCGAATGGATTTACAATTGATGCAGATGCGGATACTTTAGCAAAGCTCGGACTTGATTTACAGGTGGGCGATGAGGGTCGTATTGATGCAGAAAATGCAGTCATTGAGTATAATGGTGTAAGATATGAGCAGGCAAGCTCCACCTTTAATATCAATGGTCTTACAATTGAGGCAACGGAAGCAGGGGAGACACAGACCTTTAATGTGGGTACGGATTCCCAGGGTATTTATGACAAGGTAAAAGAGTTCGTCAAGTCATATAATACATTGATTGATGAGATGAATACTCTGTACAATGCTGGAAGGGTAAAGGACTATGAGCCGCTGACAGATGATGAAAAGGCAGGCATGAGTGATGACGAAATCGAAAAATGGGAAGGTGTAATTAAAGCATCTCTGTTGAGAAGGGATGACACCATAAGCTCCTTGTTATCCAGTATGCGTTCTACTCTGAGTAAGCAGGTTTCTGTAACCCTGTCAGATGGAACCACAAAGAATTTTGCATTGACTTCTTTTGGAATTAATACCAGTGTCTATACGGAAAGAGGTAAGCTTCATATTTATGGGGATTCAGATGATTCAGATTTTGCAGATTTTGACGATAGTCTGATGAAGGCAATTAACGAAAACCCAGAGGCTGTAGAAAAGACGTTGTCAACCCTTGGCTCAGAGATATATAATAATCTTATGAAGGCCATGAACAGCAATAAGGAGTTAAGCAGTGCCTTAACCTTTTATAATGATAAACAAATTGATAAAGAGATTAAGGACTATAAGGACAGAGTCAGTACATTACAGGAAAAGGCATTGGCGGAAGAAGATAAATACTATGAACAGTTTGCGGCTATGGAGAGTGCATTGGCAAAGCTTCAGTCCCAGCAGACATATATTTCACAGTTGTTTGGCGGTTGATAGTATAGGAAATGACTGATGAAGGAAGGATTTATAATCCTTCCTTCATAATATTAATCCGTGTATTCCGGAATGAACTTGCGATACAGAATGATTAGGACATATGAGGTGAAGACATGGCATATAATCCAATGGCGGCATATGGAACCAATAGGGTAACCACTGCAACTCCGGCAGAGCTTACATTAATGCTTTATGAAGGAGCGATTAAGTTTTGTAATATTGCCAAAATGGCAATGGAGAAAAATGATATTGAGAAAGCGAATCTGAATATTCAGAAGGCGAGAAATATTATCGTAGAACTGCAGAGCACGCTTGATTTTGATTATCCGGTGGCGAAGGATTTTGATATTATTTATTCCTTTATATTTGACCGTATGACGGCGGCAAACATTTCGAAGGACCCGGCGGATGTGGAAGAGGTATTGGTGCAGTTGAGGGAGCTGCGGGATATTTGGAAACAGGTGATGAGAGTAGCGAAGGATCCAAGTATCTAGGAAATGAGGTAGAAGAATGGATGAAAATTACGTTCAGGTTTTGATTGATACAATAACCAAAAAGGAAGAAACACTGCGTAAAATTCTTGAGATTACCAAGCGGCAGGAGCTGCTCAGTAAACAGGAAGTTTATTCATCAGATGAGATGGAAGCGACACTCAACGAAAAAGAGATTCAGATTGCAAGAATCAATTATCTGGATGAGGGATTTCAGTCTGTGTATGACCGTGTCCGTTCTGAAGTACGAAATAATATAGAAAAATATAAACAGGATGTTTTAACACTGCAGGAGCGTATTCGTACCTGTACGGAGATAGCAAATGAAATTCAGGTGTTAGAGGAGAGAAACCGGAATCGGTTTAGTGCATTGTTTTCTAAAACCCGGTCGGAGTATTCTACTTCTAAGACCCGGGCAAATGTGGCACAGAATTATTTCAAAACCATGAATAATTCCAAGGTCATGGATGCATATTTTGTAGACAAAAAGCAGTAGAATGCTATATATAGTGGAAAAGAAAATTTTTAAAATTTCTTTGAAAAAAATAAAGAAAAGTGTTAATATTAAGAAAAAGAATCCGATATATATAATGTAAGTCACACAACAACTACATATGGAAACGCATGGTAATAACTTCCAGATGAGGAAGATATTATAAAACCATTTACGGCGGTAAACCCGCTAGTACATGTCGCAAGGATGCGGCATTATATTCAAGGAGGAATTTATTATGGTAGTACAACACAACATGCAAGCAGTTAACACGAACAGAATGTTAGGACAGAACGTGAAGGCTGTACAGAAGTCAACAGAGAAGTTATCTTCAGGATATCAGGTAAACCGTGCAGCAGATGATGCAGCAGGTCTTTCTATTTCCGAGAAGATGAGAAACCAGATTCGTGGTCTTAACCAGGCTGTTAAGAACGCAGAGGATGGTATTTCTCTTATCCAGACTGCTGAAGGTAACATGAACGAGATTCATTCTATCCTTCAGAGAATGGGCGAGTTAGCTATCAAAGCTCGTAACGATGTTAATGCAAGTGAAGATCGTCAGACTATTCAGGATGAGATTTCACAGTTGAAGCAGGAGATTTGCTCTATTACAAAGAAAGCTGAGTTCAACGGAACTAAGTTATTGAATGGTAATATGGCAAGTGGTAAGAACCTTCAGGTAGGTGCTAATCAGGGTGAATTATTGAAGATCACAATTAGCGGTACATCATTGAAGAAGTTAGGTCTTACAACTACTTCTGTAACAACAGCTGCATCTGCATCTGCAGCAATTAAGCAGATTCAGAGCGCTATCAAGAATGTATCTGCACAGCGTTCATTACTGGGTGCTATTCAGAATCGTCTTGAGTACACCATTAACAATCTGGAGAACTACTCTGAGAACTTAACATCTGCTGAGTCACAGATTAGAGATACTGATATGGCTACAGAGATGGTTAACTACAGCAAGAACAATATCTTGCAGCAGGCTGCTCAGTCAATGCTTGCACAAGCTAACCAGTCTAACCAGGGTGTATTATCATTACTTCAGTAATTTCATAATTATTGGAGTGAAGAGCCGGTCCATAA
>URMF01000009.1 GCA_900548855.1 uncultured Eubacteriales bacterium
AGCACGGTAACGTGTGGAGCTGACTGTTACTAATCGATCGAGGGCTTGACCAAAAGAAATCGGAGTTCTGTATGAAGTTTTGAAGGTATCAGAAATAAGGCAAAAGTCCTATTGATTTTTGCATAAGAAAAAAGTAAAATAAATGACGTATCTGATACGTCATTTTATATATAGGGGATTGGTCAAATGGTATGATAGGGGTCTCCAAAACCTTTGGTGGGAGTTCGATTCTCTCATCCCCTGTTTAAATAAGCACTGGAAGTTTGGTTTTTGCTAAATTTTTAGTGTTTTTATTTTTTGTAAAAGTTAAAAGCCCCTAAAAGTCACTCTATTTTTTGAAATGAGTAGTGAATTATATGGCAGCTTTGTTGGAACAATGAAGATTGATTAAGCAATATATGAGGCTGAAGAAGAAATAGAAAATGGTGTAAAATCTGTAGATTAAAGACAGATTTATATTTAGTGGAGAGAAGTATCATGGATATAATTGAAAAATTACAAGATAAGAATAATACTGTTGCTTATAGATTTCTTTTGGAACTTGAAGCTGTGTCTGCTGGCTCAGATGAGTTGTATAGCTATTTTGAGAAATACCTGAAACTGCTTTTGCATAAAAGTTCACTTGTGCGTGTAAGAGGTTTCCGTATGTGTTGCGCACAAGCACAGTGGGATTCAAAGAATAAACTGGAACAGCATATAGACAAACTGCTTACAATATTGGATGATGACAAGCCGACCGTGGTAAGACAATGCTTGTCTGCGCTTCATACCGTAATCCTTTATAAACCTGACTTATGCGGAAAAATAGAAGAAAAACTAAGGACATTGAATCTGAAAAAATATAAGGACAGTATGCGTCCGCTTATTGAAAAAGATATTGAAGAATTGAGAAAAACATTTGTGTAAAATGGGCTTTTCTGGAATGAATTGGAGGTACAATGTATGAAGGGTTTTTATAGAGACAATCAGTTATTTTCTCTTTGTGGATTGAAGTGCGGATTATGCCCCATGTACTTGAATAAATACTGTCCTGGCTGCGGGGGTGGAGATGGAAATCAATCCTGCAAAATTGCAAAGTGTAGTTTAGAACATAATGGTGTGGAATATTGTTTTCAATGTAATGAGTACCCTTGTGAGAAGTATAAGCATATAGATGATTGTGATTCATTCATTACACATCGTAGCCAAAAAGCTGATTTAAAAAAAGCAAAAGAGATAGGGATAGAAGCATTCAATGCGGAGCAGATAGAAAAAATTGAACTATTGAATTTCCTATTAGTTAACTATAACGATGGCAGGAAAAAGAATTTTTTTTGTGTAGCGGTCAATCTTTTGGAATTGCAGGAGATAAAAGGGATACTCATGCAAATTGAAAACAATTCGGAACTAGAGAAATTCACATTTAAAGAACAGTGTTCTTTTGTTGCAAGTTTGTTTCAAAGCGTAGCAAAACAAAAGAATATTGAGCTAAAGCTCCGTAAGAAAAAATAATCTCAAGAGAATATCTTTATAAATTAAGGGTAATTCATAGAAAGAATAGTGTCCGGTTGGACAAATAGAATTTGAAGGGAGGTTTCATTATGCTTGATAAAATACCGAATACAGAAGAATTGGCGGCGTTAGTTGGGTCACCATTATATGACGTGTGGCAGAAAATATGCACCATGATAGATGAAAAATATGATATGGATTGTATTTGGAACAAAGGTGGAAAAACATGGACGTATGAATATAAATATCGCAGAGGCGGAAAAACACTTTGCTCATTATATGTAAGGGAAAACTGTATTGGGTTTATGATTATCTTTGGAAAAGCCGAAAGAGAGAAGTTTGAAGAAACCAGAGAAAATTATTCTGAAAGCGTACAAAAAATTTATGATGAGGCTAAAACTTACCATGACGGAAAATGGGTAATGTTTGAGCCGGTTGATATCACTATGTTTAGTGATTTTGAGAAGATGCTTGCCATTAAACGTAAACCAAACAGAAAATGACAAGATACTATGAGAAATTGCGGCATGGAGAAAAAACTTACTCATTGTGCAGGATGTAACGAATATCCATAGCTGGGGACAGCGCGTAATTCGATTTTATGATTTAGACGGACATATCATAGAAGTCGGAGAGAATATGAAAATGGTTATAAAGCGTTTTTTTGCTTCTGGTATGACCATGGAAGAAGTGTCTGTAAAAATGGATGTGTCTGTTGCAGATTTGACTAAGCTGTTGAATAACGAAACAAGCTGTTAATTGCTGTAGAATAAAAATTGGAGATGTGAATTAGTCGATAGCTATATGCTTGCTTTTATGAAATTATATGATAAATCATAAAGGCAAAAGCAAATGATTAAGACACTTATAATTAGGCGTGATTCAGCTCAATTTTTAAGCGTTTTTTGCCGACTCAAAATAATTTAATATTGCAGCATTTAAATTTTTGCGGATATCCGGAAATTGAGCAGAGCTTTTTTCAATAAATTCTTTTATTTCCTGGCGTTTGGTATGTTTATCTGCAGGACATGTATTTTGAATGACAGGCAGATTATTTCGATAAGAAAAGCCTTCGATTTCCCGTTCATCAATGTATAGCATTGGACGAATTACAGTCAGCTTTGTTGAGTCAAGGTATGTTACTGGAGGAAAGCAGTAATAGTGTCCTTCCAGCAGAAGTGACATCATGCTGGTCTCAATAAAATCATCCTTGTGATGTGCATATGCAATTTTGTTACAGCCTAATTCAAGCGCTTTGTTGTTAAGCGCCCCTTTTCTGAGTTTTGCACATAGCGAACAGGGATTTTTTTCTTTTCGTTCTTCAAAAACAATTTGGTAGATAGAAGTATTTACTGTGTAAAATGGAATGTCCATTTGCTGGCAGAAGGAATCCAAGACATGGATATTGTGGGCGGAGTCAGAAATTCCCAAGTCCACATAGATTGCTGCCAATTCGAAATGCTCAGGAAAAAAGCTTTGCAATTTTTGCAGGCCGGCCAATAAAGTAAGACTGTCTTTTCCTCCGGAAAGACCCACTGCAATTTTATCATTTTTCTGAATCATGTCGTATTCTTTAATGCATTGTCTCAAATAGCTTACTAATTTTTGTAAATCCATGGCAAATGTCTCCTTAAATGGGTAAATAGAACTTCTTCTGATACTGGCAGATATTTATATTATAGCATTTATCAGCAGGATGTGAAAGCACCGGCATACTTTCTTTCAGTCTTTACGGATATATGGAAAAGTGATATGATTATAGGCAGTGATTTAACAAATAACATACAAAATTAGGAGGAATGGAGCATGAATCCAATGGCATTAATGCAGATAAAGGGCTTAATAGATAAATTTAAAAATAATCATCCTAAGGTGCCGATGTTTTTTACAGCAGCAGCAAAAAGTATTGGAGAGGGCAGTATTATTGAAATCAGTGTTATATCTCCAGAGGGAAGGAAAATCAATACAAATATGAGGGTAACGGAAGAGGATTTGGAATTAATCCAGCAATTAAAGACAATGACAAATTCATAATAATAGAAGATGAGGATGAAAGCTGATGCCTTCATCCTTTGTTGTTGCCAGGCATATGAGAAAATGGTTCAGTGAACCATTTTTGAGTTTTCCAAACGGTTAAATTCTTCTTCATCCAGAAGCTCATCAAACTTTTCCTCTACAGCTTCCCATTCTGCATCGGATTCTATTTCGGAAAGTTCCGCATTTTCACCATCTGACTGGTAACGGTAGAGAAAATATTCGCCTTCGTCATATCCTTCAATAGGCGACTGCGGCATTAAGGCAATATAAAATTGTTCTTTTAATGGGAAGATTGCCAGAATATCGCATTCTACCTCCTGGTTGTTGTCCAGATATAAAGAAATGGTGTCTTCTGTAATGATAGTAGTTTTATTATTCTTCATATAAAATCCTCCTATGAATTAATTTTTAACAATTCAATAAAATCTTCTTCTGATATTGCCCGGCTAAAGAAATAACCCTGCAGGATGTCACACATTTGTTCCTGTAAGATTTTCAATTGTTCAATGGTTTCAACACCTTCGGCAATAACGGTTATGCCAAGCTGATGTGCCAGGCGGATAATGGTTCCTGCGATGTAGGTGTCATTTTCATTTTCACAGATACCAGCAATAAAGGATTTATCGATTTTCAGTGTATTGATTGGGATTCTGGTCAGGTAGCTAAAGGATGAATAGCCAGTGCCAAAATCATCCAGTGCAATTTGAATACCCAGCTCCTTCATGCGGTTGATTAAAGTCAGATTGTGCTCAAAGTTTTTCATCAAAACACTTTCTGTTAATTCGATTTCCAAATATTTTAATGGCATGGATGTTTTTTCTGGAAGGGCCTCAATTGCCCGAATTAAACGGTCTCCCCGAAGCTGTGCAGTGGAGACATTAACAGATATCTGCAATGGTTTAAAGCCTGCGTCAATAAGACGCTGGTTAAAGCTGCATGCTTCAAACAGAGCCCATTCTCCCAATTCATCAATCAGGCCGCATTCCTCAGCGACGGGTATAAATTCATCTGGTGACACGAAACCTACAATAGGGGAATTTAAACGCATTAATGCCTCACAACCAATAATTTCACCGGTTGAAATGTCTGCCTGAGGCTGATAAAGTAAATAAATGTCCTTATTTTCTATGGCATCCCGCAGTATGTCAACCAAATCGTTTCGACGATTTATTTCGTCCTCCATGGAAGAACTGAAAAATGTATAGCTGTTTTTGCCAGTATTCTTGGAGGAATACATTGCGATATCTGCATTTTTCATCAACTCACTTAAGGAAAGACCATTTTGTGGGAAAAGAGCTACACCGGCACTTAAAGTAATATGCACAGTTTCATCATTCAGTACAAAGGGATGGGTTGCGATGGATACTAAAGTAGTAAGAAAATCTTCCAGCTCTTCACGGTCTGTTATCTGTCTTTTGAAAATAACAAATTCATCTCCACCATTTCTGGCAAGAATATCATCTTCGTTGATAAAAGAGGCAAGCTTAGAGGAAACGGCTTTTAACAGCATGTCGCCATAGTCGTGCCCCAATGTATCGTTGATGGATTTAAAACCATCTAAATCAATAAAGATAACAGCATGATTTTTTAACCCACCAGGACTATCCGATAATATTTCTGTTGTATATTTAAAAAATGCCATACGATTATATAAACCAGTCAACGCATCTGTATATGCCAGCTTTTCAATATTGTGATAGTTATTCTGCAGTTCAGCCTGGTTGGCTTCCAGTTCTTTGCGTGCTTCAGATATTTCATTGTAATTTGTAGAGATGATATGCATCATTTGATTAAAGTTGTTAGATAAGATTCCAAATTCATCCTCCCGTTCCATATTGCACTGCACATCCAACTGTCCGTCTGCCGCATTCTGCATTTTTTGGATTAACTCCAAAATCGGAAGGGTATATTTGGTGGCAATGCTTTTGCTTATCTGCATGGAAACAATCATAACAATGATTAATAAAATCAGAAAAATGACTGGCAGAGTGGATACAATGCTTGTATAGACAGAGGTATCCTGTTTCACAATATAAATCCAGTCATAAAGTGTACAATAGCCATATATGGAATCATTGCTTTCGGAAAAGGAATCCGTGATTACTGAGTCGGAGCTTTGCGTTGCAGGTATATTGGAAGCCTGTTTTAGATATGTTAAAAACGAGGTGTCCTCTTTTGTATCATATCCGAATAAAGGGTTTCCGTTTTCATCCAGTATGAAGGTTTTGCGTGTTCCGGAGTTGGAAAGATAATTTCCGAGGTAGCCGGCTGTGATATTTGTCCGCACCAATCCAATGATGGAGTCCTTTACGGTAACCGGATAGACGATATCTAAAGTGTTCTCTGTAAAGCTTGAGTTGGAGATTATAGTCATTTCTTCAAGAGTAGCTACAGAGTCTGTCATTACCTCTTTCCAGTCGGAGGAGGAATCGGAAGAAGATGAGAGAACGAGATATCCATCTATGTCATAAATATAATAATTTATAGTATTGTTGAAATTATTTGAAATCTCGGTAATTTTATTTTGGATATCAGTATAAGCAGAGGTTGTGTTCAGTAATCCATCCGGGGAATTGACTTTTTCCAACAGATAGCTTTTTATATCACTGGAATGAGCCAGCGCAGATGTCTCAATAATTTGTGATTGCAGCTTGGATGAAAATCCATAGCTATAATTCTTTGCCGTATCTTTTACATTTTCTATATTAATTTCTGCATACTTGGTAGTAGCAACAATATAAGATAAAATTGCCATCACAATAACAGGTATGACAGCCATGAGTAACATGGAACTTTGTAATGATTTTTTGATTGACATATAATAAATCCTTTCCTGTCAGGCTTCTTCATACATTATATATAATAAGAAAAGATTATTCAATCAAAAGAGTAAAAAATTATAAGGTTCCTTTTTATTGTACTGGAAAGCCCGGAAATGAAAAGTTTTTGTTATATTTCACAAAAAAAGAGAAAATAAATTGCATGTTATAGTAAAAGTGTGTTATAATTAACAATAGAAAATTGTGATGATATACAATATTGAGAAAGTAATACATAAGGGGGCTAATATGTTCGGAGTATATTTTGGTAAGTATTTAGTAGACAAGGGGATTTTAACCCAGGAGCAATATAATTTCATCATGTCGGATAGTAAGAATACCAGGGTGAAGATGGGATTGCTCGCAGTTGAATCCGGGTATATGACAACAGGGCAGGCGGATGAGGTGAATAATCTGCAGCAAACACAAGATAAGAGATTTGGTGATATCGCAGTAGAAAAGGGATATCTGACAGAGGAGCAGGTTGGAAAGCTGTTAGAGAAGCAGGGAGAAGAGTATCTGTTGTTTGTACAGGCATTGATTGAGCAGAATATTCTGACTTTAGAACAGATTCAGAGCGAACTGAATGCATATAAGAAATCAGAGCATTACTCCGCATCTGATATTGAAGCCATTAAGAGCGGAGATATAGACAGAATTGTACCGATATTTGTAAAGGATGAATCCATACCATCCATGGTCAGGGATTATATTGAGTTGATGGCAAGAAATATTGTTCGTTTTATTGACCGGTATTTCCGCATGGAAAAGGTAGAGAAGATTACAGAATATACCGCTTCCTATGTTGCCGCACAGGAGCTGGACGGTGCCCATAAGTTTTTCACCGGTTTTTGTGGGGATGGACAGGGAATTAAGATAATTGCACAGGGATATGCACAGGAGGAATTTGCTACTGTGGATTTGGATGTTTTGGATGCAGCATGCGAGTTTCTGAATTGTAATAATGGTCTGTATGCAACAAAATTAAGCCATGAAGATGTGGATATTGATATGTGTCCACCGATTATGAAGGAAGAGATGACCACAATACAGACAGAAGGGAATATGTTCAGAGTACCGGTATATGTGAAGGGTAAAGCGGTAGATTTGATTGTGTGTATTGGAGCAGAATGTACTTTGAACTAAATGAAAAATAAGGTTAGATGAAGTAACCTTTAATTATATGTATATGCCGGAGACGACAGAAGTGTTGTCTGTAAGGCATCGGGAGGCAAGTTATGATAAAAATATTAATTGTAGATGATTCAAGAACATCGAGAAAGATACTAAAGGGAATATTGGAGAACGCAGGTTATGAAGTAATTGGAGAAGCAACCAATGGACAGGAAGGCTATGACAGATATGTTGAATTAAAGCCAGATGTTGTGACAATGGATATCACGATGCCAGTGCTGGACGGAATCGAAGCACTTAAGAAGATTAAGGGTGAGTATCCGGATGCAAAGGTTATTATGGTTACTGCCGCAGGGCAGAAAACCAAGATAGTAGAAGCTGTTCAAAACGGAGCAAACGAGTTTGTTTCGAAACCATTTGAGCCGGAGCAGTTAAAGGCAATTATTGATAAAGTAGCCGAGTGACAGATATAAGCTTATATTTATGTAGAATGAAAGGTTTTCTCTTCTTTGGGAAGACCTTTTTCTTTGGGAAAATCATACAGAAAAGGGTGAAGAATGTTTGACTTCACTTTCAAGTTATTATATAGTATTATTTATGATTAATAAATAATGTGGTGATACTTTAGGAGGATAATATGAGTAAGGTCAAGAGAGTATACGTTGAGAAGAAGCCCGAATATGCTGTTAAGGCGAAGGAATTGTTTGAGGAAATGACAGAATATTTGGATTTGGATATCGAAAAGGTCAGGATACTGATTCGCTATGATGTGGAGAATGTATCTGATAAGACGTATGAAAGGGCATTAAAGACTGTATTTTCTGAGCCGCCGGTAGATTATGTGTATGAAACGACATTCCCTGTGGAAGCAGGAGACAGAGTATTTTCTGTAGAAGCCCTGCCGGGACAGTTTGACCAGAGGGCAGATTCGGCAGAGCAATGTGTGAAGCTTTTGAACGAAAAAGAAGAAGCCGTTATCCGTTGTGCTACAACCTATGTAATTACAGGCAGAATCAGTGATGCAGAATTTGATAAAATTAAGGCATATTGTATCAATCCGGTGGATTCCCGGGAGACCGATGATAAGCGGATACCAGAAACCTTAATTCAGCAGTTTGAGGAACCGGCTGATGTGGAGATTTTTGATGGATTTAAGGATATGCCGGAAAACAGCCTGAAGGAGTTGTATGATTCTTTGGGACTTGCCATGACATTTAAGGATTTTCTCCATATACAAAATTACTTTAAAAATGAGGAAAACAGAGACCCGTCCGTGACAGAGATTCGTGTATTAGATACTTACTGGTCTGACCATTGCCGTCATACCACATTTGCTACAGAGCTTACCAATGTGACCTTTGAGGATGGATTTTACAGAAAGCCTATTGAGGATACTTATAACCAGTATTTGGCAGACAGAGAAATATTGTATAAGGGGCGGGATGATAAATTTGTATGTCTGATGGATATTGCATTGATGGCAATGAAAAAACTTCGTGCAGAGGGAAAACTTCAGGAGATGGAGGTATCTGATGAAATTAATGCCTGTTCTATTGAAGTTCCGGTTGCCATTGACGGAGAAGAGGTTATGTATTTAATCCAGTTTAAGAATGAGACCCATAATCATCCAACGGAGATTGAGCCTTTTGGTGGTGCTGCTACCTGTTTAGGCGGCTGTATCCGTGACCCGTTGTCAGGACGTTCTTATGTGTACCAGGCTATGCGTGTAACCGGTGCAGCGGATCCGACCAAGGCCCTTTCCGAAACTCTGGAGGGCAAGCTTCCACAGAGAAAATTAGTCACCACTGCAGCACAGGGATACAGTTCTTACGGTAATCAGATTGGACTTGCAACAGGATTAGTAAATGAAGTATATCACCCGAATTATGTGGCAAAGCGTATGGAGATTGGCGCAGTGGTTGCCGCTGCTCCAAAGAAGAATGTAAAGCGTTTAACCTCTGACCCGGGAAATGTTATTATTTTGATTGGAGGAAGAACCGGACGTGACGGTATCGGTGGTGCAACGGGAAGTTCTAAGAAGCACACCACAAAGTCTATTGACACCTGTGGTTCTGAAGTGCAGAAGGGTAATCCGCCTACGGAGAGAAAGATTCAGAGATTATTTAGAAGAGAAGAGGTTGCCAGTATTATTCGTAAGTGTAATGATTTTGGTGCAGGCGGTGTCAGTGTTGCTATTGGTGAGCTGGCAGATGGACTTATCATTGACCTTGATAAGGTGCCGAAGAAATATGCTGGTCTCGACGGTACAGAGATTGCTATTTCTGAATCCCAGGAGAGAATGGCAGTGGTTGTAGATAAAGAAAATGTAGAGAAAATGCTAGGCTACTGCGAAGAGGAGAATTTAGAAGCGGTGGTAGTAGCTGAGGTAACCGAAAGCCCACGTCTTGTGATGTCCTGGAGAGGCAGAGAAATCGTAAATATTGCAAGAAGCTTTATTGATACGAATGGAGCACATCAGGAAAGTGATGTGACGGTTTCTATGCCGGATAAGGATGCGGATTATTTTGATGGGAAGGCTGATTTTTCAGATGTGAAGAAGACATGGCTGGATACATTAAGTGATTTGAATGTCTGTTCACAAAAGGGTCTTGTGGAGATGTTTGACAGTTCCATTGGAGCCGGTACTGTGGTTATGCCATATGGTGGAAAATACCAGTTATCTCCAACACAGACTATGATTGCAAAACTGCCGTTAGATAAGGGGAAATGTGATACAGTAACTATGATGTCCTATGGCTTAGACCCGTATTTACTGAGTTGGTCGCCATATCACGGTGCTATTTATTCCGTTGTACATTCCGTGGCTAAAATTGCTGCTTCCGGCGGTGACTGGAAGAAAATTTACTTTACCTTCCAGGAATATTTTAAGCGTTTAGGTGATGATTCCAAGCGATGGGGTGAGCCTATGGCTGCATTGCTGGGAGCTTACTCTGCACAGATGGGATTCGGACTTGCTTCGATTGGTGGAAAGGATTCTATGTCCGGTTCTTTTAATGATATTGATGTACCACCTACCCTCTGTTCTTTTGCAATTGACGTGGCAAAGACAGGAGATGTAGTGACCTCTGAGTTTAAGGGTGCAGGCAATGTGATTGTTAAGATTAATATTAAGAGAGATGAATATGGACTTCCGGATTATGAGGATATGAAGAAGACATATTCTGCGCTCTATGAGGATATGCAGGCAGGAAAGATTCTGTCCGCTTATGCAGTCGGCTTTGGCGGTATTGTAGAAGCGGTATCGAAAATGGGATTTGGTAATGGAATTGGTGCGGTTGTTGATTCCTCTGTATCAGAGTCACAGATGTTACAAAAGGATTATGGTGCAATTATCTGTGAGGTGAAGGAAACAGATACGGATAGCTTAACTGTTTCAGCAGTATGCATTGGACATACAACAGAGAATGGAAGCTTCCGTTATCAGGATGTAGATATTACAATGGAAGAGGCGCTGGCAGCATGGATGGGAACGCTGGAAAAGGTATTCCCAACCTCCTCTAATGTGAAACAGGAAGCGGTAAGAGCAGATATTTACAATACATCAGATATTTATGTATGCAAAAATAAGGTAGCAAAACCAAAGGTATTTATTCCGGTATTCCCAGGTACCAACTGTGAGTATGATTCCACAAGAGCCTTTGAGCGTGCCGGTGCCAATGTGGAGACTATAGTATTTAAGAATATGACAGAGAACAATATTTTGGATTCTGTGGAGGCGTTTACTAAAGCAATTTCTCAGGCGCAGATTATCATGTTTCCTGGTGGATTTTCAGCAGGTGATGAACCGGAGGGTTCTGCGAAGTTCTTTGCTACGGCATTTCGAAATGCAAAGCTAAAGGATGAGATAATGAAGCTGCTTGAGGAGAGAGATGGTTTGGCACTGGGTATCTGTAATGGTTTCCAGGCTCTAATTAAGCTTGGTCTTGTACCGTATGGAAAAATCACCTCGCAGAAGGAGGATTCTCCGACTCTTACAATGAACAGCATTGGACGTCACCAGTCTAAGATGGTTTATACAAAGGTTGTTACAAACAAGAGTCCATGGTTACAGAAGGCAAAATTGGGCGGTGTTTATACCGTGCCAATTTCCCATGGTGAGGGTCGTTTTGTGGCAGGTAAAGAGTGGATTGATAAATTGTTTGCAAACGGTCAGGTTGCGACCCAGTATGTTGATATTCATGGCAATCCGACTATGGATGAGAACTATAACGTAAATGGTTCCTATGCGGCAATTGAGGGTATTACCAGCCCGGATGGGCGTATTCTGGGCAAGATGGCGCATTCAGAGCGAAGAGATGATTCGGTGGCAGTCAATATTTATGGAGACCAGAATCAGTTAATCTTTGAATCCGGTGTAGAATATTTCAAATAATGAGACATGCGTAAGATAGAGGAAATAAGAATGTGATATGCTTGCATATCAGCAGACTTATTTCCTCTATCTTACATAGGGCGAAGCCCGAAACCGAGATGGAGCGGAGCGGAATCGAGGTGCATGTCGGAGTGGCGAAGCCCGAAACCGATGCCTGAATACTTAGCGAGGCGGAGCAGAGCTTAGTAGGAAGGTATGCAGAGCAGATGGGGTGTGGGATATAGCAGGAGGATAATATATGCAATATATTGTTACAAAAAAGGAAATGCAGGCGATTGATACTTATACAATTGATAAAATCGGGATTCCTGCCGAAGTGTTGATGGAACGGGCGGCAATGCAGGTGGTGAAACAGATTGAAAAGGTCAATACTACAAGAGGAAGAGTTCTAATTGCGGTGGAAGGCGGGAATAACGGCGGTGATGGGCTGGCTGTGGGAAGAATCCTGCTGGAACGGGGATATAATGTGGATATTTTTTATGTGGGCTCGGTGGCAAGGGTGTCTTCGCAATTCCAGCTTCAGCGCAATATTCTGCGTCATATGGGAATCCGTCTGCGTAAAGCAATTCCCAATAAGGACTATAGTGTGGTGGTAGATGGAATTTTTGGTGTGGGACTTTCTAGACCTGTTGAAGGGGTGGCAAAGAAGGCAATTGAGTTGTTGAATCAGATAGATGCGATTAAGATTGCCATAGATGTGCCTTCCGGTATAGATGCCACAACAGGAGAGATTCTTGGGATGGCATTTCATGCCGATTATACGGTGACCTTCGGCTTGAGAAAGTTAGGAATGTTTTTTTCTGACGGAATTGATTATTGCGGAAAGCTTGTCTGTGCTGGTATTGGATTTCCAAATAATGCCATTGAACAGGTGAAGCCGAAGATTTATGCGTATGATTCCACTGATATGAGCAAGCTTCCCAAAAGAATAGATAACTCCAACAAGGGAACCTATGGAAAAGTAGCGGTGATTGCAGGGAGCAAAAATATGTCAGGCGCGGCATTTTTATGTGGAAAGGCAGCATATAGGACGGGAACCGGACTGGTAAAGATATATACTCATGAAAGCAACCGGATGATTATTCAGTCCCAGCTTCCGGAGGCAGTTATGATGACCTACCATGATTATGAAGGAGCGCTTTCCTGTATTGAAGATGCAATGAAATGGGCAACCGTTATAGTGGTAGGTCCGGGACTTGGGGTGGATATTACATCAGAACGGATGCTTTATGAGCTGTTAATGAATGCAGAGGTACCTCTTGTTGTAGACGCAGATGCATTGAATATTTTGTCCAATAATATTGAACTATTAAACACGGCATCCGTGTCTATTATTATGACACCTCATATGAAAGAGATGAGCCGGTTAATCGGTAAAACTGTGCCAGAGATTGCAGAAAACCGTTTTGAGACAGCAAGAAAGTTCGCAAAAAAAATGGGAGTTACTTTGGTGCTGAAGGATGCAAAGTCCATTGTGACAAATGGGGGGGAACAAACCTATATGAGCCTGGCAGGCAATAATGGAATGTCTACAGGAGGCTCCGGGGATGTACTCTCCGGAATTATCGCAGGAATGATAGCAGGGGGATTGTCACTTGCAGAGGCAGCAAAAATGGGAACCTATGTACATTGCCAGGCGGGTGACAGGGCAGCAGAGAAAAAAGGGAAATATGCGATGCTGGCATCCGATATTATAGAATGCTTAGGTGATGTAATGAGATAGTATGAAAATAGGCTGGAATAAATGGATGGCATTTTAAGGAGGCATACAAACAATGGGTAAATATTACCGGATTCAGGCTGATATTAGTCTGGATGCCATAAGAAAAAATATTGAGATTATGCGAGGCTGTATACCAGAGGGAAAGAAGCTTCTGGCAGTGGTCAAAGCAAATGCCTATGGGCATGGTGCAATAGAGGTGGCAGAGGCATTAGAGGATTTGGCAGATTATTTTGGCGTTGCCTGCATTGACGAAGCAATTGAACTGAGAAGGGCAGGAGTTGATAAACCGATATTGATATTAGGGATGACAGACGAAAGCCTTTTTTCAGACCTTATAAAATATGATATTATCCAGACGGTTTTTACCTATAAACAGGCTAAGGCATTATCAGAGACTGCCGGCAGACTTGGCGGTACGGGGAAACTGCACATTAAGATTGATACCGGAATGAACCGTATTGGTTTTTCCTGTACAAGGGAAAGTGTTTCGGAAATAGTGGCTATTTCAAAGCTTTCCAATCTGGATATGGAGGGAATTTTTACGCATTATTTTAAGGCAGATGAAAAGGATAAAGCTTCGGCAAACTATCAGCTGGCTTCCTTTACCCAGATGATAAACTGGTTAGAGGAGGAGGGAATTATATTTGCTATCCGGCATATTTCTAACAGTGCAGGAATAATGGAAATGCCCAATGATATCTATGATATGGTGCGTTCCGGTATCGCTACTTATGGACTTTACCCATCAGAGG
Organism: uncultured Eubacteriales bacterium; assembly: GCA_900548855.1. Classification (GTDB taxonomy): domain Bacteria; phylum Bacillota; class Clostridia; order Lachnospirales; family Lachnospiraceae; genus CAG-590. Next base: position 14,350 of record URMF01000009.1, read on the forward strand.
AGATGAATAAGGAGGCTTGTATTTTATATCCGGCTATGGAATTAAAAAGCCATATCATGAATGTAAAAATGGTAAAAAAAGGGCAGACTGTTGGTTATGGCGGAACCTATACGCTTTTGGAGGATAAAAAAATTGCAACTATAGGGGTGGGCTATGCCGACGGTTATCCAAGGGCACTGTCGAATCAGGGCAGAATGCTGTTACATGGACAGTATGTGCCTATTGTGGGGCGTGTCTGTATGGACCAGACTATGGTCGATGTGAGTAAAATATCCGATGTCCAGATTGGAGACGAGGTGGTGCTGGTAGGAAAACAGGGAGATAACTATATAAGTGTGGAAGAACTGGCGGGAATGTCAGCCAGCTTTAATTATGAATTTGTCTGTGATGTAAACCGTCGGGTACCAAGAATATTTTACCGGGATGGCAGGATTGCCGGTGAGAAGAATTACCTGTTAGATTAGGGGACGGGATAATTTCCAGACTGAAATCCAAATAATACACCGCACAAACTGAATAGACTTGGAATACAATGGTAATACTTAGAATACCTGATGAGAAAAGAAAGACAGAAAACATTGACAGATACATTACATATTCAATGTGTACATGAAAAATCAGGAATTTGTAAATGGAGAGTGATACCATTGCTTGTAACAAGAGGTGACATTTATTATGCAGATTTAAGACCCGTTGTGGGTTCGGAGCAGGGAGGGGTCAGACCTGTACTGATTATACAGAATGAAGCAGGAAACAGATATAGTTCTACTGTTATTTGTGCAGCCATTACCAGCAGACAGAATAAAGCTAAGATTCCAACCCATGTGGAGCTTGCAGCAAATCGTTGTAATATTGCAAAAGATTCTGTGATTTTATTAGAACAGGTGCGGACAATTGACAAGCAGCGTCTGAGAGAGAAGGTATGTCATTTGGATGATGAAATTATGGGAAACGTCAACCAGGCATTAAAGATTAGTTTGTCACTGTAAACAATAAATTAGGAAAATATGAAAATATGTTGACCGATGAAAAAAATAGTGTTATATTTCATAGACAAACGGTAAAGAAAAGAGGGAATTTAATATATGGCAATGAATGGGCCCAGTAACCTTAAAGCATTTTTTAATAAAAAAAATAGTGAAGAACAGGCAGATGCAGTAGAGGAAGAGATATTATCAATTATCGAGGAAGGTCATGAACAGGGAGCAATCCAGCCGGATGAGGCAGAATTAATTACAAATGTATTTGCGTTTGGCGATAAAGAAGCAAGGGACGTTATGACCCCAAGGCAGAAAATGGTCTGTATTGAGGCAGATTTGGATATACAGGAAGCATTGGAGGTTATGCTGGCAAATAGCTATTCCAGATATCCGGTTTTTGAGGAGGATGTGGATAATATTCTTGGAATTTTACATATAAAAGATGCAGTGGCTGCTTATATGCAGGATGCGAGACAGAATGTAAGAAAAGTTGTAAGTGAGCCATTTTATGTCCATCCGACCCAGAAGATTAGTAAATTATTTAACGATATGCAGGCAAGTAAAAACCATATGGCTATTGTTGTGGATGAATATGGTCAGACCGAGGGAATTGTTGCCATGGAGGATATCTTAGAGGTGATTGTGGGGGATATCTTAGATGAGCATGATGAAGAAGAGATTGATATTATGGAGCTTGCTGCTGGAGACGGATATATTGTAAGAGGAAGTACAGAGCTTGAAGAATTAGAAGACTTGTTCGATATACGGTTTCCGGAGGAGGATATTGATACCGTAAATGGATTCATGCTTTACGAATATGGCAGACTTCCGGAGGAACAGGACAATATTCAGATAGCTTACCAGGGATTTCTTTTTGAGGCACTGGAACGGGAGGACCGGATGGTTAAAAAGGTCCGGATTCGAAAGGTTTCGGAGACGGAAAACGCAGAAGAAAAGCAATAGAGTAAATGATAGGGATTGACATCATGTAGAAGGAATGTATTTTCGGATGGAAATACATTCTTTTATTGTGTGCAAGCATATGAGAAAATGGTTCAGTCAACCATTTTTGAGTGGAAATAAATTTTGTATTGACAAAATTGTACTAATGTATTATTGTATTATACATATAATACATGAAAGGAGGAGTTGGATGAATTGGGAATTGAAATCGGACAGACCAATTTATACGCAGTTGCTGGAAGAATTGAAACGAAGAATTGTTTCTGGTTATTATAAGCCGGGAGAGAAGCTTCTACCGGTGCGGGAACTGGCACAGGAAGCAAGGGTGAATCCCAATACAATGCAGAAGGCACTGTCGGAATTAGAGCGTCAGAGTCTTGTGTTTGCAGTCCGAACTACGGGAAGATATATTACAGAGGATGTGTCATTAATTGAAGAAACAAAAAAAGAATTTGCTTCATTTCATGTAAAAACCTTTTATGAAGAGATGAAGGCATTGGGTTATGAGAAAAGCAGTATGATACAAATGCTGTCAGATTATGAGGAGGGAAAAATATGAGCTTAGTGGAATGTAATGCACTTACAAAGCGTTACAGTAAGGCATTAGCGCTGAATCAGGTGAATTTGAATTTGGAGCCAGGGAAAATTATTGGACTGCTTGGACCAAACGGAAGCGGCAAAACAACCTTTATCAAGATTTGTGCAGGTCTTCTTACGCCAACGTCGGGAACGGTTACGGTTAAGGGAATGCCAATCGGACCGGAGACCAAGGCAGCAGTGGCATATCTGCCGGAGCGTACTTACCTGAGCAAATGGACAAAGGTGAAGGAAATACTTAATTTTTTTGAAGAAATGTATGCTAATTTTCAGAAGGATGTGGCATATCAGATGTTAGCAGACATGGGAATTAATCCCGAGGATAAGCTGAAAACCATGTCAAAGGGAACCAGGGAAAAGGTACAGTTAATTCTTGTTATGAGCAGGAAAGCAGACTTGTATCTGTTAGATGAGCCGATGGGAGGAGTAGATCCGGCGGCAAGGGATTATATATTGAATACAATTATAACGAATTACAATCCGGAGGGAAGTATATTGATTTCCACCCATCTGATATCCGATGTAGAGAATATTTTAGATGATGTTATTATGATTAAGCAGGGGAATATTGTGTGTCATGATTCCGTGGACAATATTCGTATGACTTACGATAAATCCTTAGACCAGGTATTCAGGGAGGTGTTCAGATGTTAGGGAAATTAGTGAAAAATGAATTAAAATCGTACCGGTTTTCTATGGGAATTGTATTTTTGGCAGGTTTTATTTTTACTATATTTATGAAAATAATATGTATGCTTCCCTATCAGTATGAAATTAGGGAAGTGATTCAGGTACTTGGCTTTTATGGGTACTATTATCTGATTATGCTGGTGGGTGCGGCAGCCCAGGTATTGGTTGTTATACGGTTCTATAGTACCATGGTAGGAGACCGCGGCTATCTCACATGGACTCTGCCGGCAAAGTCTTCCACAATACTGTGGTCTAAAATTATTGGCGGCAGTTTATGGGAAATTCTGGCCGCAGTGGTGACTTATGTGTATCTTGCAATTTTCTTTGTAGGGAACTACTGGGTAGATAATTTTATAGATGATGAGTTGACGTGGATGCTTAAGGATATGTTGGATGCATTCCAGCCGCGATACATGGTTACTGTTATTCTGGTTGTGGCTGCAATATTGCTCTGGTCTATTGTGCCTCTGCTGCTGATATATTTATGTATAGCGATTGGCCAGCTGTTTGGTAAATGGAGAATACTGGCATCCATCGGGTGTTATTTTATTCTCATGATTTTATTACAGATTGTACTGGTAGTGGGAATTGTGCTGGTGGCAGGTGCTGCAGTAGCAGTTTCACCGGGGCAGTATATGGCAGACTTAAGTGGTTTTGCTTTCTTAAATGGGCTGTTTGCCGTGCTGGATGTTATAGGAATAGCAGGCTTCGCCGCCTTGTTTGCCATAACAAATTTTATTTTCAAGAAGCATTTGAATCTGGAATAGTTAAAAATATGACAATTGTGTGAAATAAAAAAAGATTACTTGAAAGTGTGAAAGAATCGTAATATAATGTTCGTTGCCGAACAGTTTGGAAGCAAACTATACGGTGACGAACATTTTTCATTTCAGTTGAGCCGTGCGTAAGATATTAGAAAGAAAGCATCGTTATGCTTGCATATAAGATGCTTTCTTTCTAATATCTTACATAGGGCGAAGCCCGTGACCGAGATGGAGCGAAGCGGAATCGAGGTGAACGGCGTGCGACAAGAGCCGTGGGAAGCCCGTGACCGATACCTGAAGGCTTAGCGAGGGAAGCGAGCTTAGAATGAAGGTATGCAGAGCAGATGGAGCGATGTTGGGATTTTAAACAAGGAGATGATGGATTGAAGGAATATGATGAATGTCAATGTTCAGATGATTTCCGGCAGCCGCAGGATATAAAGAGGGTTGGATACCAGTTAAAGGCTTTAGACCATATGTTCCGTAGGAGTATGGAGGCAAATATCCGGAAAAATGGATTTGAAGGGATGTCGGTAATTAATGCATGGATAATCGATTACCTGGTGGATAACGAGGGAAGAGATATTTTTCAGAAGGACATCGAAAAGAATTTTAAGATAGGTAAATCCTCTATAGCAGGAACCCTGAAAATGATGGAAGAAAAAAAATTTATTATCAGGCAGCCGGTGAAGGGGGATGCAAGACTAAAGAGGGTGTGTCTTACGGATAAGGGAAGAGAGTATTCCCGCAAAATGGAACAGGGAAGGGATGAAATGGAGAAAAAGGTCTGCAGGGGGCTGACAGAGGAAGAGGTGAAACTGTTTTTTGATATTATCAAAAAAATGCAGGATAATCTCATAGAATAGAGTAGTTGAAAAGGAGTGACAGCATGTTAAAAACATTAATGAAGCAACTAAAAGAATTCCGAAAAGATTCCATTCTTACACCATGCTTTATGGTTTTAGAGGTCGCAATGGAGATGGTTATTCCATTGATGATGGCATCTATTATTGATGACGGTGTGGAAGTGGGAAATATTAACCATATTTATAAAATGGGTTTTTTTATGGTAATTGCAGCAGCCATCGGTCTGATAGGTGGAATTATGGGTGGTAAATATGGTGCCCGTGCTTCGGCTGGCTTTGCGAGAAATTTAAGAAAAGGAATGTATGAGAATATTCAGACCTTTTCCTTTGCCAATATTGATAAGTTTTCGACAGCAGGTCTGGTAACCCGTATGACCACGGATGTAACCAATATCCAAAATGCATACCAGATGATTCTCCGTATGTGCATCCGGGCGTTTTTCAGTCTGGTTTGTGCCATGTGTATGTCCTTTTTTATCAGTCCTAGGCTGGCGTCCATTTATCTTGCAGCAGTACTGGTTCTGGGGAGCATTTTGGCACTGATTATCTATTTTGCAACCAGATATTTTAACCAGGTTTTTCCGAAGTATGATGATTTAAATGAGAGCGTACAGGAAAATGTGTCTGCTATTCGTGTGGTTAAGGCGTTTGTGAGGGAGGATTATGAGAGAAAACGTTTTACAAAGGCAAGCAACAGTCTCTATAAAATGTTTGTAAAAGCAGAATCAATTGTCGCTTTAAATTCTCCGGTTATGATGGCGACAGTGTATACTTGTATCCTGTTGATTTCCTGGGCAGGGGCTAAGATGATTGTGGGTTCGGAGCTTGCCACTGGTGAATTAATGAGCTTATTTACTTATTGTATGAATATTCTGATGAGCCTGATGATGCTTTCCATGGTATTTGTTATGATTTCCATGAGTACTGCCAGTGCAAAGCGTATTGCAGAGGTATTAAATGAAAAGAGTACATTGACCAATCCGGAAAACCCGGATAGGGAGGTGAGGGACGGCAGCATTTCCTTTGAGCATGTCAATTTCAGTTATCATGAAAATGCAGAGGAATGGGTGCTTAAGGATATTAATTTGGAGATTCATTCCGGCGAGACAATCGGAGTGATCGGAGGTACGGGAAGTTCTAAGACTTCTCTGGCAAATCTCATAAGCCGTATCTATGATGTATCGGAGGGATGTATTAAGGTGGGGGGCAAGGATGTCCGCTCCTACGATTTGGAAACACTGCGAAATCAGGTGGCGGTAGTGCTGCAAAAAAATGTTTTGTTCTCCGGAACCATTCTGGAAAACCTGCGTTGGGGAGACCAGAACGCAACAAAGGAAGAGTGTATTCATGCCTGTAAGCTTGCATGTGCAGATGATTTTATTGAGAGCTTTCCAGATGGATATGACACCTATATAGAACAGGGAGGAACCAATGTATCCGGTGGGCAGAAGCAGAGAATCTGTATTGCCCGGGCATTGTTGAAAAAACCGAAAATACTGATACTGGATGATTCTACCAGTGCCGTGGATACGGCAACCGATGCGAGAATCCGTAAGGCATTTAAAGAGGAAATTCCAGGCACCACAAAGATTATCATTGCCCAGAGAATATCCAGCGTGGAGAATGCAGACCGTATCCTTGTCATGGAGGACGGTGAGGTAAACGGATTTGGTACCCATGAGGAATTATTGGCAAATAATGAAATATATAAGGATATTTATGAGTCCCAGACCAGTGGAAATGGAGATTTTGACCAGGCAGGAGGTGCAAATTAATGGGAGAGAGCAATAATATGCCAAAAAATACATCCAATCAGATGCATGAAGAAAAGCCGGTTAAAGGACCGGGTGGAAGCGTTCCAAGAGGGCAGAAGCCTGCAGTAAAAAATCCTGGTAAGGTTTTAGGACGCTTGGGCAGTTATATTATGAAATATTATAAGTATCACATTATTACCGTGGTAATCTGTATCTTTTTAAGTGTAATCTGCAATGCTCAGGGAACCATGTTTATGCAGACATTAATTGACGAATATATTACTCCTTTGCTTGGCAGTAAAAATCCGGATTTTTCCGGTCTGGCAGGAGCAATTGGAAGAGTGGCAGGGTTCTATGCTTTGGGAATATTTGCAACATGGCTTTATAACCGGCTTATGGTAAATGTTACCCAAGGTACTTTGCGAAATTTAAGAAATGAACTGTTTACCCATATGGAAGGGCTGCCAATCAAATATTTTGATACCCATGCCCATGGAGATATCATGTCGGTATATACCAATGATGTAGACACACTCAGACAGGTTATTTCCCAGAGTATGCCGCAGCTGCTAAACAGTGGAATTACGATTATAACGGTGCTGGTCTGCATGATTAAATTAAATATTCCACTGACTGCAGTAACTATGGTTATGGTTTGTATTATGTTGGTAGTCACCAGAAAAGTATCTGGAAAGTCTGGAAAATATTTCATGCAGCAGCAAAAGGATATTGGTATTGTTAATGGTTATATTGAAGAAATGATGTCTGGACAGAAAGTGGTTAAGGTGTTCTGCCATGAGGAAGAAAGTATTAAGGATTTTAATGTGTTAAATGACCAGTTATTTGAAAGCGCCTATCAGGCAAATAAATTTGCCAATATGTTAGGTCCGATTAATGCCCAGCTTGGCAATATGAGTTATGTGGTATGTACCATAGTTGGTGGATTAATGGCTTTATCGGGAATTGGTGGCTTGACCCTTGGTACCCTTGCCAGCTTCCTGTCCTTTAATAAGAGCTTTAATATGCCAATCAACCAGATTAGTATGCAGTTGAATTCTATTGTTATGGCGCTTGCCGGCGCAGACAGGGTGTTCCATTTATTGGATGAGGAGCCGGAGGTGGATGATGGTTATGTGAAGCTGGTAGTGGCAGAAGAGAAAAATGGGGAATTAACGGAAAGCGATAAGAACTATACCGGCAAATGGGCATGGAAGCATGAGCATCAGGCAGATGGAAGCGTGACCTATGAGCCTCTACAGGGAGGAGTCGTATTTGACGGGGTGGATTTTGGCTACGATGACAGCAAAATGGTTTTACATGATGTGAAGCTTTATGCAAAGCCGGGACAGAAGATTGCTTTTGTCGGTTCAACCGGAGCGGGTAAGACAACGATAACCAACCTGATTAACCGGTTCTATGATATACAGGACGGTAAAATTCGTTATGATGGAATTAATGTGAATAAGATTAAGAAGGCGGATTTGCGGCATTCTTTGGGAATCGTATTGCAGGATACGCATTTATTTACTGATACGGTAAGGGAGAACATCCGGTATGGTAATCTGGATGCAACAGATGAGGAAGTGGTGGCAGCAGCAAAGCTTGCCAATGCTCATAATTTCATCAAGCATTTACCACAGGGGTATGATACCGTACTGACCGGAGACGGGGCAAATTTAAGCCAGGGGCAGAGACAACTTCTCGCCATTGCCAGGGCTGCCATTGCCAATCCTCCGGCTCTGATTTTGGATGAAGCAACCTCGTCCATTGATACCCGTACCGAGCGTCTGGTACAGGACGGTATGGATAAACTGATGGAGGGAAGGACCACCTTTGTGATTGCCCATCGATTATCCACAGTCCGAAACAGCGACTGTATCATTGTGCTGGAGCATGGCCGGATTATTGAAAAGGGTACCCATGATGAGCTGATTGAGCAGAAGGGAAAGTATTATCAGCTGTATACAGGAAAAACAGCATAGCAGGCGGTTATACTGTTCAGGCTGGAAATTAACTAGCTAAATTATCTTACAGAGAGGGAAAAGGATATGGATAAGAAGGATAAGACAATAGAGATTTTTCAGAATGCGCCGGTGCCAAAGGCGGTTATCAGTAACATTGTTCCGTCCATTATCAGTATGATTATGGTACTTCTGTATAATCTGGCAGATACCTTTTTCATTGGACAAACAAAAAATGCATATATGGTAGCGGCAGTGTCCATTGCAACGCCGGTATTTCTAATTTTTATGGCGGTGGGAATGCTGTTTGGAATCGGCGGGACATCGCTGATTTCCAGAATGTTGGGAGAGGGAAGGGAGGATAAGGCAAGGAAAACCTCCTCCTTCTGTTTCTGGACAGGACTTACCATTGGAGTGATTGCCATGATACTGATTTGGATTTTTGTGGAGCCGCTTTGCAGGCTGGTGGGTGCCAGTGATGATACGATAGAGTATGCGGCGCAATATCTGAATATTGTGGCATTAGGAATTCCCTTTCTGATTATCAGTAATGCCTTTAGCAATATTATTCGTTCAGAGGGACGTGCCAAAACTGCCATGAGCGGCATGATTATCGGAAATCTCATGAATATTGTATTAGACCCGGTTATGATACTGGGATTTGGCTGGAATGTGGCAGGTGCCGCTGTGGCAACGGTAATTGGCAATGTATTTTCGGCTGTATTTTATATCACCCATCTGGTATCCAGACGGAGTATGCTGTCCATCAAATTAAAGGATTACAAGGCTTCGGAGCGTATTGCAACTGGAGTAATGGCGATTGGGATTCCGGCATCCCTGAACAGTATTTTGATGAGTGTATCCAATATTCTTATCAATAAAGTTATGGCAGGCTATGGAGATATGGCGGTGGCTGGTCTTGGAGTTGCCATGAAGGTGAATATGATTGTGGTTATGCTGCTGATTGGTCTCGGAACCGGTATCCAGCCTCTGTTAGGCTTCTGCTTCGGGGCAAGGAATAAGAAGCGGTATATGGCAGTGCTTAAGTTTTCCTTATGTCTGGCATTTGGGCTCAGTCTGGTTATGACGGTAATCTGTTACTGCTTTGCCGGGCCGCTTGTCACGGCATTTCTGGACAATGCGGATGCCTTTACCTATGGAATGCAGTTTTCAAGAATTTATATCTTGTCTGGACCGGTTATCGGGATTTTATTTGTGATGATTAACGCCATCCAGTCCACTGGTGCTGCAGTACCATCCTTGATTCTTTCCATCAGCAGGCAGGGACTTTTGTATATGCCGATTCTGTTTCTGCTTACCCAGATTTTTGATTCTGCAAGGCTGGTGGCTTTGGCGCAGCCGGTGACGGATTATCTGGCGGCGGTATTGGCGGTAGTTTTATTTATTGTAACCTATCGGAAATATTTTCTGCATTTTGAAGAAATGGCGGATGAGAATGAACAATATTCACACACCGAGTGAAATCTTTTCATATTTTCACTTTACATTTAAGCCCGTAGCACCTATAATAACGGATAGTGTGCTGTGGGCTTTCTTGATAAAATGAATCAAAAAGGAATCAGCAGCCCAAAAGATTGGGAAAGTGAATTAAGAAAACAAGGAGTGTAAAACGTGAAAAACACAGTAGAAATCAGATGGCACGGCAGAGGCGGCCAGGGTGCCAAATCAGCGGCATTAATGCTGGCGGATGCTGCATTTATGACAGGAAAACATGTACAGGGCTTTCCAGAATATGGTCCGGAGCGGATGGGAGCGCCCATTACGGCATATAACCGGATTAGTGAGAATCCAATCCGTGTACATTCCAACATTTATGACCCGGACTATGTGGTTGTAGTAGATGAGACATTGTTGGAGAGTGTAGATGTGACGGCAGGGCTAAATCCGGAGGGTGCCATTGTCATTAATACCACAAAGAGTGTGGAGGAGGTAAAGCCGTTCTTAAAGGGGTATACCGGCGGAGTGTATACGATAGATGCAAGGGAGATTTCCGAAAAGTGCTTAGGCAGATATTTCCCAAATTCCCCGATGCTGGCAGCCATCGTTGCAATCAGTAAGGTTATGACGAAGGAGGATTTCTTCCGGGAGATGGAAGGCTCCTACAAGCACAAATTTGCAAAGAAGCCGGAGGTTATCGAGGGCAACCTTAAGGCGTTACATATGGCATATGAGGAGGTGGAGTAAATGGCGGCAACGGATATTACAAAGATTACAGAAAAGAGTAACTGGCAGGATATAACAGAGGGAAATCAGATTTATGGCGCCGGAACCTCCAAGTTATTCAATACAGGGGAATGGAGAACTCAGACTCCGGTTTTTGACCCGGAAAAATGCAAACAGTGTCTGTTATGTGTACCGGTATGCCCGGACAGTTCCATTCCGGTAACAGATTGTAAGAGAGAAGATTTTGACTATGACCACTGTAAAGGCTGTGGTATCTGCGCAAAGGTATGTCCTTTTGATGCAATTTCCATGAAGGAGGGACAGTAAGATGGCAATTCGAGAACGTTTATCCGGAAATGAAGCGATTTCCTATGCAATCAAGCAGGTAAATCCTGATGTTATGCCTGCATTTCCGATTACTCCATCCACGGAAATTCCGCAGTATGTGGCAAATTACATTGCAAATGGTGAGATGGATACGGATTTTATTCCGGTGGAGAGTGAACACAGCTCCATGAGTGCAACGATTGGTGCTTCGGCAGCGGGAGCAAGGGCGCTTACAGCAACTTCATCCTGCGGTCTGGCACTGATGTGGGAGGAGCTTTATGTGGCGGCTTCCAACCGTTTACCGCTGGCACTTTGTCTTGTAAACAGAGCGTTATCCGGTCCGATTAACATTAACTGTGACCATTCCGATTCCATGGGAGCAAGGGATACCGGATTTATTCAGATTTATGCAGAGAACAACCAGGAGGTATATGATAATTTTGTTCAGGCGTACCGTATTTCCGAGCATAAGGATGTCAGACTTCCAATTATGATTTGTCAGGATGGTTTTATCACCAGTCATGCAGTAGAGAATATTGAATTATTAGAAGATGATAAGGTTAAGAGTTTTGTGGGCGAGTATGAGCCGGAAAATTATCTGTTAAATGCAGACCAGCCGATGGCGCTGGGTCCATATGCGGTTTCCAATTACTATATGGAGACGAAAATGGCACAGAATACCGCCATGAACAATGCAAAGAAGGTTATCTTAGAGGTTGGTAAGGAATTTGGTGAACTGTCAGGAAGAAGCTATGGCTTTTTTGAAGAGTACCGCTTAGAGGATGCAGACTATGCATTGGTAATGATTGGCTCAGCAGCGGGAACCACCAAGGATGCAGTGGATGCATTGCGGGAGCAGGGAATGAAGGTTGGCTTATTAAAGCTTAGGGTGTTCCGTCCGTTCCCGGATGAGGAAATTGCTAACGCCCTTAAAAACTGCAAAATGGTTGCTATTATGGACAGAAGCGAGTGCTTCCGGGGCAAGGGCGGTCCCCTTGGAGCCGAGGTAAAGGCAGCCCTTTATGACTATGCAAAGGATGTAAAGGCATTTAATCTTGTTTATGGTCTGGGTGGAAGAGATTTCACAGTGGAAGAGGCAGAGCAGATTTACAAGGATTTGGAAGCTTACGATAGAGAAGGCAAAGCGTTTGAAGAGTACCGTTATGTGGGATTGCGCGGAGAGGGCTATACCGTAAGCCGTGAGAATCCTGCAAAGAAGAATTAGAGGGAGGCAGATGAGATGAGTTATAATTTTAAGGCAGAAATGAATAAACCGGAACGTCTGGCTCCAGGACACAGAATGTGTGCCGGATGCGGCGGAACCATTGCGGTTCGAGCAGTGCTTCGTGCCCTTCATGAGGGTGACAAGGCGGTTATCGGTAATGCTACGGGATGTCTGGAGGTTTCTACCTTTATGTATCCGTATACGGCATATGAGGACAGTTATATCCACAATGCGTTTGAAAATGCCGGTGCAACCATGAGTGGTGTGGAGACAGCTTATAATGTATTAAAGAGAAAAGGAAAGATTGACGATACCTATAAATTTATCACGTTTGGTGGTGACGGTGGTACATACGATATCGGTTTACAGTCCTTATCCGGTGCCATGGAGCGTAACCATGATTTTGTCTATGTGTGCTACGATAACGGTGCCTATATGAATACCGGTATCCAGCGTTCCTCTGCAACCCCGATGTATGCAGATACCACCACAACACCGGTGGGAAGCCAGTCTAATGGTAAAATGCAGAACCGTAAGGATTTAGCTTCCATTATTGCAGCCCATGATGTTCCTTATGTGGGACAATCTACGTTACTTGGCAATTTCAAGGATCTACATACAAAGGCGGAAAAGGCGATTTATACCGAGGGTGCCTGTTTCCTGAATGTCATGGCACCATGTCCGAGAGGATGGAGATATCCGACTGAGGATATTATGGAGATTTGTAAACTGGGTGTGGAGACCTGTTACTGGCCATTGTTTGAGGTGGACCACGGCAAATGGATTCTCAATTATGAGCCGAAGAAGAAACTTCCGATTGAGGATTTCTTACGGCCACAGGGAAGATTCAAGCATTTATTCAAGAAGGGAAATGAAGATTTAATCGTGCAGTTCCAGGAGGAAGTGGACAGACGGTGGGAAGAGCTTCAGTTCCGGTGTTCAAAGTATTAGAATAGAAAAAGTGTTGACAGCAGGGAGATATATTCGTATTTTCCTGCTGTTTTTGTTGCCAAGCATATGAGAAAATGGTCCGGTGGACTATTTTTGAGTTGCCATATATATGAAGAAAAGCTTTCCGGCATTTGGCATGACATTTTAGATACTTTATAGTATAATTGTGAAATGGAAGTAAAATCCACGAGGTTACTATGCTGAATGGAGTTGTAAGCCACAAGGAAAGGTTTGCTTATGAGTATGACCAATGAAGAAATGTTATAGAGAGAAAAGGTGTGGAAAGCAACGAAAGGGGACATAAATGGAAGAAAGACAAAGCGTGGAATTAAGTGAAATTATAAAAGAACTGCGTAAGGATTTGCATTTAAACCGCAGGGAATTCTGCGATTATTTTAACATTCCATATCGTACTGTGCAGGACTGGGAATGTGGGAAAAGAACCATGCCGGATTATGTACTGAGGCTGCTGGAATATAAAATCCGGACGGATGAAAAACTGATAGAGCAGAGGCTGGAACGGAAGTCACCCAAAGGAGAAACTTCTGGCATCCGTAGGATGCACATAAATGATTATGAAGAAGTGCATAAGCTTTGGCTTTGCTGCAAGGGTGTTGGGTTAAATGAATTGGATGATTCCAGGGATGGAATCGAACGGTTTCTGCTTCGGAATCCGGATACCTGCTTTGTGGCGGAAAGGGAAGGAAAAGTGGCAGGAGTGATTCTTGCAGGTAATGATGGCAGAAGGGCATATATATATCATTTGGCGGTGGATAAGGAATACAGAGGAAAGGGTATTGCAACACAGCTGGTGGATGCAGTTGTAAATGTGCTTAAGCTTTTGGGCGTTCAAAAGGCGGCATTGGTAGTGTTTAAAGACAATACGGAGGGAAATGCCTTCTGGGAGAAAATGGGTTTTACGGTAAGAGAGGATTTGATATATCGGAATAAGGTGATTCTGGAACAGAATTGAAGAAGGAGGATGCCCGGATGGAGTTTATATTTACGGAGGAAAATAAATTATTACGGGATATGGAAGAGGAGTGGCTTGCAGAGCGTAAATTTGGAGCTTATATGCTGGTGGGAAAAAGCGGCAGTGGGAAAACCACCTTTTTACGACAGCTGGATTCGGATTGGCAGCAGCTGCAGAATAGAAAAATGATAACCTGGATTACTACGGAACAGGTGATTGATTCTTTTTTACATGACAGAAATATATTTAAAGAGCTTGAAACACCGATTGTGATAACAGAAAACATGGAGGATTTGGCAGGAAAAGATAATACATTATTATATATTTTTGATTTGGTATACAGTTGGTTAGAGCAGGGGAAACGGTTGTTTATAGGTACATCTGCTGATGGTAACCTGAAGGTGCCGGAATACGTGACAACGCTGGAAAGCCGGGAAATTGAAATAACACCTGGGATTGTGGAACGGATTGCCAAAATGAAGAATATTCGCTTGGGCAGGCAACGCACAGATTTGTTTTGCAGGGAGTCAGAAGGCAGAATGGCAAGCCTGATAGGTCTTTTGCATAGAGAAATGCTGGCAGGGAGGATATAAATCTCTTGTATGCACTTCTATTTAAAGATTGACACAATGCGTGTATTTTGATATAATTGCACTACTATAAGGAGAAGGGAGGGCAGTTATGTCAAATGAGGAATTATTATCCGCAATTTCAGACATTGTGGAAGCAAAACTTGAGCCGATTAAGCAGGATATCCATGGCTTAAAAGAGGAAGTAGGGAGCTTGAAAGAAGATGTAAGTGTCTTGAAGGAAGAAGTAGGGAGCCTGAAAGAAGACGTAAGCGGCTTACAGAAAAAAGTTGGAAGCTTGGCCAGTAGAATGGATTCATTAGAAAAAGAAGTAAGACAGAATAGCATTCTGCTTGAAAATGAAGTCTTACCAAGAGTTCGGACTATTGAAAAAATGTATGTAGATTCTTCCAGAATTTATATGGAAAAGGCTGCACAGATTGACGGTATGCAGGATGATATTGATGTTATGAAAGTCGTAATTTAAGAACATAGTGAGAAATTAGAGAAGATATCGTAGTGTTAGGTAGAGAAGAATGTTTAAGAGAATAAGATTAAAGTAGAAAGGTATTCCAAAACTTGGAGTACCTTTTATATTATAGGAAATTTGTCTTATAGCGAAAGATGCACCTGCAAAAACCGCAAATCCTGTTGCAGATTTGCGGTTTTTGTTGTCAAGCATACAAGAAAAAGATCCAGTGGATCTTTTTGAGTAAGATAAAAAGAGGTATTATAATGGTTTATAAGAGCATGAATATTTTTGTTTTGCCTCATTAATTTTATTCTGCTCAGCATCCGGAGTAGGATAGAAGCCTCTTTCATGCATGGAGCAGAATACATCCTGTTGCATGGTGTGTTCATCGGCAAGGATATCTAACATGGTGGAACGGAGTCCTTCATGTACACATTCATTTGAGAAGGTATTGAATAGATTTGTAGCTGACTTCTGTGCAGCTAAAGCATCACCTAAGATTTCTTTTTCTTTATATAATTCCATCGTTATCCTCCTAACTTAAATGATTATAAAGCTTGTTAAAATGTGCCTGGTGTCTCTTAGAGATTTCTTCCATTTCGCTTCTTACATTTGCATCGGTGGCATGGTTTGCCAGCATCTGGAATTTTTTTACCAGTAATTCTTCTTCTGATAAACAATCATTTAATGCAGATAATTCTTTTTCTGATAAATTACTCATTTTGATTCTCCTTTTTATTGATATATGGTTATTATGAATATGGATTTGAAAATTTATTCCAAAAAAGAAAAATTTTTAGAAGAAATTTTTTTGGATAGTTTGACTTTTTTTGGATTAGAATCGTTATAATAAGTGAAACGTTTCAAAACATGACAAGGAAAGGAAGCAGCACAGTGGATTTTAGCAGGTTCCCTGTTGCAGGACAGCATAGTGGAGGATACCAGATTCATAAAACAATTTGAAAAGGGTGACAAAGAGGGAATCAATGCTCTGTTTGATAAGTATTATGACCGGGTATATGGCTACTGTTACCGTCATGTGACCCACAGGGAGAATGCACAGGATTTGACACAGGAAGTGTTTTTAAGGGTATTTAAGCATATAGGAGATTACCGGCATTACGGGAAATTTGAAAATTATCTGTATGTGGTGGCCGGTAATTTGTGCAGGGATTTCTATAAAAAGAAGAAATTCTATTCCCTTGAAGATTTGGAGCTGCAGGCAGAGGAGGAAGGCTTTGTAAAAGCAGAGCAGACATTGGCGGTAAAGGAAGCTTTAGACCGGCTGCCGGAGCTGGAAAGGGAAATCATTTATCTTCGGTATTATCAGGACAGGAAGATAAAGGATATTGCAAAAATACTGAATTTGAAATTATCTACAGTGAAATATCATTTAAAAAGGGGACAGGAATTGTTAGGAAAGGAGGCAGGTATATGAAAAGAGAGGAAATGGAATTAAAAAAAAGACTTAAACAGTATCAGATTCCGGAACCGGACCAGGAAAGAAAAGAAAAAACCAGAGTGCTGCTGCAGGATATGCGGCATTCATGTCAGATGACGGACATGCAGTTTATTTTCGGACAGCTTGGCTTTATCAGACCCCATACATGGATTGGGCAATTGACAGTCTTAGTGGCAATTTGCATGATTCCATACCATTTGCTTGAAATGGGGCATACGGATTACCGAATACTTTCCTTAGTCTCTGCGATGACACCAATGCTTCTCGTATTCCATATTGAAGAATTTGCAAGAATCTGTTATAAAAGCATGCTGGAAATTGAGATGGCAACGAAATATTCCTTAAAGAAGCTGGTGCTTTCCAGAATGTGTATTCTAGGAGTTACGGATTTATTAATGCTTGGAGGCTTTATCACATTTTTGAATTTTTATCTGGATGAAAACCTGTTTGGCATTCTGCTCTATAGTCTGGTGCCCTTTAACCTTACCATAATTGGACTGATTTATCTGCTGAAATATTCTGGAAAGGGTATGTACGGATACCAGGCGCTTGCTTATACCGGCTTTGTATGTGCGTGCTTTATGATGATTCCGTATTACAGACCTCTGGTTTACAGCAGGGCAAATCAGAATATCTGGCTGTTGGTATGCATTGCTTCCATAGTAATTCTGGTAAAGGTCATAAAGGAGGTTTGGAAAGACATGGTACATTGTGAGGGACTGCTGGCAGCAGAACGATAGTCTATGGCAGGTATAATTCCTGAAAATTCCAGCGCCGGAATACGGATTAGGGATAGAATAGGAAGAGATAGAAATTTTGGATTTAGAAAGGCAGGAGGAAAGGACATGGTATTGACAATAGAACGGCTGACAAAGCAATACGGCAGTAAGATTGCCGTTGACAGGCTGGATGGAGAGTTTGGAAATGGGGTGTACGGACTGCTTGGAGCAAACGGAGCGGGAAAAACCACATTGATGCGTATGATTTGCGGGATACTGACACCGACATCCGGAGAAATCAAGCTGGACGGAGTGAATAATCTGGATATGGGGGAAGAATTCAGGGAGCAGCTTGGTTATCTTCCCCAGGATTTTGGATATTATCCTGAATTTAAAGCGAAAGAGTTTATGCTCTATATTGCGGCACTTAAGGGGCTGCCACCTGCAAATGCAAAGCGGAGGGCAGATGAGCTGCTGGAAATGGTGGGACTGAAGGAAGTAGCAAATAAGAAAATCAAGACCTTCTCCGGCGGAATGAAACAGCGTCTGGGAATTGCCCAGGCGATGATAAATGACCCCAAGATTTTAGTGCTGGATGAGCCGACTGCCGGATTAGACCCGAAGGAGAGAGTCCGTTTCCGCAATCTGATATCGGATTTTGCCAGTGACAGACTGGTTATTTTGTCGACACATATTGTATCAGATGTAGAGTATATCGCAGATGAAATACTGGTGATGAAAAATGGAGCCTTTCTTGCAAGGGGAACGGTGACAGAGCTTGTGGATTCCATTTCGGACAAGGTCTGGAAGGTGGTAACGGACAGGGAAGGTGCAGATATCCTCTGTGCCCGGTATAACATTATTAATCTCCATCACGTAGAGGATAGGGTGGAGCTTCGGATTGTAAGTGGGGAGGCTCCGTCAGATATGGCGGAACATGTGCCACCGACTCTGGAGGATTTGTATTTATACCAGTTTCAGGATAGTGAGGAGGAAATCATATGTGTACATTAATTAAATTTGAGTTTATGAAGTTATATAAGAAAAAAATGAACCTGATTGTTTTCTGGGGCACCTGTGTTCTTATGGCAATTTTTATGTTTATGTCGGTAGAACAGACATGGATTTATGACGAGGAAGGAAATGAGGTTTCAGGGCTGGATTATGCAGCCTATAAAAAGGAGACTCTGGATGCATTAGCCGGTCCCCTGACAGATGAAAGGGTGGAACAACTTGTAAGGGAATATCAGGAAATAGCATCTGCTCCGGGAAACTCCGAAGGAGAGGGAGATAACTGGCATTTGGTGGATTCGGTGTATTGTGAGTATTATATGCCAAGGCGCGATTTGTTCCTGATGATAGGGCATAACTATGATGAACCGGGAATCCAGACCTGGGGAGCCAATTTAAGGGAGATAGATTTGGAAGCGGAGGATGGCTTTTATGAGACAAGACAGGAAAGGCTCCGCAATACTCTGCTTGCCGGCAGCAGTGACTGGCAGTACACCGAGGCAGAGCAGGACTACTGGCTGAAAAAGAGCGAAAAAATAGAAACTCCAGTGATGTATGGATATGCGGAGGGCTGGGCAAGGCTTCTGGATGTCATGGGATTTTTCTGCATCCCTCTTGTGAGTTTATTTATTATGACAGCCACCACATATGCAGGGGAATATGAGAGGAATGCAGACCATATTATACTGACTACAAAATATGGGAAAAGTAAAGTTGTTGTAGCCAAAAACCTTGCGGCTCTCCTGTTTGGAGCCTTGTTTTATACAATAAATATTGCAGTCACCTTTCTCATTATTCTGTTAAGTTATGGCATAGAGGGCTGGAATCTTCCGGTTCAGAATTTTGATTTGCAAATTCCGTATCCCTTCACCTATTTGGAAACAGTGCTGGTCTGTGTTGGTATTTTATATGTGGTTGTCTTTGGAATGACTGCCTTTACCCTGTTTGTATCGGCGAGGATGAAAACCGGACTGCCGGTGCTGGCAGTTATGCTGTTTGTGTTCTTTATCGCACTTTTCTTAAAGAGCAGTGAAACCAATGGTATTTATAATCATATTTTGTATCTGCTTCCCTATAATGCAATAGACCATGGAACGAGAATGCTGTGTTCTTACCCATTTGGCGGGGTAGTTTTTGACTATATCGGCATGCGGTATGTGGTGTATTTGCTGACGTTGGTGGTACTGATGCCTTTGGCAGGCAGGGCATTTAAAAAACATCAGGTACAGTAGCAAAGTAATTATATATGAAGATTCATATCTTTATAGTCATTTTATGCAATTTCTATGGAAAAAATCTTCCCATTTTCCGATACTATTATAAAAGTGAGGTTTAGAAATCAAGCCAAAGGGCGTAGATGCATGGAAGACAGCAGGGCATGGATGCCAATATTTTTAATTCAGGGAGGAACAAGGTATGGCGAAGATAACAGCAATGAGAGGAAATGACCAGGGCATGTTTGCTATGAATGCTGGTGCAAGGCGGTCAGAGACAGAAAACAGGACAGAGAGAAATGCCGGTAAAAAGAAAGGGAATACCGTATTTGCCGGAGATTTGAATATGGAACAGGATAGTATTCTTGCCAAAAAACAGAAAGCGCAGAAGGAAGCCTTGAAAATGCTCAAAGATGTGTTTAAGGAAGATTTAAGGTCGGATGAGGAGCAGAAGGCGAGAGAACTGCATGTTGAAGACATGAAGCGGGAAAATGAAGAACTAAAGTCTCAACTGAAGGATATTGAAGAGATGCGGAAAAATCTGGCAGAGCAGTATGGTGAGGCGCCGGATAGTGAGGAACAACAGAAGATGGAGCGTATGTTAGATGCGGCAAAAGAAGACATTGAGGGCAGAATGGCAGACAATCAGAAGAATATCACTATGGAAACGGATACCATCAAGGAAACGGATATGGCACGCCTTAAAAAGCATCCGATGAAGGATGCGGCAATGGATGCAAAAAAGTATTTAGAGACCGCAAGAAAAGAAATGATAGGTTCTCTGTACGATGAGGCAAGAGAGCATATAGATGAAAAGACAGAAGAAGCAAAGAAAGAACAAAAGGAAAAGTCAGAAGAGAAGAAGCAGGAGGAAAAGGAAGAAGCAATCCGGAAAGCAAAGGAAATAGAGAGGGAGCTTCTGATTCAGAAAGGGCAGGAAAATGCCCAGGAACGAATAAGTGAACAGACAGCAAAGGAAAAAGCCCGCAGCCAGGTATCCCTGCAAAATCAGATAGATGGGGATGTTTTGGACAGCATTCATGATGGTGTTAAAAGTACAACCGAGGTAGAGCAGGAGATTAAGGATTTGCTGGAAAAAATGAGACTTCTTCAGGAGGATTTAAAGGGAGCAGCAGTAGATGATTTGGCGTAAGATAGCCAGAGGTGTATTATAATGAAAGTAATATAGCAGCTTGAAATAGTGATTAGAGAAAATCTCTGGTCACTATTTTTGTTGCTGTGCATATGAGAAAAAGCTTTTTTGAGTGCAGTTTGTCAAGGAAAAAATGCATCTTAGAGGAAAGACTCTTGTATTTATAGCGGAAACATATTATAAAGGAAGGGAGGAAAGAGAAAAGCAGAAAGGCTTTGGGGTAGAAATCAGAATATGAAGATTACATTGGAGCAGATAACAGAGGGAAAAGAGGAAGTTGTCATTAAATATAGCCAGCTGACGGGACAGATTGAGGACATTGTTCGTTTCATAGAGGGACAGGGGGAAAAATTGTTTGGTATGAAGGATGGACAGCAGTTCGTAATCAGACCGCATTCAGTTATATATCTGGAAAGCGTGGATGGCATTACTTATCTTTATACAGAAAAAGAGGTGTATAAGACCGGTCTTACTTTGACAGGAGCAGAAGCAGCTTACGCAGAGGAGGGATATTTCCGGTGCAGTAAGTCCATGGTAATCAATCTATACCGAATTGAAAAACTGAGGAGTATGTCAGGAAATCGTATAGATGCAACGATGGATAATGGAGAGCATGTTGTCATATCAAGGCGCTATGCCAAGGAATTAAGAAATATATTAAAGGGGGAGGAAAAATGAACTGGTTTAAGAGATATTTATATTCCGAGATTGGAATTGAATTTAAGGCATGTCTTTATTTTTGCTTAGTTCTGTTTTTCTATTTTTTATATCAGATAATAGGAGGAAGTCTTTACGCAAGCATTATTACAATGTTTGAAATGGTATTGACTGCTTATATCATATGTTATATCCAGGTGTATCTTTTAGAAAATTTTGATGAGAAAGAGCATCTGGGTATAAAGGAAGGGATTTTTTCTTTGGGCTGTTCCCTCTTTTATACAATTGTAAGTATTCTTTTTGGCTGGTATGATAGGAATATTGGAGCAAGTGTTTTGTTTTTTGTATATATGGTTTTGTGCTATCTCTGTGTATTTTTAGTTTACAGGCTGAAAAGGGCTGCTGATACAATAAGATTGAACCAGGAGCTTCATGGCTTTAAAAATAGAAAGGAGCAGAAATGAAAGAAAAAGAATTAGCAATATCCATTTGTAACCTTACTAAGAATTATGGAAAACACCGGGGTGTTTCCAATCTGTCCTTACAGGTGGAGCAGGGGGATATCTTTGGATTTTTAGGACCGAATGGAGCAGGAAAATCTACCACAATCCGGTGTCTGCTCGGATTGATACAGTTTCAGGAGGGAAGTGCAGCAATCATGGGAATGGATGTAAAGAACAGGAAAAATGAGCTTTTAAAGGAGATTGGTTATATGCCGTCTGAGGCGATGTTTTATCCATCCATGCGGGTAAAGGATGTCATCCGGTTTGCAGCAGATATGCGGAAAGCAGACTGCAGGGAAGAAGCGGAAATGCTCTGTGAACGCCTTAAGGTTGACCAGAATAAGAGAATAGAGGAACTCTCTCTTGGAAACAGAAAGAAGGTCAGTATTGTCTGTGCCATGCAGCATAAGCCAAAGCTTTTTATTTTTGACGAGCCCACCAGTGGATTAGACCCGCTTATGCAGTCTGAGTTTTTTAAACTGGTGCTGGAATATAACAGGCAGGGAATAACCTGTTTTCTTTCGTCCCATGTATTATCAGAAATAAAAAAATACTGTCGCCATGCCGCTATTATAAGAGAAGGAAGCATAATCTGTACGGATACAGTGGAAAATCTTACAA
Organism: uncultured Eubacteriales bacterium; assembly: GCA_900548855.1. GTDB lineage: Bacteria > Bacillota > Clostridia > Lachnospirales > Lachnospiraceae > CAG-590. Next base: position 36,966 of record URMF01000009.1, read on the forward strand.
AAACCAGTACAAAGCGAATCCGGATGGTAAAGGATGGGGAAGAACAGGAATTTGTTTATAAAGGAAATTTAAATGAATTATTCGCTGGTTTTGCAGGCCATGATATCGAGGATATCGTAATTGAGGAACCGGAGCTGGAGGAAATATTTATGCACTATTATAAGCAGGAGGATGCAAAATGACACTGTATAAGCATGAAATGAAAATGAATCTAAAAAGCCTTATTATTTGGACTCTATGTGTGGGTTTATTGTGCTTTGGCTGTATTTTACTGTATACAAGCCTTGAAGATTCCATACAGGAGGTTGCAGATATCTATTCCAATATGGGTTCCATGTCTGTTGCACTTGGTATGGATAAAATGAGCCTTGCAACCTTGACGGGTTTTTATGCCACAGAGATTGCCATGATGCATGGCCTGGGCGGGGCTATGTTTGCAGCAATTCTTGGAACCGGGGTTCTGTCAAAGGAGGAAGCTGGGCATACTTCAGAATTTTTAAATGTTCTTCCTGTCTCAAGGGGAAAAATCCTGTTTCAGAAATATATGGCAGTGATAAGCAATATTGTAATATTTAACATGGTTTGTGTGGCAATGTATCTGCTCGGTTTTATTCTGATGAAGGAGGACATCAGCGGAAAAGAGATGGCAGTTTACCATTTTGCCCAGGTTTTTATGCAGATTGAAATTGGAACGATTGGTTTTGCTATATCTGCATTTACCAAAAAGAATCTGATGGGAGCCGGGCTTGGAATGGCGATTCTTATGTTTGCCATGGATATGATGTGCCGTATTATACCGGCAATTGAGAACCTTAAATATATTACTCCCTTTTATTATTCCAATGGTGCAGATATTTTTACCAGCGGAAAGATAGACGGTGCTATGCTGGGGGTTGGAGCAGGGATTACCGTTGCAGCAATTGTGGCGGCATGGATAAAGTACCAGCGAAAGGATTTAGCAGCATAGGAGCAATTGGGAAAAGTGATAAATTTCTTAAGAAAAAATAAAAAAGAGAGTATTTTCTTGACATGTATAGATAGTCGATATAATATGAGGATATATAGATAATCTATATAATAAAAAAAGTCAAGGAGGTAATCAGGATGGCGGTTGACAAAAGTCTGGTATCTGGAAGCACTACAATGTTATTGTTAAAGTTACTGGCGGAAAAAGATATGTACGGCTATGAGATGATTGAAACACTACAAGCGCGTTCCAAGAATGTTTTTGAGTTAAAGGCGGGAACCTTATATCCGTTGCTGCATAGCCTGGAACAGAAGAAGCTTCTTACTGTATATGAGAAAGAGGTGGGAGGTAAAGTAAGGAAATACTATAGGATTACAAAGGAGGGGCATAAGGTACTAAAGGAGAAAAGGCAGGAGTGGAAAACGTATTCTGAAGCGGTTGCCAATATTTTAAATATAGGGCAGCAGATACAACATGGTGGGGACAACCTGTCAGCAGATATATTTTTCGATAGTCTGGGGGGAATGGTATGAAACAGCAGGAATATTTGGAAATACTGATGGAACAGCTCCGCTGTAAAAAGGCAAGAGGGATGGTAGAGGAAGAAATCCGCAGTCATATAGAAGACCAGAAATGCGCTTATATGGCAGATGGAATGGATGAGGAGACAGCGGAAGAAGAGGCAGTCCGGCAGATGGGAGACCCGGTGGAAACGGGAATTGAGCTTGACCGGATTCATAAGCCGCAGATGGCATGGGACATGATTATTCTGATAATATTTTTAAGTGGAATAGGCTTGCTGGTTCAGTATCTGCTAAGCATACATTTTGAGCAGAACAGTTTTATGCCCTCTCCGGCAAAAGCGGTTATTTGTATTGCAGCCGGTATTGCGGTAATGATTGGAATTTGCGTGCTGGATTACAGCAGAATTGGAAAATGGGGTAAGATGATTTATCTTGTATTGACAGGTATCAGCATACTTAGTCTGCTGGTAAACGGTGTGGGGTTCATGCATAATATCTGGATGGATATTCCTTTTTATGGACAGTATAATCTGTCCAGTTTTTTACCGCTATTTGTGCCCCTTTATGGTGCAGTCCTTTACAGCTACAGAGGGGAGGGATACCGGGCGCTTGTAAAAGGGGTACTCTGGGCATTGCCGGTATTTTTAGTGCTTCTGTTGTCTGTGAATTTTCCAATGATGATAATAATTGGATTGTCCTTTGGAGGAGCTTTAGCAGTGGCAGTCTATAAAAATTGGTTTCGGGTATCACGGAAACTTATATTATGCATTATGGGAATTGTTACAATCATAGCTCCAATGGCATGGATAAGTCTTATTGCATTATTTGGAAATTCCTATATGCAGGCAAGGATTCAGTTCTGGCTGCATCCATTTCAGGTGGAAAGCGATTATCAATATGGCAGGTTTACATGGAATTTTCTGACTAATAACCGATGGCTGGGAATGAACCGGCTTATGGATTCCGGAGAATGGACAGCAGATAAGCTCCCTGGCGGAAATGATTATACCCTTGCCTATATTTCCTCTTATTATGGCATATTGGCGGCAATTGTGGTTGTAGGACTGATTATGCTGTTGTTCTGGCGGGGATTGCAGCTTTCCATATTGCAAAAGAATCAGCTTGGGATGATTATGGGAACCGGATGTGGGATTGTATTGCTGGTACAGTTTATATTTTATGTATTATGTAATACCGGTTTTTTGCCAAGTGCGATTTATTGTCCGTTTATTACCTACGGAGGTGCCGGAATGCTTACAACTTATATATTGCTGGGAATTATGCTTAGTGTGTACCGGTATCAGAATGTAACAGGAGAGATAAAGACAAAAATGAAATTTATATTCAGGATAGAGGAAGAAAATGCATAAATAAAGTTTTTACGTTATAGAGTTTTTTATATTTTAGCTTCTATGCAGCAGAGGAAGAATCGGGTATAATGGAATTATATTAATACAGGGGAGAAAAACGATGTACCATTTTATTATTAATCCCGCTTCTTCTTCTGGAAAGGGGCTGCGTATCTGGAACAGGGTGGAAGCCGTTTTAAAAGAGGAAAAAATTGTATATGAGACACATATCCTGCAAAACGCAGGGGAAGTAACGCAGCTTGTTGCAGGGCTGACACAAAGCGAATTGTCACAGGAAGAACCAGAAGGTTTACATAATGTAGATGAAGCGGCGGCAACCCGGGAAATACAGGACTGTCATCTGGTGGTTCTTGGCGGAGACGGTACCTTGAATGCGGTATTAAACGGCATTCAGTCCTTTGAGCACACGGTTCTTTCCTGTATCCGCACAGGCTCAGGAAATGATTTTGCCAGAAATATGGGAATTGGTAAGAATACGAGACGGGCTTTGGATGGAATTTTACATCATAAAAAAGAGAGGATTCTCGATTACGGAGAGATTACATATAAGGCAGAGGAAGGTGAGGCTGGACAGCAGCAGACGAGAAGATTTATCATCAGCAGTGGTGTGGGATATGATGCGGATATCTGTGAGGAGGTAAGCAGGAGCAGATTAAAGAAGATATTGAATAAGGTTCATCTTGGAAAGCTTGTCTATGTGGCAATTGGAGTGAAACAGATTTTTACAAGAAAAACGGTGGCAGCAGTTATCTGTATGGATGAAGGAGAAAAGTTTCCGGTTCCCGGTCTGTTTTTTGTGGTAGGCATGATTCATGAAAAAGAAGGGGGCGGCGTACCATTTTGTCCCCAGGCGGACCCGGAGGATGGCTTGCTTGCGGTCTGTCTGGTAAAGGATATGCCGAAATGGAAGCTGCTGCTTGCAGTAATGCTGGTATATGTGAAGAAGCATTTTATTTTCCAGAGTATCACGGAACATATGTGTAGAAGAATTAGCATAAGTGTGGAGCAGCCCCAGTGGTTTCATATGGATGGCGAGACGCCATGCAGGATAACAGAGGCGGTATTGGAGTGTAAATCCGGATTGCGCTTTCGGATGTAGTGCAGTAAAAGGGTATATGTTTGGAATCAGGTAAAACAGGGTATAATGCAATATAGAAAAAGGATTTGTAAATTGTTTTATTGCAAGAAGGGAGTACCTTTATGTATCGGATTAAAGAGGAAAAACACAATGAAAAATATACTCTTTTGATACCGGCAATGCTGGATGCCCATTTTCCTTTATTAAAGTATGCCTTTTATTCCAGAAAATACCGTCCGGTCATTATGGAAGAGACAGAGGGGATTACCAGTCTTGGATTAAAGTATGCCCATAACGATTTATGTTATCCGGGCATTTTGATTGTAGGACAGCTTTTAAAGACCCTGCAAAGCGGGAAATATGATGTAAACCGCACAGTTGTTTTAGAGCCCCAGGCGGGGGATGCATGCAGAGGCTCCAATTATATTCCCATGCTTCGGAAAGCGCTGGATGATGCTGGATTTCCCATGGTGCCAGTGATATCCTTAAATGTGACAGGACTGGAAAAAAAGCATAGTCTGCCTATTACACCGGATATGTTAATCCGGGCGGCGGCAGCTGCCTATTACGGCGATTTATTGATGATTCTTTCAAATCAGACAGAACCGTATGAAGCCAATGCCGGAGAGACAAGGAAACGATATGATAAGTGGCTTATGATATTGGCAGAGGACTTAAAACAGGGGAAAAGACTGTCCGGCAAGGATATAAAGAAAAGGTTTTCGGAAATTATAATGGATTTTAAGCAGATTTCCCGGATAGAAAAACAGGTATTGAAGATTGGGGTTGTGGGAGAACTGTATATTAAATACTGCCATCTGGGAAACTGGAACTTAGAGGAATATTTAAAGGGGCAAAACTGTGAATATTATATAAATGGTATTACATGGTATGCACTCTATTATATGGATACCCATCTGCTATCAGAGGGTGGAATATCAAAAAAAGGAATTGCCGTGGAGGCAGAACACAAGGTGTTCCAGTACTTTTTAAAGCTGCAGAAGCATATGGTAAATGCGCTTAAGGAGCAGGGCTTTTATTGTATGGATGCCTATGATGTGTTTAAGGAAAAGGCAGCGGGATATGTCACTTACCAGTGCTCCATTGGAGACGGCTGGCTGATTGGGGCAGAGTTTGCGAATCATGCCCTGAATGGATATAATCGGATTATCTGCGGACAGCCCTTTGGATGTATGCCGAGCCATGTATGTGGAAGAGGTCTGTATCCTGCCATCCGCAGAAAGCTTCCGGACACACAGTATATTAGCGTAGACTATGATGCCAGTGGGACAGATACTTTGGTGAAAAGCAGAATCCGGATGCTGTTATCCTTTTGACAGTACCATGGGAGAACAGAAGTTATGAAGGATTTCTTTGTATTTGAAACAGAGCTGCCTGCCGGAAGCGGATTTGAACTATTTGGGATGTGTCATGTGCTGTGGCTTCTGGGAATACTGATATTTACCGTTATAAGCGGAGGCTGGTATGTAGAGCAGGGGGCAGAAAAACAGAAAAGGGTAAACCGGATTATAGGTATCCTGTTTCCTGTGATTGCAGTTTACCGGGATACGGCTCTTATTTTGACGGGACATTTTGACAGTGGTTTTCTGCCATTTCATCTGTGCAGTATGGCGCTTTGGATTGCAGTACTCTATATCTGGACAGAAAACCGCTTTTGGGGTGTCATTTATGTCCTGCTCTGCGTTCCGGGAGCTGTCGGGGCATTGCTTTTCCCAAATTGGGAGGTCTATCCGTTTTTTAACTATATGCATATTCACGCATTTTTTTCCCACGGGTTAATCGTGGTATTTGGAATCTGGCTCATTGTGGCGGAAAAGATAGTTCCAAAATGGAAAGATTTCTGGATGCCTGTTATGTTTGGAATTGCTGGGTTTATTCTGCTTCACTGGATGAATAACATACTGGGGACAAATTTTTGGTTTTTAAACAAGCCTTCCCACGGTTCGCCGCTGGTTTGGATTTTAAACATCACCGGGGAAAAATGGTACAGGGCAGGTTATTTCCTGTTTTGTATGTGTATTGTGGCTGCCTGGCAGGGGATATTAAGCAGTATCCAAAAAACATTTCAGATACATTTCATAAAGAAGAGTTAGTTCTATTTTTATGGATTTTCCCGTATACTTTCAATGAATCACTATTCGAGAGGAATTATATGCTGAATTATCTATGGGCGGGAATGATTTTAGTGGGAATTGTTGTTGCGGCATTTCAAGGGAATCTGGGAGCGGTATGCGAGGGAGTAATTGCATCATCAAAGGAAGCGGTGGAATTATTATTTGTCATGGCAGGCGTTGTCAGTATGTGGAATGGAATGCTTTTTATTGCGCAAAATTCCGGTCTGGTTGAGAAAATGACCAATAAAATGAAGCCGTTATTAAAGCTTTTATTTCCAAGGCTTCCCCTTAACCATAGTGCAGCATCCTATATATCCGCTAATTTTATTGCCAATTGTTTAGGGCTTGGCTGGGCATGTACACCTACGGGAATCCAGGCAATGAAGGCATTAAGGCAGTTAGAGGAGGAACGGGGAGGGGATTTAAGGACTGCCAGTGATGAGATGTGTACTTTTTTGCTGCTCAATATCTCTTCACTGCAGTTAATTCCCATTAACATGATTGCATACCGAAGCCAGTATGGAAGTGCCAATCCTGTGGCAGTTGTTGGTCCGGCATTGCTGGCAACTGCATTTACTACGGGACTGGCCTTTATTATTTGCAAATTAATGTGTAAATTACCGGTTAAGGGTGGCAGGGGATAAGGGGGTAGCTATATGGTTAAAATTCTGAACTTTCTTTCTGTATTTATGATTCCACTGATTATTTTTTATATTGTAGGATATGGTATTTTTAATAAGAAACCTGTATTTGAGGATTTTATTGAGGGTGGAAAAAAGGGGTTTCGGATTATTGTGGAAATTGCCCCTACCATTGTGGGACTGCTTGTGGCGGTGGGGGTTTTAAGGACTTCGGGCACACTGGATTTGATTAGTAAATTATTAGAGCCACTGGCTGCCATTTTCCATATTCCGGTTGAAATCATTCCTCTTAGTATTGTAAAAATGTTTTCTGCATCCGGGGCAAATGGGCTTTTGTTTGATATCTTTAAAGAGTTTGGGACAGATTCTTATATTGGTATGACCGCATCGATTCTGTTAAGCTGTACAGAAACCTTATTTTATACAATTTCCGTTTACTTTATGAGTATCGGCATCCGCAAATCCAGATGGACCATTCCGGCAGGAATCATCATAGCTATTTGCAGTGTTATGTTCAGTGTGCTGATTGCGGTAAGAATCATACAATAAATGCGAATGAAGTCCTTGCATGAGAAATCAAGGTGTGCTATTCTAAAGCTGACGAAAGATAAATGCAAAGCAGGAGGCGATAAAATGCAGGACAGATGTGGAATTGACCAGTATGTAAGAAGTATTCCGGATTTTCCGGAGGAAGGAATTATTTTTCGTGATATTACTTCTATTATCCAGAATCCAGAGGGGCTTAAAAAGTCAATTGATGGAATGATAGATAGCCTTAAGGATGTAGATTTTGATATTGTCATAGGACCGGAGTCCAGGGGATTTATTTTCGGAATGCCGGTTGCATACACACTGGGAAAGGGTTTTGTTCCCGTCCGTAAAAAGGGAAAGCTGCCGTGTGAGACGATTCAGAAGGAATACGCGCTGGAATATGGAACTGCCATTATTGAGATGCACAAGGATGCTATTAAACCGGGAGATAAGGTTGTTATAATAGATGACCTTGTGGCAACGGGTGGAACCATTGAGGCGATTATCCAGATGATAGAAAGTCTTGGTGGGGAGGTTGTGAAAATCCAGTTTGTTATGGAACTGGCAGGTCTGAAGGGCAGAGAAAAGCTTTGTAACTATAATGTGGATTCTCTTCTCATATATGATGGAAAATAAAACAATCGTGCGCAGGTCGTTCAGACTTGCGCACGATTCTTTTGTTGCCAAGCATACTCAAAAATGGTCCAGTGAACCATTTTTGAGTATAATATATTGTTTGCAGTTTTTATAATTTATTTGCGTTCTGCGTCAAGCATTGCACGAACCTTTGTGGAGAGTCCAAACAGATTGATGAAGCCCTCTGCATCCTTGTGGTCATATAAATCACCGGTGGTGAAGCTTGCCAGAGATTCTGAATACAGAGAATATGGAGAGGTTGTGCCGGCTTTGATGATATTGCCCTTGTAAAGCTTTAATTTTACCTCACCGGTTACGCGCTCCTGGGTAGATTCTACAAATGCCTGTAATGCCTCACGGAGTGGTGACCACCATTTACCCTCATATACTACGTCAGCGAATTTGTCGCCGATGGTCTTCTTGAATGCTAATGTCTCACGGTCGAGAATCAACTCCTCTAACTGGGTATGTGCTTCCATAAGGATGGTTCCACCCGGAGTTTCATATACACCGCGGGATTTCATACCGACAACACGGTTCTCTACGATATCTACAATACCGATACCATGCTTGCCGCCTAAACGGTTCAATTCACGGATGATGTCGGAAACCTTCATTTCCTTGCCATTTACGGATTTTGGAATCCCTTTTTCAAATGTAAGCGTAACATATTCAGCCTCATCTGGTGCCTTTTCCGGGTATGTACCAAGAACCAGTAAATGCTCGTAATTTGGCTCATTTGCAGGGTCCTCCAGCTCAAGACCTTCATGGCTGATGTGCCATAAGTTGCGGTCACGGCTGTAGGAAGAATCTGCTGAGAATGGAAGATTAATGCCATGCTGTTTGCAGTATGCAATCTCCTCCTCACGGGAATTCATGGTCCATTCATCCTGTCTCCATGCTGCAATAATCTTAAGCTCTGGACCAAATGCCTTGATGGCAAGCTCAAAACGAACCTGGTCATTTCCTTTTCCAGTAGCACCGTGGCAGATGGCAGTAGCGCCTTCTTTGTGTGCGATATCTACTAAAACCTTACCGATTAATGGTCTTGCCATGGAAGTACCTAACAGATATTTATTCTCATATACGGCACCTGCCTGAACGGTAGGAACGATATAATCATCACAGAATTCATCTACTACATCTAATACATAACATTTGGAAGCGCCACAGGAGATTGCTCTTTCCTCCAGACCCTCCAATTCGCTTTCCTGTCCAACGTCAATACATACACAGATTACTTCATAATCATAATTCTCCTTTAGCCAAGGGATAATGGCAGTTGTGTCAAGTCCGCCGGAATAAGCTAAAATTACTTTTTCTTTCATTGTAAAAAGTCCTCCTTCAAAATATCTATTGACTAATATACAACCAAAGTGAATATTATGCAACCCTTTTTCAGAGAAAAAATTATTGGATGTAGAAAGTACTTGCATAATATTCATTATGAATGTATAATTATGAAACGGCATAAACGGAAATATTTCAGGATTCTCTTACTATACATGGAAATAAAAGAGTGCTATAATAGGAATCCGGGTTTTAACCGTGATTTGAAGGATTAGGAAGAAAGGATAACAATATGATAAGGGCAGGTATTATCGGTTCTACAGGTTATGCAGGACAGGAATTGGTGAGATTATTATTGGGACATAAGGAGGCAGAGATTGTATGGTATGGCTCTAGAAGCTATATTGACAAGCAGTACTATCAGGTATTTGGCAATATGTTTGAAATTGTAGATGCAAAATGTTTAGATGACAATATGGAAATGCTTGCTGATAAGGCGGATGTTATTTTTACTGCCACGCCGCAGGGATTATGTGCTTCTCTGGTGAATGAGGAGATTTTGTCTAAGGTTAAGATTGTAGACTTAAGTGCAGATTTCCGTATTAAGGATGTTGCAGTCTATGAAAAATGGTATGGAATAGAACACAAATCGCCTGAATATATTAAAGAAGCAGTATATGGGCTGTGTGAAATTAATAGGGAGCAGATTAAGGGAAAACGTCTGGTGGCAAATCCGGGGTGTTATACCACTTGTTCCATTTTATCCTTGTATCCGCTGGTAAAAGAAGGGGTGATTGACCCGGACAGTATTATAATTGATGCAAAATCAGGAACCTCTGGCGCAGGCAGGGGAGCAAAGATTAACAATTTGTATTGTGAGGTCAATGAGAATATTAAAGCATACGGGGTTACGACACACCGGCATACACCAGAGATTGAAGAGCAGCTGGGCTATGCATGTGGAAAGGAAATCGTGCTCAATTTTACCCCACATTTAGTACCTATGAACAGAGGAATTCTGGTGACGGCCTATGGTAACCTGACGAAGGATTATACATATGAAACCTTAAAGGCAGTTTATGATAAATATTATGGAAAAGAAAATTTTATAAGGGTGTTGGATAAAGATGTCCCACCGGAAACCAGATGGGTGGAAGGCAGTAATTATGTGGATATCAACTTTAAGCTTGATGAGAGAACAAAGCGCATCATTGTGATAGGTGCACTGGACAATCTGGTGAAAGGGGCAGCAGGACAGGCGGTTCAGAATATGAATCTGTTATTTGGACTGCCGGAGACCATGGGATTAGAGCAGCCGCCGATGTTTCCGTAGGAGGCAGCGACAGGGCTAACCTTCAGAGAACTGCAACAGATAAGGATTTCCTAAATTTTAAGGGTTGAGAAAGGATAAGAAAATGATTAACAAGAATAATAGTAATATGGACCAGGTAATTGCAAAGGCACAGACTCTAATCGAGGCGCTGCCATATATACAGAAATTCAATGGAAAAAAGATTGTGGTAAAATATGGTGGAAGCGCTATGCTGGATGAGGATTTAAAGTATAATGTCATTAAGGATGTGGCGTTGTTAAAGCTGATTGGTCTAAAACCGATTATTGTACATGGCGGTGGAAAGGAAATCAGCAAATGGGTAGAAAAAATCGGAAAAGAGCCGGAATTTATTAACGGACTGCGGGTGACGGATTCTGAGACCATGGAGATTGCAGAAATGGTACTTTCCAAGGTGAATAAGGGACTGGTACAGATGATGCAGAAGTTAGGGCTTAATGCAGTGGGAATCAGCGGTAAAGATGCGGGACTTATGACGGTGACCAAGAGATTTCCGGGAGGAAAGGACATCGGATATGTAGGAGAGGTTAAGGCTGTAAATGGCAAGGTTTTGGATACATTAATCGAAAATGATTTTATACCGGTTATTGCGCCAATCGGCTCCTCGGAGGATTTTGAGAGCTATAATATCAATGCGGACGATGCGGCCTGCGCAGTGGCAAAAGCCATTTCTGCTGAAAAATTAGTATTTCTCACAGATATTGAAGGCGTATTTGTGGATCCTAATGACCGGGATACACTGATTTCCGAGATGGATATTAATGAGGCAAAAGCCTTTATTGAAAAAGGAGTTGTGGGAGGCGGAATGCTGCCAAAGCTTACCAACTGTATTGATGCTATTGAAAACGGTGTGTCAAGAGTCCATGTGCTGGATGGACGGGTAGAGCACTGCCTGCTGCTGGAATTCTTTACAGAAAAAGGTATCGGAACTGCCATTTTAAAGGAGCCGTTGTTTTAAACGGAGGAGATAAATATGAGAAAAAGAACAATTGCCTTTTTGCTAATCTGCATATGGATAGCCGGTTTGCTGGCAGGCTGCGGCTCATCGGAACAGCAGAATAATGAAACTGACACAAAGCCGGTAAGCTACAAGGGATTGATGGAACAGTGGAAGCAGAGCGCGGCGGAGGATAATCTGACCTGCTGGTATACCGGGAATGAGGATAAGGCATGGCTGGAGGCCGAGGCAGAAAAATTTGAAAAGGAGTATTCCGTTAAGGTGAATCTGGTCTATTATGACGGAGTCAGCTTTTTTGACGATATGAACCAGGCAAACCAGAAGGGAAACGGACCGGATGTCTACCTGATGGGAAATGACCAGCTAGAGCTTGCCAGAAACAGCGGAATGGCGGAAGAAAATATGTGGCTGGATGAAGCTTTTTGGAAAGAAAATTATCCGGCAGTGGCAAAGGACGCAGTCACATATCAGGACAGACAGTATGGGTATCCGGTGTATTTTGACACCTATTGTCTGGTATATGATGCAAATCTGCTGGAAAACGCACCGGCATCCATTGACGATATCCTGACCTTTCTGGATGCATATGAGGATACCGGTTCCACAAAGGCGGTATTCCGGTGGGATGTGGCAGACCCATATATCAACAGTATGTTTATTGCATCCTATGCCAATCTGTTTGGCGAAAAGGGAGATTCTGCATCGGAGTTTAAGGTAAATGATGAGAAATCCATTGCAGCCATGGAATATTTTCAGTCGTTGAGCGCCTATCTGTGGATGGATAAGAGTAATATATCCCATGATACGGTAATGAACCGTATTAAGGATGGCACCTTAGTATTGGGTCTGTGTAAATCTGATATCCTGCCAACCCTCTACGAAATGCAGAGTACAGAACAGAAGGGCGAAGAGGATAAGGATGTTACCAATTACCAGGTATCCTATGTTCCAAGCCTGACGGAGGAGCTTTCCTCCACCACATTTTCCACTACTTATGGAGCATTTATCAATCCATATGGAAAGGATACTGCTCTGGGAAATATGTTTGCCTTCTATCTGAGCTATGGATGTGCCAAGGACCAGTATTCCGGTAATGGAAAACTGCCGGTTATCAATCAGAATGAAAGCTTTGATGCCATGCAGAAGGTGATTTATGCCCAGTATCTGAATTCAAAACCAATTCCAAAGGTCATGGTTTTAGGCGATTATCTGACGGAAAGCGGAATTGCCTTTGATGCCATATGGGATGGAAAGGATGCGAAGGAACAGCTGGATTGGCTTCAGAATACAATGGAACAGAAGATTAAATAAAGGTTTTATAAAGGATAATGAATAAAAACATAAGAAAGTCACGCATACTATTCTAAGAATCAGGTGGAGCATGCCAGAAAATGGTACGCCATGCTTCATGTATTATGGTATAACCAGGAGGGAATATGTATGTGGGGCTTTTTGATTGCCTGCATTTCAGGCGCATTGATGAGTATTCAGGGAGTATTTAACACAGGAGTAACGAAGGAAACGGGTCCGTGGCTGACAAACAGCTTTGTCCAGCTGACTGCTTTTGTTGTATGTGCAGGCTTCTTTTTGTTTACGGAGCAGGGAAAGGTGCCTGTTGGAGATTTGTTTAAAGTGAATCACAAATACATGCTGTTAGGAGGAGTCATTGGTGCATTTATCACATTTACGGTAATCAAGAGCATGGCTTCTTTAGGACCGGCACAGGCAATTCTCGCAATTGTGATAACCCAGGTGTTAGTGGGCTATCTGATAGAGCTGTTTGGCTGGTTTGGTGTGGAAAAGGCTGCCTTTTCCGTATCGAAGCTCATCGGAATTGTAATTGCGATTGCCGGACTAATCGTCTTTAAGTGGGAAGCATAGAACTCCCGGACTAACTCAAATCAGACCTGTTTGCCGCTGGTGGCGGCAGACAGGTCTGATTTTGTAATAATTGTCCTTTTTTGAATGCAATATAGATAAAAAAACAGTTGTAAATTGTTCATATTTTATGTATTATGAAAGTGTATCTTATTTTATTTCATTTTATAAATTGCACTCCGCTTTGTAAATTGGGTAACGGTTTTGAAAGGAAAAGGAGTGTAAAAATGAACAAATACATATGGTTGGTTATTTTGCTCGGACTGAGCTTTTTGACAGGGTGCGGACAGAGGGAAGCTGTCATGACTGCATCCGATAAGGGGAAAAATCTTTCGGAGGGGCAGACTGCAGGAGCAGCTGCATCCGGTACGGAAGGCGCTTTGTCAGATTTGGAAAACCAGAATCAAGGGACGGCTGCTGCACAGGATAGGATTTATGTATATGTATGTGGTCATGTAGAAAAACCAGGCGTATACCAGTTGTCGGCGGATGCAAGGATTTGTGATGCATTAGAGCTGGCAGGAGGAGTGACGGCAGAAGGATGTCCGGAGGCGCTGAATCAGGCAGAGCATATGACGGATGGACAGACCCTGTATGTTCCGGGAATGGAGGAAGAGACCGAAAAACCGGTTTTAGAGGATGACGGGTTGGTTGATATTAATCAGGCAGACCGGGAAGCCTTCATGACACTGCCGGGGATTGGTGAGTCGAAGGCAGAGGTCATTATTCAATACCGGGAGGAGCATGGGGCATTTAAATCCATTGAAGAACTGATGCAGATTCCGGGAATCAAGGAAGGTGTATTTAATAAGATAAAAGGGAGTATTAAATGTAGATGAGATTTGAAGGATAGATGATAGGAGAACTGGGATGAAGAAAGTATTAGTTGTTGATGATGAGAAGTTAATTGTAAAGGGGATTAAATTTTCATTAGAGCAGGATGAAATGGAGGTTACCGCAGCCTATGACGGGGAAGAAGCAGTAGAGCTTGCAAAGAATAACGAATTCGATGTTATTTTGCTGGATGTTATGCTTCCGGGACTGTCAGGCTTTGAGGTATGCCAGGCTATCCGTGAATTTTCAGATGTTCCAATCATTATGCTGACTGCCAAAGGGGATGACATGGACAAAATATTAGGTTTGGAATATGGAGCAGATGACTATATTACCAAGCCATTTAATATTTTGGAGGTAAAGGCGCGGATTAAGGCAATTATCCGCAGGAACCAGAAAAAGGTTCCGGATGCTCCAAAGCCAAAACTTTTGGTGGAGGGTGATATGACAATTGAGCTGGAGAGTCGTCGTGTCACAATTGCAGGAAAGGATGTGAACCTTACTGCAAAGGAATTTAATATTCTGACCTTGCTGCTTTTTCATCCCAATAAAGTATATTCCAGAGATGACCTTTTAAAGGAAATCTGGGGAAGTGATGCATTAGGGGACGGGCGTACCGTGGATGTCCATGTAAGAAGACTGCGAGAAAAGATTGAGTCGAATCCGGGAGACCCAAAATATATTCAGACGAAGTGGGGTGTCGGTTATTATTTCAGAAAATAAGAAAAAGACAAATCCATTCCGCAGTCTGAAGGTTATCATTTTTCTATGTTTTTTTCTCCTGGCTTTTGTGGTTATGGTATTTTTTGATATCATGCTGCAGCGCTCTTACAATGATAAGACTGTGGAGGAAAAGCTTCTGCTGGTACAAAACCAGTGCAGTATTATGGGCAATCAGATACTGGTAAACCAGTTTACCATTGATTCCATGCAGGATAACCTGAATGTGGAGATTGACCAGCTGGCAAATGTATGGGAGGGAAGAATTCTTGTTATTGATTCCAATTACCGGATAGTGAAGGATACCTATACAATTGACCAGGGGAATTATATTGTTTATGATGAAGTGCTGCGTGTTATGCGCGGTGAAAAAGATAAAAATATCCGTATGGTGAATGATTATGCGGAGATTATGATACCTATTGTGAATGCGGATAAGGTAGTAAATGGTGTTATGATTGCAACGGTTTCGCTAAAGGATATAGAGGATACCAATGCATACATTGCCCAGCAGGCAGATATTTTAATTGTGCTGTTTTCCCTGCTGGCATTGATGGCAGCATTTATTATCTGTAATATCAGCGTATGGGATATTAAAAAATTAAATACTCAGATATCCGGCTTAAACGAGGGGCATTTGGAAAAATTGAATATTGGAAGCAGATTGAATGAGTTATCACAGCTGACGGATTCCTTTAATGTTCTGATTGATAAGATGCGGGTGTTAGAGGAGTCCAGACAGGAATTTGTGTCAAATGTGTCTCATGAATTGAAGACGCCGATTACATCTATGAAGGTGCTGGCGGACTCTTTGTTGATGCAGGAGGATGTGCCAAATGAGATGTACCGGGAATTTATGTCTGACATGGTGGAGGAGATTGACCGGGAGAATAAGATAATCAATGATTTGCTGACCCTTGTGAAAATGGATAAAAAGGCAGCAGAGCTCAATATTGAACCAGTAAATATTAATGCGTTGCTGGAGCTGTTATTAAAGAGAATTAAACCGTTGGCGGCGAAGAGAAATATTGAGGTGGTATTTGAAAGCTTCCGGGAAGTGGTTGGAGAAGTGGATGAGGTGAAATTGTCTCTTGCTTTATCCAATCTGATTGAGAATGCGGTCAAATATAATAATGATGGCGGTAATGTACATGTCTCCTTAAATGCCGACCACAAGTTTTTTTATGTCAAGGTACAGGACAATGGTGTTGGTATTCCGGAGGATTGCCAGGCACAGGTATTTGAGCGCTTTTACCGTGTGGATAAGGCAAGGAGCAGGGAAACAGGAGGAACCGGTTTGGGACTGGCTATTACCAGAAATGCGATTTTAATGCATAAGGGAGCCATTAAACTTTATTCTGAGCCGGGTGAGGGAACGACATTTACTGTGAGAATTCCGCTCAAATATGTGAGCTGAGGTGACGTGACATTATGAAAAAAGTATACTTATTATTTCTTCTCGTATTAACTGGGCTGCTGATGGCATGTGGAACAGAGGAGCCGAAGGCTGAGACACCTGTGGTACTGGAGGAAAATCAGATTTATGCTTACTTTGTCAATACAGACAAAACTGATATCGTGCCGGAGGTATATACTCTGCAAAGTAACGAGGATATACTGGTGAATGCAGACGAAGTGATTGAATATTTAGAGCATGCAGAGGCCAATGCAGATTATCAGACACCGATACCTGAGGGTATAACTTATATTGAAATCAGACCTGGCAGCAGACATGGAGGTTTGGAAGCTGCTTTTAATGTATTATATGATTCCGTGGATGCAGAATCTCTTTTGTTTTTTAAGGCGTGTACTGTAAAATCGTTATTGCAGCTGGAGGGAGTTGATTCTGTGACACTTTCCCTGACGGATGTTGCCAATGCGAATGAAGAAACAGCCACGGTTTCCGAAAACTTTGATGCAGATTCATTTAATATGTCTTTTGACAGTGAGAGTGGGTATAAGCAAAAGGGAACCATTGTGTTATATTTTGCAAACGAATCCGGTGAAGCCTTAAAGGAATACCGCAAAACAGTAGAAATATCCAATAATACGTCTCTGGCCAGGCTTGTTGTGGAATCCTTGATTAGCGGACCAGATGGGGAAGGCTATAAGGCTACGCTTTCCGATAAAACAACCATTCAGAATCTGTCAGTAAAGGATGGAATCTGTTATGTAGATTTAAGTGATGAATTTTATGATACCAATAATAATCTGAAAAATGATATCATTGTGTATTCCGTTGTGAATTCCTTAGTGGAGCTTCCAACGGTTTCAAAGGTACAATTTTTAAAGAATGGGGAAAAACAACCGTTTTACAGGGAAACTATGCCTTTTGACGGCATTTTTGAACGGAATCTGGATTTGATTGAACAGGAGGAAACAGAAGAATAATTGAAAAGACCAATGCTTTATTGGGTAAGCTTGTTCATACTTGGAGAGGTGTTAACCAGAGCATTACCAATAAGTGTAGTGGTTTTATGTACAATTGGAGCAACGGTATTATTGACAGCCTTATGCCTGCAGGAGAAAAGCCCCGGTTTCATAAAAGAGAAGCGGAGCATTCTTGGGCTGGGGATTTTGTTTTTTGTGATGGGTGCAGGCTGTATGGTAAATACCCGGTGCATGGCGGAATATTGTATGGAGCAGACAGGGACGGAGATACGCTTTACCGGAAAAATAACCGGTTTGGAAACTTCTGGACGGGAAACCTGTTATATTGTGGCGGTCAGGGAGCTGACGGACAGCAGTGCACAAAGGCAGTATCCGTTTCATATGAAGCTGCTGGTATCTTCCGGTGAGCAGGAAATATTGCCGCTGGGAAGCCGGATACAGGGAAAAGGCAGGGTAAGGGAATTTTCAAGGGCTTCAAATCCCGGTGGGTATGACGAGCAACGCTATCAATATGGCAGAGGTGTATTTCTCGCCCTGCAGGAGGCGGCAGTGGAGACTGTGACGTTTCCAAAATTGCCGGTGCGGCAGTTCTTGTATGAAATTCGGAAACATTTGTCTCAGGTGTACGATACTATTTTGGGTGAGGGGAATGCAGCCCTTGCAGCGGCGATGGTATTGGGAGATAAGGAAGGCTTGGACGCAGAGATGAAACAGCTCTATCAGAGAAATGGAATTGCCCATTTGATAGCCATTTCGGGACTGCATATTGCCATGATTGGAGGTACGTTATATCATTTCTTAAGAAAGCTGTCAGGCAGGTATCTGGTATCGGCAGGTATCGGAATTGCTTTCATCTTTCTGTATGGCATGATGACAGGTATGACCGGTGCTACAATGCGGGCAGTGGTTATGCTGGTTATTTCTGTTGGGGCAGATGTGGGCGGCAGGCGGTATGATGCGGTGACCTCTATTGCCCTGGCGCTGTTTTGGATGCTTTTGCTAAATCCATACCAGATAACCCAGGCGGGTTTTCTGCTTTCCTTTGGAGCGGTCATTGGAATTGCAGTGGTAAATCCGGTCTGGAAACTCTTTTTACCGACAATGCCACGCTGCCTGGAGGGCTTGTTTGTCAGTATCAGCGTACAGCTGGTGCTTTTACCTGTTTTGCTATATTATTTTTATGAAATACCACTGTACGGTGTATTGTTAAATGTGATAGTGGTGCCGTTGATGAGCATTCTTTTGTTTGTTTTGATAGCAGGAGGGCTTGTCGGGTGTTTCTGGATGTCTGGGGCACGGCTTATCAGTCTGCCGGCACGGTTTATATTTGGACTGTACGCATGGTTGTGTCATGCCAGTGAATGTCTTCCGTTTCACACGGTATGCACCGGCAGACCGGACATGCGCTGGATTGCAGGGTATTATATGATAATAGCGGTTTTCCTGCTGGTAGTGTACAGCCGGGAGGAAGCCTCAGCCATAGGCAGGTATTGTAAGAAAAGATGCAAAAGGATAAAATTATATCAGAAATTAATACTGGCTGGTGTCGGTACCGCTTATGTACTGCAATTTGCTGTTTTTTGTCTGCCCACCGCATTAACTTTCTGCATGCTTGATGTGGGACAGGGAGATGGAATCTATATCCGTACTCCGCTAAGACATCATATTCTTATGGACGGAGGCAGCAGCTCGAAACAGAAGGTGGGCACTTATGTGTTGAAAAACAGTGCTAAATTTTATGGCGCAGGGAAGCTGGATTATGTTTTTGTATCCCACAGTGACAGTGACCATTATAGCGGTATTTTAGAGCTTTTAGAGGATGATACGGTTTCTGTTGACAATTTTGTGCTTCCGTATATCACAAATCCCGATGAATCTTACCGCAGGCTTGAGCAGACAGCAATGGAACAGGGTTGCAGGCTTTACTATATGAAAAGGGGAGATATGTTACAGATAGACGGAATAACCTTTACCTGTTTAAATCCGGAGACGAGGGATTATGCGGATAAGAACACAGGAAGCCTGGTGTTAAAGCTTTCTTACCGGAATTTCGATGCCCTGTTAACCGGTGATATGGATAAGCTTGTGGAGGAATGTATTCTTGCGGATATGGATGGGGAAACAATAGAATTCTTAAAGGTAGCGCACCATGGCTCTGCAACGGCTTCCTCGGAAGTGTTTTTAAAGGTGGTACGTCCAGAGGTGGCATGTGTGTCTGTGGGGGAAGGAAACCGTTACGGGCATCCGGCAGCAGAGGTTATGGAACGGTTGTCTGTGTACGCAGAAAAGATATATTTGACAAAAGACAGTGGAGCAATTACCATAGATACAGATGGAAGGAAGTACTGGGTCACACCGTTTTTGACAAATTGAGATGGTGTACCTATTTGTGTAAATGCAGGAGCCGGAGTGTTATCACAGTGTACGAATGGGAGAGCTTATGAAGACGATTAATCAGGATATTGAGAAAAAGGAGATAAAGCAGTTTTACCTGCTATTCGGAGCAGAGGATTACCTGAAGCGGCAGTACAGGGATAAGCTGGCAGAAGCGCTGGTGGATACAGAGGATACCATGAATTATAATTATTTTGAGGGAAATAATTTCCAGCTCCAGGCAGTGTTGGATATCGGGGAAACCCTGCCATTTTTTACCGATAAGCGCGTGCTTGTTCTGGAAAACAGCGGATTGTTTAAAAAGGCACCGGAAGAGATAGAAAAACGTCTGGAGCAGTTTCCAGATTCCACTCATGTTATTTTTGTGGAGAAAGAGGTTGACAAGCGAAGCCGTTTATACAAGTGGATTGGCAAGCATGGATATGCTTCCGAGCTGAATACACCAGACGAAAAAATGCTGATTACCTGGGTGAAGGGACTTTGCAGAGCAGAGGGAAAGCAGATAGAGGATTCAGCAATTTTTTATTTTGTAGAGCATATGGGAACGGATATGCTTCTGCTGAAGAATGAACTGGAGAAGCTTTTCTGTTACCGTTATGAAAGTGAGAGAATTACGGTGGAGGACATCCGGGAGGTATGTGTCAGCCAGGCATCCGATAAAATGTTTGAGATGCTGGATGCAATCGGAGTGCATAACCAGGATAAGGCACTGCTGCTCTATCATGATTTGCTTGCCCTGCGGGAACCGGCTATGCGTGTACTGTATATGCTCACCAGGCATTTTCACATTTTGATGCAGATGTCGGTGCTTATGTCGGAGGGAAAAGACAATAAGGGGATGGCAGCAGCCTGTGGGATTCCGCCCTTTAGTGTGAAAAGGTATGCAGCCCAGGCAGGAAAATATCCGTATGAAAGACTGAAAAATATGGTGGAAAAATGTCAGGCGACAGACCAGGGGATAAAAACCGGAATGGTGCAGGATGTTGTAGGGGTGGAGCTGTTAATTGTGGAATTTTCCCGGTGATGGGTATAAGAATCGAATAAAAAAGGGACTGGTGGGTTAAGCCAGTCCTTTTGCTCTATTTGCCTATGCCATTTTATTAACGGCAGCAGCTAAACGTGAAATCTTTCTAGAAGCAGTATTCTTGTGCAGAATGCCCTTAGCAGCAGCCTTGCTAAGTTCAGATGTACAAACCTTTAACTGTGCTTCTGCTGAAGCCTTATCACCAGAAGCTACAGCAGCTTCAAACTTCTTGAGAAGAGTCTTTAACTTAGACTTCACCATTTTGTTTCGCATAGTCTTGGTCTCAATGACCTTGATTCTCTTCTTTGCAGATTTGATATTTGCCAAATCAGACACCTCCATTACTATAATTTTTATATTTGATGGTTTTACATTAAAACCGGACACGGACAATCTAATGTAAACATACTCATCAATAATACTAGCAAACCTAAATATTGTCAATAATTTTTCAAAATTTTTTTCCCCGGATTATGCCGCCCATTCCGATGAACCCCAGACACATAAAAAATCTCAGCTGGAGGGCTTCGATTTTTTATCGTATAAAAGCACAGGGAAGTGGAAAAAATGTGTATAAAAGAAAAAGGAAAAGAGGGAAATGAAATGCGTGGCAGAACAGATCTTGCGGTGGAGATGAAAGAGGATATCCAGAGTGATGAACCTATTACGGGAGTACATGTGATGACAAAAAATAATGGAGATACCGACATTAAGGAAGTACGGATTGTGGTGGAGAATGACCAGGGTGCCATCAGCCTGGGAAAGCCAATCGGAACCTATATTACATTGGAAAGCGAGCATTTAAGGCAGCATGATGAGGGCTTTCATGAACCTATGTCGGAGGTGCTGGCAAGACATTTAAGGCAGTTTATTGGAAATAAAAAGCGTATTATGGTAGCAGGTCTTGGTAACCGGGAGGTTACACCGGATGCACTGGGTCCCTTTGTTATTGATAACCTGTATGTAACCAGACATTTGCTGAAGGAGGGGATTATTTCTAAAAGCGTGGAAATCAGTGCCATTGCGCCGGGGGTTATGGCACAGACCGGAATGGAATCCGTGACAATTTTAAAGGCGCTGGTAAAGGAGATTAAGCCGGAGCTGTTAATTGTCATAGATGCACTGGCGGCAAGAGAGTCCGACCGCCTTAACAAGACCATACAGCTGGCGGACACCGGGATTACACCGGGTTCCGGGGTGGGAAACCACAGAAATGCAATCAATAAGGAAAGTGTGGGTATTCCTGTTCTTGCGATTGGTGTTCCTACAGTGATTGCGGTTCCGACGATTGTAAACGATGCCATGGATGTGATGGTGTCAGCCATTGGAAAACAGGCTACAAAGAATGTGTTAAAAAAATTCAATGAGGAAGAGCGATACCAGTTAGCCTGCGAGATGGTGACTCCATATCTGGAGGACATGTTTGTCACACCAAAGGATATTGACGAGGCGGTAAAACGGATAAGCTATACCATTTCTGAGGCAATTAACCAGGCGGCACTGGCATAATTCTGGCATACAATATAAAATCCGGAATAAAATGGTATTATGAAAAAATATCAGTATTCCGGGAATATAAAAAAATCAAATAAGAAAAGATTTGCGGTATTGGCGCTCTTTATTCTCTGGTTTTTGTGTTTTCCACCAGAGGAGAATGAGGACATTTTTCTGAAAATGACTGCCCAGATGATACCGCTGCTTACATATGAACAGGAGTATGGGAATCCGGAGGTGGATTATGCTGCGGATTACCAGGTTCCTGACTGGTTTTATGAGGATGAAAATGAAGAGCCGGTGAATGGTGATATTATAATGGAAGAATTGGAAACAGAGGACGGAGTGACGGAAAATTCTGTGACTACCCTGGCGGATGGAGCGAACGGGACAACATATACAAGGGAACAGCTGAGTAAATCAGACTTTCTCCTCAGCAAGATATTTGTGGTGGATGGCAATACCAGTATGACGAAGGAAGAGCTGGATATCGGGAATCTGCTGGACACAGATTTGACGGTGGAGGGGTTAAAGCAGACAGGAGAAAAAAGAGAATATAAAGTGCTTATCTACCACACTCATGGCGCGGAGAGCTTTGCTGACAGCCGGGAGGGCAAAAAAGAGGATACCATTGTGGGAGTGGGGAGTTATCTCACCAAAATTTTGGAGGAGCAGTATGGAATAGCGGTCTATCATGATGAGACTGCCTATGATGTTATCGACGGGGTTTTAGACAGAAGCAAGGCATACGAGAATGCATACAATAACGTGTCAAAAATATTAAAGGAAAATCCCTCAATTGAGGTGGTGATTGATTTGCACAGGGATGGTGTCGATGAGGAAACCCATCTTGTGACAGAGGTAAATGGCAAGCGGACAGCAAAAATCATGTTTTTAAATGGTGTCAGCCGCTCCAATATGAATGGAGAGATTGACTATTTAAAAAATCCCAATAAGCTTTCTAATCTGGCGTTTTCCTTTCAGATGTACCTGACCGGAAAAGAGCATTACGGGGATTATGTGAGAAAGATTTATGTGAGAAGTCTCCGATATAATCTTCATCTGTTGCCGAGAACAGCCCTGATTGAGGTAGGGGCGCAAAATAATACGCTGGAGGAAGAAAAAAACGCCATGGAACCACTGGCGGCAATACTGGATAAGGTGTTGAGTAAAAAGGAATAATATGCTATAATTATACCAATTATGTAGTCTGGCTTCATAAGAGATTTATTTTTTTCTCGTGAAGCCGGATTGTGGAACAGGAGAGAAGAAATGGCACATTTAGACCAGAGTCACATTCGCAATTTTTGCATTATTGCACATATCGACCATGGAAAATCAACTTTGGCAGACCGGATTATTGAAAAAACAGGACTGTTGACCAGCAGGGAGATGCAGGCGCAGGTTCTTGACAATATGGATTTGGAGAGGGAACGTGGAATCACAATCAAGGCACAGGCGGTGCGGATTGTTTACAAAGCGCAGGATGGAGAGGAATATATTTTTAATTTGATTGATACGCCGGGACATGTAGATTTCAATTATGAGGTATCCCGGAGCCTTGCAGCATGTGAGGGTGCCATTTTAGTGGTTGATGCGGCACAGGGAATCGAAGCCCAGACACTGGCGAATGTGTATCTTGCCATTGATAATGATTTAGATGTTATGCCGGTTATCAACAAGATTGATTTGCCCAGTGCAGAGCCGGACAGGGTTGTAAATGAGATAGAGGATGTCATTGGAATTGAGGCGCAGGATGCACCTCGTATATCCGCCAAGACAGGACTGAATATAGATGAGGTGTTAGAACAGATTATAACGAAGATACCGGCACCGTCCGGGGATGTGAAGGGTCCGCTGAAGGCACTTATATTTGACAGTAAATACGATGCTTATAAAGGAGTTATTATTTTCTGCCGTCTGTTTGACGGCTCTGTGAGAAAGGGAAGCAATATTAAGATGATGGCGACCGGTGCAGTTGTGGAGGTCGTGGAGGTCGGTATTTTTGGAGCCGGGCAGTTTATTCCACAGGACGAGCTTTCTGCCGGAATGGTGGGATATATTACGGCAAGTCTTAAGGATGTAAAGGAGACCCGGGTGGGAGATACGGTGACGGATGCTGATAATCCCTGTGAGGAAGCCCTTCCGGGATATAAGAAAGCAAACCCCATGGTGTATTGTGGACTTTATCCTGCAGATGGAGCGAAATATCCGGAGCTTAGAGATGCGCTGGAAAAGCTGCAGTTAAACGATGCAGCCTTAAGCTATGAGGCGGAAACCTCCATTGCATTAGGCTTTGGTTTCCGGTGCGGATTTTTAGGGCTGCTGCATCTGGAAATTATCCAGGAGCGTTTGGAGAGAGAATATAATCTGGATTTGGTGACAACGGCTCCGGGAGTCGTGTACCGGGTTTATAAGACGGATGGTGAGATGCTTGAGCTTACCAATCCATCCAATCTTCCAGACCCGTCCCAGATTGATTATATGGAAGAGCCCTTCGTGGCGGCTGAAATTATGGTGACAAAGGATTATGTGGGTGCGATTATGCAGCTGTGCCAGGAGCGGCGCGGCGTGTATAAGAGCATGGAATATATGGAGGAGTCCAGAGCACTTTTAAAATATGACCTTCCCCTCAATGAGATTATTTATGATTTCTTTGACGCATTAAAGTCCCGTTCCAGAGGATATGCCTCCTTTGATTACGAGCTGAATGGTTATGTCCGCTCTGACCTTGTGAAGTTGGATATTCTGATTAATAAGGAGGAGGTGGATGCCCTTTCCTTTATTGTGCATGCGGATACCGCCTATGAGAGAGGCCGTAAGATGTGTGAGAAGTTAAAGGGAGAGATACCAAGACACCTGTTTGAAATACCGATACAGGCAGCTATCGGAAGCAAGATTATTGCAAGGGAGACGGTGAAGGCACTTCGTAAGGATGTGCTTGCCAAGTGTTATGGCGGTGATATTACCCGGAAGAAGAAGCTGTTAGAGAAACAGAAAGAGGGAAAGAAGCGGATGCGTCAGATTGGAAATGTAGAGATTCCGCAGAAGGCGTTTATGAGTGTGCTGAAGCTGGATGATGAATAGCAGTGCAGGGGGAAAGCAATGGAGAAAAAACCAGAGATAAGGGAATTGAGCTTGTATGTACACATTCCGTTTTGCCGTGCAAAATGCAATTACTGTGATTTCCTGTCCTTTGGTGGATGCGGTTACAGTGTACAAAAGCAGTATGCGGAGGCACTCTGCCGGGAGATTGCAGCATATGAAACCATTGCGGGAGAATATACGGTGAAGTCCATATTTTTTGGAGGCGGAACCCCGTCTTATATGGATGTTTCTTTATTGGAACAGGTCATGGAAAGCATTCGCAGGGTGTTTTCGGTGAAGCAGGATGCGGAGATTACCATAGAAGGCAATCCGGACAGCCTGACGAGGGAAGGGTTAGTAGTATACCGTAAGCTGGGAATCAACCGTTTGAGTATAGGCCTGCAGAGCACGAATGATGAAATGCTGCAGCGTCTTGGCAGAGTACATAATTATGACCAGTTTATTGCAGCATATAACAGTGCGAGACAGGCAGGCTTTAACAATATTAATGTGGATTTGATGTCCGGTTTGCCGGGAGAGAGCCGGGAATCCTATATCCGGACACTGGGGAAGGTGGCAGAGCTTCAGCCGGAGCACATTTCAGCCTACAGTCTGATTGTGGAGGAGGGAACGCCTCTCAGTGAAAATGAGGAGTTGTTAAAGCTTTTGCCCTCTGAGGAGGAAGACCGGCAGCTGTATGTCCGGACAAAGCTGCTTTTAAAGAACAGCGGATACGACAGGTATGAGATATCCAACTATGCAAAAAAGGGGTTTGAATGCCGGCACAATATTGTGTACTGGACCGGTGGAGAATACCTGGGGATTGGTTTGGGAGCATCCTCCTATCTGAAGGTATGGCTTGCGGAGGACCACTGTGAGACCGTAAGATTTCACGGGGTTGAAAACATGGGGGAATATACGGGACGTTTTTTACAGTGCACCGGTATGATGGAGGATGATTATACGAATCTGTTTCATGCTTTTGAAAATGGTGAGGAAGAAAGCCGTATGGATAAATACAGGCAGTATGAGGACAGTGCCCTGTTGGAATTTATCCGGGATTATTACCGGGACCTGCATTTTTCAACCCGCAGGGATGAGATGGAGGAATTCATGTTTCTGGGGCTTCGTATGACAAGAGGCGTATCCAAGGCAGAATTCCAAAAACGGTTCGGCACTGCCGTAGAAAGCGTATATGGTAAAATCATTACAAAATATAAAGAAAAAGAACTGTTGCTGGAAAAGGATGACAGGCTGTATCTCAGTGATGCCGGAATTGATGTCAGCAATGTAATAATGGCAGAGTTTATGTTATAGCTTAGGGAAGGATGGATTGTGAGATGAGGCTGCTGAAAAAATACGTCACAATGTTTCGTGAGGATATGAGGGATGTAATGTCCCGCCGGTGCGGACTGGATGAACTAAACAATTTTATAATACTCATAGGATTTATTTTCATTCTGATTTCTTTGTTTTCAAAAAAATGGATATTTACGCTTTTAGGGGCATTTTTTGTGATACTCTGCTATGTCAGGGTCTTTTCAAAGAAGCTGGATAAACGCCGGAAAGAGAATGACTTTTATATGAGATATATGGGGCGTGCAGTAGGTGTTGTCCGGTATATAAAGTTATGTGTGCGGATGAAGATTAAAACCATAAAGGATGCGGAATATGCATATTTTGTCTGTGGCACCTGTAAACAGATTGTCCGTGTGCCAAAGGGAAAAAATAAGGTCAACATCCGTTGTCCGAAATGCAATATGACTTTTATCCGTCGGACGTAAGTAAATGATATAAATTCTTTCCCATATAAGGATAAGGGGAGAGAGAATATGATGAAAGGGTAAGGAGGAGTTTTATGGGTGATTGGGATGAAATGGAAAACAGACAATGCAGGGAGAAAGGACGGTGGATGCGGAAGTTTTTAAGTATAGCACTGACTGTGCTGATGATTGGCGTATATCCACTGGAGGCATTTGCATATGAGCCGGTAATGGAGGCGGTAGAGGAAACAGCTAAACGCCAGACGGCAGCAGCAGGGGAACGCATTACCATAAATGGTGTGGTATTTGAGGTGATTGACGGGGCGGCGAACACACTCCGGGTTGTTGGCTATACCCAAGATGTGGATGTACAGTGCCCATTGGGGGAGGACGGTTCATGGGAAGGAACCATTTCTTATAACGGAACCAAATATACGATAACAGAGGTGGCAGATGGAGCCTTCGCAAACAGCAGTGTGAAATATATGTTTTTTCCAGCTACCATTACTTCTTTCGGGACGGGAATATTGGACGGGTGCAGCAGCCTTCAGTCGGTGGAAAATGACTCCACAACAGTAGCGTTTCCGCTTCCGGAACTGGAGTTTGGATATGTCTGGGAAGATAGAGGACAGGAATATACCAGCATCAAGGACTGCGTTTGTGTAATGAAAACTAAAAAAACTGTATATGATATTACCTTCAACAGCCAGGGAGGAACCGAGGTTGCATCTCAGAAGGTTATGGAAGGCAGATGTATCAAGGAACCGGAAGCACCGGAAAGGGATGGATATATTTTTAAAGGCTGGTATACCAGCTCTACCTGTACGGGGGATTCCTTTGATTTTTCTACATCGGTAGCCAGACCATATTTCCTGTATGCAAAATGGGTAGAGATTAAAGAAGAATCAGATTTTATTTCGTTGAAGAATGGTTATTCGGAATCGGTTACATTTGCGTCAAAGGAAAATAAATGGTATAGCTTTACACCAGCGGTTTCCGGCACGTATCAGATGGCTACCGGCTCTACTAATGTCCAAATAAATTATTATGGCACGGATTACACTGCTGATAAACCGCAAACTCCCGGTTTCAACTTTTCCGGGGAGATGGAGGCGGGTAAGACATATTATTTCAGACTCTACAATAACGCCGTTGGGGCGAAAACCACTACCCTGACCTTTGCCAATACCTCGGCAAAGGCAATCAGTACTTTGACGATATCGGGGATATCTACTAGTTATGTCTATACGGGAAGCTCCATTCAGCCGGCGGTTACAGTGAAAGACGGTGCAACAACTTTGAGGCTTGGAACGGATTATACGGTTACCTATTCCGATACTATCAATGCAGGAACCGCAACCGTAACCATTTATGGTGCAGGCAGTGCATATTATGGAAGCAAAACCATAACCTTTACTATTCGGAAGGCGGCTGCACCATCCAAAGTGCCGGCATCTTCCATGGAGGTCGCTAATAATGTGGAAACGGTTGGCGAAGTATCCCTGACTGCATATCCGGGCTGGAGCTGGCAGAGTGCGGATAAAACGAAGGCACTGGTATCCGGCGGCACGGTGACGGCTGTGGCAGAATATACAGCTTCAAACAAGGATAATTACGAGCAGACCACCGTTACGGTTTCCATTACGCGGCAGAAACCGAGAGTAACGGATTTTACCCTGAATAAAACGCAAATAGAGTTAAAGGGTTGGGAGTACGATACGCTGGAGGTTAGCTCCGTTACACCTGCAGACGCAGATTCCTCCACAGTGATTTACAGCAGCAATAATACATCGGTTGCAACGGTGGATGCATACGGAAAAATAACGGCAAAGGCGACGGGAACGGCTGTTATTACGGCTAAGCTGGATGAGGTTTCAAAGACCTGTACGGTTTCGGTGACGAATCCGGTTTCAAGCTTTCAGCTGACCCATTCAAATGTCAGCCTTTCGGGAGGAAAAACGGTAACTCTGGCCGTTACATCAATGGTTCCTGCCAACCCAGATGCCTACAGTGTGGTATGGAGCAGTGATAAGGAGAGTGTTGCAGCCGTTAAGAAAAACGGCGATGGGAGCTGTGTTGTGACAGCCGGGATAACCGGGACCGCAAAAATAACCGCTGTCATTAATGGTATTTCAAGAAACTGTACGATAGTGGTGACCAATCCGCTGACGAATTTTGCCCTGAATCAAACAACTATGCAATTAAAGGGCGGAGAGATTGGGCAGCTGAACCTCACCTCTAAAGTGCCGGCGAATCCGGATGCCTATACAGTAGACTGGAGCAGCAGCAACACGGATATTGCAGTGGTTACAGATGGCAGAGTGCAGGCAAAGGCAACGGGAACAGCCACAATTACAGCAATCGCCAACGGTATCGCCAAAACCTGTACGGTTTCGGTGACCAATCCCTGTACGGCATTTGAACTGAATACATCCCAGACGACACTGATTGTGGGGAATACCTATACATTGTCTGTTGCATCTACAACTCCGGCAAAGGCAGATGCCTATAACATCAGCTGGACCAGTAACCGGGAGGATGTGGTTACCGTTTCAGGCGGCATGCTGAAGGCGTTAAAGGAGGGCTCTGCCACCATAACAGCCCGGCTTTCCAGTGCAGCGGGAACCTTTGAGAGAACCTGTACCGTGACGGTAAAAGCGGCTACGGCAGAATTGGAGGATATAGCAGTGGAGCCTGTCAGTATGAACCTGAAGGCAGGGGAAACAGAGGTAATTCAGGTGGCGCCTGTGCCGGCAGATGCATCTTTGGGAGAGAAAACCTACAGCTCTACGAATGCAGGTGTTGCCGAGGTGGATAAGACCGGAAAGGTTACAGCAAAAAAGAGCGGAACAGCGGTAATCCGGATTACTGCAGGAGGATTTACAAAGGAATGCAGTGTAATAGTAACGAATCCTCTGGTAAGCTTTAGCCTGAATAAGACAGTTACTTCCATTGCAGCCGGAAGCTCAGAAACGCTTGTTATCACTACCACACCGGCGAATCCGGATGCCTATACGGTTACCTGGACAAGTGACAATACCGGTGTTGCAACAGTGGATAACAGTGGTAAGGTGTCAGGAATATCCGGTGGTACGGCTGTTATAACAGCGACGGTAAACGGGATTCAAAAGCAATGTGTAGTTAAGGTGGAGGAGAAAGCAGCAGTTACCTACATAGTCCGGTTTTTGGATGAAAGCGGCCGTGAACTGGAACAGAAGGAGAATCTTGCACAGGGAAGCACCATAATTCTACCGGCAATTGCTGCACGGAAGGGTTATACTTTACAGTGGAAAAACAAGATGAATGGAAAGCTGTATAACCCGGGTGCCGCTATTACCGTTACCAGTGATATGGAATTTGTTGTAAATGCCCGGAAGATACTTGTTTCCCAGATTACTTTGAATTCCACAGGGAAGACCATTGGAGTAAATGAAAGCTTTGCATTAGGCGTAAATGTAAAGCCGGACACTGCTTTTGACAGGAGTGTATCGTGGAGTAGCAGTAATACAGGAATTGCTGTGGTGGATTCCAACGGAAAGGTAACGGGTGTTGCGGCAGGAACTGCAGTGATTAAGGCGGCGGCAAAGGATGGCAGCGGCAAATACGCAGTATGCAGTGTAACAGTCCGGGAACCGGAGCCGGAATATATAGCGGTAGAAAGTCTTAAAATTACCGGTTCTACGAAGAAGGTTGCACCGGGTAAGAAAATTACTCTGAAAGTAAATATAAGCCCTGCCAATGCGGATAACCAGCAGGTTATCTGGAAGGTAAGTAATAAGAAATATGCGTCTGTTAACAGCAAGGGTGTTGTAACCACTAAGAAGGCGGGAAAGGGCAAGAAGGTAACGGTTACAGCTGTTTCTGCAGAAAATGGAAGCATACAGGCAACTTATAAAATCAGTATTATGAAAAATGCTGTTAAGAAAATAAAGCTGACAGGCAAAACCACATTAAAGAAAGGGAAGTCCACCACACTAAAGGCAAAATTTACACCATCTAAGAATATCAGCAAGGAGCTGACCTGGACCTCAAGCAATAAGAAGGTAGCAACCGTATCTTCAAAGGGAAAGGTTACTGCAAAGAAAAAAGGAAAGGTCAAAATCACAGCCAAGGCAAAGGATGGCAGCGGCAAGAAGGCTACCATCACAATCAGAGTAAAGTAAAGAATGTAGATTTTATAAGGAAAGAAAGTTCGGGCATGTTTTCCCGGACTTTCTTTATTGAGAAAAAACAAATTTTTCACAGATTTTTTTAAGATTTTCACCTTTTTTTCTTGACAAACCAATATCCCGGTGGTACTCTATATGCAGATGTTAGCACTCGGATATGATGAGTGCTAATAATCAAAGAGACAGAGTGAAGCAGTACTGTCAATTTGGAGACGGAAGGAGTATGGTGCATGGAGTTAGATGAGCGGAAACTGAAAATATTGAAAGCAATCATTTCTAACTACTTAGAGACTGGGGAACCGGTTGGCTCAAGAACCATTTCCAAATATACTGATTTAAATCTGAGTTCTGCTACAATCCGGAATGAGATGGCAGATTTGGAGGAACTGGGACTGATTATGCAGCCCCATACATCGGCTGGGCGGATTCCTACAGACAAGGGATACCGGCTGTATGTTGACCGGATGATGGTTGAGAAGGATACGGAGATGGAAGAGATGAAGACCCAGTTGTTAGACAGGGTGGATAAGATGGAATCTCTTTTAAAGCAGGTTGCAAAGGTATTGGCATATAATACCAATTATGCGACTTTGGTTACGGCTCCGCAATATCAGAATTCCAAGCTTAAGTTCATTCAGCTGTCCCAGGTTGATGAGAGCCAGCTGCTGGCAGTAATTGTGGTCGATAACAACGTCATTAAAAATAAGATGATGAAGGTTGACAGAATGCTGGGCAACGATGAGGTGTTGAAGCTGAATGTTTTACTTAACACGTTTTTACAGGGAGCCTCCCTGCAGGATATCAATCTGGAAATGATTCATACCATTAAGGCACAGGCTGGTGAATTTGCTGATGTGATGGAGAATATCTTTCAGGGAATTGCAGAAGCAATTCATGAGGCAGATGAGGTTGAGATTTATACCAGTGGAACCACCAATATGTTAAAGTATCCGGAGCTTGGCAATATTGAACAGACTACAAAATTGCTGGAAGCATTGGAAGACAGACAGGGTCTGGATGAACTGATTGATGAATCCATAAACAGTGATAATTCCACAGGAATTCAGGTCTATATTGGTGAAGAAGCACCAGTTTCTAATATGAAGGATTGCAGTATCGTAACTGCTACCTACGAATTGGCGGAGGGTGCGAAAGGAACCATCGGAATTATTGGTCCGAAGCGGATGGATTATAAAAAGGTTGTCAGCACCCTTAAAAATCTTACGGGTGAGTTAGATACAATATTTAAGAAGAAAGATTAGAGGTGTCAGAGTGGAAGAGAAGAAAAAGAGTAATGCGGGCAAAAACGCAGACAAAAAAAGCAAACCTACCGGTAAAGCTGCAGAAGAAAAGGTAGAAGATGTAGCTGTTGAATCCACTGAAGAGACAGAAGTTGAGACAAAAGAGGTTTCAGAAAAGGGAGAAACCGGTAAGAAGCCGGAAAAGGGCAAAAAAGGAAATCGGAGAAGCGGCGGTAATAACAAAGCTTTGGAGATGGAATTAGCGAAACAGAAGGAACTGACAGAGGAAGCAAATGATAAATACAAAAGGCTGCTTGCGGAATTTGAGAATGCCAGAAACCGTAACGAGAAGGAATCCAAAAGAATGTATGACATCGGAGCAAAGGAAGTACTAGAAAAGCTGCTGCCGGTGGTGGATAATTTTGAGAGAGCGTTACAGGCAATTCCAGAAGAGGATAAAGAACGGGCGTTTGAACAAGGCGTGGATAAGATATACAAGCAGATGATTGTAACCTTAGAGGAAATTGGCGTGGTTCCAATGAATGCGGAGGGAACAGAATTTAATCCCGATTTGCACAATGCAGTAATGCATGTGGAGGATGAAGCCTTTGGCGAGAATATAGTAACGGAGGAGTTGCAAAAGGGTTACATGTATAAGGAAGATGTGCTTCGTCACAGTATGGTTAAGGTAGCAAACTAAACACAATGTGTTTGGATTTTCTTAAAAACAAATAAGAAACATATAGAATTTAGGAGGACAAAATCATGGGAAAAATTATTGGTATTGACTTAGGTACAACAAATTCATGCGTGGCTGTTATGGAAGGTGGTAAGCCTGTTGTTATTAATAATGCGGAAGGCGCAAGAACAACACCATCTGTTGTGGCATTCACAAAGACAGGAGAGAGAGTTGTGGGTGAGCCAGCAAAGCGTCAGGCTGTAACCAATGCAGATAAAACCATTTCTTCTATAAAGAGACATATGGGTTCCGATTATAAGGTAACAATTGATGACAAGAAGTATTCACCACAGGAGATTTCCGCTATGGTGCTTCAGAAATTGAAGGCAGATGCAGAAAGCTATCTGGGAGAAAAGGTTACAGAGGCTGTTATCACAGTTCCTGCATACTTTTCTGATTCTCAGAGACAGGCAACCAAGGATGCCGGACGTATCGCCGGTATGGATGTAAAGCGTATTATCAACGAGCCTACCGCAGCAGCATTGTCCTATGGTCTGGATAACGAAAATGAGCAGAAAATCATGGTGTACGACTTAGGTGGTGGTACATTTGATGTATCTATTATTGAGATTGGCGATGGTGTCATTGAGGTATTGGCAACAGCCGGTGATAATAAGCTTGGCGGTGACGATTTTGATAATGTAATTACAGATTATATGTTAAATGAGTTTAAGAAGCAGGAAGGTGTTGACTTATCTACAGATAAGATGGCAATGCAGAGATTAAAGGAGGCTGCTGAGAAGGCGAAGAAAGAGCTTTCATCTTCTACTACAACCAACATCAACCTTCCGTTTATTACTGCAACAGCTGAGGGCCCGAAGCATTTTGATATGAACCTGACCAGAGCGAAATTTGATGAGTTAACCGCTCATCTGGTAGAGAGAACTGCAACTCCGGTTCAGACAGCATTAAAGGATGCCGGATTGACTGCTTCCGAGCTTGACAAGGTATTATTGGTTGGTGGTTCAACCCGTATCATCGCTGTACAGGATAAGGTAAAACAGCTGACAGGCAAGGAGCCATTTAAGGGAATTAATCCGGATGAGTGCGTAGCAATCGGAGCTTCCGTACAGGGTGGTAAGCTGGCAGGTGATGCTGGTGCCGGTGAAATTTTACTGCTTGATGTTACTCCACTTTCTCTTTCTATTGAGACCATGGGTGGTGTTGCAACAAGATTGATTGAGAGAAATACAACCATTCCTACCAAGAAAAGCCAGATTTTCTCTACTGCACAGGATAACCAGGATGCAGTGGATATCAACATCTGTCAGGGTGAGAGACAGTTTGCAAGAGATAACAAGTCGTTAGGACGTTTCCGTCTGGATGGTATTGCTCCTGCAAGACGTGGTGTGCCTCAGATTGAGGTTACCTTCGATATTGATGCAAACGGTATTGTAAATGTATCTGCTAAGGATTTGGGAACAGGAAGAGAACAGCATATCACAATTACTGCCGGTTCCAACATGTCTGATGAGGATATCGAAAAGGCGGTTAAGGAAGCAGCTGAGTATGAAGCACAGGATAAGAAGAGAAAGGATGCTATTGAGGCGAGAAATGATGCAGATGCAATGGTATTCCAGACAGAGAAGGCATTACAGGATGTGGGAGATAAATTACCTGCCGAGGATAAGACGAAGGTTGAGGCAGACCTTGCAGCCTTAAAGAGCCTGGTAGAGAGCACAGACCCTGAGAACATGAGTGATTATGATGTAGAGCAGTTAAAGAATGCAAAAGAGACATTGATGACCAGTGCACAGAATCTGTTTGCCAAGTTATACGAGCAGAATGGTCCTGGCGCCAATGCCGGAACCGGAGCTACTGGTCCGGCTGATTATTCAGAGGGTGATGTGGTAGATGGCGATTATACAGAGATTTAAGATTTAATGGGTGATGGAAAATGGCAGATACAAAGAGAGATTATTATGAGGTTCTTGGTGTTTCCAAGACAGCAACGGAGGCAGAACTGAAAAAGGCGTACAGACAGGTTGCAAAGAAATACCATCCCGATATGAATCCTGGTGATGCCGAGGCGGAGGCAAAGTTCAAAGAGGCTTCGGAGGCTTATAAGATTTTAAGTGACCCGGATACCAGGGCAAAGTATGACCAGTTCGGTCATGCTGCATTTGACCCGAATGGTGGAATGGGTGGTGCAGGCTTTGGTGGATTCGATTTCGGCGACATGGGAGACATCTTTGGTGATATTTTTGGTGATATGTTTGGCGGAACGAGAACCCGGCAGTCAAATGGTCCGATGAAGGGCGCCAATATTAAAACCAGTGTCCGTGTGAAATTTGATGAAGCGGTGTTTGGCTGTCAAAAGGAATTAGAACTGCCGCTTAAGGATGAATGTGTCGTCTGTCATGGTACCGGCGCCCAGCCAGGGCATACACCGGAGACCTGTACAAAATGTAACGGTAAAGGTCAGGTGGTATTTACACAGCAGTCGTTGTTTGGCGTTGTCCGCAATGTGCAGACCTGTCCGGATTGTAGCGGAACCGGTAAGGTGATTCGGTATAAATGTACCCAGTGTTCTGGTACGGGTTATGTAAAGAGCAAGAAAAAAATCCAGGTGGTTGTACCGGCCGGTATTGACAATGGACAGAGCATCCGTATCCGTGAAAAAGGTGAGCCGGGAGTAAATGGCGGAGGAAGAGGTGATTTGCTGGTTACTGTGCTGGTAGACCGGCATCCGCAGTTCCAGCGTCAGGAATACGACCTGTTTTCAACGGAGCCGATTACCTTTACCCAGGCAGCCCTGGGCGGCAGCATTACCATCAATACCATTGACGGCCCGATGGATTATGAGATTAAAGCCGGTACACAGACGGATACAAAAATTAAATTAAAGGGCAAGGGTGTTCCTACCCTGCGCAACAAGAGTGTCCGTGGTGACCATTACGTGACCCTGGTAGTCCAGGTTCCAGATAAACTGACGGAAGAGCAGAAGACTATACTGAACAATTTTGATGAAGCGACAGGCTCTACTGCGAGAAGGTCGACAGATTCTTCAGGTGATTTCAGCTTTGGCGGTCATAAGAAAAAAGGCTTTGGAAAGAAGAAATAAAAGATATGCAAAAAGACATCCCTGCAGCAGATATGAAAATTGCATGGGATGTTTTTTTATGCTATAATTCTTTTGTTTAACAAGCAGGGATAGAAAAGGATAATTGGAATTATGAAATGGAAAAAGGTTACAATCGAGACAACAACAGAGGCAACGGATATGTTAAGTTTCCTTTTAAATGAATATGGTGTGGAGGGAATCGAGGTAGAGGATAACATTCCTTTGTCAGAATCAGACAGGCAGGCAATGTTCATTGATATCCTGCCGGATTTACCGCCGGATGACGGCACAGCCCGTATCTCCTGTTATGTGGATGATACAATGGATGTGGAGGAGTTATGCCGTTATATTACCGGACAGCTTAAGGAAATGTCATCTTATATGGAGGTGGGTTCCGGAAAGCTGTCCATCGGGGAAACGGAGGATAAGGATTGGATAAATAACTGGAAGGAGTTTTTTCATCCCTTCCGGCTGGAGGAAAATATTTTAATCCAGCCTACCTGGATAGAAGAAACAGATGTAAGGAAAGAAGATATAGTGGTGTATATTGACCCGGGAACCTCCTTCGGGACGGGCTCCCATGAGACCACAAAGCTTTGCATATCCAATCTTAAAAAATATATCCACCCCGATGGTACAACGGAAGTGCTGGATGCCGGCTGCGGTAGTGGAATCCTCAGCATTATTGCAATGAAGCTTGGTGCCAGAAGGGTTTTTGCTATGGATATTGATGAGCTGGCAGTAAAGGCAAGCAAAGAAAACCTGGAGCTTAACCATATACCGGAGTTAAGTTATACTGTCGTAAAAGGGGATGTGATTGGAGATAAGGAATTTGCTGCAAATGCTGCCGAAATTGGGCAGTATGATATTGTGGTTGCAAATATTCTGGCAGATGTTATAATTCCGTTATCAGCGGTAATCCGGCCGTTTATGAAGGAAAACGGAGTCTTTATCACATCGGGAATTATCAACACAAAAGAGGAAGCAGTAAAGACGGCATTGCTTAAAAACGGATTTCAGATTGAGGAAGTACAGCATATGGGCGAATGGGTGTCCATTGCAGCGCGATAATCGAAGAAAGGGAGAAAATGAAAGTAAAAGAGTTTGTGAAAAAGAACTGGAACTATATCATTGCATTTTTACTACCGTGGATATTGGTGGTCATTCATTCCATTGTGAGGCAGTCATGGCTTACCGGTAATGGCAGTATTTTATCGGGTGAAGCCGGTACGGTGTATTATGAGATGTACACGGAGCTGTGGGACAAGGTGCATCAGGGAGGCTCACTGTTTTTTACATGGAATGCCGGTCTGGGAATGGATTATCTGGTGAATCTGTTTCAATACCTGATATCGCCCTTTACGCTTTTGGTACTGATTGTTCCAAGGAGCAGCATTGCGGATATGCTCCAGTTTATTATGGTATTGAAATGGTCTCTCGGAGCGGTGTCCATGACCTGGTTCTTTATGCATACAAAGCATAACCGCATTGCACATCACAAAAGGTTTATGAGCCTGGTGCTGGCGGCATGCTTCTTCTTTGGAAATGCCGTAATTCAGGCACTGTCCAATGTCAGCTGGGGGGATATTCTCATTTTATTCCCACTGGCATTGCTGCTGGAAGAAAAAATGGCAGAGGGAAGAGGCTTTAAACGCTTTTACGTTTGCCTTGCGGCTATGCTGCTGTGTAATTTCCGGCTGGCTGTACCGGTTTTGATTTTTCTGATTTTATGGTATATCCTGCAGTTTGATACGGAGACAAGAGCGGACAAAAAAAATATTTTCCGGTTTGTGTACAGTATCCTGGCGGCTGCATTGACGGGAATGGCGGTGATTCTGCCATGTGCTGCTGCGACAGCGGGCAGCAGTATAGCATATGGAGAGGAAGGTGCTGCTTTCTTTGTAAAGAGTGTGCTGGTATCCGTGGCAGATTTCATCCAACGGTTATTTGTATGTGATTCCCTGAATATGGCACAGTCAGGACAGCCTATGCTTTATATATCCGTGACAGCTGTTGCCGTGGCTTTGCTGTATATTTTTATGCCTGTGAAAAAAAGGCAGAAGGGGATGTGTATCCTTTTATTGGTATTGCTGATTGCAGGACTGGCTGGCGGTGCAGGCAGTCTTCTCTGGCATGGGTATATCGGTATGGGCGTAAACCACTCGGATATTGCCTTTTTGTTATCCTTTTTAATGGTCTTTATGGCGATGGCGGTTCTGGCGGATTTAGACAAGTTAAAGATATGGAATGTGATTGTGGTACTGGCGG
>URMF01000010.1 GCA_900548855.1 uncultured Eubacteriales bacterium
TTACCTCGGAATGAATTTAAAAATTGAGGATATGGAATTTGATTCAATTATCACTGCCGTATCTTCTGGTAAAGCTGATTTCGGTATGGCTGGTATGACAGTTACTGATGAGCGTAAGAAAAATATCGATTTCACAACTACTTATACAACTTCTAAGCAGGTTATTATTGTCCGTGACGACAATGCTTCTGCATCAGGCATGAGTTTTGCTGAGAAGTTCAAGACAGACTTCATCAAAGAAGCAAGATACACTTATCTTCTAAAGGGTCTGTTAAACACAGTAATTATTGCATTCTTTGCAGCACTTATGGGTGTTGTTATTGGTTTCCTTATTGCAGTTGTCCGTTCTAACCATGATAAGACAGGACACATGAAGATTCTTAACTTCATTTGCAACATTTATCTTACTGTAATCAGAGGAACACCAACTATGGTACAGCTGCTTATTATCTACTATGTAATATTCAGTTCTGTACATATTGACAAGCTTATTGTTGCGATACTTGCATTTGGTATCAACTCAGGTGCTTATGTTGCCGAAATATTCCGTTCAGGTATTATGTCTATTGATAACGGACAGTTTGAAGCAGCACGAAGCCTTGGTCTTTCTTATAAAACAACTATGATAAGTGTTATTCTTCCTCAGGCATTCAAGAATGTTCTCCCAGCACTTGCTAATGAGTTCATTGTTCTGTTAAAGGAAACATCTATCAGCGGTTATATCGGTCTTAACGACCTTACAAGAGGCGGCGATATTATCCGAAGCATAACTTATGATCCAATGCTTCCACTTATTGGTGTTGCCATCATCTACCTTGTAATGGTTATGGGACTTTCACAGCTTGTTAAGAAACTTGAGAGGAGGTTAAGAAACAATGAGCGATAATACTAACGAAATCATACTTGAAGTTAAGGATTTGAAGAAATCTTTTGGCGACCATGTTGTATTAGAATCAATCAATACAACAGTCCGCAAAGGAGAGGTTATTGCAATTATCGGACCATCTGGCTGCGGTAAATCAACATTTTTGCGTTCACTTAACCTTCTTGAAACTCCTACAGAAGGTCATGTATTATTCCATGAGCAGGATCTTACAGATAAGAGTGTAAATGTGGATGAATTAAGAGAGAAGATTGGAATGGTGTTCCAGCATTTTAACCTTTTCCCTAATATGACTATAAGAAGAAACATAACTCTTGCTCCTACTAAGCTGGGACTTATGAGTAAGGAAGAAGCTGATAAGAAAGCTGATGAGCTTCTTGCAAGAGTGGGACTTTCTGACAAAGCCGATGCTTATCCTAACCAGTTAAGTGGTGGTCAGAAGCAGCGAGTTGCTATTGCAAGAGCACTCGCAATGAATCCTGAGATAATGCTTTTCGACGAGCCGACATCCGCACTTGATCCTGAAATGGTTGGTGAGGTTCTCGCAATAATGAAGGAACTTGCTGCATCAGGAATGACAATGATTGTCGTAACTCATGAGATGGGATTTGCAAAAGAAGTTGCCAACAGATGCATGTTCTTCTATGATGGAGTCATCAATGAAGAGGGGGCTCCGGAAGAATTCTTTGGCAATCCTAAGAGTGAGCGATTGAAGGATTTCTTGTCGAAGGTGCTTTAATTAGTACAAAGGTGGGCATTGAGATAGGGAGATGTTATACAAGCCCTCATGGATGCCTGCACCTAGTGTAAGTAAATGCCGTCATATACAATGTCTTTTAGCTGTGTAAAAATCAAACGCGCTTCGCTTGAACGAGATTTTTACACAGCACTTTTTGTATATAACGGCATTAACTTACACACGGTTCGGCATAAATCGGTCTTGCATAACATCTCCCAATCTCAAAGCCACCACCCCGCTACTAGGCAGCCAAGCCTTCCACGGCTGGTGCAAACGTATCTTATCAACAGAGGACATCACGCACTTCACCAGCCCCACTCAGAATGCAATGCCGCAGGCGAGCATTTGTCCGGAGGCTGACTACTTGGTGAAGAAGAAGTCAGCCGTACAGTATGCTGTGGGATAGGTGTGTGGTGTCCTTAGGTGTATGCCCGAATATTCTTATGTCGTGTGAAAGTTAATGCCGCAATCTGCTAAAGGTTGGGACTTGTAATCTCGTTCAAGCGAAGCGCGTTTGATTACAAGTCCCATTATAAACTTAGCAGGTTGCGGCATTTAGTTTCACTAGACATAAGTATCCTGAGGGCAGATGCCTAAGGACATCTCACACACACCACAGCACACTGTACGGTGTCCGGCCTATCAAGCCTCCTTCGAGTAGTCAACCTTCAAAAGACACAGCCCCTTCGCCGGCGCAGTTGCACCTGCAAGACTTCTGTTTCGTGCCTCTAAAAGTTCATACATACTCTCTGGTGTTCTCTTTCCCTGTCCAACTTCAAGAAGTGTACCACTTAATATTCTTACCATATACTGTAGGAATCCACTTCCATGATATGTAAGATTAAGGAACGAGCCCTTTAAAGAAACATCTATTGAATATATCTCACGGACTGTCGATTTCTTCATCTTGGGATTACCACAAAATGATGCAAAATCATGTTCTCCAGTAAGTATGTCTGCTGCCCTCTTCATGGCTTCAACATCCAGCTTACCCTCAATTATGTTGACATATTTTCTGTTAAATACAGGCTTCTTATCCCCAACATAACATGTATAGCAATAAGTTTTCCCCTGCGCATTGTAACGGCTGTGGAATCTGTCAGATGCAACACGGACCTCCTGCACACAGATATCTTCTGGAAGATATCTGTTCATATAATCGCATATCTCATCTTCCTTCATCTTAGTTTCCATATGTACATTGGCAACCATTCCTTTTGCATGCACTCCGGCATCTGTTCTTCCTGCACCTATAACCTCAACATCAGTTCCTGTCATGGCAGAAAGCACTGATTCTAACTTGCCCTGAATTGTCATATCTGTAGTTGGCTGATGTTCCCAACCATAATACCTTGTACCATCATAAGTTATTATCATCTTATAATTCTTCATTCATATCTCCCATTCATTCTTCTGATTTGAACCCACATAATTTCATACAATTAACATCTGTAATCTCATCTCGCAAAATACTGTCCATAAACACTTTTATATCATCTTGCCAGATTCTGCTTCATTCCATCAAGGAAATCATATATCTCATCCATAAATACCTTACCATAACGCTCATATTTATTTTCGCCGACACCGCTTACTGACAACATTTCTTCTTCACTGAATGGTACTTTAATACACATGTCTATAAGCGTCCTGTCTGAAAATATTACATATGGCGGAACGCCTACTGAAACAGCTATCTGTTTTCTTAACTCACGCAGTCTGTTAAACAACATAACACCTCTGTCATTAAGTGCATCCTCCGGCTTCTTTGACTTGGGCGTTGCATATGCTGACTTTGCAGCAGCGGCAGAACGCTTCATTCTGTCTGCCACCATTGCAGCATTCCTTGATACAGGTGCACTGAAACGGTTTCCCGGATACATATAAGCCTCATCTGCTTCCCGTTCTGCCTCATCAATAACGCAGTTAGAACAGTTATGGCAGTTGTATCTTCCACCCTCTGGATTGTCTGGTCTTTCTCCAAAATATTTAAGTATATACTCTCTTAAACAGCCTGTTGTCTTGCAGTAATCGACCATTGCATTAAGCCTTCTTTTATCAAGAATCATAAGACGTGCCTGTTCTTCTGCATCCATATCAGGATTAGGCTCTCTATGTTCTATGAAAAACTTATTTATCATAATATCCTGCGGAGAATACAGCAATACGCATTCTGAATCCTCTCCATCTCTTCCGGCACGTCCTGCCTCCTGATAATAATTCTCTATGCACTGTGGCATATTATAATGAATTACGAATCTTACATTGGACTTGTCTATTCCCATTCCAAATGCGTTGGTTGCCACAACAACAGGCTTGATATCATATATAAATGAATCCTGATTCTCTTTTCTCTCTTCTGCCGAAAGCCCAGCGTGATACTTAGTTACAGATAGTCCGTTGGCATTAAGCATGTCATAGACTTTCTCAACATTTTTCCTTGTAGCACAATATATAATTCCGCTGTCCTGTCTGTGACTTACAAGATAATCAAGTATATAAGAATCCTTGTCCTTGATATGCTTTACCTTGAATGTCAGATTACTTCTGTCAAATCCAGTAGTGAGTATAACCGGTCTTTCAAGAGAAAGAATCTGCAGAATATCGTCCCTTACCTTACTTGTTGCTGTAGCTGTAAATGCGCTTATTATCGGGCGTCTTGCCAGCTTCTTCACAAATGACAATATATTCAGGTAGCTTGGTCTGAAATCCTGTCCCCACTGTGATATACAGTGTGCCTCGTCCACGGTAATCATTGATATCTCTACATGTGTGGCAAAATCAAGAAAGCCCCAGGTTTCCAGCCTTTCAGGTGCAACATATATAATTTTATACCGTCCCTGCTTTGCAAATGCGAGTGCCTTAGTTATCTGATTATCTGTCAGTGAACTGTTAATATAAGCTGCATGTACACCAGCCTGATTAAGTGCCCCAACCTGATCCTTCATAAGCGATATAAGCGGCGACACAACAAGAGTAATGCCGGACATTAACAATGCCGGCACCTGATAACATAATGATTTTCCCGCACCTGTAGGCATAATTCCTAACACATCCTGCCCTGCAAGAATAGCATCAACTAACTTTTCCTGACCCGGACGAAATGAATCATACCCAAAATAATGCTTTAAAATTCCGTATTTATCCATATATTACTCTCTTTTCAATCTTCTCTTACTCTCATACATTC
Source organism: uncultured Eubacteriales bacterium (assembly GCA_900548855.1). GTDB lineage: Bacteria > Bacillota > Clostridia > Lachnospirales > Lachnospiraceae > CAG-590. The sequence continues at coordinate 4,813 of URMF01000010.1, forward strand.
TCTTATCTGCTCTGCTTCTTGTATCTTCAAAGTTCTTATCTGTCTTTATATCATATTCAGCATAACCACATGCAATCTGCACATTAAGGTCTTTGATTCCAAGTTCTTCTTCAGTATACTTTTCAAGTTCCCTTAGCTGCTTTACATGTCTTCCAATATCAAAGCTTTTTTGCTTCTGATTAATTACAGTACAGAATTCATCCCCACCTATACGATAACATTTACCATGTCTGCCAAATATCTCTTTAATAATTCTGGCTGATGCCTGTATATAGGCATCTCCTGCTGCATGCCCCAGATTATCATTACACCACTTAAGGTTATTAAGGTCAAATGTCACTATAGAATACCCTTCATAATCAGAAGTTTCCTGTTCCCACTCCTCAAATGCAGAGCGATTATAAACCCCTGTCATAGTATCAGTTACAGCCATCTCTTTGTAGAAATCCACCTTCTGGCCTTCTTTAATCTTCTCAAATGCTTCTGATATGCTCTCATAACCAAGCACAATAATAAATATAAGAATACCCAGTTTTCCTATAAGATCTGTCTGCTGCATTCCCTTATAATATGCAATAAGATCAACAATCATAGAAATTCCAAGTGCAGCCGCACCTACAATATTAGCCTTTACTTTCCTGTCAAAGCCTTTAACCCATACTCTTTTAATAAGAACTGTCCAGAAATATACAAGTGACATAGCAAGCATCATATGTATAATGTACACGCTGTTCTTAAACTCCCACACACCTGTCATATGACATACAAGCAGTATTACAGCTGTTGCAGCATATATGGCGCATAAGATATTATTCAGAGCACTTTTCCCTATCTGGAAAAAATTCTTCTCTGCCTGCATAAAAGGAATAGGCATCATCATAAGCAGTATATACCCTATCAGTGAACCTATCTTCCTGTTCTCCACAAGAATTGTTGCAATATCAGTCTCATTAAGAGCCCATGCACCTATAATCATTGCAAATATACCAAAATAAAACAGTGCTTGTGTCTGTGCAATCTTCTTTCTGCAGAAAATCCATAATACAATCATAGCAAATCCAACTATTATTATAAACGAACTAAGTACTGCTGATGGCAGCGATTTCGCAATAAGCTCTTTTATAAGTTTTGTCTCGTCACCATATTCAAATGTTGTTCCTCTTATCTTATGACCAGCATATACATTAGTAAGCCTTACGATTATATCTGTTGTATATGGTGGAATGTTCACAATCGTATAATTAGTTCCAGTGGTTGTTCCATATACAGACCTATGTGCTTTTATATAATATATAAGTCTTCCACCTGCATATACTTCCACTTCCTGATGCCTGCTTACAAATGCCAGTGCATTATTATTTCCTGCACTTGCTCTAATCTTCACATGATATTCAATTGTGTCATCTCCAATATATCTTGTATCCTCTGGTTTAACTACGACACTCGTTCTTTTATCTGCCGGTGTCACCTTATCTACAGTGCTGAATATAAATCCTGAAGCCATAAAAAGCAGAAATCCTAATAAAAATATACAGTAAAAAATCCTGTTAACTAATTTAATTCTTTTCATAAAAAAAGCCTTTCAGCCGTACTATAGTGTTATCCGTAATAAATCTAACCCTATAATACAGTAGAATGGCTTTATTTTCAAATGATTTTTTGTTGTTCTGTATTTTGTACACTATTCGCAAAGTTTTAAAACTGAATAGCACTACAAGTTACTATTATATACTTTTAGCAAGTTCCGTTGGATTCTCTGAAAACTTCAAAGCTACATCCCTTGAAATAACTCTTGTCTTAACAAGATTAGCAAGCGAATAGTTCATTGTGTGCATACCTGTCTGCATATTTGACTGAAGAACGGTCTGAATCTGATTAGTCTTCTTCTCTTTAATAAGATTAGATACTGCTGTATTATTAAGCATAATCTCTGTTGCAGCAATTCGTCCTTCCTGCTCTGCACGAGGTACAAGTGTCTGTGTTACAACTCCAGTTAATACAGATGCAATCTGTATTATAAGTGCAGACTGCGCCTCAATAGGGCATGCACTGATTATACGCTCAACTGTCTGTGTAGCGCTTCTTGTATGAAGTGTTGATAATACAAGATGTCCTGTTTCAGCAGCTGTAATTGCTGCATTGATAGTCTCATAATCTCTCATCTCTCCTACAAGAATAACATCCGGGTCTTCACGAAGTGCTGAACGAAGTGCTGTCGCAAAATCAGGTACATCTCTTCCTACCTGTCTCTGATGTATCATAGATTTCTTAAACCCATATACATACTCTATAGGATCTTCTACTGTTATAATATGTCTTGACATATTGTTGTTAATATAATCAATCATAGCTGCAAGTGTTGTAGACTTACCACTTCCTGTAGGACCTGTTACAAGAATAAGACCAGACCTTTTCTCAACAAGCTTAGAAAAAAGTTTTCCTGAATGCCCCAATTCTTCAAACGACGGTATAACAGAATCAAGAAGACGGATACTTGCTGCAAGATTTCTTCTCTGATGATATATATTAATTCTTAATCGTCCACCAGACTCATCAGTAGATGCCACGTCAATATCTTTTCCTGCCTGAACATTCTGTATATCTTCATCACCAAGAATTGAGAATATCATCTCTTCTGTTTCTTCTATCGAAGGTGTTATATCAAGAAGCTCAAGTTCACCATATTTTCTTACCGCAACCGCTTCTCCTGCAGTAATATGCAGATCTGAACACCTGTTATCTCTTGCGTATTTAATTAATTCTTTTAATTCCATGTTCCCCTCCCATACATTTTGTTCATTAGTATGAACCACAATAAAATACTACCATAATAAAAATGCATATTCAATCACACTTTTATCCCATTTTTCTTACATATATCATTAAGGCAGCATCTTTCACAGTGTGGCGTAGTACGCGCCGTACATACCTCTCTTCCGTGGTCTACAAACCTGTGGCACAATCCGCTTCCTTCTTCTGGCGGGACTATCTTCCACAATGCCATCTCAACCTTCTTAGGCTCTTTCTCGTCTTTTACAAGACCTATTCTGTTACAAAGCCTTATACAGTGTGTATCTGTAACAATTGCCGGCTTTCCGAACACATCACCCATAATAAGATTGGCACTCTTCCTTCCAACTCCAGGAAGCTTTAATAATTCTTCCATGCTGTCAGGAACTTTATCATTATACTGTTCATGAAGCATGCGCATACATGCACATATATCCCTTGCCTTGCTTTTTCCAAGACCGCAAGGTCTTATAATCTTTTCAATCTCTTCTGGAGATGCTGCAGCAAGTGATGCTATATCAGGATATTTTTCATACAGCCCCTTAACCACAACATTTACTCTTGCATCAGTGCATTGTGCCGCAAGTCTTACGCTTACAAGCAGTTTCCAGGCATCATCGTAATCAAGACTGCACTCCGAATCCGGATATTCTGCCTTTAATCTTCTTATAACCTCTAAAGCAAGTTCTTTCTTAGTCATAGATTACGCATCTTTCTTCTTATAATTAGCAATTCCGAATATTGCAAGAAGCAATACACACGCAAATATCATCCAGCCAACAAGATAACCTGTTCCCCTTGGTTTAAATGTATCATAATAACCCTTAAGGTATACAACCACTATAATAGCCGGAAGTATATAACTCATATAGAATCTTAACCATTCAGGAAGCTTAGGACCTTTTCCTTCATTAGCTTCTTTTCTGAAGCCTTCCCAGCCCCAGCCGTTCTTCTTGGTACAGAATAATACAAATATCATGCTTCCAAGAGGAAGCAGATTATATGAAACAAGGAAATCCTCCAGATCCATAATTGAACTTCCCGGACCAATAGGCTGGAAAGCTGCAAGCTTGTTAAAGCCTAATACAGCAGGAAGCGAAAGCAGTATCATGAATATAACATTACCTGCAACAACCTTTTTCCTTGAAAATCCCTTAAGGTCAATATAAAAAGCAATAATGTTCTCAAATACAGCAATTACAGTTGATAATGCTGCAAATGACATAAATACAAAGAATGCTGTTCCCCATATTCTTCCTCCCGCCATATGATTAAATATGTTAGGCAGTGTTATAAATAAAAGTGATGGACCGGCACCCGGAGCAACACCATATGCAAAGCATGCAGGAATAATTATGAATCCTGCCATAAGAGCAACAAATGTATCAATCAGAATGATATTAACAGCCTCTCCACCTATTGTTCTGTCTTTCTTTAAGTAGCTTCCGAATATCTCCATTGCGCCAATGCCTACACTAAGTGTAAAGAATGCATGTGTCATGGCATCAAATATAACCGGTCCTAAACCTCTTGATTTAATAGAATCAAGATTAGGCACCATATAGAATTTAACACCTTCTGATGCATTAGGAAGTACAAGTGAATGAACTGCCAGTACCACAATAAGGATAAGAAGAAGTAACATCATAACCTTAGTAATCTTCTCAACGCCCTTCTGTAATCCTAATACACATACACCAAACGAAAGTAAAACTGCAACAATCATCCAGATTGTCATTGTACCAGGCTGTGAAAGCATAGTTCCAAATGCTCCTGAAACCTCATCTGGCTCTAAACCTGCTAACGAACCTCTTGCCTCACGCCATGCATAATAAAGCATCCATCCTGCAACCATAGTATAGAAAGCCATTAATACGTAGCTTCCTACTACCGATACCCATTTGAAATGATGCCATTTACTTCCCTTAGTCTCCAGTTCTTCAAATGCCCTTGCAGCACCTTTACCGCTTCCTCGTCCTACTGTGAACTCCGCACACATAATAGGAAATCCAAGAATTGCAAGAAATACAAGATAGATAAGCACGAATGCCGCACCACCATTTTCCCCGCATATGTATGGAAATTTCCACACATTACCAAGTCCCACCGCACAGCCAGCAGACACTAAGATAAAGCCGAGTCGCGAGCCGAATTTTTCTCTCTCTTTCAAAATAAAACCTCCATAGTTAATATATTTACATTAATTAAGATTGTATCATATATTACTATATTTTCACAGCCAATTATTTCATACTCTCACTGACTTCTGATGTAATAGTCTGACCGCCCTGTTCATTCCATTCTTTTACAAATGTATCAAAGTAAGATATATCTTCTTCTCCACTTATAATCTTTAAATATGCCTCTTTTTCTTTAGCCTTAAGTCTCCACCAATGGCTCTTCATTGTGTCTGTGGTCTTAAAATAAAGCGAATCAACTACCTTTATATTATCCTGTGCAATCAGACTGCATGCCTTAATTCTTGACATATACGCTGCCCATTGCGTACTTGTTTTGTTAGCATTCTTGATATACTCACTACACGCATCATAAAATGAACGTTCAAGAAGTTCCAGACTGTCAGGATTCTTTCTTCCTGAAATTGCAGCATCTATATTCCTGTAACATATTGAAAGTGCATTATTGTAATCAACATTTATTGATAAAGGTCTTGCCGTAGGTTCAACATTAATCTGATAGTAATTCTTGAATTCTTCTGAGTCTGTACAGTCAAATCTTACCTTATCAAACATGACACTTATCATCTTGGCTGCAATCTCAGGATGTTCATAGCCCTTTCTTACAACAACATATTTGTAACACGGGTTCTGGCTGTGATAACTCGTTGTCCCATCCGAATCCGTTGCTATTAAATATGGCTGCCAGTCTGCATCCGGATTCCTGCTTACTGCATTAGCAAGCGGATTATTCGGTGCCCACCATGGTCCAAAAAACGAGCCACACAGACCATTCTCTATAAGCTCACATATATTGGTTGATGTTCTCAGAAGAAAATCATTATCTATAACCCCCTGATTATACAGACTGTTTATATACGAAAGTGCTTCTTTTGCCTCATCTGTAACCGAACCATATACAATCTCACCATCATCGTTCATTATCCACTGCTTTGGATACGCTCCAAAGCAGGCAAATATTATATCCAGCAGAAATTCACTGCTGTAACCACATTCACCTGTCACATCTGTATCCACTGCAAGCCCCACTGTATTAGGTTTTCCGGACGCATCCACGCCATTATTTCCAGGGTCTTCTGATATAAAATGCTTCACTATATTAACAACATCATCAATAGTGTGTGGCTCTGACAATCCAAGCTTATCCATCCAGTCTTTTCTTAACCACACAAGATTAGGTCCATCTGTTATATTAGTCTCCGGCAGTGCCATTATCTTTCCATCATATGTAACCATATCCTTAAGTGAATCGCCATAGCTTTCATACATTTTCCTGATTCTGTCACTTATACAGTTATTGTAGCTTTCTGTAAGGTCCTCTATAAGTCCTGCTTCCACTAACTGTTCAACCTCATCCTGACTTGATACAACCATAATATCCGGAAGGCTTCCCATTGAGATTACCATTGAAACATTAGTGTCATACTGACTGTCGTTTGCTTCAAATACATCAACATTCTGCACATTTATCACAGACTTAATATAGCGTGTGTACGCATTGTCCGTATAAGTGTCATTCTCCGGCATATTGGAATTATTAACACTTGTCATCTTTCCAAGTGTATATTCTATAGTCTCCGGGTAAGCCCCGAATGGAGTTGTTCTCGCTTCTTCCATTCTCGCATTGTATTCTTCATTATCATTAGACGCAAAACCAGCCGGGCTTTTACACCCGGCTAATATAAGCATTATTCCTGTGACACCAAATGCCACACATTTTTTTAATGTTTGCTTTAATCTATTCATATATCTAACCCTTCACTGCACCTGTCATGCTTTCATTATAACATCTTTGCATTATCATAAACAAGGCTGCAATTGGAATTGATATAAGAACTGCTCCTGCTGCAAATCTTGTGTACCATACATCAACATACTCCTTTTCAAGCATCTGCCATAAGCCGATTGCCACGGTATAATACTTCGCATTTGCCCTGCAGATTACTCTTGCAAATATGAAATCTACCCAAGGTGCTATGAATGATGTAAGTATTGTATACACTATAATTGGTTTACTGAGAGGTATTGTTATCTTAGTAAATACCTGCCACTTCGTTGCTCCATCTATCATAGCAGCCTCATCTATTGTCTTAGGGATAGTATCAAAGAATCCCTTTGCAATGTAAAACTGTATTCCTGATGACGCTGAATATACAAGCACAAGTGCAACTCTTATCATTGCTCCTTCTGAAAGTCCTACTGCTTTAAGTATATAATATACGGCAACCATCGCCATAAATGCAGGGAAAAGTCCAAGTATCATTGCGATATTCATCATTGCTTTTCTCATCTTAAACTTAAGTCTTGACATACAGTAGGCTACTGACAGTACAAAAAAAGTTGATATAATACATGAGAATACTGCTACTATCAGAGTATTGGTAAACATTCGTGGAAAATTAAGTATTCCTGTATCTGTAAAAAGCTTTACATAATTATCAAGTGAATACTGCTTTGGGAAGAAGGAGCTTGTATAAGCACCCTTCTGAGCCCTGAAGCTTGTGAGGAGTATCCAGAAAAGAGGACTTACCCACACTATCGCTAATATTGTAAGCACTGTATGTGCCAGTATATTTTTAATAGTCTTTTTCTTTTTCACTGGAATCCCTCCTCATCTTTATACGCTTTCGTTCTTCTGTATACAAGCAGTGAACCAATTGCTAAGAATATGAATGTCATAATACCGATAACAGCACCAAGATTATAATACTGATAATCTATTGTCATCTTGTACAGCCATGTTACCAGAAGGTCTGTCTTTCCTGCCGTTGCACCTGCCATAACCGGATCTCCCTTAGTCAGCAGATAAACAATGTTAAAGTTGTTAATATTAGCAGTAAATGTAGTGATAAGATATGGTGCCGTTACAAATAACATATATGGCATTGTTATCTTAATAAACTTGACAAATCCATTAGCTCCATCTACATCTGCTGCCTCATACAACTCCATAGGTATATTCTGTAATATACCTGTAACCTGCAGAATAGTATATGGAATACCTATCCACAGATTTACCACGATTACTGTGATTCTTGCCCAAGTCGCATTTGTAAAGAATGGCAGTGATTTTGTTATCCATCCTGCATTCTTTAAAACAACATTTACAATTCCATCCTGTGCCAGCATGCTTCTGACAATAAGAAGTGAAACAAACTGTGGAATTGCGATTGAAAGTATAAATATAAATCTCCAGAAGGCCTTGAATTTCGTACCTTTTCTGTTGATAAGCAGTGCAACAAGTATTCCGAATATGTAATTAAGAAATGTTGCAAATATTGCCCACACTATAGTCCAGCCAAATACTGACCAGAAAGACTGTCCTATCATGCTTCCTGAATCGAATATCTGCTTGAAATTCTCAAGTCCTACCCAGTCGAAAAGCACCAGATGGCTGTCAACCTTACTATAATTAGTGAATGCCATGCTTATCATGAAAATAAGCGGAAGTATTGTGAATATAAGCACACCTGATACTGGAAGTGTAAGCAGCAACTTATGAAGATTCTCATTAAACAGCGACTTCACGTCTTCTGCAAATGTGTTTATATGCTTTCCTTTTTCCTTTAACAGCTCCAGCTTATATGAGCTTTTTACAGCACTAGCTGCAACTATTATATAAGCTATAATAATGAATATTGTTGCTATTCCATACAGAAGTATAAGAAGTGAATTATCACCTGCAACATACTCATATATTCCAAGCTTCTCATTCCAGACCTCCTGCTGCGGTCTGCTTCCAAGACCTGGAAGCATCGCAAGGCAGTTAATTCCATTCATAATCATAAAGCATACAAAGGCTGCTTCTATAGCTATATACATAATTCCCTTTATAATCTGCTTTCCTACAAGATTACCAAGTCCTGGAATCAGAATGCTTAACTTCGTAAATATATTTCCTTTTCTAAATGATTCAGTGAACTTAACTGCCATTATGCGCCACTCCTTTCAGCATTTAATCCCCATCAATTATTTTGCGATTGATGTATTAATCTGCTTATAGAAATCCTGTGTCTTAGCTGCTGCATTATCTGCTGTTATTTCACCATTTACGATTGCCTTAGCAAAGTTCTGTGCAGGTGCCCAGTAATCATTCATGCCTGTTACTGTTGGCTGGATTACTGATGTCTTGTTAAATGTATCATTCTGTGCTGTTACAAGGGCATCCTTCTTTACTTCATCAGTTGCAAGAAGCTCTGTATTACAAGGAATAACACCTCTTAATTCATAGTGCTTCTTCTGTGCATCCTTGCTTCCAAGATACTTTGCAAGTGCAACTGCTACCTGCTGATACTTGCAGTTAGGATTAACTGCGATTGCCTTAGAACCTGCAAATGCTAACATCTGCTTGTCTTTTCCACCAATCTTTACTGTAGGAAGTGAAACTGCTCCAAAATTGTCTCCAAGAATCTCTTTAACACTCTTATAATCCCATGATCCTGAGAAGTAAGCTCCAACTGAACCATCTCTTAAGCCAGCGATACCAACACCCTGAAGGTCATTGACAAAGTTAGGATTATTTACAAGTGAAACCATTGCCTGTGTTGCCTGTGTTCCCTTATCTCCTGAGATATCAACACCTGCTGAATTATCTTTTCCGTCTTTTCCAAAATATTTACATCCATTAGCAAGGAAGAATGATGACATATACCAGCCCTCTGTAATATTGAAAGCCACCTTATTCTTCTCAAGCATCTTATCAAGGCTCTTTACATCACTGTCTGTGAATTTGCTCTTGTCATAGTACATAAACCATGTATTAGTTGTAAATGGTACTCCGTATACAGCCCCATCTACTGATACTGAATCCACAATTGCATCTGAGTTAGTTTTCTTAACATAATCTGCTGTCTCTCCACCAAGCTTTGCAATAGCGTTAGCATCAACAAGTGTCTGAAGCTGGTCGTTAGCAAAGAAGTATACATCTCCTGAATTCTCTGGATCCTGTGGAACTATCTTTCCTGCGTCCTGCTCTGAGCATACACCGTATTCAAATGTTAAATCCCAGTCAGGATGCTCTGAATTAAACTGGTCACACATTGTCTGAAGCCATTTGCCGTTCTCATCTGCCTGATCTTCTGCACAGCCCCATACCTTGATTGTAGCTGTGATTTTTTCCTCGCCTGCTGCTGTGTCATCCTTTTTAGCATTGCCACAACCCACAAAAAGTGACCCACACATTGTTGCTGCCATCACTGCAGCCGCTAATCTCTTAAACTTCATAAAAAAACCCTCCTTAATAATTATCCGAGACAGCTTTGATTACTGTCCTCTTTTGATAATCTAATTATATTAAGGAGGGGTTAATATTAAAATATAAGATATTTTAGAAACATATCAGTTTTTTGTGTTGTATGGTTTTGCCGGGAATTTTATTGTTATTGTTGTTCCCTCATCAGGCATGCTCTGCACTTCCAGATGATAGCTTTCGCCGTAATAAAGTCTTATTCTGTCATTAACATTTCTTGCACCATACCCTTTTGACTGGACTGTTAAGAAGTTTTGTGCAGTTTCTTTGTCCATTCCTACACCGTTATCAGACACTGTTACACATACAAGCTTTTTACCTTCTTCATCCGTCTGCATCTTGGCCTCTACTGTTATTACACCTTTCCTGTCTGTCAGCAGATCTATACCGTGGTCTATTGCATTTTCTACCAATGGCTGGAGTATAAGGTTTAAAGATTCGCATGGCATAACTTCCTCTGATACATTTATCACCACATCAAATGAGTTGTCATGCATTATCTGCTGAATCTTAAGATACGACTGCATGTTGCTTAATTCCTGCTCAAAGCTTAGTATATTCTTTCCCTTATTAAGCGATGTACGGTAGTAGTTAGACAATGCAAGTGTTATCTCACTTATATCCTCCTGCTCGTATTCTATTGCTTTCCAATTGATAAGCGATAATGAATTGTAGAGGAAATGCGGATTAATCTGTGCCCTTAATGCCCGCATCTCTGATTCTTTCTGGCTTATACGTCCTTCATATACCTGCGTGATAAGATTCTTAATCTGTGTTGTCATGCTGTTAAAGCTATGAATAAGGTCACCTATTTCATCTTTGTCCTGTGTATTAATTACCGCATCAAAGTCTCCATTTTCAACCTTTGCCATACTGTTTTTTAATTTATTAATTCTTCTTGTAATGAAGCCTGTTGTAAATATACTCGCCGCAGCGGCACCTGCAACTGCTACCACAAATGCAACTACAATCATTGTAATCATTGAATTAGCTGACCTGAGCACAAGTTTTCTTGGTTCATAGACATATACTGTCCATCCGGTAACAGAGCTTTCCTTCTTTACTACAGAGTAACCCTCTGTATTTCCACATGTATCATTATCCCATTCTGCCCCGTCGATTAACGAAAGCAGTTTCTTACTGTTTAATCTGTATCTGGTGTTATTGTTTTCAAATGTGTCACTGCTGCATATAACTTTTCCATCAGCGTCAAGCACCACCATTCCGCAGTTCTGCTCAAGACCACCTGTAAATGAACTCATCATGCTGTCATAATCAACATCTATATACATGATTCCAAGAATCCCTAGCTGGTCAAGCGTTGACATTTTTCGTGCTGAAACAAGTGTCCTGCTGTCTTCATCAACAAACCACTGTATCTTAGTGCTTTCAGCAGCAGAATTATAAAAAGGTCTGTCTTTTATCTCTTCTATTGGAGCTATAGTTGTGTCATGTTTAATAGCTTTATCCACATATATTGTTACCCTGTTAATATCATTGTGAAAATACTTTAATGATGAAAGCATAGGGTCAAATGTAGTGACAATCTGGTTATACATCTCATATGTGCTTTTGTAATCGTATGAAAGCACTCCCGACAGCGTATCATTAAATGTTATATAATTAGACAGGTTGTCATACACCTCTATCTGCCCATCCACCGTTGCAACAGACTGCTCAATTGCCCCCTTGATGCTCTTTAAGTCCCTGTCCATAAGAATGTTTCTCATCTGACAGTATGCAAAAACAAAAAGCACAATCAGGGGAATAAGTCCGGTCACTACATATATGATGACAAGCTTGTTCTGCAATCTTATATCATTGATTTTCTGCTTAATCTTTTTCAACTCAATTCTCCCTGATCCCTGAATTTCTGAGGACTTATACCAAAATACTCCCTGAAGCTCTGTACAAAATATGAAACATTTGGATAACCCACCTGCTCACTTATATTCACAATCTTCATGTTCGTACCGGTAAGCAGTTCCTTAGCCTTCTCCATTCTGTACTGTTTAATATATTTGCTCAGATTCTGTCCTGTTTCCTTCTTAAAAAGTGAACTTAAATAGCTTGGTGCAAGATAAACCATATCCGCAAGCTGCTGTGCGCCAATCTCCTCACCATAATGGTTATGTATATAATTCTTTACGGTCTCAATCTCCCGGTGTGACGTGGCCGGCTCTTTTCCGAAACTCTTTTCCAACAAATCAATATAGTTATTCACTATATCCATAATGCATGAGAAATCCTCCGACTTATACAGTCTGTCAATCTCCCTGCCAAATTCCGCCTCATCAGCACCCGGAATATTGTCATAGAAATCTTTTAACAGATTGGAAAATACAAACTTGATGTATATATGTGAGAAGTTCGACTGCCCCCTGTATTTCTTACACAATGCATCAAAATGTATCCGTAAAAATGTGATATCCTTCATCTTGATATCCTGCTTCATCTGCTTCATAAGTGCATCATCATCAATCTGTACAAGCACAGGTGTATCTTCACTGATATTATCAGAAAAAATATATCTTCCTGTCTCATAAAACTTATTATTCATCAGTGTATCAACTGCATCCATTACCTGTGGAAGCTCATGATAATCATTGAATAAACCGGACACAGCAATATACATAAACTGCCCTGTCTTTCTGTATATATAGTCATGAATATTTGTAAACATTTCTTCAATGTTCTTATCAATATTACCATCTGCTGTGAGTGATTTATCAGAAAATATGATAACTGACTGTAATGGGTTAAGATTAAGATACTGATAATCCAGTTCCCCGGTTACCTCTTTAAATATATCTTCACCTGTATCATATTTTCCAAAGAAATCAGTATTAAATTCTATAAGTGCAAGTCTGTTGTATCCTGCCAGAAAATCCCCATTATCAAGTATTCCTGATGCATCACCGGAGTTGAGCAGCGTATACATGTAGTACTGTTTTATAAAGTTAGCCTGCCGGTTATAGTCCTCGTCCTTCTTGTGTTCCTCGTCAAGCTCTGTTATAACTCCTGTAATTGTTGAACTGAATTCTGACGGATCAACCGGCTTTAATATATAATCTTTAACGCCTAATTTAACTGCCAGCTTGGCATATTCAAACTCGTTATAGCCTGAGAATATAATTGTCTTTAAACTGATGTCGTTGTGCATCACATTCTTAATAAGCTCTATTCCGTCCATAAACGGCATCTTAACATCTGTAAGCAGTATATCTATATGTCCCATTCCTGTATTCTTGTCAGATGTCAGATATTCCAGTGCCTGCTTTCCGTTGCACGCCTCAAATACCCCAAGTTCAATTCCCATTCTCTTAAGAAGCATTCTTATTCCGCTTCTTTCAATCTTTTCATCATCCACTATAAGTATATTATACATAAATCTACCCCGAAACTTTCCTCATTCACGAACTTTCGCTCTTATAATGATTATAGCTTCCGGGGCAGTTATTATCAACTTATTTAGTTATATTAAAGATGCCATATATCTTCATTGTACTGTTGAATTGTTCTGTCTGATGAGAAAAATCCGGCATTTGCAATATTAACAAGCATTTTTTCTGCCCACGCATATCTGTCATCATAATCTGCGAGAGCCTTTTCTTTGGTTTCTATATAGCTTCGTAAGTCAAGCAATGCCATAAACCAGTCTTTTCCTACAATCTCATTATACAATCTGTTAAGACTATGTGAATCACCTGCCTGAAGCATAACATCCGATATTATAAAATCCACACATTTTTTTATAAGAGCATCTGTCTCATAAAGCTTCTTTGCGTTATAGTCACATTTTTCATAATGTGCAATAACTTCATCACTTGTTGCGCCAAATGTATATATATTATCTTTACCTACAAGCTCTGCAATCTCAACATTAGCACCATCCATTGTTCCTAATGTCACAGCACCGTTAAGCATGAATTTCATGTTGCCTGTTCCTGATGCTTCTTTAGATGCAAGCGATATCTGCTCTGATATATCACATGCAGGAATCAGCTTTTCTGCCAGTGTTACATTGTAGTTCTGGACAAGCACAACCTTAAGGTAAGGACTTACATCTTTATCGGCCTCAATAACCTTACTCAATGTAAGTATCAGATGAATTATATCCTTCGCAATTGTGTATGCAGGTGCAGCCTTTGCGCCAAAGATCACTGTAACAGGAGTCTTTGGAATGTTGCCTGCCTTGATGTCAAAATATTTATATATTATATACAGTGCATTCATCTGCTGTCTTTTATACTCATGCAGTCGCTTTATCTGTATATCGTATATTGACTGTGGATTAATCTCTATTCCCTGTGTCTGCTTAAGGTATTCTGCAAGATTTCTCTTGTTGTCTGTCTTAATCTCAAGAAGATTATCGTAAACATTTTTATCACCGGCAAACTTTAAAAGGTCTTTTAACTTTTCTGCGTCATGTCTGTATTCACTTCCGATAAGTGTCTCAATGTATTTCGCAAGTCCATTATTACAGTGGATAAGCCACCTTCTGAATGTGATTCCGTTAGTTTTGTTATTGAACTTCTCTGGATATATCCTATAGAAATTATTAAGCTCTGTATTCTCTAATATCTCAGTATGAAGCTTTGCTACTCCGTTGACGCTCATTCCATAATGAATATCGATGTGTGCCATGTGAACGAGATTATTATCGTCAATTATATACACTGATTTATCTGTGTACTTCTTGCGCACTCTTCTGTCAAGTTCTTTTATAATCGGCATAAGCTGTGGCACAACCCTGTTAAGATAGTCCACAGGCCATTTTTCAAGGGCTTCGGCAAGGATTGTGTGATTAGTATACGCACAGCTTTTTGATACAATATCAATTGCTTCATCCATTGTTATCGGACTTCCATCTATATCTCCATTTTCTGTAAGAAGTCTTATAAGCTCCGGGATTACCATTGTCGGATGCGTATCGTTAATCTGGATTACTGCAAAGTCTGGCAAATTCTTAAATGTTTTTCCGGTGTTAATACATTTGTCCCTGCACTCGTCTAATATAAGCCTTGCTCCATTGCTTACCATGAAATACTGCTGATAGATTCTAAGAAGCCTTCCCTGTTCGTCACTGTCATCAGGATAAAGAAACAGTGTAAGGTTCTTGGCAATATCTGACTTATCAAAGTCTATGCTGTCACCTTTTACGATGCTCTCATCAACTGTCTCCACATCAAACAAATGAAGCTTATTCGTTCTCTTTTCTCCGTACACATTGATATCATACATTCTTGAAACCACACTGATTTCTCCGAAATTGATAGTGTATGCCACATCTGTCGGAACAAGCCAGCTGTCCTTACCAATCCATGGATTAGGCACTTCCTTCTGCTTCCCATTCTCAAACACCTGCTTAAAAAGTCCAAGATGATAATTAAGTCCGATTCCGTCACCATTAAGACCAAGGTTAGCAATTGAATCAAGGAAGCATGCTGCAAGTCTTCCAAGTCCGCCATTACCAAGTGACGGCTCTACTTCCAGTTCTTCAATATCTGAAAGATTTTTTCCTGCCTGTGTAAGTTCTTCCTTAACTTCATCATAGATTCCTAAATTAATAAGATTATTGGATAAAAGCTTTCCTATAAGGAACTCTGCAGAAATGTAGTATACCTTTCTGCCATTGTCTTTCACTATTCTATCACGTCCCTTTTGTGCAACCAGCTTCATAAGTGCATGAAAGCACTCCTCGTTGCTGCATAAGTGCAAGTCTTTTCCATATTCTTCCAAACATATAGTGTTAAGCATATCGTTGCCCTCCATTCTTGTATTTATATTTTATTATAGGGTTGCTGGAAAAATTCTCTTGCTTTATAATGGGATAAACTTGTACTATTCTATCATATTTAAGGAGAACCTTATGAATATAACAGATTACAGACCACTGAAAGAAACCAAATCTCATTTTGATTCAGATTTTTTATATAACACTTACCCATGCTCTATCCCGCTTGATTTTGCGGAAGTTCCGCTTCACTGGCATAATGAGATGGAGCTTATATACATCAAGAAGGGACGCATGATCGTAAGCGTTGACCTTGAGTATTCTGTTGTAAATGCTGGAGATATTGTTGTTGTCATGCCTGGACATATCCATTCTATCATCCAGAACGAAAGTGATTCATGCGAATACGAAAATATTCTTTTTAATCTTGATATGCTTGTTAGCAGGCAGTGTGATTATGATACCGTAAGCTTTTTTAACGGAATTGCCGGCTTTAATGGGTATTGCCCTCCTGTTATCAGTAAAACTGCGCCACACTATTCTGATTTAATTCATTATATTGATGAAGCTGATAATATATGCAAGTATTTCCCTGACGGGTACAGGCTGAAAATCCGTGCATGTCTTTTCAATTTCTTTTTTGAGCTTAATGCACATTTTTACACGCATACGGATATGCCTGTACACTTGTCTGATGATAAGATGGATAAGCTGAAACTGGTACTTAATTATATTGAAAAGAACTTCGCGCATGCAATATCCATTGAAGAGATGGCGCAGTGGTGTCATTTCAGCCAGTCGCATTTTATGAAGTTTTTTAAGAACTGCACCGGCACATCTTTTATCACTTACTTAAACGACTACCGGCTTATTATTGCTGCAAGAATATTAAAAACCACAACCCAGCCGGTTATTATAGTGGCTTCGGATTGTGGTTTTGATAATATATCTTACTTTAATAGAAAATTCAAAGAAAAATATGGTGTTTCTCCGAGGGAATTCAGGAAATAAGGTGTTATTAATATAATCTGTTTTTTACATATTCTTCAAATCTTGGCAGTGCCATTGCTATTTTTCCATACTGTCTTGTATCTATAACGCCCTTTCGCTTTAAACGGTCACGGTACACAGAGAATAATTCTGGCTTCATGTCAAGCTTTTCACGAATATCTTTTACTGACTGATAACCGCTCTCAGATATAACGCTAAGTATTTCCTTATCTTTAGATGATAACTCTGCCCATATCTTACTGTATACATATTCATCTAAATACTGATCATACTCTGGCATAATATCTTCAAGTGTATGATCTTTTCTATTATCCCAGTAAAGATATCCAAGCACCTGAAACGCAAATGGATATCCTCTTGTAAGAAGTGTCATCTTGTCAGCCATTTCATCATTTATATCAAATATTCTCATGTAATGGCTTTTAATAGCTGTATAATTAAGCGGCTCTAATATAATCTTAGGTGCTCTGTATAAAAATGTAAGTGACTTTTCATTCTGTAAATCATATATATTCTCATACAATCCTGTCATCAAAAGATATATAGGATATTCTTCTCTTAAAAATATCTGAAATGAACTTGCAAATATTTTAATATTCTCTGAATTAATAACCTCATCAATTGTTATAAGCAACCTTTTCCCCAGACGTTTTATGTGAGAAAGCATTATCTCAATAACATTTTCAATATCAGTAACAGGAACAGCATTCTCTACTGTTACCCCCAGTCCAAATACTGAAAAGTCAAGCTTTGCTTTAACAAATACTGCATGCATTTCTGGAATTGCATATATCTTTGCTGCCAGACTCTGTAAAAGATCACGGTTAGGATTAAGCTCAACTACTATCCATTCATCTGACCGTTTTCGTATCTCTGACGCAATGTTAGTCATCATTACAGTTTTTCCTGAACCTCTTACTCCTGTAATCATATATATCTGATTAGGCGATTCTTCCGCTGTAAAATCTCCAATTATTCTCTCTGTCTGTGCAATTCTCGAAATATACTGCACTGGTTTTTTCCCAAATGATAATGTAAACGGATTATTCATGCGCAGCCTCCTATATAAGTTTATATAACCTTTTATAACTTTTTGTTTGTTTTATAACTTTATATAAGTTTTTATAACTTTTTATTTATTATATAACCTTTTATAACTTTTATCAATTGCAAAATAAAAAATCCTGCTCTCTGGCAGCCCAAACCACCTGAAAGCAGGATTAACATTTTAATTATTAACACATTACATTAAGCCTTGTGCTCTGTTGTAAGCATTACATATCTTATTAGAATTCTTGATAAGAATATGCATTGCAACAAATGGTCCAATTCCACAGATAAAAGCACCAAATATCTGCCATAAAAGAACAGTTGTACCATTCTCCTGGATTGAAAGTCCATAACGAGGTCCGTTAGCTGCAAGTCTGTTACCAAGATTATAGTACCAGAACCACGCATATATGCCACATGTTATGAATGATAACAGGATAAATGCAACAAGCCCTGATGTATTCTCTCCATCTCCATCACATGCAATATTAACATCATGTGCCATCTTGTAAATGAAATAATAGCTGTATATTCCACATGTGATAATTGAAAGAATTATGTATGAAGCAAGACCTCTGTCATCCTTTAATCTTGTACCTGAGTATGGTGGGATTGTGCCATTATTATAACCATTGCTGTAATTCTGATTAGCATTGTAACCCTGATTATAATTCTGGTTATTGCTGTTCCCATTGAAACTCTGCTTTACTTCATCAAAAGCACTTCCTAACTCTTTCTCAACCTTATTGAATACCTGACCTGCCTGACCAGCAATATCCTGCTCTGGTGAACAATTTGCTCCACAATATGGGCAGAACTTTGTTGAATCCGGAATCTGTTTTCCACATTTTGTACAAAACATATTAATTCTCTCCCCTTCATAAATTTAGTTTCTGAATGATACGGAATAGGATATTGTTCTGAGGTTCAAAAACCACAATATCTCCGGTTCCAATAAACATTCTATACAAGTAAACTATAACAAATGCCCCTGCTATTGTAAACATAAAAATTTTATAAAATTTAATATTTATTTTAGATTTAAGAAGCATAACTATCACAACAACCGGTGGCAGGAAAAAAAGTGGATGATACATGAACGCATCATGAATATTAAAATGCAGTAAAGATATCCATGCCCTTGACATTCCACAGCCTGCACATGATATTCCTGTTATGTATTTTATAGGGCATGTAACCCCGAAGCTTTCTAGTATCACATACAGCACAACAACTGCCGCAACTGATGTTATCACTTCTATTCTTCTATGCGATTTTCTTTTATATGTATTGCCTCCGCTCATTATTCCCCCTGATAATGCTTTTTATTACATTATAATCTCTCCTGCAAGCAATGCAAGACAAGGAAGCGTAATTATACTAATCAATGTAGACAAAGTAACTGCACCAACTGCGAGCTTCTGGTCGTGACCGAACTTAATCGCAAAAAGTGTTGTAATAGCCGCACATGGGCATGCCTCAAGTATAATTGTAATAACAGCAACCATTCCACGGGCATGTATCAGATACATAACCATAGTACAGATTACCGGTATAATAAACATCCTGAGAATAACCGTAAAATACACTCTTTTATCCTTTAAGATACTCAATAACGGGAACTGTGAAATAGTAATTCCTGTTATTATCATAGACAACGGGGTATTCATGCCTCCTACAACATTAAATGTATCCTTTAAAACATCCGCAACCGGAATTCTTGCAAGGAATATGACAAGACCGACCGCAACCGATATAATTGGTGGGCATGTAACAATCTTCTTTAAAAGTTCCTTGAAACTCATACTCTCTGAAACATACACAATTCCGACAGTCCATAAAAGAATATTGAATACAGTAACATATACGCTCGCATACAGTACACCTTCTGAACCATACATTGCCTGAATAAGTGGAAATCCCATATAAGCCGCATTAGAAAATGTAGTTGCAAATCTCATAATGCCGCGCACTTCCTTTTTCATCAAAAATGTTATGCCAATCGATAAAGCCATTCCTATGCATATAGTAAGTATGCTGTAAAAAAGCATTCTGCCCATATTCTTAAGAATCTCGGCATTGTATCCTGACATGTAAGAATTAATAATCATAAATGGAACAACAAAATATATAAGAAGGTTAGAAAGCATCCCCTTTCCTTCTTCGTTAACCATCTTAATCTTTCCTATAACAACTCCACACAGTATAAGTATGAATAACTCAAATACCTGCTTCGCGGTAATAAGTGCTAAATCCATAGCTCTCTTATCCTCCTTTTCATACACGCAAAAAACATGTTATATATTTCATCTTCTGAAATATATAACATGTTAATAGCAAAGTCAAGTAAAAATCTAATACTTTATCTCTGGCATAAGCTCTGCACTTATTACATTAAGCATACGTTCCATTGTCTCTAACTCTTCTTTAGAAAATCTGTCCTCAATCCTGCCCATTACAGTCTTAAGATATGTATTGCTGATATTATAATAATCTATATACTTCTGTGTTACCTCGAGATGATACTCTCTCTTGTCTTCCTCAGACTGTACTTTCTTTAAGTATCCCTTCTTAACAAGGTTATTAATCTTATACGCCGCGTTAGGAGATGATATATTTGCCATATCAGCAAACTGTGCCACAGTAGGTTTATCAAGTGCATATATTATCTCCATGCAGAAAGTTTCTACAGTTGTAAGAGATGTCTCCCTCTCCTGTAGCTTTTCAAACATTTTCTGATAAAAATGCATCTTAAACTTCGTATATACCTTACTAAAAGAATCCTGCAGCACCTTACTTTACCTCCAAAGCTTTTTTAATTGTTTATTATTATAACAATAGCTCTATTCTATTGCAAATGTAAGTTCAGCTGACACTGCAAGTTTTCCGTCAACATAAGCTTCTGCCTTTCCTACTCCCACAGGACCTTTTCTTGCTATAATCTCGCATGACAAGGAAAGCACATCCCCAGGTGTGACCTGAGCCTTAAACTTAGCATTTTTAATTCCTGCAAAAAGTGCTATATGCCCCTTATTCTTTTCTTCCGACAACAAAGCGACTGCTCCAGTCTGCGCCAGTGCCTCAATAATAAGTACTCCCGGCATTACCTTCTTCTGTGGAAAATGTCCTACAAAATGCATTTCATTGGCAGATACGCATTTAATACCACAAGCCTTCTTTCCAGGCTCACACTCCGTTATCCTGTCTACTAATAGAAATGGATATCTGTGTGGCAGAATCTGCTGTATTTCATCTGAATTAAGCTGCATGATTACACCACCTTTCTAAGCACGATGGACGCATTATGTCCACCAAAGCCAAGTGAATTAGACATAGCATAATCAACTCTTGACTCTCTTGCCTTATTTGGAACGATATCAAGATCACAGTCATCATCCGGCACCTGATAATTAATGGTTGGTGGAATTATATTATTCTTTACAGCAAGTGCCGATATAATTGCCTCAACAGCACCACTTGCACCTAACATATGTCCTGTCATCGACTTTGTTGAGCTTACCGCAAGCTTGTACGCATGTTCTCCAAATGCCATCTTTATCGCATTAGTCTCTCCCTTATCATTAAGCTTTGTACTTGTCCCATGCGCATTAATATAATCAATATTCTCTGGTTTTATTCCTGCATCCTTAACAGCCTCAGTCATTGCCTGTGCCGCCATGCTTCCGTCTTCGAGAGGGGCTGTAACGTGGTTTGCATCACACCCATATCCTGCAATTTCACAGTATATCTTAGCGCCTCTTTTCAGTGCATGTTCATACTCTTCAAGAATAAGCACACCTGCTCCTTCTCCCATAACAAATCCGCTTCTTTCTTTATCAAACGGAATAGAAGCCCTGTTGACATCTTCTGCTTTGCTTAATGCATGCATTGATGTAAAACCACCAATTCCAAAATCAGTTATACAGCTTTCTGCACCTCCGCACACAATCACATCCTGATATCCATCCCTGATCTGTCTTAATGCATCTCCAACAGCATTGGTTCCACTGGCACATGCAGTAACAACACATGTACACATTCCATGTAGTCCGAATCTGATTGCAACATGTCCTGCCGCCATATTAGTTATCGACATTGGCACAAAATGTGGCGAAACTCTGTCATATCCTTTACTTTCGCCTCTTAAGCATTCTCTCTGTATAGTTGTAAGTCCGCCAATTCCACTTGATAATATAACACCACATCTTAATGTGTCTTCT
Source organism: uncultured Eubacteriales bacterium (assembly GCA_900548855.1). Lineage (GTDB taxonomy): Bacteria > Bacillota > Clostridia > Lachnospirales > Lachnospiraceae > CAG-590. The sequence goes on from URMF01000010.1 coordinate 27,067, forward strand.
TTGTCAAAATCTATAGCTGAATCCTTCACTGCTTCATCTGCAGCAGCAAGTGCATATATCGTGAAATCGTCCATTTTTCTTAATTCTGCTTTATCAACAATACTCTCTGCGTCAAAGCCTTTTACTTCACCAGCAAGCTTGACTGCACTGTTTTCTGTATTAAAATGTGTTATCTTACCAATACCACATTTACCAGCCTTTACAGCTTCCCACATATCATTAACATTGTTTCCGACAGGAGTAACTGCTCCCATACCTGTTATTACAACTCTTCTCATATTGCCATTCCTCCGTCTACACAAAGTACCTGTCCGGTTATGTATCGTGCTCCGTCACCCGCAAGAAATGCTACTGTTTCTGCAATATCTTCCGGCTTTCCCATCTCTTTAAAAGGTATATTCTCCACCACTTTTTCTTTAACAGCATCTGACATTGCTCCGGTCATATCAGTTTCAATCATTCCCGGTGCAACCGCATTTACAGTTATATGTCTTGACGCAAGCTCTCTTGCAAGCGACTTCGTCATACCAATAACACCTGCTTTACTTGCAGAATAATTAACCTGCCCTGCATTGCCCATAACACCAACTACAGAACTCATATTAATAATTCTTCCTGCTCTCTGTCTTAACATAAGCCTTGAAACTCCACGCATCATGTAAAATGTACCCTTTAGATTCACATCTATAACTGCATCGAAATCCTCATCCTTCATACGTCCAATAAGATTGTCCTTAGTAATTCCTGCATTATTGACAAGAATATCAATTCTTCCGCCAAGTAAATCCACAGCTTCCCTAATTAAACGCTCACATTCCTCTGAATTACTCACATCTGCCTTAATTGCATGGATTTCAATTCCATACTCTCTGCATAAATTAACTGTTTCACTGGCAGCCTCATCACCTGAACGGTAACTGAATACAATATCTGTTCCTTCACTTGCAAGCTTAACGCATATAGCCCTTCCTATTCCCCTGCTTGCACCTGTAATAAGTGATTTTCTTCTCTCAGTCATTCCCTATCCTTTCCAAATCAATGTCAGATTTGCTCAACCAAAGCTTATATGTCCGATTTATTCAATCTATAATCTGTCATAATCTCATTAATAAGTTCCTGTACGCTCATTATCCGGTCAACTCTGTCTGCATTACTTCCTGCAAAAAACAGTCCATTATCCCAGTCACCCTTAACTGCTGCTATAAGTGCCCTGCTTATGCAATATGGTATACTGTCATCCTTCTTACATGCTGTAAGACAACCATTACATTTTCTTGCCGTGAAGGTTTCTCCTGCATCAAGCCTTTCAAGCAGTGGGCTGTTAATTGCACGTGCCGGCATTCCAACAGGACTTTTAATAATACGGATGTCTTCTCTCTTTGCATTAACAACAGCCTGTTTAAATGTATCTGAAGCATCACATTCATTGGTAGCAATGAATCTTGTCGCAATCTGTACACCTGCAGCACCTTTATTTACATAATGTGCCATATCTTTGCCATCAAACACACCTCCAGCGACAAAAACCGGGATATCCGCACCGTACTCTTCTATTACAGCAAGTACATCTGACAATATTTCATCGTTAGTCTGTGTTTTTCCCTGTGTAATGTCATCTGCACCAAAGCCTAAATGTCCTCCTGCCATGCTTCCTTCAATAATGAACATATCCGGATACACATCATAATGCTTCTTATAAGTTTTCATAATTATCCTGGCAGCCCTGCCACTTGAAACAATGGGTGCTGCCAGTGTATCTGTTCCCTTAGTAAACTGTGGCAGATTAAGCGGAAGTCCTGCACCTGAGATAATAATATCTGCTCCTGCTGAAACTGCGGTCTTACAGCTTTCCTCATAATGAGAAACTGCAGTCATAATATTTACAGCTACAAGTCCCTTCTTTGTACTTTCTGCTGCAATCTGCTTAGCTCTCTTAATATGGTAATCAAGTGCCCTTAGATTCGCCTTAAAGGGGCTGCTCTTAAAATCCTGTTCATCATAACCTGCATTAACAGAACTGATAACTCCACATGCCCCATTTGCTGCGACTGCACCTGCAAGGGATGAAAGAGAAACTCCGACACCCATACCGCCCTGAATTACCGGAACATCAAGCACTTTGTCCTTAATCTGCATACAATTCCTTTCGCACAGCCTCATATTCTTCATATATTTGTTCAAATATTTTCTCAATTGGCTGTATCTTATCAATCTGGCCTGCAACCTGACCTGCCATCAGTGAGCCATTCATTGTGTCACCGTCAAACACTGCCTTACGAAGAGAACCTAATGTATATTTCTCAAGTTCCAGCTTATCAGCACCTGCCTTCTCCTGCTTTACATACTCGCGTGACATCTCATTTTTAAGAACACGCACAGGAGTACCAGCAATTCTTCCTGTAACTATCGTGTCATTATCCTTTGCTTTAAGTATTGCCTGCTTATAATTATCATGTATAGGACACTCTGTACTTGCCAGAAGACAAGTTCCCATCTGTACACCTGCAGCACCAAGTGCAAATGCTGCTGCAAGCTGTCTGCCATCTGCAATTCCTCCGGCCGCAATAACCGGAATATTCACACTGTCAACCACCTTTGGGACAAGTGTCATAGTTGTCATCTCGCCGACATGACCACCACTTTCTGTTCCCTCTGCAACTACTGCATCAGCTCCGAAACGCTCCATTCTTATTGCAAGCGCTGCACTCGAAACAACTGGTATTATCATCATTCCGTTAGATTTCCATTTTTCCATATATTTAGCCGGACTTCCTGCTCCTGTTGTTACAATCTTTACATTTTCTTCCACAAGCAGTTCTGCCATTGCATCAGCTTCCGGATTCATAAGCATAAGATTCACACCAAATGGTTTATCCGTAAGTGTTCTGCATTTTCTTATGTTTTCACGAAGCATATCCGTGTTCATTCCACCAGCTCCAATAAGCCCCAGTCCGCCTGCATTACTAACTGCAGCTGCAAATTCTCCTGTTGCAATATTAGCCATTCCGCCCTGTATAAACGGATATTTTATTCCTAACATCTTATCTAATCTCATTATGCTGCTCCTTATTATGTCTCTATCAAAGCACTGCTCCAGCTAAGCCCCGCCCCAAAGCCCGCAAGAATCAGCTTTCTGCCTTTGTCAAAGCATCCGCTTTGTGCTAACTCATCTAGTGCTATTGGGATACTTGCCGCTGATGTATTACCGTATTCCGCTATATTTATATAGAACTTATCTTCATGTCCCGGATATTTTTTCTTTACATGATTGATAATTCTTTCATTAGCCTGATGGCACACAATATAATCTATGTCATCAAGTGTCATGTCCGATTTTTTCAATATTTCATCAATTCCCTGTTTAAGAACATCAACTGCAAAACGGAACACCGCATTTCCATTCATCTTTACATATGCATCCTGTGCACCTATACCTCTGCATACAAGTACATCAGTATCGCCTCTTGTGTAATTAATCTGTCTATACATATTGTCAGCCGCTTTTATAAGAACTGCACCTGCACCATCTCCAAAAAGCACGCATGTTGAGCGGTCTGTATAATCTAATATCTTAGACATCTGTTCACTGCCTATAAGCAGTATGTATTTATAATCAGTGCTGTTAAACAGTGCCTGTCCAACATTTAATGCATGCAGAAAACCTGTACATGCACTGCTTAAATCAAATGCAAGTACATTCTCTGCCAATCCGAGTTCCTTCTGTACAATTGCTGCAGTAGATGGAAATGCATTATCAGCCGTTGAAGTTGCAACTATAACTGCACCTATTTCTGCAATATCCACACCTGATGCTTCTACCGCTTCATATGCTGCTCTGACTGCAAGTGATGTAGTATTTTCCTGTGTACATCTGTATCTTTTCTTAATACCTGTTCTTGTTGTTATCCATTCATCATTTGTATCAACAATCCGGCTTAAGTCATCATTCGTAATTATCTCTGCTGGGAGTGCTTTCCCTGTGGACACTATCTGAATGCCTTTCACTTTATCTCTCCCCTGTCTATATTCCTGAATTTGTCATATCTTGAATTAACAAGCTCTTTTGATTTCATCCTGCCAAGAATTCCGAGCTCTTTTTCTAACATTCTTGCTATATCTGAAAAACACCTGTCTCCTTCTGCAATTACACCGTCAATGAGTCCGGCAGTAAAAAGTTCCTGTGCAGTAAGCTTCATAATCTCACTTGCCTGTGGTGCCTTCTTAGCATCCTTATATATTATTGACGCAAAACCTTCCGGAGACAGAATCGAATATACTGCATTTTCAAGCATATACACTCTGGCGCTGCTGCCAGTGCCAATGCACCGCCACTTCCGCCTTCACCTGTGATTACAGATATAACAGGTACTGTAAGCTTAAGCATTGCTGCTATACTTCCCGCAATCGCATTACTCTGTCCGTTGCTTTCTGCTTCCATGCCTGGATATGCACCTGGCGTGTCAACAAATGTTATGACAGGTCTCCTGAATTTTTCAGCCTGTTTCATAACACGGACTGCTTTTCTATACCCTTCAGGTGACGCCATTCCGAAGTTATATCTTATATTCTCTTCTATATTCTTTCCTTTACGGTTTCCAATAACAGTTACCGTTTTTCCATTAAATGAAGCAATTCCTGCAACGAGGCTTTTATCATCTTTATAGTATCTGTCACCATGCATTTCTATAAAATCATCGAAAAGCACTTCTATGTATTTCATAATATCCGGACGGTCACTTTTTCTGGCTGCAAGGACTTTCTCATATGGTGTTAAAACATTTTCACTGCTCATGCTTCTCCTCCGGTATTCACATGCATTTTCAATATCTTTGATAAAGTCTGCTTCATATCTTTTCTGTCAACTATCATATCTATCATGCCATGTTCTAACAGAAACTCTGAGTGCTGAAAGCCCTCCGGCAGCTTCTGTCCGATAGTCTGTTCAATAACTCTTGGCCCGGCAAAGCATATAAGTGCTCCTGGTTCAGCAATTATAATGTCACCAAGACTTGCAAAGCTTGCGCTCACACCACCTGTTGTAGGATTAGTGAGATATGATATAAATAATCCACCAGCATCCTTGAACTTTTCAATTGCCGCTGTTGTCTTTGCCATCTGCATAAGCGAGAAAAGGCCTTCCTGCATTCTCGCTCCACCGCTTGCAGCGAATATTATAAGTGGCAGTTTTCTTTTCATTGCATATTCTGTGAGTCTTGTAATCTTTTCACCTACCGCAATTCCCATGCTTCCCATAAGAAATCTTTTATCCATAACTGCAACAGCTGTTTTGACTCCGCCAATTCGGCATGTTCCAGTAACTACTGCATCCTGCTGGCCTGTCTTTAATCTGTTTGCTTCAACCTTTTTCTCATATCCCGGAAAGCTGTTTGGATTGCCTGTCTTAACCTGTGCATACAATTCCCTGAAACTTTTGTCATCACTTATAAGTGCAATTCTTCTTGATGGTGTAAGGCTTCCGTCTGCCTGTTCCTCACTATCCCTTAATCTGTTGATAGTACCCCACCTTTTCTTACGCTTTAAGAAAATGTCATTGATATTCATTTAACTGTAATTCCTTCCTTAAGCCACTTTTCAATTTCGGTATGATTCTTCTCCCAGAAACCTGTATTGTAATTTCCTCTTATAAAATCCTTATGATATGTAAGAAGATGCATGAACTCTCTGTTAGTCTTAACTCCTTCAATTATCAGTTCCTCAAGAGCTCTTCTTAATCGTCTTACCGCCTCAAGTCTGCTGCTTCCAGTCACTATAATCTTGGCAATCATTGAATCATAAAACGGACTCACTTCATAACCTTCAAAAAGATGGCTCTCAACTCTTACTCCATAACCATCTGGAAAATGTAAGAATTTAATAACTCCCGGTGTAGCCGCATTTATTCTGCACTCAATTGCATGCCCATTGACGCATGTATCTTCCTGAGTGATATTAAGCTTCATTCCGGCAGCTATTCTTATCTGTTCTCTTATAAGGTCAATTCCTGTAACCTGCTCAGTTACCGGATGTTCAACCTGTATTCTCGTATTCATCTCTATAAAATAGTAGTCACCCTGTTCATTCACAACGAATTCAACAGTTCCTGCACTATAATATCCTGCTGCTCTGGCAGCCCTTACTGCAGTCTCTCCCATGACTGCCCGCTTATCTTTACATAATCTTGCACTCGGAGCTTCCTCTAAAAGTTTCTGATTATTACGCTGGATTGAACAGTCACGTTCTCCAAGATATATTGTATTGCCATATTTATCTGCAAGAATCTGTATCTCAATATGCCGTGGATTGATTATCAGCTTCTCTATGTACATATCATCGTTGCCAAATGCAGCTTTAGCTTCACTCTTAGCGGTTTCAAATGCATTTTCTATATCTTCTCTGCTGAATGCCTTGCGCATTCCTTTTCCACCGCCTCCAGCTGACGCTTTAATAAGTACCGGATAACCAATTCTTTCTGCAATGTGTGCTGCTTCCTCTGCTGTTACAACCAGACCATCAGAGCCTGGTACAACCGGAACCCCGCATTCAATCATAAGCTGCCTTGCCGACTGTTTATCTCCCATGCTGCTTATTATGTCTGCTGATGGTCCTATAAATATAAGATTGTTCTCCTCACATTTTCTTGCAAATGCAGCATTCTCAGACAGAAAACCATAACCAGGGTGGACTGCCTCACACCCTGTCAATATTGCTGTTTCTATTATCGCATCCTGATTAAGATAACTTTCAGCCGCCTTTGCCGGTCCAATGCAAACTGCCTTGTCTGCTGCCATAACAGCAAGTGAATCCTTATCGGCTGTTGAATATACAATTACGGTTTCTACATCCATCTCACGGCAGCATCTGATTATCCTTAACGCTATTTCACCACGGTTTGCTATCAGTATTCTCTTAAACACTTCTGCTACCTCCGTTAATTAAGGATTACAAGCGGCTGTCCATACTCAACCATAGTGCCATTCTCTGCTGCCACTTCCTTAACCGTACCGTCACAATCTGCTGTAACTTCGTTCATCAGCTTCATTGCTTCAATTATTCCAATAACATCACCGGCATGAACGCTCTGCCCTGGTTTTACAAAAGGTTCCTCATCAGGACCTGCTGCTGTATAGAAAGTTCCAACCAATGGTGCTTTAATTTCTTTAATATGCTCATCTGACTGTGGCTGTACGTCCTGAATAGTTGTAACGGTCTGTTCCTGTTCTGTATTAATGCGAACAATATCTTTCTTTACAGGCACATCACATATGGCTTCGTGCATTGTTTTCTTCAGTCCAAGGCATACGCCATTCATCTCCAGATTCAGTTCGCTGCATCCACTTGCATCAAACTTATCTATAATCCCATAAATATCATTAATATCCATAACAAACTGTCTTCCTTAAAATCTTTATATTAAGCTGCATTCTTGTCAACATACTCAACAATTGCTTTAACTGATGTAAGATTAGGAAGTTCTTCTTCTGGAACAGTAATTCCATAAGCATCTTCAACTGCCATCATAAGTTCCATAGAATCAAGTGAATCAATTCCAAGATCATCCTTTAAATTCGCTTCTAATGTAATCTTATCCTCTGAGCAGTTAATAGTATCCATAATAATTTCTTTTACCTTTTCAAATGTCATTGTTTTGTTCTCCTTAAATAATTTTATCTAAATATATTTAACTAATATATTTGAGCTAATTATAAGAGCACAAATCAGGTTTGTCAATACTATTTTGATATTCAAAGTATTTATTTTGTTTCACAGCTGAGTATTATTCCGCCTCGCTCAGCATAATAACTGCATAATCCTCCTGCTTTATATACGCACACATCCGTAGTACCATATGCCTGCTTTATCATATCAGCTATCTTATCTGCAAGAGCTTCATTCTCAACATGACATATTCTCAGCTTTCCGCCTTCATATCCTGCATCGTCAAGTAATGCCTGCAGTTTTACAAGAAGCTTTTTATCACCTCTGCATTTACCGATTGCTTCCAATGTTCCATGACTGCTTGCTGTTCCTATTACACTTATGCCAAGAACCTCCGCAGCCGATGCTACAACCTTGCTTACACGACCATTCTGTGCAAGATTATGCAATGATTTTAATGAACAGAACAGTCTTGTTTTCTGCATATATGCATCTATCGCTCCATCTATCTCTTCAAATTTCTTTCCTTCTTCAATCATTTGTTGCAATTGTTCCAGTATAATACGCATCTGTGGACCAGTGCTTTTAGAATCTATTACCCTGACTTTAGCCTGTGGATGTTCCTCCAGATATACTGCCCTCGCTGCCATTGCAGAATTATATGTTCCTGACATTCCTGCAGTTATTGTTACAACAAATATCTCATCATCATCACCAAAAGCTTCAAGCCATGCATCTATTCCAGGGCACGCAGTATATGAACGTCCCTTATGTTTTTCAAGAATATCAAGCATTCTGTGAATATCAAGCTGCCCATCATCACAAAACTCCTCGTTATCTGTAGATATTGTAAGCGGAACTGCCTTAAAAACCATTCCCCTAAGTTCTTTTATATCGCATGCTGAATCTGCTACTAATCTCATTATTAATCCTCCTGTTTGCCGGATATACTCCGTTTTGATGTAGTTTTAAATACTATGTCATATTGTATTTTATAACTTATAGTGTTACAATATACAAAAATAGCGTTTTTGTATATTTCAGGAGTACATTATGAATATAGTTAACAAAGATTCTAAAAATACATTTACACGAATGTGCATAGGTGAAGCAATAATCAAGCTTCTTAAAGACACTGATTTTGATAAGATTCGAATTACGAGTGTGGCGAAATGTGCCGGTGTATCACGCATAACTTTTTATAAATATTATGAATCAATCCATGATGCACTATGCGACTATCTTAATATTATTATAATTGAATATCTGGAAGAATGTGCCAACAACCCTGAAAACGGGAGCTTTCTTGATTATTCCCACATTCTTTTTGCACTTGAATTCTTTAACCGGTATAAGGATTATTTTCTTACTCTTTCAAGATGTGGACTTCATTCTATTCTTATTAACAGTATTAATAATTTTATGTCTGAACATTTTACAAATCCTAAGAATTACTCTGAGTACAGACTATACTGTTACTCTGGCGGATTGCTTAATACATTTTTAAAATGGGAAGAAAACGGATGTGACTGTGATGCTGGCGAGATAGCCAGGACTCTTGAAGAACTTTATAGTTAATAAGCCACTCCTTCCGGAATGGCTTAAATATTTTATAATCATTTATTAATCTGTGAATGCACTTTTCGACGTACTACTAGGAAACATATAACCTGCATAATTATCGTTGCCGTCCATGATGCCGGATATGATATGAACAAGTCATAAAGAGTTCTGTGACTTGGGAATATGACGAATATCCAGAATATTCTCATTCCTACAGTACCAATAACCGATAATATCATAGGTACTAGCGAATACCCCATTCCACGAAGCGCTCCCGGAAACAGATCCATTATTCCACATAAGAAATATGGTACTGTAGTAATTGATAATATCTCAACACCACATTTGATAACATCTTCACTGTTAGTGTATATCATAAGCACTTTATCACCAAATATATATGCACCGCAACCAAATACAAGTGATGCTCCTACCGAAAGTATTACACAATCTATAAGCACCTTGTCCATTCTCTTGAACTTTCTTACACCATAATTCTGACTTGTAAAACTCATGCAGGCCTGTGTTACTGAATTAATTGATGCATATAGAAAGCCAAGAATATTGTTGGCTGCTGTATATCCTGCCATTGCTGTTGAACCGAATGAATTAACCGACGACTGCAACAAAGCATTTGAGAAATTAATAACTGTACTCTGTATCCCTGCCGGAATTCCAACCTGAAATATCTGTTTAAGATAGTATCCCTTTATCTTTAGCTTTGAGAATCTCAACTGGTAACTTGCATCTGTCTTATTCAGACATCTTAATACAAGCACACACGATATAAACTGTGAAAATATTGTTGCGATTGCCACTCCTGCAACCCCTAAGTTAAACACAATAACAAGTACCATATTAAGGCATGCATTTATAATTCCCGCTGCTATAAGAAACATCAGCGGTCTCTTGGTATCACCAACTGCTCTAAGAACAGCCGCACCATAGTTATAAAGCATAAAGAATGGCATACCAAGAAAATATATTCTCATATACAGTGTTGAGAGGTTAATTACATCATCCGGTGTTCCCATAAGCTCAAGTGCCGGCTTAGCCATCAGCACGCCTATCAGCGCCATCACAACTCCGCTTATTGCTGCAAATGTTATCGCAGTATGCACTGTCTCTGACATCTCTTTATGTTTGCCTGACGCATAGAATCTGGCAGCCAGTACATTTGCTCCCAAAGAAACTCCTATGAAAAGATTAACAAACATATTAATAAGCGCTGTCGTTGAACCTACTGCTGCTAACGACTGGCTTCCTGCAAATCTTCCAACAACAATTATATCTACAGCATTAAACATTAGCTGTAATATTCCTGAAAGCATCAATGGCACTGAGAACGATATTAACTTATCCATTATTGTGCCATTGCACATATCTATTTCGTATTTATTCTTACTCATTGTAAATTTCCTTTATAAAGAATTGGACAGACTATTCCCAATATCCAAGTTCAACACCTTTTTTATAGATTCCTACGCCCTTAGAATAATATCCATACGCATTAAAATGTGTCCAGTCTGAACGGAGTTTCACAGATATATATCCAAACGCTCCATATAACTCATCTATCTTTTCCTTTTTCAAACCACAATCATCCAGCCCGTTCTGAATCATATAGACTCTTGTATTAAAGAAATGTTCTCCAAATGCTTCTCTTAGCGCTGCTTCCCATGCAGTGTCATCAGCTCCTACATAGTCATCTCCATCCTCCAGATATGACTGGCTGTTGTCTGCAAGAGATGTTCCCGGATCATCCGTGTCCCCAACTATGATATAATTCTCACAGCCTGTATAATCAATCACTGCCTGATACTGGGAAATAAGCTCATCATAGTCATCCCATCCACCGTTACTTCCCATCTCAAGCACAAGAATATCATCCTTATGATCATATGCTGCTTTAGTTATAACAGCAGTACCTTGTGGAATAAACATATAATCAGGCTGTTCAAGACCTGTATCATCACATATTCTGATGCTGACCATATAATCCTCTATATTATAGTCATCATCCTCCATATCTTCCCAGTAATCTTCAATATCTCGTTTCTTATCAATCTGACATAATACGCCATCTATATATACAGTATCAGGATAATCATTATATTCAATACCATATCCGCTGAAATCATACATATAAACAGGATTCCCCTTATCATCCATAAGGCATACATCTTCATATGTATTCTTGTTAAGATTAAGATTACGGTCAGTATGCATCTTAAGGCCACCAGCTCTTCTCGCTATCTCCGCTGATGTCTCCCCTGATACACCAAAATTAAATGTATTAAGACCTGTAAGCTTTCCTAAAGTATATGGTGCAGTGTAATAACTTATATCAACTCTTCCTGCTTTAGTAAGTATATAAGCATCATCTGAGCCAAAGCCTTCCATCATGCTGTCGCCCCAGCAGGCAATTGATACAGTATCATTTGAATAATCCTTATCATCTTCATAAGGTTCTGTATAATCTTCTGTACCGATATTCTGTGAGACCTTCACAATTACATGTGTTTTATCTCCCCGTGGTTTTATGATCTTAGCCATATTAATAAGATTATCTTTAGTTTCCGGTCTGCCATTCAATACCACAGCCCCTGCGGCAATACCTCCTGCAAGCAAAACCACTGCAATCCCCCATATCGCTGCTTTCTTTAATTTCATAAACTCACCTTTTCTGCCCCTTATATATCTGGCACTTCTGTTATAACACTTATTTACCCGACCTGCAAATATAATGAAGCAATCAAAGCAAAGATTCAGTAAGGGTTCGATTCACATCACCCTGAAATAATTCACTTAGACAAAAAAATAGAGCGGGTGATGGGAATCGAACCCACGTATCTAGCTTGGAAGGCTAGTGTTCTACCATTGAACTACACCCGCACATTAGTGTTGAAAGTCGGGGTGACAGGATTCGAACCTGCGACCTCTTGATCCCAAATCAAGCGCTCTAGCCAAGCTGAGCCACACCCCGTCTCTACGGTGTCATCGCTGACGCAACAACTACTATAACAAAATGCCTTTGACTTGTCAACCATTATTTTCAACTTTTTTGAAATTATACTGACTTGCTTGAATGTCCTCAAACAACACGAGAGTTATGATAACAAATAAATCTCTGTTTGTAAACCCTTTTTTTCTTTTTTATTCTTTTTCCCCAGATGATTTCACTATTTCTTCTACAATACATCTTGGTCTTCCCTTAATCTCCTCATATATTCTTGCCAGATAATAGCCAATAATCCCAAGGCTAATCATAATCAGACTTCCTGTCAGCAGTAATAACAGAATAACAGTGGTAAAGCCCTCCAGCGCATGTCCCATAGCCCATTTCACAATTGACTGGATTCCAAGAATTAATGCAAATATAAAAAATACAATACCGGAAAATGTTATCAGCTGCATTGGTGCTGTAGTAAAAGAAGTAATACTTCCAACAGCATATCTAACCAGTGATTTAATAGACCATTTTGTAGTGCCGGATACTCGTTCTTTCACGTCAAATTCCACCACTGCACTCTTATATCCCAGCCAGGAGGATAATGCACGGAAAAAGATATTGCGCTCCGTCAGTTTCACATACTCATCCACCACTTTGCGGTCTAACATTTTAAAATCAGAAGAGCGATACATCTCGATTCCGGTGGAATGACTAATCAGCTTGTAAAATAATTTTGCAAATGCCTTGTATACAGGATTCTCTTTTCCTCTGGAACGTTTCACCCCTTCAATAATTTCAAAGCCCTGCTCCCATAATGCATACATTTCAAGCAGGGTCTCTGGCGGATGCTGTAAATCACAATCCATCACTGCACAGACATCCCCGGTGGCATGGGACAATCCGGCAAATATAGCAGCCTCCTTTCCAAAGTTCCTTGAAAAGGACAATCCGATAATCTTTGCATCACTGACCTTCTCAGCTAATTCACGGATTACTTCAAAGCTTCCGTCCCGGGAACCATCATTTACAAAAACTAACTCAAAATCAATTGCTTTTGGTAACAGTACATCTTTAATCGCCTGATACGCTCTTTTAATATTATTTTCCTCATTATAAACAGGTAATATAATTGATAACATATGTCTATTCCTTTATCATTAACAAGATAAAGGAACTCTTGCAAACGCAACAGTTCCTTTCCTTTTCATATTTGTTGAAATTCCTACACTAAATTATGCCTCTGTTGCTTTAGATGCCGGCTTAACTTCTTCCTCATCATCAAAAAAATCATCATCAAAATCATCATCAAAGTCATCGTCAAAATCGTCCAGATAATCTGGTGTAAAATAACGATAAACCGCATAAGCAATACCAGCAACAGCTGTAATTACTCCGATAACTGCAAATACCCAGAGAATTCTTCTTGTAGCTTTCTCCTGTGGATCTTCACGCTTGATTAACTCTTGAATCTTAGCTGCATTAATTAAATCATCTAAATTTTTCATTGTAATACCTTCCTTTCCATATACATACAGTGTATTAATATGTCACGAAAACCCAGCCCATACTACCTGCCTGCCTCTCAAGACATATCCCTGCACCAAATTGTGCTACACACTTATTAAGTGTTCATAGTATATCACAAAACTTTTATCTTTACTATATGTAAAACAAAATTTCTTTAGTTAACCTTCCTTAATTTTGCAAAAGAGGCAAACATCCGTTTCACTCCAGCCTTTTCAAAATCAACAGTCACCTCATAATCCTTTCCTCCGGATACCAATGCAGTTACTACTCCTATACCAAACTTGACATGCTCCACTGTATCACCTACAGCATAGTCTATTTCTATCCGTTCCACCCGGAACTCCTTTCCAAACGCCGGGGTTCCCGCTGCAGTATTTTTCTGATAAGAGTAAGGTTTACTGCTTACACTGGCTCCACGGCCAGCTAAATCCCTCGTTGCCTGCTGAAGGGATTCTGTCTGCCTGCGCATGGCAAAAGCACCTTCCCCATTTTTATTTATCACATCTTCTGGTATTTCCTTCACAAAACGGGATATAGGATTAAAATTTGTAGTGCCATGCATCATTCGTTGTTTCACCGCGCTTAAATAAAGCTTTTCCTTTGCCCGGGTAATCCCTACATAGCAAAGCCTTCTCTCCTCTTCCACCGCATCCGGGTCATCGGAATTTAATGCCATTCCACTTGGAAACAACCGGTCTTCCATACCTCCCAGAAATACGCACGGAAATTCCAGCCCTTTTGCGCTATGTAAAGTCATTAACAGTACCTTGTCCTCTGATTCCTCCAAACTGTCAACATCTGCCACCAGTGCAATTTCCTCCAGCAGCTCTGAAAGACTGGGATGCTCTGCCTCCTGTTCATACTGGACAATTTTATTCTTAAGCTCTTCCAGATTTTCAAGTCTGGCTTCTGATTCTTCCGTATGCTCTGCCACCAGCTCATCCCGATACCCGGTATGCTCCAAAATAACATCGTACAGCTCACTTAAACTCATTCCCGTTTTCAGCAAATCCCTGAAATCCAGAATAAGATTTGTAAAGCCTTCTACCTTAGCTGCCGCCCGGTTTAATCCTGGCACATTCGATGCTTCAAACATGGCATCTAAAAGTCCCATCTCATAAGTATCCGCATACAACTGTATTTTGTTAAGACTCGTTGCACCAATCCCCCTCTTCGGAACATTGATAATCCGCCGGATTGCCATATCATCCCGGCCATTATCCACCGCCTTCAGATAGCAGATTAAGTCCTTTACCTCCCGGCGTCCATAAAAATTCTGTCCCCCGATTATCTTATATGGAATGTTCCGCATCAAAAGCTTTTCCTCGAAAACACGCGACTGGGCATTTGTCCGGTAAAGGATTGCAAAATAATTATATGTTTTTCCCTGATTTTTATGCATTCTTGCAATCTCTTGCACCACGGACTCTGCTTCCTGATACTCTGTGTCAAAAAGAGAAAATGTTACCTTATCCCCCTCCGGCAGTTCCGTCCATAAAGCCTTTTCCTTACGTCCCTCATTATGGGAAATAACGCCATTAGCTGCCTTCAATATATTCTTCGTAGAGCGATAATTCTGCTCCAGCTTAATCACCCTTGCCTCCGGATATTCCTCTTCAAAATTCAGGATATTATAAATATTTGCCCCACGGAACTTATAAATGGACTGGTCATCATCACCTACCACACACAGATTTCGGTATTTGGCTGCCAGCTGCTTTATCAACAGGAACTGAATATGGTTCGTGTCCTGATACTCATCCACCATAATATACCGAAATCGGTCCTGATAATTATTGAGAATTTCCGGATGAAACTGAAATAATTCCACTGTCTTATATAACAAATCATCAAAATCCAATGCATTACTCTGTTTAAGCTTTGCCTGATATTCATTATACACTCTGGCTACCTGCATTTTGCGGTAATTGCCACTTGCCTCCCTGTCAAATTCCGCAGGAGAAATAAAACGCTCCTTTGCCCGTGATATCTCTGCCATAATCCCGCGCTCCGGATACTGCTTCGGGTCCATATTCAACTTTTTCAGGCATTCCTTTACCACTGCTTTCTGGTCATCGCTGTCATATATAGTAAAATTCGTCTGATAATCCAGATTATCAATATATCTTCTTAAAATGCGTACACACAGCGAATGAAAGGTAGATACCCAGACACTCTCTGCACCAAAAGATACAATCCGGTCTACACGCTCCCTCATTTCCCCCGCTGCCTTATTCGTAAAAGTAATCGCCAGAATATTATATGGTGCCACACCCTTTTCTTCAATTAAATAGGCAACCCTGTGCGTTAACACCCTGGTTTTGCCGGAACCCGCTCCTGCAAGCAGCAATAAAGGTCCTTCTGTACACTGTACTGCAGCAGACTGCATATCATTTAACCCGTTCATAACCTGTACCTCTTTATCTTTCTAAACTCAAAAAAGGTTCACTGAACCTTTTTCTCATATGCTTGGCAACTAAATATTCATTATACATGATTCTAAAATCCTCTGCAATTCTTTTTCCATCCAAGAGCAGAGACCTTCCTTGTTAGAAGCTTCCAAATATGGTACAATAATCCTGCAAATCCAGACACACTATAGATTGACAGAAAGGATTCTATCATGATTAAGGATATTTATAAGAAGGGCAGAACTATTTTTTCATTTGAGGTATTTCCTCCCAAAAAAGAAGATGAATTTAATGATATCTACAATACGCTGAATCTACTGAAAACACTGAATCCTGATTTTATCAGCGTCACCTACGGTGCCGGT
The DNA here is from genome assembly GCA_900548855.1 of uncultured Eubacteriales bacterium. Lineage (GTDB taxonomy): Bacteria > Bacillota > Clostridia > Lachnospirales > Lachnospiraceae > CAG-590. Next base: position 43,542 of record URMF01000010.1, read on the forward strand.
GGCAGCAATTCCAAAAAAACCGCCGCTATCGCTTCCTACATAAAAAACAGCTGTGACATCGAGCCCATTGCACATCTGACAGCAGTGGCAATGGATGAAGCATTTTTGAAAGACTTTATAAAGGACCTAAAGAAAAAAGGCGTTTCCAATATATTAGCACTCCGGGGTGACCGTCCAAAGGATATGAGTGATGCCGCTTATGCAAACCGCAGATTTTTACATGCTGAAGATATCATCCGTATCATTCACCGGGAATCTGACAGCTGTATCGCTGCTGCCTGTTACCCGGAAATTCATCCGGAATCAGAATCCAGAGAATCCGACCTTTACTACCTGAAACAAAAAGTGGATTCCGGAGTAGATTTTCTGATTACTCAGATGTTTTTTGATAATCATAAATTTTATGAATTTCGGAATCTGGCTGAGAAAAAAGGAATCCATGTCCCAATTTCTGCTGGAATAATGCCCATCACCTCCGCAAAGCAACTTGGCACCAGTGTCACCTTATCCGGAACCTCCGTTCCAGGAGAACTGAGCAGCCTTGTGGCAAAATATGCAGATACTCCGGCAGATTTACGCAAAGCTGGAATTGAATATGCCGCAAAGCAGATAACGGATTTAATTGACAACAATGTGGACGGAATTCATATTTACACCATGAACAAAGCGGATACTGCAAAGGAAATTATGGGACAGCTTCATCCATAGAAAATTTGAATTTGCCTCTTGCAATATAGTATCAAAAACTATATACTGTAATATATGTACGACAAAATGTGTCAAATATTGATACAAGCTTCTAACTAAACAGAATTTCAAACCATAAGGGGATACTATGAGTAAAAAAACATTTCACGAAATTAAATCAAAAATTGAAGAATGGATTAAATTAGATTACATCTATCCGGAGGATATCCCGTCCATTGAATTATATATGGACCAGATTACAACTTTTATGGACAAGCAGCTCCAAGGCAACAAACGTCATGAAGAGGACAAGATTCTTACAAAGACCATGATTAATAACTATTCCAAAAATGCCCTGCTGCCTCCTTCCGACAAAAAGAAATATTCAAAGGACCATATTATCCTGCTGATATATATCTACTATCTAAAGAATTTTTTATCTATCAACGATATTCAGAATCTGTTACAGCCAATGACGGATTCCTATTTCCAAAAGAGCAGTGGAACCACTATGGCAGACATTTACAGCGATTTGTTTGCTTTAGAGCAACAATATGGCATCAAGGTAAGAGAAAGTATTCAAGAAGTATACCAGATTGCAGATACACAATTTGAATCATCAGATGAATACCTTAAAACATATGCGATGATTACCATGCTAAGTTATGATATTTATGCCAAAAAACAGCTGGTGGAAAAGCTTATTGATTCCCTGCATGAGGAGCCTGTCTCCAAGGCAGAGCTGAAAGAAGCCAAGGAACGGGCAAAACAAAAGGAGAAAGCAGAAAAACAACGTGAGAAAAACGAAAAAGAGAACAAGCAGCTTTAACGGAAACTGCTATTTGTTCTCCCTGTTCTCTTTCATTCTGGCAAACACCATTTCATAGCCATCCTTGCCATAATTCAGTGACCGGTTTACCCTGGAAATGGTGGCCGTAGACGCCCCTGTCTGCTCTGCCACTTCCATATAGGTATGTCCTTCCTTTAACATCTTTGCAACCTCAAATCTCTGTGCTAATGATAACAGCTCATTGACTGTACAGACATCCTCAAAAAAATCGAAGCACTCTTCTTCGCTTTGCAACGTAAGAATTGCCTCAAATAATTCGCTCACTGCCGTTGTTCTTACACTTTTTCCCATATACTCTACTCTCCATTACTATATTCTGCCACACATTACTACTGTAAAATTTTACTGTATTAAAGTGTTTTTATTATAATATAGATAGCCATTTTATGCAAGAAAAAATATGAATCTGCCTTTTTATAAAAAAAGCCAGTCTGTACACCAGACCAGCTTTCTTTCCCTATAAACACTCATAATTTTACGCTCTCATTAATCCAGATTGATACTGTTTCGCGGTTCACATAAAAATCACCACAGCCATCCTCATCAATCTTAATGTTATACTTTGCATTGCCCAGCGCATCCTTGAAAAACTGCCCTGCAAACTGCTTTCCAATATACATCCGCTTGCTTCCTCCGGTGCTGTCCGACATTACAACTGCAATTCCGGAATTCTTATGCTCCGCATCTCCTTCCCGTGTCCAGCCCACTACATTATAATCATCAAAATAATCGTGCTCCTCACCATATGCAAAGCGCTTTCTTATCTTCATCATCTTGTTAAGCATCGCCTTCTTTGGTGCAATATTATCATGAGGAATGCCATAGTAATCCCCATAAAACACACACGGATATCCATCCCTTCTGAGAAGAGTAATCGCATAGGCATGGGGCTTAAACCAGTCCTCCACCCATGACTGCAGTGCCTGTCCGGGCTGGGTGTCATGGTTGTCAACAAAGGTAACTGCCTGAATCGGATGCCTGCTGACCAGTGTATCATTTAAAATGGATGCCATATTGTAATCACCATGCGCTTTTGATGCATCATGAAAATGCATGTGAAGAGGTACATCAAACAACGACATTTCATAGTTAACATTGGCAAGATATCTCTCCAAACGGTTCACGTCATAATGCCAGTATTCACCAACACAGAATAAGTCCCTTCCGCTTACCTCCCGCATAACCGGCAGCCAGTCCTTATAAAAATAATATCCGATATGCTTCACCGCATCTAAACGGAAGCCGTGAACGCCTGTCATTTTCAGATACCATTCGCCCCATTTGTAAAGCTCATCCTTTACCTCCGGATTCTCAAAATCCAAGTCCGCTCCCATCAGATAATCATAATTTCCGTTCTCTTCATCCACAGCCTCTTCCCACGTCTTACCTGCAAAGCGGTATATCGCATTGCGGGTTGCCTGCTGGTCCCAGTCGATTCCGTCAAAATGCGTCCAGTTCCATGTAAAGTCAGAGTATTTCCCTTTCCGTCCCGGGAAGGTAAATTTTGTCCATCCGCAGATGGTCTTCTCATCCCCCACCATCTGGTTCCTGCTGTTGGCATTAAACTCCTCCGCCTGAACCATTTCCGTCTCGTCTGCACCTATTTTATGATTCAAAACAATATCCGCATAAATATCAATTCCCTTGTTCTGAACCGCCTGAATCATCTCAATATATTCTTTTTTGGTTCCATATTTTGTTGGAATACTGCCCTTCTGGTCAAATTCACCCAAATCATATAAATCATATACGCCGTATCCCACATCCTTATCACCGCCGGCACCCTTGTAAGCCGGTGGCACCCAAAGAGAAGTAACTCCTAACGTTTTTAATTTGGAAGCCTCCTCCACGATATGTTTCCATAAGCTGTGATTCTCTGGCAAATACCATTCAAAATACTGCATCATTAATCCATTATTATTCATAAAGGATGTCCTCCCCATATTAGAAAATATACATTTGCACTATTCCCGTCAAATGTCTTTATATAATAAACAGTATATCAAAAATAAGATAAAACTGCAAGGAAGAATCCCGTTTCCCCAGCTGCTCTGGCATTATGCCTGCCAGCTATATACCATTTATTGAACCTTTCCATTTTTATTGAATATACTACTAAAAAAGTGTTTGGAGCTATTGATGAAATATAAAAAAATTACAAAATGTTTACTGGCCACTGTCCTTGTATTCGCCACGGTCCTGACGGTCTGCACAGGCTGCGGCAAAAAAGACAGCAAGCTTACTAAAGTTACCTTAAACGAGGTCGCCCATTCTATCTTCTATGCACCCCAGTATGTTGCCATTGAAAACGGCTATTTTGAAGAAGAGGGAATTGACCTTGAACTGGTAACCGGGTTTGGTGCCGACAAGGTAATGTCTGCACTGATTGCAGGAGAGGCAGATATCGGATTTATGGGAGCGGAATCCTCCATATATCTGTATAGCGAGGGAGCCTCCAATTATGCGGTCAACTTTGCACAGCTTACCCAGCGTGCCGGTAACTTCCTGGTTGCCAGAGAACCAATTGAGAACTTCTCCTGGGATATGATAAAGGGAAAAGAGGTTTTAGGAGGCAGGAAGGGCGGAATGCCGGAAATGGTATTTGAATATATCCTGAATAAAAACGGAATCGACCCTGCTGCAGATGTAAATATTGACCAGAGTATTGACTTTGGCAGTACGGCTGCCGCATTTTCCGGAGGTCAGGGAGAATTTACAGTGGAATTTGAGCCTTCTGCAACCGCTTTGGAATCTGCCGGAGAAGGCTATGTTGTTGCTTCCCTTGGTGTGGATTCCGGTTACGTTCCATATACCTCTTACAGCACCACAAAAGAATATATGGAGCAAAACGAAGAAATCATCCAGCGGTTTACCAATGCACTTCAAAAGGGTATGGAATATGTCAACACCCATACACCAGCCGAAATAGCAGAAATAATTGCACCACAATTTGAGGAAACAGATATCGAAACCATTGAGACCATCGTTACCAGATATTATGAGCAGGATACCTGGAAAGACAATCTGGTTTTTGAAGAGAGCAGCTTTGACCTGCTGCAAAATATATTAAACGGAGCCGGCGAACTGGATAACCGGGTTCCTTATGATAAGCTGGTAAATAACCAGTTTGCAAAAAAGGCGGCTTCCAAAGAATAGTTTCCCGTCAGTCACCTGATATTTTTTAACAATCCGCATAATAAAGGCGCATCTTATATGGAATCACATAAGATGCGCCTTAAAATATTTATAATATAATGTTCCGTGTCTATTTGTACAATCCTATTACAGGCATGTCGCCTTCTTGTCAAAGGCTGAATTAAATGCATAGAAATTCTTTGCATCCAAATCATCCTGAATCAGACGCAGACTCTCACCGAATCTCTGGTAATGCACCATTTCACGCTCTCTTAAGAACTTGATGGCATCATAGACGTCCGGCTCATCCTTACAAAGCCTTAAGATATTGTCATAGGTTAAACGAGCCTTCTGCTCAGCCGCCATATCCTCATGAAGGTCGGTAATCGGGTCTCCTGTTGACTGGAGCGTTGCCGTTGAAAAAGGCACACCGCTGGCAGACTGCGGCCAGATACCAATGGTATGGTCCACATAGTACTGATAAAAGCCAGAATCTTCAATTTCCTTCATAGAAAGATTCTTTGTCAGCTGGGTCACGATGGTGGATACCATCTCCTCATGCCCTAATTCCTCTGTGCCGATATCCGTCAGTACACCGATAACCCGGTTATCCGGCATTGCATAACGCTGAGAAAGATATCGGGTGGATGCTCCCTTTTCTCCATCCGGTCCACCAAGCTGGCTCATGATTGCCATAGCAAGCTTTGCATTCGTGGTTTTAATATTTACCGGATACTCTAACATCTTCATATAAGTCCACATTAACAATCACATCCTTTCTGCCATGGCCATGGTTCATTTCCCCATGTCCAGTAATCATCACAATGCACACCATAGATTGTAATCGGATCAAAACGTTTCTGATAAACAGAAACCGCCTCTAAGAAAGTATGATGATAGTCATGATAGGTCTTTAGCGCACAAGGACAGTCCGGATGCGTATCCAGATAAAGTGCCAATTCAATAATAGCAAAATTTGTGCTCTGAATCAGCTTAAATAAATCTTCTTTGCACATATTTTCCATAATCAGCACCTCACTCCACAAAAGATTAAGTTGAGTTCTTTAAAAATGGTTCCCTGCATTAAACCGCAATCGGCATCATACAGTTCCCCCCACTGCTGCCATGGAACATATGCCATTACAACTGGAAAACGGTCACCAAGTTTCTCCATTGGGTCATCCTGGTGGCAGTTCTTTTTTGGAGATACTTTGCAGACACACTCTACCTCCATGCCTCTGCCAGCATTGTCACGCATCATTCGTTTCTGTCTGTCAGGACATGGTCTTTCATTGTTATTGCTATTTACCCTGTTCCGTGGGTCTCCACATGTTCTACAGCCCTGGCTCATAGAATTTTGAAAATATCTTCCATTAGAAGTATTCATATTACAATAAGGTTCCAAAAAAATTCTCCCTATTACCTTTGTATACTTCATAGTATGTTGAATTTTCGCAAAATGTGACAAGACTTCACCCTGGGTCTTCGATATTCTATTTTTCCTTTTCCATAAACACAACTGCCAACATCCCCGGACCTGTATGGGTTCCTATAATCGGTCCTATTTTTGTAATCTGGATATTCTCTGCCTCCGTCCGCTCCAGCAGCTTTTCCTTTAATTCCAATGCCCGCTCCTCGGCATTACCATGGCCGATAAATACGGTATGCTCCTCCTCATCCATTGTATCATTTATTTTGGAAATCATATATTCCACGCTTTTTTTGTTTCCGCGGACCTTATTTTCCACATAAAGTTTTCCCTCATCATCCACACTGATAATCGGTTTGATTTTAAGAGCACTGCCAAGCATGGCTTCTGCAAAGGAAAGTCTGCCGCCCCTTTGTAAATGGAACAAATCATCTACTGTAAACCAGTGTGCCACCCTGTTCCGGTTTGCGATAACCCACTGCTCCAATTCGTCAAGGGATAAGCCCTCCTCTTTCTTCATAGCTGCCATATAAACAAAATATCCCTGTCCCGCTGAAGCACACAGCGAATCCACCACACGAATACTTCTCTCTGGAAAATCTTCCTTCAGCATATCCTTTGCAATCAGCGCAGACTGGTATGTTCCACTCATGCCTGAGGTAAAACAGATATACAGGATATCTTCACCCTTTTCCAGTATCGGCGTGAAAAATTCTACATAATTTACCGGATTAATCTGAGAGGTTACTGATTTTTTTCCCTGCTTTAATGCTTCATAAAAATCTTCCGTCGTCATATTTCTCTCATCCGGATAATGCAGAATCTCCTCACCGTCCAGGGTAAATGCCATAGGTACAACGGCAATGCCGTACCTTTTTACTAAATCCATTGGTAAATCAAGGGTTGCGTCACTTACTAACGTATAACTCATATCTCTGCCTCCTAATTATTTCTAATCCTCTTATACCAGAAGTTCCTCTTCATCCGGAATTACTTTTTCCAGTACTTTATATAGGGTATCCACATCTACCGGCTTTGCCAGATGTGCCTGCATACCAGCCTTCAAGGATTCCTCTACATCCTCATCATAGGTATTTGCCATAAGACCGATAATCGGTATCTCCTCACTGTCTTCTTTACCGGAAATCCGTATACACCGAGTTGCCTCACGACCATCCATGAATGGCATATGCACGTCCATCAGCACTGCGTCATAGGTAAATGCCGGCTGTGAAACGAACTGGATAACTGCCTTCTTTCCATTGTCTACCGTATCTACAGTAAATCCAACCACTTCTAACACTGCCCGTATGGCATCCTGCCCCAGCTCGCTGTCCTCTGCCAGTAAAATCCGTTTACCTGTAAAATTACCGGCTGCAGGTGTCATCTTCTTTTTGACAGACTTATTCTGCACCTCTTCCTGCAATCCAAATGGAAGTGTAAAATAAATCTTTGTGCCTCTGGCATTCACATCCATTCCAATCTGTCCGCCCATCAACTGAATCACCCTTGCCGCAAGAGACAGGTCAAAATGCTGTTTTTCCACAACGCCATTTTCCGTATCCTTAGTAAAGCCAAAGATACTTTCTTTCATCTTCTCTGTCAGTCCCTTTCCTGTGTCTTCAATAATAAAACGGATATATACTGTTTTCTTATCAACCGCCATCTGTTTTGCAGTAAAACAAATTTGACCGGAAATCGGTGTATAAGAAATTGCGTTATTTATCAGATAACAAACCGCCTGCTGGAGACGGATTTCATCACCTAACAGCTGCTTATACTGGCAGTAGGACTGAATCGTAAACTGTACATTTTTCTTTTCTATCTTTTCCCGCACCGCAATGTCTACGTGGTTTAAAAAATTCTCCAGCCGGAATGGCTGTTTTGCAATCGTAATGGCATTGTTGTCCACCTTTACCGTTTCCAACAGGGAATCCATAACCTGCATCATATGCGCCGCATAATCATCAATGTTGGCAAGACATTCTAACAGTCGTTCCTCGTCCTTATATACCTGTTTTGCCACACTGGACATGCTGATTATACCACTCATTGGCGTTCTGATTTCATGGGAAATATTGGCAAGCACCTGTCCTTTCAATTCCGCAGAAGAACGTGCTGCCATCAAGGAATCTCGAAGCTGCCGGTATTCCTCTATCTGGCTGCTCCGCACCTGTTCCACATCCTGAAACAAAATATAAGCTGTTACTTCCTTATTCGTATTCTGCTCAAATAAAATCTTCCCATTCATACAGTGATAACTGCCTTCGTGGGTACGGTACCGGAAGTCAATCTCCTTTTTTGTTTCCCCATTCAAATATGCATTCTGTAAAAAACTAATATCAAAGCACTCTAAAAATTTCTGCTTGTCATCCAGATGTACCTTTGACAGCCATTTTAACACAAAATCCAGGCTATAAGAATACCTGTCGTCCATATCCAGCTTAAACAAATTGTAAAAGGCATCCCGGCGTATCTCCACTGCAATCATATCCTTATACAGCATCTGCATGGCAAACACAAATTTTTTCTCAATGGATTCCCTTTGGTGCATTATCCGGGAATCCGTCTGCTTCTGCAAGGTCAGCACATAAGCGTTCCGGTTATCCTGAACCTTCACCCTTGACACACTTACACGAAAAGAATCCTCTAAATACGGCAAATACATAGAACTTTCGATAAATTCCTGCTCCTTCAGCTTATGCAGCAGACACTCCTTACAAGGCGCATCCTCCCCACGGATTGCCTTATAACAAAAATCTCCTATTTTATTATTGGGATATACATCCTTTGCATAATTGTTTATGTATTGAATACGGTATTCTTCATCCACCATATATAATATGGTCCGCGTCATGGTGCTTGCCACCTTAAACAGTCTCCAGTCACTTTCCCCCACAATCTCCTTAAAAAACTGTTTTACAAGCATCTCATTCATCAGCTTAAACAGAATATGTAATGCCTTAACCTCTTCCTCGGTAAGCTCCTTTATACATTCCCAGCCCAGCACCATATAGCCGACTCCATTTCCATGATTAGTCATCCGGTATTCCACAACTGCCTCATAGCCAAGCTCCTGATAACACTTCTTTTCTTCCGTCGGAAGCACGGTAGTCGCCCTTGCAACATATAGATTTTCCTCGTCAAAATGATACCTATCCTCCATAAAATCTATATATTCCTTTAATCTGGAAATTCTTTTCCCTTCCCGGCTTTCCCATTCAAACACAATCTCTGGAAGCATAATATCTTCTTCATAATGGATGATATACATGCTGTCAATCTCTAGTTCATTTATGATGCGTTCCATGGTCCGCTCAATTCCTTTGGAAATGGTAGAACTGTGCAATAAATCTTCAATTAAATCAATTTCTAATAAACCCATACGCCCAACTTCTTTTCATAAAAATAATCGCTTCAGTAAATTCGCACTCGCTAAGTGTTCATATTACACCACAAGGGTATATATTCTCACTAAGCTCCTGCTTCGCACTCGCTAAGTGTTCATATTATATCACACTTTACTATTTTTGAATACTCTTAAAACATTTACTTTGTAACAGTTCAGCCTTGAATGTCAGTACACAGGCTGTGATTTTGACAAAAATGATTTCCAGAGGAGGGGTATTCGTGTCCGTTGGTACTTAGCGAGGCTTTTTCGAGCTTGGTACCATTACGCACACGATTAAGTGCAAACGTCCCCGCATCGGAATCATTTTGTCAAAACCACAGACGTCCGGCAACTAAAGGCTGAACTGTTACTTTACTTTTACTAATCCGCAAGTTTAGTATTGACTTCACTTTCATAATATGTATAATATCTCTTGAAGTTTAGTAAAAGTAAACTTCAAGTTTATTGGTAATAATCTTCAGCATATAAGGAGAACATATGAACATCGGATATAAAATTAAGGCTCTCCGGGTTTCCAAAAATCTTACCCAGGAAGAGCTGGCAGACCGGGCAGAGCTTTCCAAGGGATTTATTTCCCAGGTGGAAAGGGATTTAACTTCCCCGTCCATTGCGACACTTATGGATATCCTGCAATGCCTGGGCACAAACCTGAAAGACTTTTTTAATGACGAGGAAGAGGAACAGATTGTTTTCAGACAGGATGACTATTTTGAGAAAACAGACGAAGAACTGGGCAATAAAATAGAATGGATTATTCCCAACGCCCAGAAAAATGAAATGGAGCCAATCCGCCTGACCCTGCAGCCATGTGGTTCCACCTATCCTGACCTGCCCCATGAGGGAGAAGAATTCGGCTATGTGTTAAGCGGCAGTATCATCATTCATGTGGGAAACAAAAATCACAAAGCAAAAAAGGGCGAAGCCTTTTACTTTACCCCTTCCGGCAGACATTACATCGAGGCTGGTAAAAATGGTGCTGTCCTGATATGGGTATCCAGCCCCCCAAGCTTCTAATCATACCGGACATGACAAAACCCCTAAGGAGGACATTGATTCCATGGCGAACAAATTAATCAATCTTGTAAACATAACAAAATCTTATGACAATAATGTGGTACTGGATGACTTGAATTTATACATCCGGGAAAATGAATTTCTAACCCTGCTGGGTCCCTCTGGATGCGGAAAAACCACTACTCTTCGGATTATAGGTGGATTTGAACAACCGGATTCCGGCAAGATTATGTTTGATGGCAAGGATATTACTGCTGTTCCGCCAAACAAACGGCAGTTAAATACGGTATTCCAAAAATATGCTCTATTTACCCATATGACCATTGCGGAAAATATTGCTTTCGGGCTGAAGCTTAAGAACAAGAGCAAGGCATATATAGATGACAAAATCAAATATGCCCTGAAGCTGGTAAATCTGGACGGATACGAAAACCGGAAACCAAATTCCCTAAGCGGCGGTCAGCAGCAGAGAATTGCCATCGCCCGCGCCATTGTAAATGAACCTAAAATTCTTCTTTTAGATGAGCCCCTCGGTGCTCTGGATTTAAAACTCAGACAGGATATGCAGTACGAGTTAATCCGATTAAAGAACGAACTTGGAATCACCTTTATCTATGTCACCCATGACCAGGAGGAGGCACTGACCATGAGCGATACCATTGTGGTTATGAACCAGGGATATATCCAGCAGATTGGAACACCGGAAGATATTTATAACGAACCGCAGAATGCCTTCGTTGCAGACTTTATCGGTGACAGCAACTTAATTGACGCCATGATGATAGAAGACCGCCTTGTTTCCTTTATGGATGCCAGATGGAAGTGCGTAGATGAGGGCTTTGGCAGCAACAAACCGGTGGATGTGGTTATACGCCCGGAGGATGTTATATTATGTAAACCTGAAGAGGGCACAATTTTCGGAGAAGTAACTCATGTCATTTTCAAAGGTGTGCATTACGAAATGGAGGTTATGGCAGGCGGCTTTGATTGGCTGGTACACTCAACTGTTATGCATCCTGTAGGGGAACCGGTAGGAATCAGCGTAGACCCATTTAACATCCAGATTATGCACAAACCGGAATCTGAAGACGAGGAGGTAGCCTACATTGAAGAGTAAACAAGGAAAATGGCTGGCAATGCCCTTTACCGTATGGTCAGTTATCTTTATTCTGATACCGCTTTTCATGATTTTCTACTACGGACTGGTAGATAAATCCGGTGCCTTTACCCTTGATAACATTACCGCTATCGCAGAACCAGAACATATGAAGGCATTATTACTGTCCATTCTGCTCTCCCTGATTGCCACTGTAATCTGTCTGTTTCTGGCATACCCACTTGCCATGATTTTGTCAAAGCTGGGAGTAAACCAGAATAGTTTTATTGTACTGATTTTTATTCTGCCAATGTGGATGAATTTTTTACTACGAACTCTTGCCTGGCAGACACTGCTGGAAAAAACCGGAGTCATCAACTCCATATTGTCCTATCTCCATCTGCCGGCGCTGAATATCATAAACACCCCTTATGCCATCATACTTGGCATGGTATATAATTTTCTGCCATTTATGGTATTGCCTATTTACAACTCTCTGATTAAATTGGATTCGGATGTAATCAATGCGGCAAGAGACCTTGGCGCAAACAGTGTACAGACCTTTACCAAGGTTATCTTTCCCTTAACCATTCCCGGTGTAATCAGCGGTATAACCATGGTATTTATTCCTGCCCTCACCACCTTTGTGATTTCAAACCTACTAGGTGGAAGCAAAATTCTGTTAATTGGAAATGTGATTGAGCAGGAATTTACCCAGGCAAGCAATTGGAATCTGGGAAGCGGGCTTTCCCTGGTTATGATGATTTTCATCATTATCAGTATGGCTGCTTCTGCACTATTTGATAAAGACGGGGAGGGAAGCTTAGTCTGATGAAACGATTTTTGGAACGATTTTATATAATCATTATATTTATTTTTCTCTATGCCCCGATTGTAACACTGATGATTCTGTCCTTTAATAACAGCAGAACCAGAGCAAAATGGGGTGGCTTTACCCTGGCCTGGTATTCCTCCTTATTTGAAAACCAGACTATTATGCAGGCACTTTACAACACGCTTTTTATTGCAATTGTGTCCTCTGTTGCAGCCACACTAATCGGAACGATTACCTGCATTGCCTTAGGCAATATGAAGACCCGTTCCCGGAATATCCTGCTTGGAATCAACAACATTCCAATGCTGAATGCAGATATTGTAACCGGAATTTCCCTGATGCTTCTATTCATCAGCTTCGGTCTCCGCTTTGGAATGCAGACGATACTACTGGCACATATTACCTTTAATATTCCCTATGTAATTCTAAATGTGATGCCAAAGTTCCGGCAGTTGAACCCCCATACCTATGAGGCAGCGTTGGACCTTGGTGCCTCACCAGTATATGCCTTTTTCAAGGTTATTTTTCCGGACATTTTACCGGGTGTGCTATCAGGTTTTCTCATGGCATTTACCATGTCCTTAGATGACTTTATCATCACCCATTTTACAAAGGGCGCCGGTGTGGATACCCTTTCCACTAAAATATACACAGAGGTTCGCAAGGGCATCAAGCCTGAAATGTATGCACTTTCCACCATTATTTTTGTTGCGGTGTTTGTGCTGCTTTTAATTGTGAACCTGGCACCAGTATGGAAAGAAAAATGTGTCCATACCAGAAAAACCCTGCAGCCGGGGATGAAAAAATATATTTCCGCTGCCACTGCGTGCATTTTAATCATCATCTCCATCTTTATTTATAACGGTAGTACTTCCCTGCAGGACAATGGACAGGTTATCGTCTACAACTGGGGAGAATATTTAGACCCGGATGTCATTGATATATTTGAAGCGGAAACCGGTATTGAAGTCATATACGATGAATATGAGACAAATGAAACCATGTATCCAAAAATCGAGTCCGGTGCGACCCAGTATGATGTAGTCTGCCCTTCCGATTACATGATTCAGAAAATGATTGAAAATGATTTACTGGCAGAAATTGATTTTAACAACGTGCCAAATGCGGTAAACATTGATAAAAACTACTACCACCAGTCTAAAGAATTTGACCCGGAAAATAAATACAGCATTCCCTACTGCGTGGGTACCGTAGGTATTCTTTACAATAAAACCATGGTAGACGAAACGGTGGATTCCTGGGACATTTTATGGAATGAAAAGTATGCTGATAATATCCTGATGCAGGATTCCGTAAGAGACGCCTTCATGGTGGCATTAAAAAAGCTTGGCTATTCCATGAATTCTACCGATGAAAATGAACTAAAACAGTCCAGGGATGCTTTAATTGAACAAAAACCTTTCACTCAGGCTTATGTGGTGGACCAGGTAAGAGATAAAATGATTGGCAACGAAGCTGCCATCGGTGTCATTTACTCCGGAGAAGCTATCTATACACAGCGGGAAAATCCGGATTTGGAGTATGTGATTCCAAAGGAAGGAACCAATGTATGGATTGACTCCTGGTGCATTTTAAAAGATGCCCCAAACAAAGACAATGCAGAGAAATTCATCAATTTCCTCTGCCGTCCGGATATTGCCCTCATGAATTTTGAGTATATCACCTACTCCACTCCAAACACAGAGGCTCGCAAGCTCATTGAAGATGAGGAGATACGAAACAGTGAAATTGCATTTCCGGATTTGTCAAAATATAACAATCTGGAAACCTTCCAGTATCTTGGAGAGGACGCTGACCGGATATACAACGCATTTTGGAAAGAAGTAAAATCCAGATAACACATAATTTTTACTATCGGAAGCTGTAAATGTATATATGCCTTTTGCGTATGATACAGTGTATCAATCAGCCATATATAACAGGGACGATTTTGGCAATCAACTAGATTCCTTAGAAAGCTGCTGTTTTTACAGACATTTGCCATGTGCGTCCGAAGTGATTGTCTGAGTGCCACGCAGTGGTTCTCGTTGGTTGCAGACACGCGTTTGCTCCGCTTCAAACGCAGGGGACACTAGGAACCTAAAGGACAGGTTCCAAGTGCCCGCGTTCTCAGAGGGTCTGCACACCAATCGAGAAACTACTTGCCGTGGCACGAGTTTTCACATAGGACGCACAATAAAGGCAAATGTCTAAAAACATCCAGCTTTCAATGAATCGTGAAGTTGTGCAAAAATCGTCACGTTTATACATAGCTGATGCTATACAAAAAAGCAGTGAAAGGCATGAAAATGTTAAAAGGTTTCCGATAATGAGAATTATGTACTTTTTCAAGAAAGTCAGCACCGGACAGGGTCGGACGGTTGTAGCGGAGGTCTATGCCTTTATTTGTACTTTTTTAAAAATTCCTCATATCCCTTTCGTCTCAGCTTACAACTTGGACAACTGCCACAACCATCTCCCTTAACGCCGTTATAGCACGTCAGGGTTTTGTTGCGCACAAGCTCTAATCCACCTAAATCATCTGCCAGCTTCCAGGTGTCTGCCTTGTCAATCCACATCAGAGGCGTTTCAATGCAAAATGTATATTCCATGGCAAGATTTAAGGTTGTATTAAGGGATTTTATAAAGACATCCCGGCAGTCCGGATATCCCGAAAAATCACTTTGGGACACTCCCGTTATCAAGTCCGTTATTCCCCTCTGCTTTGCAAAAACGGCAGCAAAGGTAAGAAAAAGCATATTTCTCCCATCCACTACACTGTTAGGAGTTCCCTCCTCCGGGGCATTCTCGTCTACCACAATATCCTCCCGGGTCAGCGAATTTGGCGCTAACTGGTTTAAAAGCCCCATGTCCATGACATGCCATTCCACACCTAACTCTTCCGTAATCTCCCTTGCACATTCAAGCTCTGCCTTATGCTTTTGTCCATAGTCAAAAGATACCGCAACCACTTTCCTGTAATGTTTTAATGCCCAGAGCAGACAGGTCGTACTGTCCTGCCCACCACTAAAAATGACGACTGCCGCATCCTTATTCCGCGTATTCCTATTCATAACCTGCTCTCCTTTTCCTATTTATTATATTTTCATTTCTATTTTATCATCATCAGCAGCTTATTCTGCAGCTCCGGCTCCTTCTCAAATCTCCCCCGGAAAGTAGTTGTCACGGTCTTCGCTGATGGCTTCCGGATTCCCCGGGCTGTCATACAGCTATGATTCCCCTCGATATAAACCGCCACATCAGAGGCTCCTGTAGCTTTGCTGATGACCTCCGCTATATCCGTTCCAATCCGTTCCTGCAGCTGCAGCCGTTTTGCCACCATATCTGCAATCCTGGCAATCTTGCTCAGTCCAATCACCTTTCCATTGGGAATATACGCCACCGTTACCTTCATGTCATACATCAGTGCAAGATGGTGCTCACAATAGCTGAACACCTCGATATCTTTTACCACCACCATATCTTCCCCGCTGCCCTCTGGTATCTCAAAGCTCTTAGAATACATTTCCGCAATCTCATCATTGGTATAATTCATTCCCTCAAACACTTCCGCATACATTCTCGCCACGCGGTCTGGTGTATCCTTCAAGCCTCCCCTATCCGGATCATCCCCGAGTGCAGTCAGAATCCCTCTGATATGCTCCTTTATTGCTTTCTCATCTATCGCCATATTATCCTCCAATCTGCTGTCATGCCAGCCGCCTTATTTCATCAGGCCCTGCAAATTCTATACGCCCCGCTTATCCGGGCTCCAGATAAATTTGTGAAGCTGTAACTGGATATTCACATCATTCATCTTCTCTTCTATCAAAAAATCAACCATTTCTGCCGGCTCTATCCTGCCAAAGCAGGGGCTTAAATAAATGCCGCATCCTTTCTCCACCAGATGATAAGTTTCAATAATTTGTTTTGCTTTTAATAAATCCTCCCGGCTTCCAACTACAAATTTTACTGTATCAGAAGCCCTTACCTTCCGGTAATTTTCCAAATACATCCGGTCTTCCATACCACTGACAGCCGTTTTATAATCCAGTGTAAATGACACATTGTCCCATGACGCTTCGTCAGCTTCCTTAAAAAAAGCACTTATATCCACACTTCCATTGGTCTCAATCTCAATCCGAAGACCTTCATCCCGCCGGAGCAGTGTCAAAAGCTCTTTTATGCCGTTTTGCAGCAACGGCTCCCCTCCGGTCAAGGTTACATTTTGCACACCGCTTTCTTTTATCTTCTCGTAGATTTCCTCTTTTGTGCAGAGCTCATAGGAAACATCTGGCGCATTCGCCCATTTCGTATCACAGTATTCACAATTCAAGTTACAGCCGGCAAAACGGATAAACACTGCCAGTTGTCCGACGCGCCTGCCCTCTCCATTAATACTGGTAAAACGCTCCACAACACGGAATTGATTCCCATCCTTCATCTGCTATACCCCGCACAGTTATTTGGCGTTTCATATACCTTAACTAATACTACCTGATACTCCCTTTCCTCCATCCTGTTGAAGAAATATTCTGCCAGATTTTCTGCTGTAGGACGGAAAGGAAGCTCCACCATACGGAAATTTTCTTCAGCCAAGGCTTCCTTCGTCTTTTCCTTAAGACTTCCCTCCTCTATTATCAGACTGTGGTCAAGCCCATCTGCCAGTTGGTTTAATTCCTCTTTCAGAGTCTTAAAATCCACCACCATTCCGCAAATCTGCCCTTCCTGTTCTACCTCCTCTGACGCCACGGTTACCTCAACGGTCCAGCGATGGCCATGGATATTGCTGCATTTTCCCACATATCCTTTTAAGAAATGTGCGCTGTCAAAGCTGGCACTGGTCTGTAATGTATACATAATTTTCTCATCTCCTTCTTATTAATTATAACTGTTCTATACAAAGTCAAAAACACCTGTATACAGACTAAGTCTGAATACAGGTGTCACAATTCCAATAATCCTGTTCTGTTCAGCCCTAGTTTTATTTTAAGACAGGATGGTACCAATGAACTGTCTGTTTTTCATTTTATAAATCCTACAAATCTAAAATTCTGCGGACGATAGCTTCCATCTCGCTTTTATCACAAACTGTGTCATGCAGTACGGCTGCACTTCTGATGTCCTCAATTGCCTGTGGAATCTTCACCCCTGACAGCTTGTAAAGCTCATCCACCAGTTCAAAATCAGACTGGGAAGCATATGTTTCATCAATCGCCTCCATGACGCTTCTTGTAAATTTGTACGGACTTGCAGTTGATGCAATTACCGTAGGCGTCTTGTCGCCAGTGGCTGCCTGATATTTACCATACACCGTGGCTGCCACTGCAGTATGGGTATCCATAATATAATGCTCGGATTCATATATCTTCTTAATGGTTTCTGCTGTCTCCTTTTCGTTTGCATAGTTTCCGTAAAACTCCGACAACCTGTCTTTCATTTCCTCTGTAATCTCGTATCTTCCATCCGATGTCAAAGCTTTCATTAATTCACTGTTTTTGGAGGAATCATCTCCCGCAATGCGGTAAATCAATCTCTCTAAATTGCTTGAAATCAAGATATCCATAGATGGAGAGGTGGTCAAAATAAATTCCCTGTTCTTATCGTATACCCCGGTCTCAAAGAAATCATATAATACCTTGTTATCATTGGATGCACAAATAAACTTTGCAATCGGAAGTCCCATCTCCTTTGCATAGTAGGCTGCTAAAATATTACCGAAATTACCAGTCGGAACCACCACATTAATCTTATCACCGGCTTTAATCTCTCCGCTGGCTATCATACGGGTGTACGCATATACATAATAAACCATCTGGGGAACCAGACGTCCAATGTTAATAGAGTTTGCAGAGGAAAACTGATAGCCCTTGTCATCCATAACCCGTGCAAGCTCTTTATCATTAAACATATTTTTAACACCGGTCTGGGCATCATCAAAATTGCCGATAATACCAACCACTGATGTATTATCTCCCCGCTGTGTCACCATCTGTTTTTCCTGAATCGGACTGACGCCGTTTTTCGGATAAAATACAATAATCTTAGTTCCCGGAACATCCGCAAAACCGGCAAGTGCAGCTTTTCCTGTATCTCCGGAGGTGGCTGTTAAAATAACAATATCATTTTTTATATGGTTCTTCTTTGCAGAGGTTACGAGAAGATAAGGCAGAATCGAAAGCGCCATATCCTTAAATGCAATTGTGGAACCATGGAATAACTCCAGATAATGTGCCCCAGCCTTTTTAACAAGGGGTGCAATCGTCTCTGTGTCGAACTTCTTATCATAGGCACTGTTAATACAGTACTTTAATTCTTCTTCCGTAAAGTCAGTCAGCATACGGCTCATAACCTCATATGCTACCTCCTGGTAATTCATTTTTGCCAAATCATTTAAATCCACATCCAGTGCCGGAATATGGTCTGGCACAAATAATCCACCATTTTCTGCCAATCCCTTTAAAATCGCCTGGGATGCCGTTGCTGTTTCATTACTATTACGTGTACTCTTGTAGGTGACTGCCATTCTTTTGTCCTCTTTTCTTAAAATGTTTCTATATAATAAGCAGAAATCTGCTTCTTGCCATATGATTTACATTATATCTTTACCACAGATAGTAAATTAACGCAAGTATTTCCCGCCATCTACTCTGCCAGAAATACCTCCATGGTCCGCCTTCCCCATCGCAGTGCTTCCTTATGGGTATAGAAAAACATATCAATACGTTTTCCCTTAATGGCTCCTCCCCTGTCTTCCGCTACATATATCTGTCCATTGATAACCACTCTTGTTCCAAAGGGAATCACACTGGTGTCCACTGCAATGGTACGGTTTGTAGTGGGAACTGTTCCACTGGCTGTACGATTACCGCCAGAATACACACCACAGCAGATACGGCAGGTACAGTACGCCGTAATCACATATTTCCCAAGGCTCTTGCCATGGCTGGTTGCGTATACAGGATCTCCTTTTCTGCCACCTTTTGAGGCTGTAGAACCGGAACCGGTATCACCGCCATCTCCTGTGGTGATGCCCTCTTCCTTATTTCTTATGCTCTCTGCAAGCGCACGTATTTTTGCCTGTCTTGCATTTTCCGCCGCTTCTGCCGCCAGCTGTGCCTGCCTCTCTGCCTCCTCCTGCTCTGCCTTCGCCTGTTCATAAGCAAGCTTATCCGCAGTCCTCTGGCTCATAGCAGTCAAATTATTAATGGCACGAATCTCTTCCATTCTCTCCGATTCATAACGCTGATCCAGCACATCCATCTTTGCCAGCATCATGCTATCCATATAACCATATTTCATGGTGTCATAATCTACCTTCTGAACCTTACTCATGACTGGCCCCAAATACTGCAAATTCTCAGCAGACACAGAGACACTGCCCAATTTACCCGGAAGCTCACCAGAGGTCACGACTACCCTGTAACCAAACACTATAATCGCACCTGTAAAAAGAAGTAGTATTAAAACACCTATAATTGTTGAAATACGAGTCTTTTTCTTCATCCCCAAATCGCCTTCTCTAACTAATTCATATAGACATATGTATTTTTTATTATAAATTTTCCTATCTTAAAGGTCAAGCTTTTTATAATGCTCATCCATAACAATCTATTTGCAATTTTCCCCGCTTCCGTTTAATATAATAACATAATCATATATCAATAAAAGGAGAAGCCATGGGGCAGTTACCAGGTGTTACAAAATCAACCAGAAAAGACGGAACCATTTATTACCGTTCTTCTATTACAATTAAAACAAAACACATCAGCTTAGGAAGCTTTTCCACCGAGGAAGCCGCCGGAAAAGCCTATCGTGAGGCGGTTGCTATCCTGCGGGAAAACAGCTGCCAACTAGAAGACTATTCCCATGACTTTGCCCTGGAATTCACAAAATTTGTAATTTTGTTAAATTACCGCAATAGCGGTATATACTTTAAAACACCGATTTATCTTCAGCGCGGATTCTTCTATTATTACCTTTCACCGGAACGCTATCTGATTTTTGACCGGGAGGATTTATTCTTCTATGCAAACCATAAGCTTCAAATCCGGGGGGGATATTACTTTATCTGTGATTATGGCAGCCAGTACAGCATTCTTTCCCGGTATGGAATTAAGAGTTATGCCAAAAAGGGAACGGACTATATTTTTGTCAATCAGAATGAATATGACTTCCGCTATGAAAATCTAAAGGTAATCAACGAATATATGGGAGTAACACAAAAACACCAGGATAATCAGGTGTTTTACGAATGTGTCATACACATCAGAGGAAATGTTCTTGTGGGGCGTTATCCGGACAAAGTCTCTGCCGCAATTGCCTACAACAAGGCTGTAGATATCCTTTCCACCCAGGGAATACAGAAAAAATATATAAAAAATTATATTAATTCATACTCGGCAGAGGAATACCATAATGCCTATCAGAAAATTAAAATTTCCAAAAAGTTGACGGATTATGGCTCCCGTGCTAAAATCAAATCCGACTCAGACAAATAATCGCGGCTGTCTTTCCGAAAGGTGACAGGTGAGGAAAGTCCGGGCTTCATAGGGCAGAGTGCCGGATAACGTCCGGTGGAGGCGACTCCCAGGCTAGTGCAACAGAAATATACCGCCAGATGATTCTGGTAAGGGTGGAAAGGCGAGGTAAGAGCTCACCGCTGTTCTGGTAACAGGACAGGCTCTGTAAACCCCACTCGAAGCAAGACCGAACAGAGAACAATGTGGCTGCCCGTCACGTTCTCGGGTAGGTCGCTTGAACCTGCTGGTAACAGCAGGTCTAGATAGATGATTATTCAACGACATAACCCGGCTTATCGGCTGAGTCACTCAAAAAATGGTCCACTGGACCATTTTTTCATATGCTTGACCTACAGAACCTGCCACCGGCAGCTTCTTCCGGATGCATGGCAACAACAAAAAAGAGCTGCACAGCAGCTCTTTTCGTTTTAATCTATTTTGCCTGGTCTAATAAAGATCTTCCCTCCTGCCAGTAAAAGCAGTAGTCAATCAGACTCACAGAGGTATGGGGATACTTTATAAACAGTTCCTCTCTTGTATAAGCTCCTGAACATATCTCTGCCATAATCGTACGGATTTCCCAAATAATATCCTGTCTGGAACTTTCATCCAGCAGGGAAAATACATACTGGCTCTTATAAGGCAGATGCAGATAAATATCAGAAACCATTGCATCCACCGATACATTCTGGTTCCGGTAGTCATCAATCAGTTCAAACACCTGATATTTCTCATCATTTGGAATACCCGCATGCCTTGCAATCAGCTTAGAACACAAATCCTCTACGCTGTCCGACTGATAGCCAAAATCATCAATATTATAGTTCGCAAAGGTATCCAGCAACAGCTGAAAATGATGTCTCAACTGATACTGCGGCAGCCTGGCACAATAATCTGTCAATTCATCATGAATGCCAATCTCTTCATTCCAATAAATTAAAGCATATACCCAGTACACCAGATAGCATATCATAATATCCTCAATGCCATCCTTCCGGTCAGTGAAGGAAAAGGCTGATTTTAATTTAGCGCCTAAACTTTTAAAATCGGTCTCGCTTAAAGTCAAATCACTTAGAAGTCTGACATTTGGCATCTGCTTTTCAAAATATTCTTTCATCTGTGGTAAATCGAATTTTTGTCCTGAAACACCCATAAACAGCCCTCCTTAAAATATTATCCTTTGCATATTTACTTTTGTTTTCAGTATACCATATTTCAATTATTTTGTCACTATATTGAATTCTGTTATATTGAATTCTCTTATCTCATTTTGATGCTGTATTTTTTGTAATATCCTTTTTCTTGAATATCGTGGCAGTTCACTTTTTTCCATTTGTACATTTGTGAAAATAGTCAGAGAAAAAGGATTAGCTGAACATTATCAGCCAATCCTTTCTACTCATAATAATTAGGTAATTAAACCACTCTATTTTACTGTAACCTTAATCTTCTTTGATACCCCGTTATTTGCAATGACATAAATGTTGCATTTTCCTTTTTTCTTTGCCGTAATCTTTCCGCTTTTTGAAACAACTGCCACTGTCTTATTATCTGTGTAATAGCGAAGCTTTGCGGCATGGGTCAAAGGCTTCTTTTTCTTGTTTTCCAGGGTAAGTTTTGTCTTAATCTTGAAGCTTTTTCCCTTCTTAAGCGTTAATTTTGTTTTGTTTACCTTGATGCTCTTGATATTTGTACGCTTCGCATTTTTCATCGCCACATGGATGGTCGGTGATTTGGCAACATAATAGGTTTTTCCATCCACCATTTGGTAGGCAGCAATGAAATACTTGTAGGAACGGTTTTTCTTCAGCTTCTTATGGGTAAATGTCCGCTTACTGCTTGCCTGTATCCTCTTCGCCTTCTTAAAATTTTTCTTGCCGTCACAGTAAGACCAGTATACCTCGTATCCTGACACATCCTTGCATTTTAACCAGTCCAGCTTAATCCCATTCGTTCCCTTCTGCTTTCCAGTCGCCAGTAAAAGGGATAAATCCGTCCTCTTTTCAATCTGGTTACCTGACTGTCCGGCTTCATCTTCTTTGGCATTATCCTCCTTTTTTGCAGGTGTTTCCGTTGTCTGTGGTGGTTTTGTTCCGCCCCCGGAAGTGCCCGGCTTTTCGGTTGTCTGCGGCGGCTTCGTTTCCTTGTCCTCCGCTTTATCTGTATAGAGAAGGGCATAGGTGGAAAAGGCGTCTGTCTCAAAGATGTATTCCCCTGCCCCAGCGCCCGGCCGGCATTTCAACAGCTCTGCCACACCGTTATGTACGCGCAGAATATAAAAGGTTCTGGTAACGGATGCACCCGTATTCAGCCATTCTTCCGGTATCGTAATTGTGACTTCAACCATACCATTCGTCTTTGTAACCTTCTTCGGGCTGTCATTTCCGATGCGCTTATACAAAGATACATCCATATAGGCACCAAATGTCACTTTTTCACCCTGTTTTTTGGCCTCCGCCTGCAGCTCTGCCAGCTTCCTTGCTGCCTGTTCCTTATCCGATAGCGGAACCTCACCGTCTTCGAGACTGTCCACTGTCAAATAAACATAAATGTCCTCGCCATCCTCTATCTGTGTTTTATCTTCCAAATCCAGCAGCAAATTTTGCAGTTCGCTCTGTTTCATCTGTAAATTCCCGGAAAAAGCATTTCCTTCCGGATTCGTAATATTTTGCAGCCTTCCTTTTACGATATAAAGAATGGTTTCCGCTGTCACGGTTTCATAGCTGTCCCTATCTGCCCCGGTATATTCTGCCGTTACCTTCATGGTATCACCTACATCCAGACCGCCAAGGCTCCGCTCTTTGTCTTGGTCACTCCACTGCCATTGTTCCGATAACCCGATATCACCGACCTTCTCTGTCTCGCTCAAATCCACATAAATAACCTCGGGTGGTCTGCCGGGAGCCGTTCCTGACGGTTTTACCGGAGGCTCCGGTCCCGGTTCTTCGTATGCCGCCACTGTGACAACCGTTTTCTTTGATGCAAAGCTTTCCTCCGTTGCCGCAATGCGCACCTCATAGGTTCCGGGAGCAAGCCCTGCCAGTGTTCCCGACACATCTGCCGTCAATTTTTTCCATGTCTGCGCCCCAGACACCCTGTATTCCATTCCATCCGTCAGACCGGTGATTTTTCCGTCATTTGTTCCTTTTGCGGTCTCACCCACCGTTTTGATATTCATCGGTGCCCTCGGATATGGTGAAACCGTCAACACCTGTGGCTCGCTGTCCGCATGCTCTGTATCGCCTTTCCGGACAATGGAAAGCTCCGTATCCTTCATTCCGATGTAATTTCCCACAGGCAGCTTTCCGTTTTCCGGCACCACCGTTTTTCCGTTTATTTCATAAATACCATCCGTTTCAAAGCCCACAAGCTCCTCCGTCCGGTAATCAATGCCAATGTCCGGTTCCTCAAACGCTGCATAAGTAACGATATCACTATCTACTACCAATGCGGCACCACCCGGATTAAAGGTACATCTGCAAAAATACTGTTTACCATCCTCCCCAGCCGTTAATGCTGCCGTGGTCTGATTTGGCAGCAGAGTTGTTGTAACCGTTGTCCGCTCCACCTGGATGGTGCATTCCGGAGTATTCCCATCCTCACTCCAAATATAGAAAGCACATTCATCATCTTCTTCCGCTGTGGCAGTCCAGGTTCCATCCTCCTGCTCTTCAAACCAAAGCTCTCCATCGACACATAAGCTTACTCCTTCCTTCGGGGTAACCGTGACCACATCATCTGCTGTAACAGGAATAGCAATCCCGAATTCATTATCCTCACCAGGACGCCAAAACCCTCCTTCATAGGAACCATTCTGTATCCCCAGACAATTTATTTCCGCTTCCGAAGCAGCATTCTCGTCCACTACACGGTATTCCTTTTTCTTAACCTGTGTCTCATACCACTGGTATGCGATATCCTCCGTTTCCTGCCAATCCGTTCCATCCTCTGTCATTTCCCCTTTTACCGTATAAGCATTAGAGGCTGCCGGCTGCTGTGAAATCCTGCATTTATCAAGGAGGTACGGCTCAATTATCATACTTCGCCACCATATATCCGGATCCTCCTTCAGCGCTTCTTCCAGCAAAGCATCGCGTTCCTCCTGCGAAACCCCTTCTCCTGCTTCCTTGCTCACAGGGTCGGTCACAGGATAAATCCAACCGCTGTCATACTCACCACCCCATAGCCGCCAGCTCAGCAATTTTCCTTGGGGTACATCCACATACGCCATGATCTCGGACTGTTCGTTTAACGGTGTATCCAATTCTATATCAATCCTCTCTTTGTAACAACTCCTACCGCCTTTTTGAAGCGGTTCCGTGCCGGTATAAATATAATAATAAATATTATCGGTTGCGGCCTGTACGGTTATATTTTGTGAGACAATCCCCAGCATCATAATTGCCGCAAGCCATATAGCCGCAAGTCCTTTTAACTTCCTCTTCATGTACTTTCTCCTTTCTGATGGTTCCTGTTTTCCTACTTGTCGAATAGTATAAGCCTGACATGCCGCATTCCATCCCTTACGGTACGCAAATGCGATTTTCCGCACCGCCGGTCTTTCCGGAGTACCACAGGCACTTCACAGATCCGTTCGTCTGCCTTTGCAAAGGCACCGATTATCTCCGTCGCAAATTCCATGCCGCTGGATTTTAATCCCAGTTCTTTTGCCTTCTCGGTATGAAAGGCTCTAAGCCCGCAGTGAAAATCACCAATTTCCGTATGATATTTCTTCCTGCCAAGCCATGACAGTACCGGAACGCCCAAATATTGATGCAGCGGCGGCATCGCACCGCATTCTATTCCACCCAGATAGCGGTTTCCCATCACAAGTGTATAGCCCTCCCGCAGCTTTTCGATAAAGATATCCAGATTGGAAAAATCGTAGCTGCCGTCTGCATCACCCATAATGATATTTCTTCCTTTTGCCTGTGCAATCCCTCCTCGCAAAGCATTTCCATAGCCCTTTTCCTCAATATGCACGACTCTTGCCCCCATGGAACGGGCAATTTCGCAGGACAAATCCGTGCTCCCATTATCTGCAACCAGTATTTCTGCCGATATGCCGCTTTTGCCGATATATGCCTTTGCCTCACCAATGGAATAACCAATTGCGTGTTCTTCATTTAAACAGGGCATAAGAATTGTAATTTCATATTTATCCATGCTTTTTCCCCCTGCCCTTCCTCCATTCCATTCCCAAAAGCCAATATGCACACAACGCTGTAAGCGGTGTAATCAGTGCGCGGTAGGTAAAAAATCCATGCAGGTAAGAATGATTGCCAAGAACCAGATAACGCAGAAACACAATACCGCCCAGACAGAGAAGCAGCCATTTTCCTTTTGCCTGCTCCTTCTTCCGGAACAGATAATACAGGGAACCGCCCAGACATGCGAAAAGTAAGGTCCCGATTACCGCATAGGACAAATCCGCCCGTTTCTCCGCTCCAAACAGCGTGGACAGATTTGCGGTCAAAGCCAGAAATTCCCTGACAAACGGATTCGGGCTCGTCTGTATCCCGTCTCCCGCCACCCGTAACGCCGCCTGGTCAAGCGCCGGAATAAATTTGTTTTCTCCCGTGACAACGGTGGCAAGCGTCCATTTTGTAAAAAATGCACCCACATAGCATAAACCGAAGCTTAACAGGCATCTTATAAGAAGCCGCACATTTTCCCTGCTCTCTCCAAGCCTTCCTTCCTCTAACCGCACGGAACAGACGAGTACAAGGGGCAGTAAAATAACCACCGTCTCACAGGTCAGGAAATCAAAAAATGCCGTCAGGGTTCCGCCTGCCACCGACAGATAGGAAAGAACGGTTTCCTTTCTTCTTTCACAATAAAGATAAAGCGGACACAGCATAAAGCAAAGGATAAACACACTCTGATATTCAAGGCTTAAGCCGACATTCCAAAGCTGTACCATACATATTCCCACAAACAGGGAAAACGCTGTTTTATAGTTTTTTTGCCTTATCAAAAGTGCGAGCGTCAGCAGTGCAAAAATCAGTGTTACAATGAGACCCATCACCTTTATCGCATTTACGCTGGTAAACATATGCAGTATCCGGAGGATTCCGCCACAGCCATGCCAATATCTCGTATATTCCGTATCCGGCGGCACATCCTCGCTGACCGTAAGATAGAGTCCTGCATTTTCACCATACTGCCCGCCACTGTAGTAGCCGGTATCCAATGAGGCTTTGAGTGGGTTTCCCCGCCCCATATTCCAACTGACATTCAAGAGAATGCTGTCCGCATAGTTATCAGCCACCGAACACCATTTGTTTTTATACTGAAAAGAAAATGCATCCTCCTCTTTATAGCTCAACGCACTTTTTGTCATATTTTCCGAAAGCATCCGGTTCGGAATCCCTGCCGCAATGATGAGAAACAGCCACATTGCGGCAGTAAATGCCACGAAAAGTCCAAAATGTGCTGCAAATGATTTTTTTGTCAAACCCATGCTGCCCCTTTCGTATCGTTTTTGTTTACTTTACCGTAACCTTTATCTTCTTCTGCTTACCGTTTTGAGCATAGACATAAACCGTACAGGTTCCCTTTGCCTTTGCCCGGATGACACCCTTACTCGTAACAGTCGCCACCTTTTTATTACTGGATTCGTAACCAAGCTTCCGGTGCCTTTTCAGCTTCTTTTTTGCCTTTACCTCAGAAGCCTTCAGCTTATAAGTCTTTCCCTTTTTCAGAGTTACCTTGCTTTTCTTGACTTTTATGGATTTTGTATTTCCATATTTTCCTCCGTCCGTGTACACATGGACACATTTGGATGCCGCAATTGTAATCTTTTTACCGTCTATCACCTTGTATGCACGCACGATATATTTATATGCCGTTCCCTTTTTCAGCTTCTTCTGGGTATAGGTCTTGGTACTGCCCTTTTTGGTATCCTTCAGCAGCTTCAGCTTATTCGCCTTGCCGCACTTGGCGCCATAAATCTGGTAGCCGTCCGCTCCTTTTACTTTGTTCCATATAAGCTTCACGCTCTTTGATGTTGTTTTCGATACCGCTGCCTGAAGCTTTTGGAAGGCAGAGCCCTTTATATCCCCCTCCGACTTGTGGTTTTTCAGCGTGTCCTCACCAATCAGAAGCGTTTCCATCGGAACATCAAGCTCTTTTGCTGTTGCAAGAATTTTTGCAGCCGTCTCTTCGGATACACCAAACTCCTTTACAAGCTTTCCCACCGACGCCTTTTCCTCTTCCGTCATGCTTCCGGCACCGCCGGTTTCTGACAGCTTCGCAATCGTCTGATTTATGGTTACGGTCTCTGTCTGATTCCCGCAGGTAATCTTAACCGTTGCCCGGATGCTTCCTGCCGCAGACGTCGTCGCCTCCGTCTTCGTGAAGTTTTCCACCGTTACTGTCACGCCGCTGATTCCCGCACTGTTTAATGCCGCATTCACCGCACTTAGGATTTCCTCCTTCGTGGTGGCATTGGTAACCGTAACAGTTTTAAGCTTATCCGCTGCAGCCGTTTTGGCTTCTGCCGCTATTTTTGCATCATCCGTGATATAATCCGCCCAGTTCGTCCATGCCCCCTTGTAAGCATCCGATTTACCAGCCGGAACACGGATTCCCTTTTTGTTATCTGTAACGAATTTACAACCAGTAAAGGTGCCATACTCCTCTCCTGTTTCCCCGATTGCCGGAGGTGTTGCTCTTAACATTATCACTTCTGCCAGGCTCGTGCAGTCATAAAACGCAACCTTCCCGATACTTGTCACGCTTTCCGGTATCGTTATGCTCGTCAGAGCACTGCATCTCCAGAATATACCTTCTCCAATACTCGTAACACCTTCCGGAATCGTAACCTCTGTCAAATTTCTACATCCAACAAACGCATACTCACCTATCTCTGTAACCTGTTCCGGAATTGTAATCTTCTTCAGACCTATGCATCTGTCAAAAGCATGTTCCCCGATACTCGTCACGCTATCCGGAATTGATACACTTGTCAGGTTATAACAGCATAAAAATGTACCCTCTTGAATGCTCGTCACTCCAGACGGTATCGCTATGGTAGTAAATTCGCAGCCTCTAAACGCATATTCCCCAATATCTGTCACGCTATCCGGGATTTCTATGTCTGTCAGGCTGCTGCACAAACCAAACGCGTCCTCGCCTATACTCTTCACACTTTCCGGGATTGTTACGCTTGTCAGGTTAATACAGTAATAAAATGCATCATCTCCAATATTTTTCACACCATCTGATATGCTTACGCTTTTTACAGAGTCCCTATAGTTGTTCTTTTTCGCTATCCAGTCTGTCATCCCCGCATCCGATGTAATCGTCATCCTGCCGTCCGCATCCAGCGTCCAGTCCGTGCCGGAGGCAATATCCGCCCCGATATAATCCGCCCATGCCGTCCATGCCTCCTTATAGGTGCTCTCTTCGTCCGACGGAACTTGGATTCCTTTTTTGTTATCTGTAACAAATTTACAATTCTGAAAAACATTGTCCCCGATTGTCGGTGGTGTTCCTCCAAGCATTGTCACTTCTGCCAGACTCGTACAGTTCCTAAACGCTACTTGCCCTATCTCTGTCACTCTTTCCGGAATCGTTATACTTTTCAGACTGGTCTCTTGAAATGCACCATTCCCTATATAGGTCACACTCTCCGGGAGCATTATGCTTTCCAGACTGGTGCACTGCCAAAACGCAAGACCTTCTATCCTTTCCACACCTTCCGGTATCGTCACGCTTTCCAGACTGCTGCATCCCAAAAACGCACACTGACCTATCGTTGACACCAATGCCGGTATTGTTACGCTTTTCAGGCTGCCACAGCTATGAAATGCCCAATTGTCTATATTCCCAACGCTTGCCGGTATGGATACGCTTGCCAAGTTACTACATTCATAAAACGCTCTCTCTCCAATATTACTTACACCACCTGATATTTCTACGCTTATTACATATTCCTTGTAGCTCTCTCTCTTCGTTATCCAGTCCGTCATCCCCGCGTTCGAACTGATTGTCAGCTTGCCATCCGCATCCAGCACCCAGTCTGTGCCGGAGGCAATGTCGGTGCTTCCTGTCGCCAGCACTGTGCCCGGCAGCATTCCCACCACCAGTACTGCCGCCGTCAGCAGCAGCACTATTATTTTTCGTAAATCATTTTCTTTCCGTATTTTCATAATAATCCATCCTTTCTACCCTTTTTCTCTATATTAAAATATTTTAGGTAAAAATTAAAGAAGCTGACACATTTGTTGCCAGCCGTTTACTTTCAGGATGAAAACACCGAATATTTTATGTTATAATTATATAAAGGAGGTAACTATGGACAAGATTCTGATGATAGATGACGATAAATCGATACTGGATGACAACCGGATGTTTTTTGAAGCTATGGGGTATGAGGTGGTTTGTACACAGACGGCGGAGGAGGCGGAACAAATCATCCTGTCCGCTTCACTGGACTGTATCCTTCTGGATGTTGACCTGCCCGGCATGGATGGTTTTTCCCTGTGTGAAAAGATACGGCAGCAGACCGGCATACCTCTTTTGTTCCTTTCCGGATACACGCAGGAACAAAGCCGTATCCGGGGACTGTCCATTGGCGGAGACGACTATATCTGCAAGCCCCACAGCCTGGAGGAGCTGGAACTGCGTGTGCGTGCCCGCATCCGTGCCGGACGGGCAGCGGAACCGCCAAAAACACTGTACTTTGGTAATCTCACCATTAACCCTGCAAACCGCAGTGTGAGCTATGGCGAGATTTCAGCGGATTTTTCCACCTTTGAATTTGATGTGCTCTATTTTCTTGCCAGACACCCGGGAGAGGTATTTACCTATGAACAGATTTTTGATTCCGTATGGAAATCCCCAATCAATAAAGGGTTAAAATCGCTGCAGGTCATCATCGGCCGCATACGCAAAAAGCTGCTTGTGCTCTGCCCGGAACACGATTACATCCAGACAATCCGGCGCAAGGGATACTTTTTTGCTCCGGATTCGCAAGCCGGTTAACGCATCCTGCGGTATCTGACAAGGAGGAGTATACCGGCGGCTGCACCAAGTACCAAGACTGCTGCCGGCAGCACCCATGGAACACCTGCCTTATATTTCCCGCTGTCATCGGCAATCAGAGCAGTACCGGAGTCCTTCCTGTTTTCATCGGCATTTATTTTTTCCTCAGTGTCCGGTTGTTCCACATCACCTGTGGTGTCCGCAGGCTGACCGGAACCGGAAGCTTTTTCGGTCTGCTCCTTCCGGGTGCTATCGGCGTCCATGGTGTTACCATCTATGTTGGAACCATCTGCCGGTTTTCCTTCCGTTTTGGTATTGCCTGCCGTGTTCTTTTTGTTTTTATTCGAACGCACATCCGGGGAAATTGCCGGTATTTTTCCCTGCTGTCCGTCCTTTTCCGATATATTTTTCCTGTCAGAATCCGCTTCCCCATCCCCCGGCTCATCACTGCTGGCATTATTTTCCTCCGGTTCGGATGAAGCAGGAGTCTCCGGTGGCAAATTCGGTTCAGGTGAAGCGGGGGGCTCCGGTACCGAAACCGGCTCCTTTGGCGGATTTACAATCGCCGTGCCGCCACCCCGGTTTCCGCCCTGGTCTTCTGCTTTGCTCAGATTATCGCCGGCAAACCGGAGCACATTGGAATATATTTCCTCCCCACCGTCACTGCAGCGAAGGCGGATATAAATATACGGATTTGCAGAAGTGTCCCAATCTGCTTTTGCTACCCCGATAAAAAAAGGTTCCTCCACATCGGAAACAGAATCCGTATCATACAAAATCCAGTTGTTACAATCAAAGGAATATTCCGTTGCTACGTTTATCGGCAG
>URMF01000011.1 GCA_900548855.1 uncultured Eubacteriales bacterium
CCCCCCCCCCCACCATAAATGGCTGTACAATCACCTTTTCTATATTCCTGCGGCATTTTATCTGGTTCAGTCTCTCTAAGGCATCCTCCATATCCGGTTTTGCCTCAACAGATGCAATCTGGACATTGGAAAGCCCTGCCCCGGCAAACGCCTGATTCATCTGGGCATAACGGATATTGGCATCTGCTTCCGAGCCATGTCCCATTAAAATATATTCTATACCGGGCTCAAACCCGAATATATCCTGAAGCACTGGTACCAATGCCTCACAGTCACTTTGCTTTTCCAACACTGTTGTAGTCACTTCCAGTTTATCAAATCCACTGCGGTACGCCTCTAAAGCGTTTAACATTTTATGATACTCCATTCCCGGTATCATATGAGTGGGCACCACCACCAGCTCTCTCACACCATCTGACAAAATCTGTTCTACCGCCTGTTCCACTGTGGGAATCCTGACACCTTCTCTGACAAGGACATTTAAAACCATCCCGCTTGTATATGCCTGATATATCCTCACCGTATCTGGAAAACTCTCTTTATCTCCGCCTTCCGGATTATTCGTCACATGTTCTGCCATGTTACGGATATCCTTTACAATACAGTCCAGGCTGTGCTCCCTGGCATCCCTGTGGCTTGTCCCAAAACTAACAATCAGAATCGCCTTTTTCATGCTTCTTACGCTCCACTAATCTTCCCATTAAAAATGCGATGACACCGACACCGATTCCGGTCTGGACACAAAACAGTAGGCTTTCTATCTCCCCGGGAATTTCCCCATCCAATGCCGTCTCAAATACCGGTGTAAACCACGGCTCATACTCACCCTGTATCTCCTCAATCTTCTGGCTTCCCGCATCATCTGACCCGCCAAACTCTGCATCCTTTAATGCAAATAAGGGAACCAGAATTAAAGCCAGTACAATAACCAATAGTATTATAACAGTTTTTCTATTATCTTTCATCTTCTTTTTCTCCTATTTTTATCAACCTGAAAACATGTAATGTCTACTGCTTTGCTTTCATAAATCCAATTGCCTTGAGCTCCGGCTTGGCATAGGACTCCAGCGCAATCATAATCAGTACCGTCAAAATACCCTCAATTACTGCAAGAGGCAGCTGGGTTGGGGCAAATACTCCGAGAAATTGCACTGCCGAAGCGGCTACCCCTCCCTGTGAGCTTGGATATGCAATGGCTAACTGAATACTGGTCACACAATATGTAAATAAATCTCCAAGGCAGGCAGCCAGGAAGACACTGACATTTTTGTTGAGCTTTACCTTTTTACACAGCGCAAAAATCCCATAGGTTAACAGCGGTCCTGCAATTGCCATGGAAAAGGTGTTGGCTCCCAATGTTGTCAACCCCCCATGCGCCAGTAAAATCGCTTGGAACAGTAATACAATGATACCAAGAATACTGGTAATACATGGCCCGAATAAAATAGAGCTAAAGCCGGTTCCAGTCATATGGGAACAGCTTCCCGTTACAGACGGAATTTTCAGGGCAGATAACACAAATACATAGGCACCTGCCATGGCAATCAGCGTAACTGCTTTTTTATTCTCAGCAATAATTTTCTTTAAATTCATAAAACCCTTTACAACAAACGGAAGACAGACAACACCCCATGCGACGCATAACACTGGCGGAAGATATCCTTCCATAATGTGCATTGCATTGGCTGCCGGGCATACCCCCATTACAATAGCAAATGCAATACTTAACTTTAGTACTTTCTTTTGTGTCTTTGACATATTTTTGACACTCCTCTCTCCTTTATATTTTTATAGATACCGAGTATGGCCTCAGATTTCTACCGACAGCTTTTCAACCAGCTCCTCCGCTGTAACCGGATATCCTGTTCCCTTCTTTACAAATCCTTTCTGTTCTAGCGCTTCCCACACAGTCATAACGGCTGGTGCTTTTAAATGAGCTCTTTCCAGAATCTCTTTCCTGTGAAAAACCTCCTGTGGTGTGCTGTCTGCAATAATCTCTCCATCTGAGAACACCAGAATTCTATCTGCATACCGGTAAGCAAAGTCCACATCATGGGTTGCAATCAACAGCGTCTTTCCATCCCCATGTAACCTTTTTAAAATGGACTCTACATTTTGTGCATTCACCGGGTCCAATGCCGCCATAGGCTCATCAAAGATTAATACATCCGTCTCCATGGCTAAAATATCTGCAATGCTGACTCGCTTTTTCTCTCCTCCGCTTAAATACTGTGGTGCCCTGTCTGCCAACCGGGAAAGCTCCATATATTCAATTGCAGCAGCTACCCTGTTCCTCACCTCTTCTTTCGAAAGTCCCAGATTCATAGGGCCAAAAGAAATTTCTGCTTTTACATTCGAAGCGATAATCTGGCTGTCTGCATCCTGGAACACAAAGCCCCCCCGCCGGTGCAGCTCCTTGAAATCCTTTTTCTTCAGTGTTTTCCCTTCCAGCAGAATCTCTCCGCTATCCGGCTGCAATACCCCGTTGAGATTTAGGAAAAAGGTGGATTTACCGGCTCCATTGGAACCCATTACCGCAATTCGCTCTCCCCTGCAAATAGAGACATTTATCTGTTTTAATATTGTTTTTTCATCATAAGCAAAGCACAAATTTTTTACCTGCAATAATTCCTTCATGTTTAAAATCCTCTGTCCTCTTTTAACTTCTGTTTTTTCCAATCACTTTACCCAGAAGCATATTCCTGCTATCGCTGCAAAATAGACAACAGCCCCTGCCACCTGCCAGATATTAACCGGATATCTCTCTGTTAGAAATTCCAGCCTCCCATCATACCCTCTCGCCACCATGGCATCATAGTAAACATTTGCTTTACGAAGGGAAATCAAAAATAAATTTCCTGCAATGCCTGCAAAGGTGTGAAAGCCCTGTCTGAAATTCCGGTAACCCAGCCTTGCCTTTGCCGCAGTCTGCATCGCATTTGCCACATCCAGTAAAATAAAGATATACCGGTAAATCAAATGCATCAGCTCCACAAGCATTGTGGGCAGGTGCAGCTTCTGTAATACAGAAATAAATTCACTCATCGGCGTCGAAAATGCCATCATATAAAGGGCACTCATTCCCGCCAATGCCTTAAAAAATACCTGTACTGCCGTCCGCAGACTCTCCCCGGTAACACAGATATAACAAATGTGCAGATTCAGATTCCAGCTTCCCAGTGGCTGCCCCGCAAATTCTATGGCGATCATCAAACCGCTGATTACCATAAAGGTAAGCGGAATTGTCATATAATGCAGATATATTTTCCCCGGCAGCCTTCCCACCACCAAAGTCAGTATCCCCATGGTCACCACTACAAACAGAGAAACTCCTATGTGATTCAGTCCGATAACCAGACAGAGGGTTGCCACAGAAAGCAGCACCTTGAACCCGGCATTCCATTTCCGCATACCGGAACGATATGCATAGTAATCGATTTTCATGTTTCTTCTCCCTGCTCTTTCACTCTCTGTAAAACGTTCTGTTTTCCTCATATGCTTGGCAACATAAAAAAAGTCTATTCAAACCGCTTACTGCGATTCTAAATAGACCTTAAAGCTCCCATTATGAATAAGCCCCTTATGCATATCATAAGAAGCTTATTTATAAGTATCTGTCCATCGCAGTCCTTACAAGCACCAGCAAAAAGGCAGGTCTTCTGACTTTGCATCATCACATTTTTCGTCTTCCCATTTTCACAGTGACGGCCTTACGGCTTTAAAATGCTCCGCTTACACAGCGACGGGATCGTCCAGGATTCCCACCTGGTTCCCTATTATCCTGACCCACAGTACCATTAAACAATCCGTTATCTCATTCCCTATACTTGAAATATAACAGAGTCCTACTGTGTCAGGCACCTTTTTACTTTATATTTTTAATAATCTTGATTAGTATAACACTCTATATTATCTTTAGCAATCTTTTTTTCTGCAAATTATTTAATCCTTAAATGAATTTGTAAGTTTCACAGTTTGTTTTTATATTATAATTAAAAAATGCTGTGGGCACAATATTGTCTGACAGCATTTTCAGGTCAAGATAGTAGTCGGTTTCCCTTTTTGCATATCTCGTAAATCTCATCGTATTTATCTTCTATCAACGGCGTTACTTTTTCCGTCTGCTTTCCAAGCACCCTCCTATACACAAAATATGGAAGTATCCATCCGAGAAAGCCCGGTATGGCAAGTAAAATACATAATATTATATGAGGTGGCTGTGCTGTCACTGCAAAAGTTGAGCCAGCTATAAATGCTGTTCCCAAAATGCCTAGAATCAGTGCATACATAGTGGCTGATGAGGTTTTGGATTTCTCCAGCATTTCGATTTCCCTGACACAGCTTTCAAAATTACGCTGCAGCCTTGTAAGTTCCATTTTATTGATAATCTTCCGGTTTCGTTTCAACCGTAGGATTACCTTATTTTGTTTCTGAGGATTTTTGCATTCTTCATAAAACTCAGAGATATTCCCATCTACTTCCCATCCAAAATTCTCATATCCATCCACTAACAGAGATACCCTGCTTTTATCCGCAATGACCTCTTTATATTCATATCCCACAAATTCTTTCTGCTTTGTTCCGTTCTCTTCCATTATCTTTCTCCTCCAGCTTTGTTTTCATATAAACCCACTGCAGGCAGGGTTACAAGAAAAGTGCTTCCTTTTCCCAATTTGCTGAAAACCTGAATATCTCCATCCATCAGTTCAAGCACCCGCTTTACCATGGCAAGCCCCAGTCCGTTACCTTCTTTAGAGTGCGAGGTATCCCCTTGATAAAACTTATCAAATATATGATTTATGATATCATTATCCATGCCACAGCCGGTGTCTGAAACAGAAATTTTTACAACGCTTTCCTCTGAGGTCTGTCTAACGGTAACCATTCCTCCTGGCTCCGTAAACTTGATGGCATTTGACAGGAGGTTATTCCACACAAGCTCCAAAAGGCTTGCATCTGCCTCCACCATCGCCACATCCTCAATCTCTGTTTCCATCTCTATTTCCTTTTCATCCCACGCATCTTCAAACTGAAGAATACAATCACATAACTGTCTGCATACGTCATAAGCTTCTACTTCCGGAATAATCCTCTGGTTTTCCAGCTTATTCAGCTTCAGAATATTGCTGATTAGATTAGAAAGCCGCATTGCCGCTCCTTCAATACTCTGGGCATATTCTTTCCTCTGCTCTTCTGTGATATATTCTGTTTCCAGCAACTCAGCATAATTTTTAACAATGGCAATGGGAGTTTTCATTTCATGGGAGACATTTGAAACAAAATCTGTTTTTAGTGTTTCGATACTTCCCAATTCCTCAACCATCTTATTAAAATCCATAATCATCACATCCAGATAATCCCATTTATTCTTTGTGTGAAGGGTAGGAACATACACGGAAAAATCCCCATTTGCCACCCGACTGGTGGCTTCCGCCAGCTTATGCATAGGCTCCTCATAGGCAACACGGATTTTCCTTCTGGTGAACAAAGTAAGTACCACTGCAACCATTCCCCAGTAAACCATTGGAACAATACATTGTACTATCACATGGCACTCCATGCGGTTCACAAGCACAATCAATCCTATATGAATGCCAGACATCAACAAAAGTATTCCAAAAAAAATCCCAAACAGAGACGATGGAAACCGGCTCGCCTTTACCGGTCCGTAATTTCTACCTTTTCTCATACTAATACCGCCTTATATCCAAGCCCCCGTACTGTCACAATCTTAAATCCGTCACACGCCGACAGCTTATCTCTTAACTTTGTCACATAGACATCCACCGCCCGCAGGCTGGTTTCACTATCCACACCCCAAAACTCATCCATGAGCTGTGCTCTGGAAAACGTCTTTTTCGGATAGGATAACAGCTTATAAATAATATTAAATTCTCTCGTGGTAAGGCTGATTTCTTCCCCGTCCACCGTTGCACTCATCCCATCTGCATCCAGTTCCAGATTACCCACCGTAATCTTACGCTCCATCTCTATATTTGCCCTGCGCAGCAATGCCCTGACACGAAGCAGCAGCTCTTCCAGTTCAACAGGTTTTACCATATAGTCATCAATTCCCAGCTGAAATCCTCTCTGTTTGGACGGTAAATCATCCTTTGCCGACATGAACAAAATCGGAACTGTTTTGTTCACCTGTCTGACCGTCCGGGCAAATTCAAATCCGTCAATCTCTGGCATCATAATATCTGAAATAATCAGCTCATACAGATTATTATACATTTCTTCATATGCTTCATTTGCAGACAGGCACCCCTTTGCCTGAAATCCGCTATCATTCAAATAGGTGCAGACAATCTGATTTAAACTCGCATCATCCTCCACCACAAGTATGTTAATCATCAAGATTCCCTCCTGTAATCAATTTATCCTTCATTCCTTTAGCGGAGCAGATTCCCTGTATACCCAGGCTCAAAACCATTACGCACACAACAGCTCCGGTTATTCCGTTCATTCGTTTTATAAACACTTCCCCTCCTTTTGCAAAAGAAGCAAACATCGCTGTCTGAAGTGTCAAAATAGAAACACAGGCATCTATATATCCGATTCTTCTGGTAATGGAAAGAAGGGGAGATTTTCTTTTTCCTACCTTGATTACCTGAATGGAGGACATAATAATCTTATAAAAGGTATATGCCGCCACCGCATATATCGTATACCCGGGATAATTTTTGCCACCCTGGGAATGTTCCAACAGAATAACTGCCCCCGCTAATACAACTGCCATGAAAATAAACAACACACTGTTCCTACGATAAACTGTCAGTTCCCGGCGGACATGCTCATTTTTGTCTTTAACAACAGAAAGCTTTCTTTCCTGTCTTACAATTCCTGCCCGCATGATGCTTAACAGAATATAATATGCCGACAATGTACCAAACCACGCCGAATGGCTGGTGATTCCAATCACTCCGTTAAATACTGCAAAAATAATATTGCTTACCATTCCGGGAACTGCAAATAAGATAGTCCGTAGCCTGTAATCAGTGGTTACTTTATTCGTATACGGGTTTGCCGCTATTGCAGGCTTTATTGTATCCCTGATATCCTGTCTGATATGGACAATGATATAATAGCAGCTTATCGTAAGCGTGATGGCTGCCAGCACGTAACATATTATACCTGCAATATCGGAAAAAAATTGACAGCCACATTCAACAGGGACAGTGCCATGCAGACCAGCGTTATTAAATACAGGATAATCCGGTATCGTAAAGGTAAAGACGGCATCCGTATCCTGAATTTTTTCTTCTTTGTTTCTTTTTTAGATTCCATATTGGGAAATTCCTTTTTCACCTTATAAAATTTTTCAGCTTTCATCAATAAACACAGATTTATTTTTTATTATATATCATATTTATTTGTGTATTGTTTGTAAATTGTGTTCAAATTGTGAATAAAGAAAATGCAGCAGGGGGGACATTTATCTGCTGCACTCTTTATTCTTATTCTGCTTATTGTTTATTTCAAGCCCTTGATAAAAGGAATCAGACAGAGAAGAACAACAATTCCTATAAGACCAATTGCAATACCGATAACCATGTGGCTCCATACCATTGTAAGACACATTCCAACGCCAAGGAGTAAAGCTCCTATAATTCCAATCAGTGTTGCACCTATGGTTTTCCCCGACAGTTTCACCGGAGCCTTATTCTCCATTTTTCTCCAAATGATTACCATAATCAGCAGCACTATGATACCAATACAACCCATAACAATACCCGGCTTAAATGCATTCCATTCCGGAATCAATGCCATGCACATGCCAAGTGCAAATAAAATGCCTCCAATCGTTCCTAAAATCATTGCTATAAATGTACTCTTTTTCATTATTCCAGACCTGCCTTTCTTCTTGCCTCTGCCGCAGCGTTCTGTGCCTTCTGCATATTTTCCTCTACAATCCCATTCTGACGTACCGAACGTTCTTCCTGCTCTGCTTTGCCTGCTTCCTCTCTTGCCCTCTGCTTTGCGGCTAGTCTTTCCTTTGCCTCTTCCACAGTCTCGCCCTCCTTAGTCAGAAAATTATCTACAAACTTATCCGCAATTTTATTAAAGCCTGCTACTGCTCCATCCTCGATTTTTTTGTAACCTCCGACTACGCCTTCCTCAATCTTCTTGTAGCCTCCTACTACATTCTCAGCGATTTTCTCATTTGCTTCTACCAACTTTGATTTTGCCATGTTCTTAATCTCCTCCTTACTATTTGTTTGGTTTCATTTTTTAAATTTTTTTGTATTTCCTTTGATAAAAAGAGAATATCACCTTATTATTTGCATAATGTTTGATTTTTGTTTAAGAAATATTAATTTGAAATATAAAAGAAAAGAAGCAGGCAATTGTACCTGCTCCTTTTACTCATAAATATTTTTCCTTATAATACTTTTATTCTATTGTTTCTGCCATCTCCTCAGACAACTCTGCATTATTTACCGTATCATCACTCTGAAGTTCTTGAGTCTCTTCATTATCAAGTTCTGAAAAATTCAAATCTTCATCATCAAAGTTAATGGTTTCCACTTCACTGTCAAGCTTCACGTTACGGTAACGCTTCATACCGGTACCGGCTGGAATGAGCTTACCAATTAATACATTCTCTTTCAGACCAATCAGTGGGTCTACCTTACCCTTAATTGCAGCCTCCGTAAGAACCTTGGTGGTCTCCTGGAAGGATGCTGCTGATAAGAAGGAATTGGTAGCCAGAGAGGCTTTCGTAATTCCAAGCATTACCTGTGTTCCCTGTGCAGGCTCCTTGCCCTCAGAAATCAGCTTCTCATTAATCTCATTATAATCCAGTACATCTACCAGCGTACCCGGCAGATACTCTGTATCACCACTCTGCTCAATCTTAATCTTCTTAAGCATCTGACGTACAATAACCTCAATATGCTTATCGTTGATATCAACACCCTGTAAACGGTAAACCTTCTGTACCTCACGAATCATATAATC
This sequence comes from uncultured Eubacteriales bacterium, assembly GCA_900548855.1. GTDB lineage: Bacteria > Bacillota > Clostridia > Lachnospirales > Lachnospiraceae > CAG-590. The sequence continues at coordinate 8,965 of URMF01000011.1, forward strand.
CTGTACGGCACGGACACCCTTAATCTTCAGGATATCATGCGGATTAACGGAACCGATTGTAATTTCATCACCGGCTTCTACTACCTGGTCATCAAATACCTTGATTCTGGAATCATAAGGAATTAAATATGCCTTCGATTCCCCAGTCTCTTCATTGGTGACGACAACCTCACGTTTCTTCTTGGTATCACGAATCTGTACCCTGCCGCCAAACTCTGTGATAATGGCAAGTCCCTTTGGCTTACGTGCCTCAAACAACTCTTCTACACGAGGGAGACCCTGTGTAATATCATCACCGGCAACACCACCAGTATGGAAGGTTCTCATGGTAAGCTGTGTACCCGGCTCACCGATGGACTGTGCAGCTATAATACCAACCGCCTCACCTACCTGTACAGCCAGACCTGTCGCCATGTTGGCTCCATAGCATTTTGCACAGACACCAATATGTGATTTACAATTTAAGATATTACGAATTTTAAGTCTTGTAATCTCATTGCCATCTGCATCAACGCCAGCCGTAACAATTCTCTCGGCACGTTTCGGTGTAATCATATGATTTGCCTTTACAATCAAATTGCCGTCCTTATCATACACAGACTCTGCTGCATAACGTCCAGTAATTCTCTCCTGGAAGCTCTCGATTAACTCCTTGCCCTCCATAAAGGCTTCTACATAAGCACCCGGAATCTCACCGGTTCCCTCACAACAATCTACCTCACGAATAATCAAATCCTGAGATACATCAACCAGACGACGGGTCAAATAACCAGAGTCGGCTGTACGCAATGCTGTATCAGAAAGTCCCTTACGTGCACCATGGGCAGAAATAAAGTACTCCAGTACATCCAGTCCCTCACGGAAGTTTGATTTAATCGGCAATTCAATGGTACGACCTGTTGTATCTGCCATCAAACCACGCATACCTGCTAACTGCTTAATCTGCTGGTTTGAACCACGGGCTCCGGACTCTGCCATCATCTTGATATTATTGTAGGTATCAAGACCATCCAGCAATGCCTTTGTCAGCTTCTTATCTGCAGCCTCCCATGTCTTAACAACCGCTGTATATCTCTCTTCTTCCGTCACATATCCATACTTGAACTTCTCCAGAATCAAATCTACTGTTCTTTGTGCCTCTGCCAGAATATCCTTCTTTGCGGCAGGAACAGTCATCTCCGAAATAGATACCGTAAGGGCAGCTCTCGTAGAATACTTATAACCAATACTCTTGATGTCATCTAATACCTCTGCCGTCTTCGTAGCACCATGTGTATTAAATAATTTATCAAGAATTCCCTTTAACTGCTTTTTACCAACCAGGTAATCTATCTCCAGCGCAAGCTCATTTCCCGGAATGCTGCGGTCTACAATTCCCAAATCCTGTGGGATAATCTCATTAAACAGAATTCTTCCCAGCGTGGACTCAATTATCATGGAACCTTCTGTTCCATCCGGCATCATTCCTCTCATACGAACCTTAATCTTCGCATGCAGGGTAATCTCTTTATTCTCATAAGCAAGAAGTGCCTCGTTCTTTGATTTAAAAATCTTGCCCTCGCCTTTGTCACCCGGCTTGTCAATAGTCAGATAATAAATACCAAGCACCATATCCTGAGACGGAACAGCAACCGGCGCACCATCAGACGGCTTTAACAAATTGTTTGGTGATAATAACAGGAATCTGCATTCCGCCTGTGCCTCAACAGACAAAGGAAGATGAACTGCCATCTGATCACCGTCAAAGTCCGCATTAAATGCTGTACATACCAATGGGTGAAGCTTAATTGCCTTACCTTCCACAAGGATTGGCTCAAAGGCCTGAATACCTAATCTGTGAAGTGTCGGGGCACGGTTTAACATAACCGGATGTTCCTTGATAACATCCTCCAGCACATCCCAAACCTCAGGCTCCAGCTTCTCCACCATTTTCTTTGCGGATTTAACATTATGCGCTAATTTTCTGAATACCAGTTCCTTCATAACAAACGGCTTAAACAACTCTATTGCCATTTCCTTCGGAAGACCACACTGATAAATCTTAAGCTCCGGTCCCACTACGATAACGGAACGTCCGGAATAATCAACACGCTTACCAAGTAAGTTCTGACGGAAACGTCCCTGCTTACCCTTTAACATATCCGACAGGGATTTCAATGCCCTGTTACCAGGTCCCGTTACCGGACGTCCACGGCGTCCGTTATCAATCAATGCATCCACTGCTTCCTGAAGCATACGTTTCTCATTACGGACGATGATATCAGGCGCTCCTAATTCCAACAAACGGTTCAAACGGTTATTACGGTTAATAATTCTTCTATACAGGTCATTCAGATCTGATGTGGCAAAGCGTCCGCCGTCTAACTGTACCATAGGACGGATATCCGGTGGAATTACCGGAACTGCATCTAAAATCATCCATTCCGGCTTATTATCAGAGCCTCTGAATGCTTCCACAACCTCTAATCGCTTAATCACCTTAGCCCGTTTCTGACCGGTTGCTTCCTTAAGCTCTGCCCGTAACTGTACAGACTCCTCCTCAAGGTCAATCGCCTGTAATAATTCCTTTACAGCTTCCGCACCCATTCCGGCCCGGAATTTGCCATAACCATATTCTTCCTCTGCATCCCGGTATTCTTTCTCAGTCAGCACCTGCTTGTAAGCCAGATTTGTCTCGCCCGGGTCTAATACGATATAAGAGGCAAAATACAATACCTTCTCCAGAGTTCTTGGAGAAATATCAAGAATTAATCCCATTCTGCTCGGGATTCCCTTGAAATACCAGATATGGGATACCGGAGCCGCAAGCTCAATATGACCCATTCTTTCACGTCTTACATTTGCCTTCGTAACCTCAACGCCACAACGGTCACAGATTACTCCTTTATAGCGAATCTTCTTATACTTACCACAATGACATTCCCAGTCCTTGCTCGGTCCAAAAATGCGCTCGCAATAAAGTCCGTCTTTTTCTGGTTTTAAGGTTCTATAGTTAATTGTCTCAGGCTTTTTAACCTCACCCCTTGACCACTCTCTAATCTTTTCCGGAGAAGCAAGACCAATCTTAATCGCATCAAAATTCATTTGTTGTTCTGTTTCTTGATTATTAATAGCTGACATCTATTATGCTCTCCTTCCATTATTCGTCATAATTATCGTAGCTGTCCCCATCATAGTTATCATCCTCATAACCATCCTCCGGGTCACCCAATAACTCAAACGCTTCGTCATTTTCATCTACACCGCTGAAGCCTTGCTCTTTCATCTCAGCCTCTTCGCTCTTATAATCCATATCGCCGAAATTCCGGATTTCATCGTTACCGTAGTCCGTGTTTTCACTGATTTCTACTTCCGTATTATCCTCACGCAGCACTCTGACATCCAATGCAAGTGATTGGAATTCCTTCAACAATACCTTGAAGGATTCCGGAATTCCCGGCTTTGGAATATTCTCGCCCTTAATAATTGCCTCATAGGTTTTCACACGACCTACCACATCATCAGACTTCACAGTCAGAATCTCCTGCAAAGTATAGGAAGCGCCGTAAGCCTCTAAAGCCCAAACCTCCATTTCACCAAAACGCTGGCCGCCAAACTGCGCTTTTCCGCCAAGTGGCTGCTGAGTTACCAGTGCATACGGACCAGTTGAGCGGGCATGAATCTTATCATCTACTAAATGGTGCAGCTTCAGGTAATGCATGAAACCAATGGTTACAGGAGAATCAAACTCTTCACCGGTTCTACCATCACGAAGAGTTACCTTACCGGTCCGGTTAATAGGAACGCCTTTCCATTCTTCTCTATGGTCACGGTTCTCGTAAAGATAATCCATTACCTCGTCCGCCACCTGGGATCTCCATTTCTTTTCAAAGTCGTCCCATTCTGTATTAACGTAATCATTTGCCATCTCCAACGTCTCCATGATATCTTCCTCGTTGGCACCATCAAAAACCGGAGTTGCAATTTTAAAGCCTAATGCCTTTGCAGCCAGACCTAAGTGAATCTCCAATACCTGTCCGATATTCATACGGGACGGCACACCCAAAGGATTCAATACAATATCAAGCGGTCGTCCATTTGGCAGGAACGGCATATCTTCCACAGGAAGAATACGGGAAATAACACCCTTGTTACCATGACGTCCAGCCATCTTATCTCCGACACTGATTTTTCTCTTCTGCGCAATATAGACGCGGACAGATTTATTCACTCCAGGTGATAATTCATCTCCGGCTTCTCTCGTAAACACTTTCGTGTCAATAACAATACCAAATGCACCATGAGGCACACGCAAAGACGTATCTCTTACCTCTCTTGCCTTCTCACCGAAGATTGCACGAAGTAGTCTCTCTTCAGCAGTAAGCTCAGTTTCTCCCTTCGGCGTAACCTTGCCGACTAAGATATCACCGGCACGAACTTCCGCACCGATACGGATAATACCATTCTCATCCAAATCCTTTAATACATCCGGACCGAGACCAGCCAAATCCCTTGTGATTTCCTCAGAGCCAAGCTTGGTATCTCTCGCTTCCGCCTCATACTCTTCGATATGAACAGAAGTATATACATCCTCCTGAACTAATCTTTCACTTAACAATACCGCATCCTCGTAATTATAACCTTCCCAGGTCATAAATCCGATTAACGGGTTCTTGCCTAACGCAATCTCTCCACCGGCTGTTGATGCACCGTCTGCGATAACCTCACCAGCCTTAACACGCTCACCCTTCACAACAATCGGTCTCTGATTCATACAGTTACCCTGATTGCTCCTTGCAAACTTGATTACATGATAGGTGTCCTTTGTACCATCATCACATTTAATAACAATTTCTTTGCTGGTGGATTTTTCAACCACGCCGTCATGCTTTGCCACAATACATACACCAGAGTCGACAGCTGCCTTGGCTTCCATACCAGTACCAACTACTGGAGCTTCTGTCTTTAAAAGAGGTACTGCCTGACGCTGCATGTTGGAACCCATCAGTGCACGGTTCGCATCATCATTTTCCAGGAACGGAATCATAGATGTTGCAACCGAAAATACCATCTTAGGTGATACATCCATCAAATCTACTCTATTCTTCTCAAACTCAGCAGTTTCTTCTCTATACCGGCCGGCAATACGAGGATTTGCAAAGGTTCCGTCTGGATTAATAGGCTCATTTGCCTGGGCAACCACATAATTATCCTCTTCGTCTGCCGTCAAATAAACAACCTCATCTGTTACAACCGGATTATCCGGGTCACTCTTATCAAGCTTACGGTATGGTGCTTCCACAAAACCATACTGGTTAATTCTGGCATAGCATGCAAGAGAGTTAATCAAACCAATGTTCGGACCTTCCGGTGTCTCAATCGGACACATTCTTCCATAGTGGGTGTAGTGTACATCACGAACCTCAAATCCGGCTCTGTCACGGGACAAACCACCAGGTCCTAAAGCAGATAAACGTCTCTTATGCGTCAGCTCAGAAAGCGGGTTATTCTGATCCATAAACTGTGACAGCTGGGAGCTTCCAAAGAATTCCTTCACCGCTGCGGTTACCGGCTTAATATTAATCAGCGACTGTGGTGAAATCGTCTCAATATCCTGTGTGGACATTCTTTCCCGTACCACACGCTCCAAACGGGAAAGACCAATACGATACTGGTTCTGAAGGAGCTCACCCACTGCCCGGATACGGCGGTTGCCTAAGTGGTCAATATCATCACTATTACCGATTCCATATTCCAAATGAATATTATAACTGATGGAAGCTAAAATGTCTTCCTTTGTTATGTGCTTCGGAATCAAATCCCGGATATCACGTTTAATCGCTCTCTTCAATTCCTCTTCATCCGTATATTCTTCCAAAAGCTGTGCCAATACAGGGTAAAATACATCTTCGGTTACGCCTAATTCCGTTGCGTCAAAATCAACATACTCATTGATATCGACCATCATATTAGACAATACCTTTACATTACGGGTTTCCGTCTGAATCATTACAAATGGAACAGCAGCATTCTGTAATTTCACAGCACTCTCTCTGGTAAGCTTTTCCCCTGCTTTTGCAAGTATCTCGCCAGTAACCGGATTCACTACATCCTCTGCCAATACATGTCCTGCAATACGATTCTTAAATGCAAGTTTCTTATTAAATTTGTAACGTCCAACCTTTGCCAAATCATAACGTCTCGGGTCAAAGAACATTGCATGAATCAGGCTCTCTGCACTCTCCACCGCCAAAGGCTCACCTGGGCGAATCTTCTTATATAACTCAAGCAATCCATCCTCATAATTATTAGATGGATCCTTCTCAATACTTGCCAGAATCTTCGGTTCGTCACCAAACAATTCACGAATTTCTTCATTGGTTCCAATGCCCAGAGAACGGATTAATACGGTAATCGGAACCTTTCTTGTCCTATCAACACGCACATAAAATACGTCATTGGAATCTGTCTCGTACTCTAACCACGCACCACGATTCGGGATAACAGTACAGGAATACAGGGTTTTTCCTAATTTATCATGTCCGATGGCATAATAGATACCCGGCGAACGAACTAACTGGCTAACGATAACACGCTCTGCGCCATTAATTACGAAGGTACCGGTCTCCGTCATCAGCGGTAAATCACCCATAAAAATGTCATGCTGGTTTATCTCATCCGTTTCCTTATTATGAAGACGTACATTGACCTTCAAAGGAGCTGCGTATGTTGCATCTCTTTCCTTGCACTCCTCAATTGAGTACTTAACATCCTCCTCGCTTAACTGGAAATCCACAAATTCCAGACTCAGCTGACCACTGTAATCAGTGATTGGAGAAATGTCATCGAACACCTCTTTAAGTCCTGCCTCTAAGAACCATTTGTATGAGTCTTTCTGTACTTCGATAAGATTAGGCATCTCAAGTACTTCCTTTTGTCTGGAATAACTCATCCGGATTCCTTTTCCCGCTGCTACAGGACTAATTCTGCTCTTTTCCATTGACGTTTTCACCCCTTGAATATTATTTTTATTATTACCCAGCCGCGCACAGGTACTTGTGAAATAATCCGTGCAGATGATTACTGCCAGACTATTTCACCAATACCTGTATAGAGCATTCCGCCGAAGCGAGCTATTTAATGAAATGAAAGCGGGCTTCCGGCTGAATAACTACAGATTTTCAATGTTTTTTGACATTGATATACATTATTGCGGACACCTACCCACAATAATGACATTTTAATATTCTACCACTGGAATTATCAAGTGTCAACCAAATTTTTCATGGTTTTTTTCAGAATTTTTGGAAACAATATATGTTGTATATTGCCTAGATGAGAATATCTATATATAGTTTTATTTTTTCTCATTTAAATATGTATTTACCCTGTCCTGGATAATATCCACCGTCTCTGCAAGGCTTTTTTCTCCGGAAAAATAATACTCTGCTTCCCCGCAGACAATTTCCTTTACATAAAAATCACTTTCGGTTCTTCTATCGGTTTCCATTACAATTGCATTAAACATCTTCTCCTGGCTGACCGTCAAAGGTGCCATGGTATAGCTGAAGGTACTTGTTTTCGCTTCACCCTGTATTGGTTCAATCCACACTCCGTCTCTTTCGTATGGCTCCGTTGCCGTAAACCGTTTTAAAAATTCCTCAAAACAGTCTTTTCTAACCGGAATGCCCTCCGCATCTACTCCGTACATTATAACATTCTCACTTATATCCTGATAATCTTTTAAAAGGAACATCCTGACAAACTGCCATGCCCCCTCCTTATTTTTGCTTCCCTCTACAATCCCATATTGTCCATCCGCTGCCCGGAATGCGGTGCTGCTTCCTTTCATGCTAGGAGTACCGACAAAAACGAAATCACCGTTTAATGCCGTATCATACAGCTCCACTCCCAACGGTGACATATCATTACTATGAGAAAACAATAATTTGTTCTCACGAAGACAGGTGATTTCATCCTCAGCCGGTATCGCATCCTGTTCTTTTCCATATGTTTCTGCAATCTCCAGCAATTCCTGAAATGCTTCCGACCGAAAATCACAATTCCCACTGCTCCAGTCGACAAATCCATCCATCATTCCATCCATAAATTCATCTATAATATCAGCGGATGACGCATCACAAAACAGTGCCGCATCGGAATTATTCTTAAGTAACTCCTTCAATGCATTGATATCCCATTCCCTTGTGACATCCACATTTGATTTCTTTGTAACCCAGCCTGAAATATACACCCGTGATATTGTCTGATACAGTTTCCCATCTGTCTCAAATGCCTCCAGCACATTCGGAAGAAAATCTTCTTTCTTTATTTCCCCATCCTGCTCCATAAAGGAATATAAATCCGCCAGTAAACCCTTCTCTAAAAATACCTCTGCATTTTGTTCCGGCAGCAAAATAATATCCATTTCCTTTCCCGCCGCCAAGTCCACAGCAAGCGACTGGTATGGATTCTCATTTTCTTCATAAGAAACAATTTCAATGGCATATTCCTGATTTTCCCGATTAAAAGCCGCCACCTGTTTTTGTACGCTGTCGTCAGTATAAACGCAGCCTAAACGGAGCGCCTTACGGTTCTGCGCCATTCCAGGCTCCCCCTGCTCTAACAATGCAAGCTGCTGTTTTCCCTGCAAAATGGTAAATCCATCTTCACTATATATAATTTTTTCAATTTCTCCCCTGTCAATATCCGCCTGCTTCCAGCTCACAAGAGGAAGCATTTTTTTCTCTGCCATGGAATATTGGTAGACATATTCTCTGCCATTTAGACAAAAATCACAGGTGCCTGCGCCGTTTATGAGAATATTCGTATCATACTGTCCTTCCTCCAGCTCTACAACACTTTCCGACGTTTCCTGTTCTGCCAGCAGCTGAAATATTTCTAATTTTTCCTGTTCTCCCACATATTCAGCGGTAACAAATATAATCTGATTATCAGCGTTCCGGCATGCCTCCAAAAAATGGGTTCCCTCGTGGGTTGTAATATGCTTCAGCCATTTTCCATTTTCATCAAAGATACAGATTCTGCCGGATTCACAAAAAATGCAGATGCTTCCATTTTCGTCAATTTGTAATGCTGCAACGGCATCCGTTTCTTCCAACTCAGCATCCAATTCTGCCAGTAGCTTCATTTGTCCATCCGCACCCACAACCACCAGATATTTCATATAATGTTCTGCAGCCTCATCATAGCTTTCCCCCAAAATGTAAAAGCTGCCGTCCGGACCAACATCAAAGCCTCTTATCTCCATGTCCGGTAAGTTCTCCAATGGCATAGTGTCAGACACCTGTTTTCCCTCTATCCGGCAGATTACTCCACTACACTCCACCTCCCCGGTCTTTTCCGTATAACCATTTATCAAAACAAATTGTTTTCCATCCCTGTATGCTATGCCTGCAGCTTCCCATACATCTAATCCCTGGTTCTTTACAGACTGTTCCAGCCCTATAATCTGTACAGCATGGAAATCTTCTGTTTCTTCTTCCCGTTTTGTCCCGTTGCATCCGGACAGCAAAAGGCATACAAGCATACTAAGCAGACAAAAAATGCATTTTCTATTTTTCACTGTACGCCTCCTCATGTAACTTTAATCTTCCATCCTCCATATAGACAATACGACCTGCCCGCTGTGCCACCTGATTATCATGCGTGACAATCAATATTGTTTTGCCCTCTTTATTTAATCCCGTCAAAATATCCAGCAACTCCATGCCGTTACGTTTGTCCAGTGCCCCCGTCGGCTCATCTGCCAGTATCAGTTCATTCCCAGACACCAACGCTCTGGCAATCGCACATCTCTGCTGTTGTCCCCCGGACAGTTTAGAAGGTCTTTTTTTCGCCAGTTCCTCTATTCCCATCCATTCCAGCACCTGCATAACCTTTCTTCTTCGCACCCTTTGCGATACATTTTGTATACATAAAGGCAGTTCCACATTCTCATATACTGTGTACTGATTCAGCAGAGCAAAATTCTGAAATACAAACCCTATATGTTCCCTGCGGAACTTGTGCAGCTTTTGTCCCTTAAGCGCATGCACCGGGATATCCTCAAAATAATACTCTCCTGACTGAAAGGTATCCATACCGCTAATCACATTTAAAAGAGTGGTTTTCCCCGAACCGGATGTTCCCATTACCGCCAACATTTCTCCTTGTTCCATTGTCAACGACACCTTATCCAGTGCTTTTACTTCACTATCTCCGGTTCCGTATATTTTCATTACATTTTTTAATACAATCATGTATCATAACCCCCCATTAATTCCACTGGTGTCTGCCTTACCAGCCACAGTATCGGTATAAAAGCAGCCACACCTGCAAGCACCATCCCAACGAAAAAGGCAGTTCCCACTGTATGCTGCAAATATATCCCTCTGCCACTCTGCCAGCTCACAATACCATAACTGTCAAAATATTTCTGTAAGATAAAATAGCCTAAAACAACCGCAGACCCATATGCGGCAATCATTTTCAGCAGATTTTCTCCAAGGAGAAGCAGAATAAAATCCCTGGTGGAAGCACCATTTGCATAAAATATTCCAAAATACTTTGTATTATCTAAAATGTCCGCCATCTGAGTACACATCAATATAATCAGAATTGCCATTCCTATAAAATACAGCATCCGTATTGTGACACAGATAACCTTTGCATTTTTCTGTTCTCTCGCTTCGATGACTTCGGAAAGAACGGCATAATTTGCTGTAAGCCCATACTTTTCTGCCAGTCTTTTAATTTTCTTTTCCGTTTCTTTCAGCTCATAGCCCTTTTTTACCGTGTAGGTTATCCTTGGTGATGAGACTTCTGGAATTATCGCAATCGCCAGATTATCCAGCTCCACCATATAATCCATCTGCAAAATTCCATCTGCACCATATATATTTTCATCCAGCCACTTTGAATCCTCTTCTAATATGCCAGCCACACAAAAATGACAGGTCTCTTCTCCTATCACCATTTCATAGACCGTACCCACTGGAATATCCGAATAGGAGCTGCCCAGATACAGCAGCACCTCATTCTCTGTCACCTCACACTCAGCCGGCTCTCTGCCCTCCTGCAGCTTCATTCTGCATATGGAGGCTGCCTCCGGATTCATAAAAAGCATCCAAAACTCTGTACCTTCATTCTGCTCCAGTTCATTCTGCCGTTTTATCAGTTCCTCAAAGCACGGAGAACCATTTCCACCCATGCCACAGTCCCCTATGCCGGTAACCTCCTCCATTTCCGAAACCTCTTTTATAAACTGCATCAAATCTGCTTCCTTCTCAAACCCAAAGGAATCTCCTGTCAGATTCAGCCCCCCTGCCTGACCGGTTCCTCCATTCATCCATTCTTCACAGGCAATTCTTCCCTGTCTGGTATACTGATAAGAAAATACAGAAAATAGCACTAATAAGGAAGCAAACAGACAAAGAAAGAACGTCACCATGCAGATAAATAATCTTTGCACGGCCCGCTGTGCGGCAAACCTACATATTGTTTTTAGCTTCATCCTTCCACCTACCTTTTATAAAGACCGCATTCCCTCGGCAGGAGTAGTATGAAGCACTGTGTAAAAAGGCCATACCATAGAAGCTGCCACAACTGCCGCCGCAGAGAGACCCAAATGACATATATTATCTCCCATGTACTTCCACTTAAGCCAGTTATCCTGTGTGACAACCATCCGGAAACCCCAAAATATCACATCTAAAAACACGGAAATTCCCACCATCACACATATATCCTTAAGCAAAACAACCGATATTCCTCCCAATGTGCCGCCCAGTGCCTTACGTACCACCAGTTCCTTTTTTTTTCTCTTAATCCAGACGGAAGAAACCATATAACACGCACACAGACAAAATGCAAACAGTACCGAGACAATGCCGCGGTTTACCTGCGCCACGACATAAGACATTACTTCTCCCTCTCCTGACTCCTGCTCTGTATACTCTTCAGACACTGTATAATACTGTTTATCTCCAATCTGATATAACCAATCTGCCAGCTCTGCAAAGCTTTCTTCCACTCCTATACCATTACTTCCATAGGACACTGTAAATTCCGCAAATTCCCCCTCCATAAGTCTTCTGTCAATCTCCCGCTGTTCCTGTCTTTCCATACAATCATAAAACAAAAACAGCCTGTCATCTGCGCCGCTCCCTGTTATATCTTTAAGAATTCCTATTACCTCATATGATTTTCCATCTACTACAAGTCTTCTGTTTTTCTCCTGCTGCTGCGTGTACATAAGCAGCCCGCATCCGATTACAACACAGCTGCGGTGATGTACCCTCTCCGCCTCCGTAGGAAAATGTCCCTCTTCTATCATTTCCGGATAAGGCTCTGTCTGTTTCAAGACAACATCGGCATTCATTTTTATCATGGCATCCCCAATACAAAAGTCATAATCCGACAATATGACATTTCCCTTTTCCAACTCCAGGGTTTCCGTTTCAAAGCCCCGAAATCTCTGGATAGCTCTCTCCTCTCCCATTGAATAGGTATACCGATAGTATGTTTTATACTGTTCTTTTTCCATCTGTTCTGCTGCCTCATTTTGTGCATTTTGAAGCTGTATACCTCTGATTACTATAAAAAATGTCAGGGTAAATGTAAGTATCATTAATAAACTGGCTGGTTTATCATGAATAACATAGGTATCCTTTTCTTTCATGTGCCCTCCCATATAGTATCCGGCTTCTCTGAAAAAAACAGAATTTTCATCCGGACAAAATATAAGAATGGATATTATAAATGCCCATATTCATATTACCCATTCTTATTCATATCACTTTACAGAAACAGTATCACTTTTTTCGCTAAATCCATTTAACTTTACACTAATGTTAATCTTCTTGCTCGTCGTAGAACCTGTAGTTGCTTTTACCGTTGTCTTATAACGGTTTAACTTCACACTGGCCTTATTTGTTTTTGATGAGCCGGTACCCACTTTGAAATATCCTTCTCCTGCATCCCGATGCGAGCCAACCAACCCTCCACCATAACTATACGGATTTATATATTTTTCGATTTTTACCGGTTTTTTTATATCTACAACCTTATTCCTAACAATATTTGCACTCCCCCATATCTTTGCGTCACTGTTTCCGGATGTCAGATATGTAGATGCCGCCGCCTGCGCTGTTACTACCGAAGTCATCACCAATAATAATACTCCAAACGCAATAACTACTGTTCTTAATTTCATTTTTTTCCTCCTTTTCATCTGGTCTGAATATAAACTAACTTGTGAAAATCAGTCCATTAATTTTATGTATAGAGTTTATCATCTATAACCGGCATTGTCAATAGTTTTTCATCGTTTGTCGTTTTACATAATTTCAAAAAACAGACCTGCTCTTTCACAGGTCTGTTTACACATTTTTTCGCTCATTCGTTTAATTTCCAAAATATTCCCAGATACTGCCGTTCCACTTCATCAAATGGAACAAATCCTTCCGAAAAGCGGCTTTTCATCTCCGGCTCTTCCCTGTCGGAGGATTCACTTAACAATTCCCGCAAATCAAAATAAAGCATATCCTCGTCTATCACCTTTACCAGCACTGCCTCTGCTTCCGTTAACGGACTGCCAAGATATTTTCCATAAATAATATCCAGCATCCTCTGTTCCAGTTCCCGATAAGCCGGCATAGATTTTTTAAAGGGACCCGGTACATCTGAAAGATATGCTTCACTGGCATCATGTAACAGACAGGCAAGACGCACCCGTCTGCTATAGCCCCTTGCCTCTGCCTCCATTGCACAATTTATACAATGCTGCCCAACAGAGAAAAAATGCTTTACATGTCCGTTTCCTCTACATATCAGGGACAGGGCATGAGCAATATCTTCAATGTAAATCTTATCCGCTTCCGGTTGTAACGGATAAAAATGGATTCCGCTATAGGTTGTAATATAGTCTGACATGTATCTAATAATCCTCTCTTTATAAAGAAGCTCCCTTCTGATTCAAACAATACCTCGCTTCCAGCTCGGTGTCGCAACGCTCGCCAAATAAAAGTGCTAACGCACTTTTCTAAGATAATAAAAAAGCACAGTCCGGAATGCAAGCATTCCATTCTGCACTTTTTTATTATCTTAACAAAAGCACTTCGTGCTTTTGCTTGGCTCACTGTTCTGCGCAGATTACTTTAATGTAACCTTAGCACCTTCAGCCTCTAACTTAGTCTTAATATCCTCAGCCTCTGCCTTAGAAGCACCCTCTTTAACAACCTTAGGAGCTCCGTCAACAACTTCCTTAGCTTCCTTAAGACCTAAACCAGTTACCTCACGAACAACCTTGATAACCTTAACCTTATTAGCGCCAACCTCTGTTAACTCTACATCAAACTCATCCTTCTCAGCAGCTGCTTCTCCGCCTGCTGCTCCACCTGCCGCTACAACTGCAACACCTGCTGCAGCAGATACGCCAAACTCTTCCTCACAAGCCTTTACTAAATCGTTTAACTCTAAAACACTTAACTTCTTAATCTCTTCGATAAATTCCTGAGTAGTCATTATTCTAATTCCTCCATTAATTAATATTTGATGATAACATCATTCTACACTATGTTACAAAGGATATAAATCCTATGCCTCTGCTGCACCATCCTGCTGCTCTGCAATCTGCTTGATAACTCTTGCAAAGTTTGCGATTGGTGACTGGATACTTCCAAGGAACTTGGAAAGCAACTCTTCTCTTGAAGGGATGCTGGAAATGGTCTTGATGCCGGCCTGGTCATAGTAGGTTCCCTCAACAACACCAGCTTTAATCTCCAATGCTTCTGCCTCTTTTGCAAATTTAGCAAGAATTCTTGCTGGAGCAGTTGCATCTGTCTTAGAGATAGCGATTGCATTCGGTCCTTCCAAATCATCCTTTAAAGATTCAAATTCTGTGCCTTCAATTGCAAAACGTACCATCGTGTTCTTATATACCTTGTATATAACACCGGCTTCTCTTAACTCCTTACGAAGTCTGGTATCCTGTTCTACAGTAAGACCACGATAGTCAACTATTACAGCTGATTGTGCATCCTGAAGCTGAGCTTTAATCTCTTCAACAATTGGTTGCTTTAATTCAATCTTTGCCATCGTTTCTGCGCCTCCTTATTATATTAATGACTGCGCGATATCGAACCTTTTCTATCTTACGACTCTTTAAGCTTTCATAAAAAAAGCTCCATGTCCAAAGACATAGAGCGAAACGTCATTCATACGATTCTTCCTCGGTAGGCGCTGCGCTTACACCAAATGGTACCTACTGTCTTCGGCAGTTCATCGCTAGATACTTTAACATACAACACATAAAGTGTCAAGCATTTTTTACTAAAATAAATGATACATATTTGTATAATATTCTACTTTTTTATACTAGACATGATTTTTTTTCTATATTATAATAAAGATAATTATATCTTAATCAGCTTCAAAGGATTGAACTGATTTTATGATTTTCGGTTAAGGCTTATTTTTCCAGGGAAGGAGGTAAATAATATGCTGAATCTGAATAACGTCTATAATTATTATGGTTCACAGGTAATCGCTCCCAAAAGCGACCGGTCTGCTTCTCACAAAAAAGACGATTTAAAAACAATTTACAATAACATGGTTAAGCAAAATCAGCATTCTCCATTATATAAGTTTACCTTCTCTGATGCAACCCAGGCCTATGCTATCGGTATTAAGGAGGCTGCCATGGCTTTAGAATCCGAAAGCAGATTATTGGGCGGACAGGAGGATACTGTATTCGCGCAAATGACTGCCGTATCCGATAATGAAAATATTGTTTATGCCATTTTAAATGATTCCGAAGCAAAAGACCTTCCCGAAAAGCTCTCCATACAGGTTGATACATTAGCCAGGGGGCAAACCAACGTAGGCACTTATCTTCCTGCAGGGGAAACCATGTTTCCTGCCGGAGATTATTCCTTTGGCATTGCAGTGGGACATAACAAATACACATTTCAGCTTACCGTACACAATGGTGATACGAACCAGGAGCTTCAACGCAATCTTGCCACCTCCATTAACGAAAATAATATCGGGGTACGGGCAAGTATCCGGAATAACCGCGTAGACGGAACCTGCGCTTTTGTACTCCGTTCAGAGGCAACAGGCTTGCCAAAGAATGACGACTTATTTTTCCGGTTTGATGAGACCTACCTGGAAAATGATATAACAAGCCTGTTAGGTATTGACAACATTAATGAAACACCCTCCAACGCAGAATTTTACATCAACGATACCATGCATACCTCAATCAGCAACCGAATCTCTATCAACCACTCCATTGATATTGATTTGCTCTCCACCAGTGAAGAACCGGTCAATGTTTATTTAGTTCCGGATGAGGAAAAAATATCCGATAAGCTGACGGATTTTATAAATTCTTACAACCAGCTGATTGATATTGCAAGAAACAGCTCCAGCCAAAAGGGAGCCACCAAGCTTTTCCGGGATATTACAGGTATTGCCAGACGCAACCAGAAGGCTTTGGAAACCGCAGGGCTTACAGTTGATGAAAACGGCTATATGAACCGCTCCAGCGAGGCCGACAGCGCACAAATACAGTCTTTATTTGACGAAGAGCTTTCTAATTTCCGGAAGGATATCAAACGGACAACAGATAAAATGACCCTGAATCCTCTGCATTATATTGACAAAATTGTAGTTACCTACCCAAATACAACTGGAACCTATCCAAATCCCTATATTCCGTCAAAATATTCCGGACTTTTATTTAACGATTATGCATAGGAAGCCTACATATTAACATATCTTCACAATTAAAACAATGCTTTCGAGGCTGCCACAGCAACATCCTGATATGGCAGCCTCCCTTTTATTTTACTCCACCACCTGTTTTGCAGCTAAATCCAGCCTGTTAAGAAACGGAAGAAAATCGGTTTCCAGACAATCAGCCACCATTAATGTATCTCCTCCGCTCAATGAGTTTCCCAAATTCTTAACCGCATTAATCATTGATTTTTTATCGATATAACTGCCCTTTTCATTAATCAGGGACATACATTGGTTAAATACTTCAATCTCCCAGTTAATTCCGTTAATCACATCATTTAAAAATGTATTGGTATCCTCCTGCCCTTCCGTTCTCAATTCCTCAATTAGAATCTGCAGCGCCGGAATCAGGTTATCACTGTAAGTAATCAGTTCTTTTAACACTTCCCGCTGAAGCTGTTCTCTTTCTTCCATGCTATTTCCTCCTTCTATCCTGTAACCTGCGTCTGATTTCTGCCGTCTCCTCCTCCAAACCCTTAAACCCAGAGCCTGGATTGTGTAGCAGCAGCTGTTTGGAATGCTTTTCCATATTCTGGCGCAGCCGCTCTCTTGCTGCCTCTATTTCAGCAATCGTCTCCATCCGCTGTTCCCTGCGTCTGCTTTGCGCTTCTTTCCGGTATTCCCCAATCTGGTTTCTGCTTTCTTCCATCACCTGTGCCAATTGCTGTTTTGATTCTCCTACAGCCCGCGACAAAGCTTCCTTTTTCTCATTCATCTGCTCTTTTGTTTCTTCGATAGATTCATTAAACTTATCCCGCTGCTCAGCCAGCATGTCTTCCAAACGCTTTTTCAAATCTTCTGCCTGAATAATCAAAGAGCGCAAATCCATAGCCTCTCTGAATGCATTTGTAAAGTCATATACTATGCAGATAGTAATGATAAAGGTCATAATACTGATAACCTCCTCATTCCAGCTGTTTACCAGCTTTACTACCGGTTTATGCACCACATATACCATCAACAGGCTTAAAAATCCCCAGGCAATTGTTGACACCAGGCAAATATGTCCCTGAAATTGGATTTTCCGGTGGCTGTAATCCCAATACCGCACTTTAAAAAGCTTAAGCATCACTACTCCGGTAACATACTCCAGAATTGTAGCTGTAATTGCGCCTGCAAGATAAACCGCCACAGGATACTGCTGAAATGGCAGAGTTACCAATAAAATAATAACCGCGCCACTTCCATATAACGGCAGCCACGGTCCCTTCATAAAACCCCTGTTAATCCATTTTCTGTTTGCAAGAGATACATAAACAGACTCAAATATCCACCCACAGATACAATAAAAATAAAAGTAGACTAACCAGCTGTTGAAGTGAAATGCCATATATTTTCAATCCTTCCTTATCCTTTGGTATATACGTTCGTTAGAATATTATTTTGATTATATAATATAACCTGTTTTTTTACAACAAAATGAATGTTGGAAGATAATAGAATTGTTAACACCGCCATGTTTATCCATGAGTTTTTTTAAGATTCAAGAAAAATTTCCACAATCAAGCGGCTTGCATCCGCTGCCTGTTCACCATTTAAATATACATCCGCAACTGCTTCGGCTACTGTTTCAGAATAGGAAATTCCTCCATCCGGCTGAAGCCCTCTGGCATATCCGGAAATACTTGCCTGAAAATCCTCCAGACTGCCTTCATAACCACACTTCTTTATCCAGAGTTCATAAGCTGTCTGTAAAATTTCCCGGGGTACAGTCTGGTTAACCTTCAGAGAATCCGAATAATATTTCCAGTAAGCATCTGCATTCTCCTCTGTCACATAGCATCCGGCAAAGCCAAATTTTTCAGCAGTATAGACATCCAGCAGATGATGTCCCAATTCATGGACAACAATGGAAGAAATATTAGAATTTACCGGCCAGTGGCCAATTGAAACCTGCTCCTCACATGTCTTAAGCATCTGGTCCCTTTTTAGGAATTTCGCAGCACCCAAAATAATTTCTCTCTTGATAACAAAAGGACAATTGCCAGATTCCCCATTTATGATAAATTCCTTTGTACGGGTTAACGCTGTATCACCAAAATTTTCCAGGTTACCAATCGTTATATTGGTAAGTGTTCCCTGAAGCTGCGGATATGTCTCATACATATATGCAAATGCAGCATTTACATCCTTTGCCGTTTCCAAATCCATTTCTCCCAGATTCACTGCCAATATAGCATAATTCTGCTCCATTCGGAGCTCAATCTGTTCTACCTCCGGGTTGGAATAATTTTGCCTTTGCAATACACCATAGTCCACAATCGCCTGCCTGGCAGCCTTTTCAGAAGCTATATATGTATTATACGCTTCATCATATTCAACCACTGTGACCATACCCTTTTTTAAAGAATCCGGACTCCATACCGAATTCTCTTCCGATGATGCATCTGCAACAGACTGTACTTCGGATGTGGAAGTAATTTCACCGGTCGACATCCCTGATGATATATCTGTATCCTTTACACAGCCACTCAGAATGCAAAGGGGGAAAATCAGTAAAATTTTGTACATCTTTTTTCTTATTATAGATAAAACAAACATCCTTTTACCTTCCTTAACCCGATTTCATTTTCGCTCAATTGAATACAAAGAAATCACTTATACTGTTAAAATCCTGCTCCATATCTCCGGTGCTGTCCAACTGTACTGTATAATATACATCATCATTCACATCACAAAAGGCTTCTATATAATTATATTTCACATCATTATAAACATAAGAATAGGTAAAATAATATACGGTTTTTCCATCAACCATTTCTGTCTGCATCTCTGCGCCATTTTCTTCATTTGCATTAACCGCTACATTCGCATAATGTTGTGCATCTTCTCCCTCTGCCTCATATAAACATACCAGTACATCAGAGTCTGCTCCGTCAAAGCATTCCGTTGCGGAATACTCATCTTCAAAGGAAGATGTGGAATAATACCCCGCCGCAACCTTATAATTTACTGTTGTCCCCTTAAATGTGAGGGAGCTGTTTTCCTTTACCTCTCCAGACACAACACTAACCCGGGCACTTATATCCTCCGCCGTAGAATTAGGCTTATCCGTTACCTGGGCTGTCTCTGCAATAGAAGCAAACATCTGAATCAAATCCTCATCCGATACGGAATCCGATTGAACAACAATCTGTCCCCCTAAATGTGTCTTATGGTCCGGCACATCTGCATAACATACAATTTCATCCTCTCCAGCCAGCCGAATTTTAAAATATGTATAGAGGTTTCCGTTAATCTCTATCTGTTCTACCTCCTGAAGCAGGGTTGCACCGGCATCTACGGCAGTCCTTGTTAAGGAATCTGTATCCTCCAGCAGTTCATCATACGGTCTTCCCTTCACTGTAATACGCAACTGGAAAACATCTGACATATATACCACCGGTCCCACATCCTCCGCATACATACAAGCATAATCAGACGGAACCAAAAACGCATATCCATCAATGACAATGTTTTCTCCTTCTGCATCAGATGACGGAACGGAATCCTCTCCCAGTGAATTCTTCACAGATTCGATATCACCCTCTGTTACCTTGTTTGAAGACTGCTGTGACGATTTTCCATTACTCTTAATAATATACTCAATTGCAAACGCCGCCGTAATAAACATTATTACTACCGCAATGCTTAATACTCCAATTAATATTTTACTTCTCTTATCCATCCAAATACTCCCCTTTTCATCCAAGTGGATTTTTTTACACTTCAAAAACAAACTCCACATCTGACAACCGGATACGGTCTCCACCCTTAATTTTCACAAATTCACCAGGCATGGCCTGTTCACCATTCACATATGTATGGTTGGTAGAATTATTGTCCAGGATGTAAAATTCCGTTCCCTTTCTCATAATATCCGCATGATGGCGGCTGACCGTTGTATTATTTTCAATCCCATAATCCATTCCCTCTATATTCTGACCGATACGGAAAATAACATTGGCTATCGGTACCTCCTGTCTTGTATCCAATCTTATTAATCTGGCATATACTACATTGCCAATTCCATCTCCGCCCCCCCTATTACCGGTGTTCCGCAATTGCTTAATCTTACCTTTTATTCTAATATTGATTACCAAAAAGGTCAAAATTGCAGTTAATAATATGACTTGGAAAACTCTGACTGGATAATCCTTTTTATGCAATTTATTTTTATATTTATTCATATTCTCTATTGCAGAAACATATTCATCATATGTAGGTTTTTCTTTCGAACTCACTTCAATTGCCGATGTAATTGCCGCCTTCAGCTTATTAATGGATTTCTTTGTATATACATCACTTTGTACTGCCAGGCCTTCACATTCCAGCAGTAATTCATTCAATTCCTTTGCAATATCCTCTGTTACTTCGTTATAATGGTTACTCGTATCCGTTCCCTGATATCCGACTCCCAGTACATCCAGCACATCTTTTATGCCATCCACCGGCTTCACATACATTGTACCTTCTTTTATCAAAAGCACACCCACTACATAACCATCTGCATCAAATACCGGACTTCCGATATTTCCGCTCTCCGGCTGATAGTCAACTGTAATTTCATCCTCCTCAACAGCAGATACCATGACTGCTGCCTGCTGTAAATTCAAATCCGATATGGTGGTCTGTCCAAAAATATCTTCATTTCCCCCATATCCCATAATATATAACTTATCATTCTGCCTTACCGATGCACTTTCACCTAAACTTAAGCAAGTTACTCCATTAATGCTATTTTCTAATCCCAATACTACAAAATCTTCGCCACTCTTTGCATCTCCAACATTCACTGTTACCATTGTCCCGACTTCTAAGACAATATCCACACAAGTTGTCAAATTCTCTTCTACCGACAAACCGTTTTGCCGCACAATCTTATTGCGCAGCTCTGAGTCCATATAAATCAACTGGTCACTGGTTACCAAATATTGTCCATTTGCTGCATCTCCTATCAATACACCTGTGCCCTGACGGACATAATACGAGTTTCCTTTATCATCCTGCAAATATACAACTAATCTGGCAACACCTGACTGTTTATCCATCACATTTTGTGGAACCTCCATCTCTGTGCCTTCAACCGTATTTTCCTCTGCGCACACATACCATTTTACACGAAAACACAAAAACATCAGCATTATACTGATTCCTGTTAATATCCTGATATAAGCTTTATTTTTTTTTGTCATGCTATCCCGTCCTTATATATAAAATTGTACAGAAGCACTGCCCCTGTACAATTTCATCACAAATTATCTAGTTCATAAATATTAATAAGAAACTACATCTGTTGCCAAAGCCTGTGCAATCTGCTGGTTTTGCTGTTCTACCTTGTTGTACTCTGCGGCAATCTGATCCAAATCTGTATCATATTCACTAATCATTTTAAACATCTGGTTCATATCCTCTTCCAACTTGTTAAACTGGTTCTTATATGCTGTAGCTGCATCACCTTCCCATACGGAACCGTTGATTGCTTTAATCTCATTCAGCATATTATCTGTAGTTGTTTTAACCTGCTTAGCCACTGCCTTAAACTGATCACTAATTGATTTTAATTTACTAGAATTTACCTGTAATGTTTCCATACTCTATTCACCCTTTCTATTATTCTTTTACTACTTGCTTGAACGTGTCTTAGCAATCTGAACATTTGCCTTCTCTGCCTTCTCATATGCCTTAACAATCTGCTCCAATGCCTGGGTATATTTCTGAACCAATGCATGGAACTTATCAAAACACACAGAGTCTTTGGTATATGTAGCATTAAATGCATCTGCTGCATCGCCCTTCCACTGTCCCATTAACTGTTTTTCAATGGATTCCAGTCTTTTGATTTCTGAATTAAACTTTGCATTGTCCTGTTCCAATTTTTCTTTTTTTGACCTCAGTGCTGACGATGTCAACTTAATCGTACTTGCCATAACGATTTCCTCCTTAAAATTAAATATTATATATTACCTGCCTATCAGGCACTATATTCTCCTGTTCTCATTTAGACTTGGATGCTGCTGCAGCCGCCCTCTCCCGGGCAATCCGGAGTGCCGCCATCTCTCCATCATAAATGGTTTTTGCCATAGTCTTAATTGCGCCTGCTACCTTCTCAATATCATCCGCAGAATCCGCAATTTTGTCTTTTAACTTATTCCCTTTATTAATAAATTTTACAGAATTATCCCCATCCCAATTTTTATCAATTGTCTTAATGCTGTCCGCCAAACTATTATCAGCTATCTTACGGACCTCTTTTGCAATTGACACTAACTCATTTGCCTGTCCCATTGCTTTTTTATAATTAAAAATTATTGTTGCTTCATCTGCCATAGTCAACCTCCTTAAAACGATACAACATCCGTTGGCAATGCAGTGGACAACTGCGATACTGCGCTTTCAACCTCTTCATAAACGCCTGCCATCTGTTCCAGGTCAGTTGGATGTTCTCTTAATCTCTTAATAATTGTGGTAAAATCATCCTTCATCTTCAGATATGTCTGAATATGCTGATCACTCGCATCACCTTGCCAGTATTTTTTTGTACCCGTAATTAAGCGGTCAATTTCTTTCATATCCTTTTCAATTGAATTTATTTCCTTGGTAATTTCACCGGATTTCTTCTTAAGCTCACCCGGCTTAACTTTTAATGTAATTGAAGCCATATCCTACCTCCTCTAAACAGAAATACTGTCAATCAGACTCGAAATCTTATTCTCGCAGCTATCATATTCCTTCTTTGCATTACTTTCATAATTAATAATGCTCTGTATACCCTCGCATATCAGCTCCAACGCTTTAATGTCATCCTGAAATGCTTTATTAAATGCTTTATTTGCATCACCCTCCCACATTCCATTCAGCTGGGTAACATCACTTTCCATTGCAGTCATTTTATTCTTAATATTCTTTAGTGACTGACTGATTGATTCTGTATCCCTCTTAAGTGATATCGTATTAACCTTAATCTTAGAAACTGCCATATCGTACCCCCATTTCTATATTATCTTTATATTGTAATTATTTAATATCTGCTTCACAGGTTCTATATTAATCTTCTTCAAACCGGAATTGTTACCAGATATATCAGAAGAACCGTAAATGATATTTTTTTCTGTACCCTCGTAACATTTCACAATGTCCATCAAGGTTTCCCTATACCATTTGATTGAACAATATCCTTCTTCCAGCTCCTCAAGAATTTTCTTAAGTTCCCTTTTATCCGCTGTATCCTGGTTTACACTATGATAATTATAATATACCGTTTCGCATGCTTTCACCTGCTTCTTATAAGCCAATTCAGCAACCTGCAATTCGTCTATGATAACTCTCATTTTATTAATTGAAATTTCCATCATAACCACCTTGCTTCTTGCTCTGTTTTCTCCGATGTACACACTATATCATATTTCCTGATTATATTTTAAAAATCGGACAGACAACCAGTTTTTGGGATGAATAACCAGTTTTGATGATAATAATTGCATCTACACCATATATAACCGGCTTCCATTAATAATCCCATTGTCGCTTAATGTTGTATCTCCATCCAAGATTTTTGCCTGTTCTGCTGAACACAGAAAAAAATTCTCTGAGGCAACATTTATTTTCGTCTTGTATTTTTTACACATCATTTCACTGATTTCCTGTACAACATTCGTAATTTTAGCGGTTTCATCTATTCGAAAGTCAAAGGTTTCATCCAATGATGGAATATAAATATCAACTAAAATCATATATTAACACCTCCTGTATCATATCAACTACATCCTGCAGTATGTCCTGCCTTCCGGTACTTTCTTTTACCCTTTTTCCTAATCTGTAATCATAACTTTTCTGCGATTCACTTCCCTGCATCCAAACAATCCGCCGGTTTACTTTTTCTGTATTCTTTGAGACGGCCTCAAAGAGTGTAAGTACATTTCCCAGCTTATCAAGCTCCTTCTGTTGAAGAATATCCCCACTCTTTAAAATTGTATCCAGCACATTATCCTCGTCCAACACAAGACGGTAGCTTCTACCCTTTCCTGATACATCATCCGCAAGAAAATCCATAAGCTCTTCTTCCGGAATGCTGTAGAGCCGGAATGCATTCTCTCCTGTGGTTAACTGTTCTATTGCTGCCAGTGTCCGTCCAGTATATATCACTTTAAGGGTTGGCGTTCCTGTAAAGCTTCTCACCAGCACCATTGTCTGCGACTGGGAAACAGCTGTCATAATATCCTGCATATCCTCATTTAACATAAAGGCACCGTCCTCTGCATTTTGCAGGATTCCCCGCTGGTATAGATGATTCATCGCCTTACATACCTCTGTTTCATTAAGCTCTGCGAAAAAATTGTCCAGACCAAATATCCCATCAATCCCTTTCCCCGCCGCAAGCACCAGCAATTCAATCGAAGTAAGAATATGTACATTATTAATTGACCTTTCCATTTTGAATTGCCTCCTTAATTGTTGTCTTATAGCTGCGAGACAGCGGAATCTCCATATGATTTTTTAAATCAATATAATTTTTGGAATACCATGCTTTCCTGATATATCCTACATTGACAATAAATCCTCTATGACATCTCTGAAATATTTCCGGAAGCTTCCGTTCCAGCGCATCCATCGTACCATGCATCCCATATTCCTTATATTGTAAACGGATATAAATCCTTCTGTTTCTTGCCTCAAAATAGAGAATCTCGGAATACGGAATCCTTCGCTTTCCTCCCTCATTTTCAAATGAAAAAAAATCCACATTATTTTCTTCTAACTGCATTGTTACGAAAAGACTTTGCATGCTGCGCCTGATTTCGCTGTATGCAAAGGGCTTTAACAATAAGGCGGCTGCTCTTATGTCAGGTGTCAGATAGAGAACCGGTGAAATGGTATTGTCTGAAATAATTACAATGTCCACCTTGGGAAAACGCAGCCGCAAAGCTCTGGCCACCTGTAACCCTTCCTTCTCTGTAATATCAATAATTCCAATTTCTATATTCTCCAGCAGCTGCTTTTCAACATCCTTTACCGAGCTGATTTTGATAACATCCAGGCTCTCATCGGAATCGTAAGCCACTGCATCCTTTGCAATCTCCTTCAGCAACTCAAATTCATCCTGCTTACAGCTATATATAAGCATTGAAATCATATAGCCTACCTCCTAGCAAGCGGAATTACGATTTGGTCTACCTCTCCGGATAACCGGTTAGAAATCATACCAATTCCAGGCTTCAACATCTTTGATTGCTCCTTGTAAGGTACCGCATTAAAATTATAGATATTGTTTTTTTCCACATTGCCGCCAAAATGGACACCCGTTTTATATTTCACGAAATATTCGTATACCTTATAGAAGTTAATCATCTGTATATTATCCAAACCAATTACACCTACAAAATATATATTTAATAACCGTCCCTTCTCTATAATATTTTCAAGAAACCCCTTCATTTCAAGCTCTGCATTATAAATCATCGTAATAAACCATTCCAAATCGGGCAGAAAGAAATAAATGGCCTTTTCCTGTGACATGGCATCAAAAATCTCCACTTCCTCTGCGTCATTTTCCATCATTTCCTTACGCTTCTTACTCCGGCTTCCAATTTCAGGAATTACCCTGTTGAAACAGTCAAAAACAGATTGTTCGTCTGTTGCATAATGTATCCCCTCTGTTTCAGCAAAAGCATGCATCGGTTTTGATTCACCGTCAAATATATAAATTTCACTATCACGTTTCATCGCAGATTGAATCATAACCTTCATGAAGTTTTTCTTTCCAGACCTCGGCAGACCGGTAATCATATAACAAAATGTATCAACCAAATCAATACTATAGATAGATGCGTTCTCCGCATTATATCCAACTGGAAGACATCTTGGGTTCTGCAGCTCCTTTTCATATGTTTCAAGCTCACTAAATTCTGACCAAACCGGCTTCTCCGGAATTTCTGGAATTGGACGGGCAGCCTTTTTCTTCCAGTTTTGTCTCATATCCTGACATTTCCTGCGAATCTTCTCAATACGCTGATAGTCATCCTCCGCCGGACATGCAAGAGCAACCTGATACTCCAGAATGCGGTTGCCATAGTATGCAAGACCACGCCCCTTAATATTTGATTCCGGAACCACATCAAACGCCATCGTCTTCATAACATCCCCATAAGCATATTTATCTGCCATTTCTGTTGTAATGAATGTCTTGATGTTCTCCGCCGCACGGGAAGGAATATCCGTATTTCCAATTCCTGCACCGGATAACAGCATGTAAATACCGTGACTTACACCCTCCTTGGAAAGAGTAACCAGATCATCCATATAGTGTTCTTCCGTTTTCTCATTGAAAGCGGATACATTATCAATAATAATAAGTATCATTGGCAGAACCACCCCATTTACCTGAACATACTGGCTGTAGTTACCACCACGGAATAATTTTTTTCGCTCATCCAATATCGAATGAATCATGGTAAAGAATTTTGATATTCTCTCATAGTCCCCTTCATACATGACGCCTCCCAAATGAGGAGCATCTTCAAATGCACTCATCATTTTACTACTAAAATCAATAGCATAAATGTTGATATAGGATGGGTCATATTTATGAACCAACGCATAGGTAATGGATTGGAGTGTTGTACTCCGCCCGCTCACCACCATACCACATACAGCATGATGTCCGCCCTCTGTAAAATTAACCTTCATAGGCATCTGCGCCTGATTTTGCGGGTCATCATACAAGCCAAGAACCACTTCTATATTCCACTCTGCTTCCGGTTCCGGCCATTGACCATTCTGATAACAGTTATTATTAAATTCATCAAACGCTTCCAGATACATCTGAACAGGCAGCACCGGCATCCACAATTGAAGCTCATGGGTATAACCATTTTCTTTTGCAACAATTGCCAGATAATCCTTCACTGCATCCAACTGCGTCTTATCCTTTGCCTGCGGAAGCTTTATATTATTTCTTTCTGCACGCGAAATCATAGCTGCAATAATGTTTTCTGCATTGTCACAATCACCATATAGCTCAATATAATCCTCCAGCCTTGCGGTATTATATGCGCTAATAGGATAATCAATCAAATCCTCTTCCATCATCTGATACATGTCATCAATAATCATCTGTTCCTTTGATTTCATCTTCAGACAATCCTCAAGAGATATTTCTTCTTTATCCATTGCCTGCAGTAAATATTTCTGTAATACTGTCAGCCACTCCGCCTGCGCCTTCACCTTCTGTGTCGTCTTTGCATAATTACCCGTCATGTCAACTCTTCCGTCAAGCGTAATCAGCTTTGCAATATCAACCTTGCTGTCACTGTCGTCCTCACTATATACCGCTCCACTAAATCCGGACTGAAATAATTCAAACACCTCATCGTTACCCACCTGTAAATAGGCGCGGCCAGCCTGTGTAATGTATGCCGCATCTGGTTTGTGAAGCATATCGTTACTATCCTGACGGTCCTGTACACGAAGACAGAGGCGGAATTTAGAATTACTCCAGATATTATCGTCCACCGTACCACTTGGTTTCTGCGTTGCTAAAATCAGGTGCACACCGAGGCTCCGTCCTACCTGTGCAACACTGACCAGCTCTTTCATAAAGTCAGGCTCCTCACGTTTCAACTCAGCAAACTCATCAATAATAATAAATAAATGCGGAACCGGAAGGCTAACCTCGTTATTCTTATATAATTTTGTATACAGGTTAATGTTATTCACACCATTTTCCGTAAATATTCTCTGCCGTCTTCTGTTTTCACTTTTTATAGAGACCATGGCACGATGTACCTGATTGCCGGACAAATTCGAAATCTGTCCGATTAAGTGTGGAAGACCGTTAAAAAGGTTTGCCATTCCACCGCCCTTGTAATCGATGATAAAAAAACCGATATCATCGGGGCTATAGTTAACTGCCAGCGAGAGCATATATGTCTGCAGCGTTTCACTTTTTCCGGAACCTGTGGTACCTGCCACCAGACCATGGGGTCCATGATACTTCTCATGTACATCCAGATAGCTGGGCGCCCCCCCAGCCTTTGCACCGGTCATACCCTTTATATTGTCATAGGTACGGTTCTTTCTCCATCGGTCAAGAACATTCAAATCCTCCAGCTTCGTTGCACCATACATCTCAAAAAATGTTATGGATGACGGAATATCGCCTCCGGACTCCGTTTCTTTCACATAAATATTTGCCAGTCTCTTTGCAAACTGCAATACCTTCATGTCGGAAACAGTGTCAAATTTAATCTGCTGCCTTTCCTCCTGTGCGTCCTTAACATCATAAACACCCTGGAAATCCTGGTCATTTTCAATAATATATTCGCATTCATTTGGAAGACCCGTATAGGAATCTGCAACAATAACCGTAGATAGTCCATAATTCATGCTATTATCATACACATATTTGGCGATTAATTCTCCCTCCATCATTTCGGGATTCATCAAAAACATAATAAAATATGGCTTCTGGATAATCTCTTTTTTCTTGGCAGAGCCCATCTCTTCTCTTTGACGGAATATTTTTGTCATGCTGTAGAAAACATCACCGGCCTGCTGCTTGTCTGCAGCAATAAACCGAATCTTTTTGTCTTCTGACCAGACATGCGGAAACCATTTGATATAATCCCATTTTCCAATATTTTCCGCTGCCTTTTCATCATATATAAAAACCATTTTTACATCTGTATAGCAGTTATTTGCTGCAATCTGTGTTGCCAATATTTTGACAAGCTCAAATGCACCCGATAGCTGTTTCCCACCAATCAGTCCAATCAAGCGATGCTTCAGTAAATCCACTCCCACCGGAACATTAAACAAAGTCTTATAATTCTCTTTAATAAACTTCGGTTTTTCTGCCAATCCATCCTCATACAGCTTAAAACGGTCCTTCGGAATATTAATCTGTGCTTGAAAAGGAATATCTCCCAGTCCCAGCCTGTAAAACATAAAATCCTCATGCCTGAAATTTCGATTCCACAGTACCATGCTATTACTGTCATAACCCGCACAGGTCTCTGCACTTTGATACATGATATTCAGAGAACGAATATTATTCTCGTACTTATCCTTAACCATTTCGGTGCGCTTCATCAGATAATTGCTATATGCTTCAAAACGATGCAGCTTCTTTTGTTTTTCCTCTTTATTCTGTTGAACAACATTTACAATTGCCCATATCACGCCAAAAATTGCAGAGGTTCCAGCCATAATCAGACCGGAGTACATATATAATCCGGAGTTGCTTCCACTGGCCTTTGAGGAATATATCATTAGCAGGCTGCCCAGCAGCATAGGGATAACCATTATAAAGGAGGAGCCTCCCGTCATAAAAAGAGGCTGTTTCTTGCTCTGCTGTAAATCCGGCGGTGCTTCAATTTCAACCTCTTCCGTATCGATTTTTTCAATATTTCTCGGCGAACGCCTTAACAGAGTCATACAATCCTTTGCTGCTTCTAAAGCCTCATTAACCTTATCCGGATTCCCCTCCGGCTTTGCAAATTCCATAACGGATAGCTTATCTGTATTGACTTCAACCTGATAATTTGCCTGGTCAATAGCGATACAATCTCCCAGAATCATGATGTGCAGTCCCATAAAACTGATTAAATCTCCAAAATTTAAAGAAATGGTGTTCTGAATCAAATTCGTATTGACATAAGTGCCATTGACACTTTTGTTTTCAAGCATCCAATTATTCTGGGCATCCCGATACAATCTTGCATGAGTTCTTGAAACCATTCCCTGAAAATCATATCGTATATCCATATCTTCATTTTTACCTATGGTTATCTCCCGGACATCTTTTACTGCATATTTGCTAAATACAGAAATAGAGTACTGCGCGTTTCTGACAACCAGCGTTATATTTTCTGAGCCGGCATAAAAAATATGAAAAATATCCTGGTCCCGGATTGGTTTTCCAATATATTCTTCATTTCCCTTTGTGACCTTATATTGGGAATTTTCCACAAACGTCCATGTTCCGTTAATGTTTTCAAGATAAATTTCCAGATTTTCTGAAAGATTGAAAATATCCTTATATAGAATAAAAGAATAGTCTGTATTTACCAAATTGGGTAACCGAATCTCCTTGAAGGATGTGCTTGTAAAAACTGATAAAATCGTAACCATTTATATCCCCCTTTATCTTAAACAAAATGTATATTCAATGAAGTGTCTCCAACCTCGATAAAATCATTATCAAGTAATTTCACTGCATCTCTGGACAACTGCATTTCTTCTCTTCCTCGCCTTATTTTCACCGGATGAGTATCCTCCAATGTCTGGATATATAACGACTTGTCATGCTTGAACATCCGGCACTGTTCCTTGGCAACATTCAGGTCGTTTAATACCAGTGCATTTGTATTGCTTTGTCCTATCGTAATTACCTCTGATATGAAAATTACATACTTGCGGGTAGATAATTTTCCCTTTTCAATAATCTGAACGGCAATGTTGTCATCCGTTCCATTCACAAAATTTGTTTCCTCATGAAAATTAACCTCATACGGAATATTATTTTGAAAAGCCTTCGTTTCAACTCCCTCGTATAAGCGGTTTTTCAATGCCTGGTCAAGCTGTTCCTCCCTGACCTTTTCCTTTTGCAGGGTATTCATTTCTACTGCCTGTTTCTTCTCTTTGTTTAAACGGAGAAAGCGAAAAAACACCAATCCAAGAATTATCCCTTCGTAACAGCACATTGCTATATTTGAAAATAAAATATCTATGATTTTGTCCATTCGCTTTTCTCCTTTGAATTGTATTATTTTAATGATAAGTATTTTAATTTATCTGCATTTTTCTGTACTAAAATATCCACATATTTATTTTTTTCAATTAATTGATTGCCTATTTCATTTGCATTAAGCATACTTCTTTTCACTATATATTTTTGCTGTACAAAGTCATAGTAGACAAGAACTATTCTGGTTCCCCGGTAAATATATACGTTTCTTAAATAACCCTTAATAACATAAACCGCATTATCGCCTGACAATTTATTAATATCCTTCACGGTTAAAACAACCAGAATGATAATAATTGCTGCATAGGCAAGCAGCCCGCCAATTACATATTGTAAGATATTGTCCCTATGATTCAAAGCTGGCAGCCATATACAAATAACTATTATAAGAAAAAACACAATTGCAAATAACAGCATCCTCCTCCAATTTAGCCTTTTATAATAATCTTTCTTTTTTGAATCTACCAGAATCCTATCGCTGGACGATAACTTGTTTTTAACATGTTCATTTAAGGTCTTCGTATTCAAATCTTTTACATAATATATGATTGCGTAAATTATGCATGGAGCTGCTAAAATAATTATGCACAATAACAAAATGCTATCCTTCATTTTGGCTTACCTCTGTTATCAATTGTTTATATTTATCATTTTGAGATATAAATTGTACTAACTCTTTTCTGGATTTATCTTCATACCCGCGAAATATTACTTCATCAATAGCAGGCTCTTGAAAAACAATATTTGTCTTGTCTGAAACATAACCAAATGGATATGAAACGCCAAAATAATCATAAACATTACCAGTCTCATTGTCTTTAGGAAAAACTCCTGCTATCATTACTTTTATACCTGTATTTTTTAATTTCACAATAGAACCAATTGGTAATATGTCTTTAATGTTTGTCATATTTACTTATCTCTCTTTCTTATTAATAATATTTAGCCTCACTGTGATTGATACCACTTCTCATATACGTTATCATCAACCGTGTGCGCAAGCCAGGCAACAGCATCCTCACCATTTTTTGAAATACTAATAGCATCTATGATTGCAAAAGCAGCAAAGCCATATGGACCTGTAATTCCAACAACAGTATCTTTGCCCAAATCGCCCAACAGTTCCAAACCATAATATCTCAAAGCCTGATCCCAACGAATGTCACCATCATATACAGCAGAACCATTCTCATATGCCCTGGTAATAAGTGAAAGCCAAGAGCTTAATTCGGATTCACCTATCTCTTTTCCTAACTTTGTTAAATCAGCGGCATTCTCTACACCTACAAGTCTGATAAAATCATCCAACGCATCCAAATCATCTCCAATATATTCTAATATTGAAGCAATATTCATGAGAAGTGACAAAATATCCAATTTCCCTTTTTCATATTGATTCATTAAATCCAAAATATCATTATATGCCTCATTTGCCTTAGCTTGCCCACTGTTATTATCCTTTTCTTCGCTATTAACATTATTTACTGTATCTATATTTCTTCTTAGTATTTTGTTTGCTAATATACAACCCTCTGTATTTTGATATTGTTCCACAATTTTTTCTAATATAGAACTCATTTGCTTTAGAATATTAATTATTTCATCGTTGTTTCCAAAAACTGTATTAAACGAGCTAGATACTTTTCCTTTGATAGAACTATCTAATTGATTATATATTCCTTCAACATCATTATTACATTGATTCATTTTTTCATATAAAGTATTTAAAGAATCTATTTGCGTTTGTATTTTAATTAATTTGATTGTAAATTCACTTCCCATTAATTAATTTCTTCCTCTCTTTCAATTCTCTGTCTGCATTTTATTTCGCTTAACAATAATAAATATGCTAATTACACATACAGCAAATATCATCAATAATAACAGCCATAACCAGGTTGTATGTAAAAATCGCACCAATGGATTTGTAGTTACCACAATATGAAAATCATCAAATGACTTGCCATATTTACCTTCTGATTTTTCACTTAATATGTTACCTGCCATATCCTTTGCCATCAGCTGGATTGTCTGGGTGGATAAAGACTGCCCCACTTTAACCGGAATTAATCCATTCTCCAGCTCCTCAATGTCCGAAGCCTTGTATGTACCATATTCCTCCCCATTTAGATAAACCGTTACATAATCTGTTGCCAGATTATCCTGTACATCCAGGTATACCGTATGGCTGGCTTCGTTATATACCTCACGGTTCTCTGCTCCTGTGATAACTGCACTTGGTGCTGTCTGGTCAACTGCAAATTCAACGACAAGATTTCCCTCTGTGCGCTTATTACTTACATTACTTGTATGGTTTCCCGCCTTATCCGTAGAATCAATCTGAACGGAATATCTTCCCTCCGAGAGGAAATTATCAGCAGGAATGGTATACTCATATTGATACCATTGACCTTCACCTCTCCTGTCCTTCATCTGATAATAGGTTCCGTTCTCCCTCTCCTGCGAACTGCTGCTTCCCGCTTCATTCACCGTGACAACCGCTGCATTTACACCTCCCTGTGTATATGCAATGTTCCGCTCTACTACTTCATCCACATTGGTTTCAACAATTACAACCGGCCTTCCCTCCTGGATATAGGAACATACTCCGCTGGTTAACCATTCTCCTGTTTCTGTTCCCAAAGTGTAGACAGAGCCAAAACGATTAACAGAAAACTCTATGCTTTTCTCAGTTTCATTTCCAGCCTTATCTGTCACCTCCGCAGTTAAGGTATAGACATCATCCAAAATCTGTGTCTCAGGAAAATCCAGCGTAAACTGTTCCCCATTATTTATGACTTGTGACGAAATGGCTACATCCTTTAAATCTATTTCCCCATTATTGGCACCATACAGCTTGATTACAGCCTTATCCGAATCATAATTCACATCCGTACAGGTTATAACCGGCTTAACGTCGCCTTTATTTGCCGATTTATCTTGTATATTTGTGATCTCAATTTCCGGTTCAATCAAATCAACTGTAAATGTGCTGCCGCTATAGCTGTCTGCTGCATTACCTGCCTCGTCCGTATAAGCGACATCTAATCCATACGTTCCGTCTGCACTGTATGAAACGGTTGCCGTATGTACATCACCATTACTGCTAAAGCCTGACACCCCCGATGCGGAGCTATTATCTGCATGCATTTGAATATCTACCTTGCTGGCATCAAAGTTATGCTCTGTAATCGTAATGGTGGCTGTAATAGGCTCCTTATAATAAGCATTCTGTTCCGGCGCTGTTCCATTGTAGCTTACGGAGATAACCGGCTTTGTGGCATCAACTGTAAATTTATCTGAAAAATTCTTTGCTGCCTTATTACCAGCCTTGTCCACACAGCTGACAGTAAATTCATAGTCATCGTCTTCTGTAAATGTAACTTTGCAGGTATACACTGCATTATCCGATTTTCCTGTGTTACCGCTATGGCTCCACTTACCAACCTTTCCCGTATTTCCATGAGCTCCCTTTGCTACAATTTTCACATCATCTGTATTTAAATTCCGTTCCTTGATAGATATGGTAGCGGTTCTGGTGTGGTTACAGTATTCTCCTTCTGCCTGGTCATCATAGGACACACTGATTTCAGGTTTTACATTATCGATTTTAAGAGGAATTTCTTCGGTGCTTTTATTACCGGCGTTATCAATTGCAGTTACACATAACGTCACATCATTGCTGTTAAACTCCTTGGCAGAAATGCTTTCCTGCTCAATTTTAAGTGTATCTTTTTCCTTTTTCTTGTCTTTACTTATATCATATACAACCCTTGATGATATATGTTTTCCATCCTTCCTCAGATAATAGGCAACATATTGAAGCCCGGAGCTTGCAGTTCCCCCTTCTGGAATCTTATCTTCAATATCTGCAGAAAATGATACATTGCCATTATAAAACCCATTTTTATTTGTTTCTTTGTTAAGGGATAACAAAATATCCGGCTCATGATTATCCGTAATCATTCCCTGTGTATTGAAATAACTGATATTACCGGCTTTATCCTTGACCCTTCCATATATAATACAGCTCTCATTTACCTCGATTACATTGTTTTCCATTTTATCATATAAATGCCAGCTTTCTTCCGGTAATTTGTCCAATTTTTCTTCCGTCATCTGTTCAGCAGATAAAAAGTAACGAATCTCTACCGGTGAGATTTCATCAGAACCTGACATGGTGTACTGAATTGTATCTTTGCTGAATACGCTATACAAAACCTCCGGTACAAATGTCAGCCATGGTAGCTTGTCTGAAATATCCTTTACCATGGAAACAATACCCTTTTTCTTGCCATCATTCGATGCAATCTGGTCAAATAATAATGCCGTTTCGATTTTACCGTTCGGAACAGTCGTATCAACTGTAACATTATAGACTACTGACTCCGGCTGGCCATAGGTATCTTTTTTAGGCGTATTGCCAGCCTTATCAATGGCTAATATTTTGATTTGATAGTTTGCATCCTCTTCTAACTTAATTTGCTCCGTCGCATATACATCACTTTGAGTCGTAGGCTTAAATTCATAACATATTTTTTCATCTATTGGATTGCCCACACAATCCTTTTTAGTAATAATAACTTGTCCGCATTTGAGATGTTTTTCTTTAATTTTGATTGTGGTCTGGATAGTCTTATTGCTATAAACCTCTTCGCCATTGATTACTTGGTTAGTTATATTTTCCTCTGTTTCATCTTTTATAAATACAGCAGTTATTTCTGGTGATTCTGAATCAATAAAAAATCCATTTGATATATACGTTTTTTCCAACCCGCTTCCGTTTATTGTTTTTACGCATATAACATAATCTCCATCCTCCGATGGAAGATTCATTGTATATTTTTCATCTTCAGATTCCAGCAAATCCATATTTGTATAATTCAACTCATCCAATGCAATTCCTGCCGGATCATATGTTTTAGCTAGGTTATCATAATATATACTACTTAAATCCAATGAAACAATAGCACATTCAACACTCTTAACTCCTGAACAATCATCCTGAACTGTAAATTTAATATTGTCTGCTCTGCTCACTTCACCTACAACTATATCGCTGTCACTGGTTCTATCCAGTTTTGCCTCATCCTCTTCGTCTGCAAAATCAACCTCTGCCGCTGTCCCATCTTGAAATAGTGTAATCACCGGATAACTCTCTTCATTATCAGCATCTGGGACTCGACACGGATAATCCCCGCTAAAATCCACATTTTCCTCAGGAATAATACGAATAATTGCAGCAACAGTAGAACATTCTTCATCGTTACTTGTATCAAACATTACTGCATAATATTCCTCTTCGTCTTCAGACGGAGTAAAGTTCTTGTCTCCTTTCGAACCACCTTCTCCAGAAATATCGTATTCCTTCAAAGCCTCCCAGTTTGTAACTTCTATTTTTTTAAAAGATACACTACTATAGGCACTTACGATATCATTGAGACTGAATTCTTTCAAATTGGCAGAAATCTCATCCTTTCCGTTTACCCAAAAACTGTCTTTCACTTCAGGTTCTTTATACACATTGTTTAATTGAATAAAGTCTAAAATATTTGTGATATGCAAGATTTCATATGTATATTTATA
The DNA here is from genome assembly GCA_900548855.1 of uncultured Eubacteriales bacterium. Lineage (GTDB taxonomy): Bacteria > Bacillota > Clostridia > Lachnospirales > Lachnospiraceae > CAG-590. The sequence goes on from URMF01000011.1 coordinate 46,061, forward strand.
TTTAAAAGTAATTTTATTATCATTCGTTTTACTATAAACCTTGTTACTAAACACATATTTCACATTTTGGTCTTCTACACTGGCAACATTTTCTTCTTCGTCATATTGAATATTAGAAAAAGTACATTCCCCATCATCCATAATTTCCGGCGTTTCCAGCATTTCTAATAGTTTGCTCGTAAGACCCGTATTAATTTTACCTTCTAACGTTATTCCATCTTTATTTGTTTTATCAACGGAAAATCGTTTTATACGATACTCAAAACGTGGAATAAATTCAGTGACTTTCACAACTTTAAAGTCAATTGTCAATTTAACATGATTCTTCTTTACCTGTCTTGCTGTCTCTTCTTTAATTAAACTAAGGTCATACATATCGGAATTACAACTCACCCAAATATCTTCTACCGTTAAGCTGGTATATGGAGTCTTGCTTGCGTCCGCACTATTGACCTTAACTTTTATTTCTAAATCCCCACTTTGCAAGCATGAATAATCCTTTTTATTTCCTGCAGCTGGTTCTGCCAAGGAAATATCAGAAGAAGCCAATGGTACTTTCAATTCAAATTTATCAGTAGTATCATATTCCCGCCGCCCTTCTGCGATCCAATCATCAAAATTAAACTCTAATTTCAATTTGTCAACCTTAACCATTATTTCATTACTGGAGACCTCATATTCCTTCTCTTCGTTACAGTAAACATATTTTACTATATGCGTCCCTTCCTTAACCCCTGTAAGATTAATATTCGTTCCTTCCACCGATTCCCCGTCAAAATACCACTCCCACGGTAACGACGAATTATAAGACCCTTCTTTAATGGTAATTGCATTTAAGTCAATACTCCCACCACAATACGCTTGTATGGTAGCCTTTCCATTATAACTGATGTTTGGTGTCTGCATCTCACCTACAGACACTTCTATTTCCCTTTCATACAAAACTGGTGTCACTTCTACATTTATATCCTGAAATCCTTTTGCCGTAACTCTGACTTCTGTAGTAACACCCGGCTTTAAGTCGCTGGCAGCAGGTGTAAATACAGCATTTTTAATAACCTTATCGTGAAAATATGCTTTTAGAACATAATCTTTAAAAATATTAATTGTATAATTTTCGGTACGACTCCCAAGCTGACAAGTAAATGATAATTCATCTCCAGAACATGTTACGGAATATTCCTTATTTGTCAGCTCTACAGACGTTTCTCCAGATATAGAAATCTGCCACTTATTTGTATCAGTGCTTAATTGATTATAATTGGTGCATTTTAACTTTACCGTAGCACCTTCTTTTAATTCAGTAATATCTTCCAGCTTTATTCCATCAATTGTAAACAAAGGTTTAACATACTCTTCCACTGTCACCTCTGCCTGATGCTCAACCCCCTCATAACTTCTTGTTATAGTGGCTGTTCCTGGTTTAATCCCTGTCACCACACCGTCTTTGACAGTTGCAACCTGTTCGGAAGAAGAGAACCATTCCCATGGGAGTTCCTTCCATTTATCGTTTATTGATACAGTTTCACCAACATAGCACTTTTTATTATCCATTTGGGATATTAAATTTGCCAAAGGAATTTCTACTACCTTTTCAAAACTACCTCCCTCCTTCTCTTCTGCTGTAAATTCGCCCGAGGTACCCTGAATTCCATCCATCTTTATCGTATACTCATATTTCTCTCCAACAATTAATTCATACTCCTTTGAAGTGGAATCTATTACCTTTCCGGAAGAATCCTTCAATGTAACCTCGAAATCCGATAACTCCTCACTTGTACCCTCCACTTTACATTGAATTGTATATTTCACATTTTTTTCTTCCGTTCCTGATGCTGATGCAGGAATATTGGCAGTACATAACATTAAGCATATTATCAAAACAAATGCCAATATTTTTTTCTTAGTTGTAGTATATGCCATTGTTATTACCCTTTCTCCTCTGTTACTTCTTTATTATCATACTCGAACGATAACCAGTTTTCTTTGTCATAAGCTTTTTATATCGTTTTATTTTCTTTTTAGGAACAATAAATTTTGCCTTTTTGTTTATATTTGTAAATGCTTTTGAACCAACTTTTTTAAGTGTTGTACTTTTTATTGTAATTTTATTTAATTTCTTACAATTCCGGAAAGCATTCTTTCCAATGGTCGTAACCGCCTTAGGAATTGTAATTTTTTTAAGAGAGGTACAGTTCCGAAAAGCACCCTCACCAATCGTCTTTAAATTATTTCCTTTAAATGTAACTGTTGTTAATTTTTTACATCCATAAAAAGAATTACCGGAAATTGTAGTTATATTTTTTCCAATAACAACTTTTTTCAGTTTTTTATAATTCTTAAATGCATTTTTCCGAATAGAAGTAACTTTATATTTAACCCCTTTAAATGAAACTGTTGCCGGAATTGTTACAGCTGTAACAGACTTCTTTGACGGACTATAATACTGCACACTCTTTGATGATGAACTTATTACCTGATATGTTGCTCCTCCACTTGTTATCTTTTCATTCAATTTTAAATTCCGAACCTTCCAGCCTGCATAGAGCGTTGTATTAGACTCTATGGTCTGGTCAAAATTATAGGGTTTCGTACACCCTTTATCTAAATACCAGCCAGTAAACACATAATCGGTCTTTACCGGATTTGCAGGTTTTGTCGGGATTGTTCCTACCACAATACTCTGTGCTGCTATCTGCGCTGCCCCATTTGTGTCAAATGTTACAGTAATACATGGTTTCCATCCCGCATAAAGCGTTGTATCAGTTGTTAATTTATAATTAAAATCATATTTTTTCGTACATGCAGCATCTAAATACCAACCAGTAAACGCATAATTCTTCTTCTGTAATGCAGCAGGCTCCTTTGCATAACCATTTCCCAAAAGAATTTGATTCTCCACTGTTCCTGCGCCATTCGTTTCAAATGTCACTTTAATACAGTCTGATAATTTATACGAAGCATTTAATGCCGGAGCAACCCCTACATAGTCCTCGCCTACATAATATCCAGAGGCACGAAGCTCTGCACTATAATCTTCTACAGTCTTACAATACATAAAATAATTCAAATTCTCTCCCCTGGTTCGTATCCAATAGTCTATTCCCGCATGTTCAAAGTTTATCAACGCATGTGCAAATTCGGTCGCTTTTATTTCCCATGCGGTACAGGAATATTGTCCTTCCATCCAGCTCGTATTACAAAACCCATATTCTGGGTTTGTCATTTCTTCATAGCTTAACAAAAAAATTTTATCATCTGTTGCATTCCCCGGGGTTGTTTCAAATCTAGGGTTTTGACCTTCTTCCAAATGTGTTGTAAGTATCCTGCCAAGCTGAGACGAATCAAAAGCAAAATACATAAATCCTTTACTTTTATACGAAGGATAGGATAAATTTAAATCTGTCTTTCCATCATAATTCAACCATTTTCTCAAACCCGAATCCTCATACGAAACTCCGGTTCCTTTAGAAGCTGAATTCATTTTTTCCATATCCAGAGATTGATCTGAAAACAGCAACAGCTTTTTGCCATCATTGTTAAGTATTTTCCATCTGATTGGCTCATATAGAAAATAACGAAAGCCGTTTTCTGCATAGGGGTCCCAGCGTTTTTCTTTTGATCCTTCATTAATTGTCCCATACGTTGTTGTTGTTTCCCATGTCAGCCTACGATATTTCTTGCCGTTCACCACTGCATCCCCATTGGAATCATAGGCTGCGTTACGAATAGCATCTGTTATTTCATCTCCACTTATTTCCCTTTGTGGATACATACCGAAATATATATAATGAAATTCCGTTGTATGAGCTCCTCTATACTCACCCACATTGCAATGCGTTGATTCATCTCTCTTTGGGTTTGCCAGGTCAGAACTACTTACTGCATAAGCTTTATTCACCATTAATACCGTTAAAAATAATACTGTATAAATATATCTTAATACTTTTTTTAATTGGTTTTTTTTCTTCATTTACAATTCCTCCTCCATTATTTAATAGTAGCTGTAACTCCAAAAATTATTATACTTCCTTCTTTTTAGTTCGTACTTTCATATAAACAACTTTTTATATTTCCTTATTCTGCGATAATTTCACTTGAGAATATAATTATCTTTGTTTCCATAATTTGAAACAAACCAACTGGCTGATTTGTCTGCTCGGGAATTTGTGTTTCTTCTATTTCCTGTTTTTCCAAGCGGCTATCAAGAATTGCTGTGACCTGAGATTCTGTCGTTTTCTCATCTCCATCTCTCCTTAACACAGTCGTCTCTTTCTTTTGCAGTCCAATCTCAAGCGTTTCATTCTCTGCTTGCTGATACACTTCCTCCTTCCCATCTCCTAATAATTTTTTTTCACTTTCATTCCTATTCATATGAACCGCCTGCTCTTCATATCGCTTCCTGTGCCTGTTATCCTCTTTTCTATTGATTTCACTTAATTCCTTTACACTTTTCCGCATAGCCATGCCTGTCTTTATGCTTACGATTTTGCGGATATCAAACACAAAAAAGAGCACTGCCGCCAGCACAGCAAGCAGAATTCCTATTATTAAAAATACTATGAATAATATATTATATGTATCTGACGTCATCCTTTTTCCTATCCCCTCAGCTTATTCTCTATTCATTTTCCAAACCATAAGCAATTTCCACGTCCTTTTGTGCAAGCAAAAGGTTTCCTGTCAACTTATTGTACAGCTCCAGCTCATATTCATTATCCTCTTCAGGCTTTTGAACATTCTTAATCATATCCAGCTTGGATGTAATTTCCGATGAGGAGACTCCTGCATTTTTAAAATCCTCTGCTCGTTTTACAATCTGATTTGCGAGAAAATTATACATTACCAATGCGGTTACATTATTATCCTCTGCCGCTATATCCTCCGTTATAACAGCAGATAAATCCTCCCATAGCTGGGAATAATCTGCTTTGCTGTCCCCTTCCTTGCTAACCGCATCCAAATCCCTGTAATAACCAAGAATCTTATATAGGCTCTCCGCCCGGTATGCCTGCTTTTCTCCCAGAATTTCAATAACTGTTTCCTTTTCCGGTCCTTCCTCACTTTCTCCGGCAGCAATCTGAAGCCATTTGGAAGCATTTTTAATATCCACATCCCCACTTTCCGGATAGTAGAAATACATGATTCCCAGCTTGTAGGACACATTAACATAGCTTTCTATATTATTTTTTAATTCTCCTTCATAATTAGGTATGATTGTACGGATTTCCTCACTTTCCGTTTCCGCAAACACTCCATCCTCAAGCATAGTATCAATCATATCCAGATATGCTTCTCCCTTCATTGGCGAAAGCTTTATCGCCTCCTCATAGTAAGGATACCTATCCTGTGTGTCGAAGGTTGCCGAAGCTTCCGAAAGATACTGCTCATATTCATTTAACGTTTTTTTATTTTTTCCCACATAACAAAACAAAGAGCATACCAGCATAACTGCAGACATAATTACCGTAACCAGAAATACATTCCATTTTGCATTTTGTATTTTCTTATAGCCTTCATCCTCTTCCTCATAGTGCTCTAACGCATACAGCAATTCTGCACAGGACTGGTAACGGTCATCAGGATTACGCTGTGTACATTTCAGAATTATTTTCTCCAAACCGGAAGAAAATACGGGATTCCAATGTCGAATAGGATACATTTCATAGGGTGGTTCACTGGGATTGTGTCCAGTTACTAAATGATAAATGGTGGCTCCCAGACAATATATATCTGTTCTGGCATCTGTCTGTCCCTGTCCACCAAACTGTTCCGGTGCCGCATATCCACGTGTACCAAGACAGGTTGTATCCTGAACCTTTTTTTCTTTGAATTCCCTCGCAATACCAAAATCAATCAGCTTTACCGTTCCATTCGGCTGCAGCATGACATTAGACGGCTTCATATCCCGGTAAATAATCGGTGGTTTTCTCGTATGAAGATATTCCAATACATCACACAGCTGCTTTGCCCATTCAATAACATCTTCACAGGGAAGACTTTTCTGCTCCTTCAAAGCATCGCTTAAGGGCTTACCCTCTATATAGTCCATTACAATCAAAAAGCAATCCTTCTGGTCAATAACATCAACAATACTGGGAAGATTTGGATGGTCTAATTTTTTTAACAGATTTGTCTCCATAATCTGGCTTTGTTTGATTACTTCAAAATCCGCAGCTCCGTCCTTACGCACCTCTTTCACTGCCCACGGTTTATTGGCCCTCTCATTCATTGCAAGATATACTGTACTCATACCCCCCTGGCCAATTTTATTCAAAATCTTATATTTTCCGTCTATAACAGAACCTATCTCCAGCATATATCCCCCTATATTATATGAATCAGAACCGCTGTAATATTATCATCCTCCCGGCGTAATTTTGCTACATCGGTCAATTTTTTTAATTTCCCCTCGATGTCATTCTCATCACCTAAATCCTGTGGATACAGTTCATTTAACATTTCCTCACTGGATATTACATGACGAAACCCATCCGAACATAACAGAAACGCTGTAGACGGAGCATATTCTCCTACATAAAAATCAGGTATGACGCCCCCACCAACACCGATACATTGTAATAATACACTGCGCTGCTCACTGAGAAGAGCCTCTTCCTCTGTCATCCTTCCCATATCAATTTCTCGTTGAACATAAGACTGGTCTCTTGTCACCTGTTGAATTTCTTTATTAAGGTAATAGATTCTGGAATCCCCCACATTACAAATATAATATGCATCATTAACAAGCAATAGCGCTGTTATTGTTGTTCCCAATTGAATCCCCTGCGTATTTCCATATGCGCTTATCTGACTATCCAGTTGAACCAGCAATTGTGTCCAGCTCTCTTTAATGGCGGCAGGCGTAAAATTACGATACAATAAATCTGGAAACCTATTTTCAAACCACTCTGACATTTTAACAATTACTGTTGCACTGGCCAGTTCTCCCTTCTGCAAGCCTCCCATTCCGTCACATACAACAGCAAACAATACCTTGCCCTTCTCCGTCTCAGCCTGTCGAACCAAAGCTGCATCCTGATTAACCTCTTTCACATTGCCAATGTCTGAATAGATACCAGATATAAATTCCATTTTTCTCTCCCGTCTTACCGCTGTTCTCCTTATTTGATTTCAAACACAAACTCCTCATCTGCTGCCATAATTACATCTCCGTTTTTCAGCGGACGTTCTTCCTGTGGTGCTATATATTCCCCATTCAAATATGTAAAATTAGTGGCGCCAAGGTCCTTCACAACATAGTCCGTTCCTCTTTTAATTATTTTCATATGACATCTGCTAATAGCTTCATTATCACCAATATAAAAATGCACCTTAGCCTCTTCTTTTCCAACCACAAATTCAATTCCATCAATACACCTGACATCACCGGTTTTTCTGCGGGTCAGATACGCTTTGATCTGTGGAACCGGTGAAGCATTTAGTACAGTCGTTGCATTGTTTGCAGGATTATTTGAATCCATACCGGCCATATTAAGCAGCGTAGTTGCATTATTTGCACCCGCCATCCCACTAAACTGAGTTGACGAAGCGGCTTGCTGTTGTCCCACAGGATATGCCGCACCTGGACGTTCGAACCGGGCAGCTTCCTTTTCCGGTAAAACAGTGAATTTTTTTTGTTCTCTCTTTTGCTTATTCATCCGGACAAGCAGCACAATAAGCAAAACAATTACCGCGCTTACTGCAATTGCTGCAATTACAATGCATGCAATTACAGCTCCGCTTATCTTTTTCTCTGCCACAAGATTTCCCATACTTTTCTGAAGATTATCAGCAGCAAAGTCTACCTCATCCTGTGTTGCATCTTCCTTTGCATTAACAGACTGTGCCTGAGTCAGCCAGGTAATCATAAAATCATAAGTCTCTTTCGTATATGCTGACTGATCCAAATTCACAGCTTTCTGAATTGCCTCCTCCAGGGAAGCTTTGTCTACAGTTGCCTCTTCCTCTGATTCCTCTGTCATCTCTTCCGTTACTTCCGGTTGGTCAATCGTATTTTCTGTATATGTAATTCCGTCCAGATACGGATGCTTAATGGCATTAACCGGAATTGCTTTAAAACATTCTTTCTCCGCATCCTTCTTACTATATACCAGCAATCCAATCATTTCTCCGGAATCTGCATCCAATAACACACCGCCAGAATTTCCACTGGAAATGATTCCACTGATTTTAACAGACTGGTCATTGACCTCCGATACAACGCCGGAAACCAAATTAATATCCGTTGGCTTGAAGTATACCGCTCCCTCTTTACTAAAAGGTTTCGTTGTGGGATATCCTGCTGCAAAAACCGTCTGTGCCACTACTGTTACATCCTCTTTACACATAACAACTGCAGGGAGGTCTGTCTCCTCCTCCAGATTAAGAATCGCAAAATCATTATCCTTGCTTTCCTGTGCAACACTGGCTGTAATTAAGACGTCATCTTGCTTTACGATTGCAATTTGCATATTTTCATCGCTGGTAATATCTGCCACGCTACCTTGCTTTTTAATATATTTAACTGCTTTCTTAATATTCGATTCTGTCATATGTACAACATGATAATTTGTCAAAACAGTATTACTGTTAAGCACAACCCCGCTTCCACTCTGTACTGTATACCGCTTTCCATCCTGACCTGTATACGTCATAACAACCTGAACCACACTGTTTTTATTGTTTTCCAGACATGCTCCTTCTGCACTGGCAATTTTTCCAATACACAATACCATTATCACTACTAACACGTATGTCTTTATCCTTTTCATTTGCACTACCTTCCCACCATAATTTTAGCGTATAGTTTAATATAGGTTAAAATATACCTACTTTTTTAGAATATGTCAATAGGTTTTCATAAAATTATTTATTTTTATTTTAACAAGTTAATTTTAAATATACACCAAAAATATCGCAAGATCCCTTTCATTATAGCTCTTTCTATCAATCTTTTCTTATTTTTATCAAATTATAATTATTTCGTAGCAACTCGTTGCATTCTTAATTTAAAGCTTAAATTTTACCAACTTTTAAATAAATTTTCGTCTTTCAGCTATAGGATTTAATATAGCAAACATATGCTTTTACAGCAATCTGAATATCTATCACCTTTGGATACAATTTATCTATTCATTCTTACCGGAATCTGTGCACAAAAAAGGAGTCAATCTCTGTATAAGTCAGATTGACTCCAAATAGTTAAGAAATGCTGCATTTAAATTACCTGAAAGTTTTTCCATTTCCCGGACTTCTGTCGCAGGATAAAAATGACTGCCCGGATAATCCAGTCACATACCATCGCAATCGCAATGCCAACCACTCCCATATCAAAGACAATGCCAAGAAGATATGAGAGAAACAACCTCCCTGCAATCGTAGACACAACGGAAATGTACATGGTAAACTTCACATCCCCCGCTGCCCGAAGTCCATTGCTGAGGGCACCGGAAAACGGATAGGCTGCCGCATTGAATACATTGTGAATCAACACCAGCCAGACCACAAGCTGCTTTGTTTCCGGTTCCAGTGCATAGAGCTTCAGAAAAAGCGGTGTCAGGAGAAATACAAACAGGTTCCATCCCGCAGAGAGCAAGAGTGTAATCCTCGTCAACTTCTTAAAATAATAGTCCGCTCTTTCCGTATCCCGGTTTCCCATGCACTGCCCAATCACTGTGATAAATACCGGTCCCATTGCCACACCCGCCAGTGCCGCCAAAGACCAGATACTTTGCGCCACCCCGTTAGCCGCAATCTGATAGGTTCCAAAAAGAGCCACAATACTGCTAAGTGCCACCTTTACCAGCTGGAACACACCATTTTCCAGCCCATTGGGGACAGCAATCTTCAAAATCTGTTTCATGGAATAGCCACTCCACCTGAACATCCATTCTCTCTGGTAAAATACTTCATTTTTCCCGCGGAAGCACAACCATGTAATCACCACAGCTGAAAAGGTTCGGCCAATCAAAGAAGGGTATGCGACCCCCGCCACTCCTGCATGAAGAACAAATACTCCAATCACATTTCCAACCACGTTAATGATATTGGAAACTACAGACAAATACATGGTTGTCTTCGTTTTTCCAATGCTGCGGTAAACCGCCGCGCCGGAGTTATAAATTGCCAGCATCGGATAAGAATAAGCGGAAATCCGAAGATAGGTCACGGAAGCTTCCATGACGGAGTCCTCCACTTTGCCAAACATCAGCTGCAGTATCCATTCATTTCCCACCAGTACTAGGCCCGCCACAACGACCGAAAAAATGGTGGAGAATAACAAAAGCCGGCTGGCAGAGGCACCTGCCGCAGCCTTTTCATTCCTACCAATGTACTGGCTGATTACAACCGCTCCGCCGGATGCCAATGCAGTAAACAGATAAATAAAAATCGTATTAAACTGATTTACCAAAGAAACACCAGAAACAGCTGCCTCTCCCACATAGCTTACCACCAGTGTATCTGCCATTCCCACCAGCATAACCAAAAGCTGCTCGAAAAACAGCGGGACAATCATTTCTTTTAATTTTTGATTTGAAAAAAGCTCTGCCTTCTGCTCCATTTTTTGCCTCTTTACCTGATTTACTCCAAAATACCATTGGTTTCTAACCATTCCGCTATATCCTCCGGCAGACTGCTGCCTCCAGAGTAATGTATCGACAACGCTTCTCCCATATCTGCATCTGGTGTCAGCTTCGCAATTGCAGTCAGACTTTGACCGAAACGTCCTCCGCCATGAGAGCAGAACGGGATGATTGTCTTTCCTGAAAAATCATATTCTTCTAGGAAGGAGGCAATTGGCATAGGAATAGATGCCCACCAGTTCGGATAACCAAGAAGAATGGTATCATACTCCTCCATATTCTCTACATGAGTTGCCAATTCAGGACGTGCCTGCTCGTTTTGATCCCGCTGTGCCTCATCCAACACGGTATTGTAATCTGTGGAATAGGGATTCACCAATGTAATCTCAAACAAATCTGCACCCGTCTGGGACTGTATTTCTTCCGCAATTCCCTCTGTATTTCCTCCCCATGAGAAATAAGCAATCAAGACCCTTTCACCTATACTTTCCGTATTCTCTTTTCCTGTACTTACAACACTGTCTGGGCCGCTTACAGCATTCCTCACGAGACGGATGCCAATGTTAAAGCTGCTCTTATCCTCCGCCATAGCTGCGCGGTAGGCACTTCTCATATTTTTTGCAAAATCATTCCAGCCACCTCCCCTATATATGCGAAGTGTTCCTGTCTCTGGGCCAGTCGGATTATTCTGCTCCTTTGCGCTGTATGCTCCATAGTAGTCCCATACCCACTCACCCACATTGCCATGCATATTATACAGCCCCCATCCATTCGGGGAAAAGCTGCTTACATCAACCGTTGTCTGCCGGTATTCTCCCGGCTTGGTGTCCAGATTGCTCTGAGAAAAATAATTGTTCTCGATTTCATAGGGATAATGCCCATAATAATTTGCTTCCTCTGCGCTGATAGAGTTTTCTGTATGAAAAGGGGTTGTTGTCCCTGCGCGACAGGCATATTCCCACTCTGCCTCTGTCGGGAGGCGGTAGCCGTCTGCACTGCGATTCCATGTTACCGTCTGACCTTCTATAGAATATGCAGGCTGCAAGCCCTCCAACTCGCTGCGGGCATTGCAGTAGCGGATTGCATCAAGCCATGAAACTGTCTCAACCGGGAGCATATCACCGGAAAAGCTGCTGGGATTACTCCCTATAACTTCGGTGTACTCTGCCTGCGTGACCTCGTACATGCTCATATAAAAATCGCTGACCGTCACGATATGCTGCGTTTCATCCTCAGAACGCCAAGCCTCTGTATCCGGACTTCCCATTTCAAATGTCCCACCGGAAATCAGGACAAAGTTCTCCGGAGGCGTGGTCATTGTATCCTCGAAGTTTTTCTCCTCTCCGGTTAGTTCTGTAACATCCGTAATTTCCACCTTTCCTGTGTTATCTGTCTCAGATTCTTGTGCGTCCGCGCCACACGCTGTAAATGAAAAAATCATAACAACCACCATCAGAAAAGCACTAATCCTTTTCATTGCCTTTCTCCTTTCGCTTAGATGTTGATAATTTACCCAACACTTTTGACACATAGCAGGCGATAAATACCCATAATCCCATCATTGCTATATATTCCGCAAAGATGAAAACTGCACTCTTTTCGTAATCAAGAAATGCAAACTCCACTTTAAGAAACAGATAGGACAAAATATCTGCCTGATAGAAGCAGACTGCTCCATACATAGCAATCAGAACGGCTATTAACCGGAAAATCCACAGAAAAGCTGTAGATTTCTTTCCGTCGGAAAATTTGCGGAATATACTGATTACCATGCTCCAATGAAGCCCAAGATGAACACTCATTAATACAAAGCCCCAATAGGCGCCTGCAAGGTGCAGCACTCTTGCCGTTGCCATTCCACCATTAATCGGAAGTGTAGAAAATACGTGGCGGGACATGACGATACCGCTATAGGCAAGTACAAGCATTGCAGCGAGAACTGCAAAATTAACGATTGTCCGAAGAATGTGCAATATAGTAGATTTTCCCTTCAGCAAGTGTCCATACCAGCGGATATTCAAAAGGTTATGTATCAGAAATAACACAACCATTCCTGCACCAAGCCATTCATGAAGCTTTTCTCCTGTGACTTGATGTGCCATCAACATGAGCAGAAAGATTGTCATCAAAAAATCAATCTTCATTTTTATTTTTGAAATATTCATGAATTTTCTCCATTCTTGCAATTTGGTTTACATGAAATGGGCATCTTTTGCTGCAATGACCACATTTGATGTTTACTCCGCCAAAACATCCAGTCCAAGACCGTTTACCCATTCCATAACCGTCTCCTGGGAATCACCGCCATTCAGCCGCTGCCCATCAAGCCAGGTGGCGCCGTTTGTCAGCTGCTCCAAATTGGAAGCACTGGAACCAATGCCGCTGCCACCGGAGGTGCAGAAGGGAACAATGGCCTTGCCGGAAAAATCATAGTTTTCCATGAAAGTGCTGACAATTCTCGGCGCATCTCCCCACCATATCGGATAACCGATAAATACGATATCATACTGCTCCATATTCTCCACGGAACCGGAGATAGCCGGCCGGGCAGACGGGTCATTCATTTCAAGTGTACTGCGGCTGTTGTTATCGTTATAATCTAAATCCGCATCCGTATAAGGCTCCTCCGGAACGATTTCGTAAAGGTCTGCGTTCAGACCATTTGCGATATGTTCTGCTACACCTTCCGTTGTATTGGTGGCGGAGAAATAGGCTACCAGTACCTTTGTCCCTTCTGCTCCGGTATCCGCTTCAGGTATCGGTTCTGTTTCTTCCAATTCATCGGGCTGCGCAGCTTCACTTTCTGGCTCGGATTCTACTACACTGCTTTCCGAAGCAGATATTTCCTCGGATACACTGTCCTCCACATCAGGGGAATTTGTTTCAGCTGGTTCCCCGTTTCCGACACAGGCCACAAGAGATACCGCCATTAAAAAAGTAAGTAAAAAAGCTACCAATTTCTTCATTGTTTTTTCCTCCTATCAATCTTTTTTAATTTCATGAATCATATAATCCAACTGGTCTAATAACTGCTGCTTGGAATGTATTTCATCTAATAATTGCAATCTGCTTTTTCTTAAAATCCGTATCTGCTCCTCCTTTGTTTTTCCATTTTCCTTTACCAGCTTGGTTACTTCCTCTAATGTCATTTCCAGCCTCCTTATACAATAGGAAGTACACTCTGCGAGCCTTCTATCGTCATATGCATTGCAACGCAAAAAATGTAGGTGCAGAGGAAAGTGGGCTACACTTTTTCTACACCTACATTATAATCCGGGCTATGGAGTTATATCAAATACTTAGTTTTAATAGTCAGGTTATGCCCAAAAGGCATTTCATATATTCTATGAATTTCGTCGCCGCTAAACTAAACGGCTGTTGTTTTTTCCACGCCAGTACACTGTTCGCCGTAAGTTCCGGACATAGCGGCCGATAGGCAATTTTTTCCTTATCCCAATAGGGTATGGAACCTTCAATCACAAGGGAATAGGCTAAGCCCCTTTGAACCATAAGGGCGCTGTTCGTAGTTAAATTACTGGTAAAGAGAACCTGTTGTTCCTGAAAGAAATCTCCAAACCAGTTGGATAATTCGTTCTGTACATTTGTCCGTCTCGGAAGAATGAGCGGCATATTCTCCAAGTCTTTTGCGCTGACGGTTTCCTTCTGCGCAAGAGAATCATCCGGGCGCATTAAAACAACCCACCGTTCTTTTTCTCTTAAGCGAATAAAATCAAACTTTTCTATATCTATCGGCTCCAGCAGCACGCCAATGTCAATCAGACCTTTTTCCATCTGCTCCTTCACCATGTCTGCATTTCCTGTGAGAATGTCGAAGGTGACAAGCGGATACTTCTCATGGAATTCTTCAATGATTTCCGGCAGCACCTGCATAGCTGCCAGTTCTCCTCCGCCAATGACGATTCTGCCCTCCACAAGTTCATCCTGTTCAGCCAATTCTCTTTCTGTCCGGTCAACCAACGCCAGTATTTCTTCTGCACGACGCCGCAACAGTATTCCCTCATTGGTTAAGGTGATTTTTCTCGCACCCCTGTGAAACAGCTTAACCCCGACCTCTTCCTCCAGCTGCGATAGCTGACGGCTAAGTGTTGGCTGCGTGATATGTAAGACTTCTGCAGCACGGTTTATTCCTTCCTCTCGAACAACTGTTAAGAAATAGCGCAGAACCCGTATTTCCATCGCCATACCTCCTACACAAATAATTTTTATTATTATAGCCGTCCTATGCTCAAAAAGCAATATTCCTGTGTTAATTTCATTCTGGGCATAATCAAGTTCACCGCTTAATAAGAGGCAGTCTTAATCATCGCCCAGGTTTTCATCTTTACTATCCGCACATTGCCGCTGCCTGAATGCCTGCGATTGCACCATCGGCAACTGCTGTAGCCACCTGTCTCACTTTTTTCACACGGATGTCTCCTGCCGCAAAGACTCCTGGAATTTCCGTCTGCATGGAGTCATCAACCGGAATATAACCGCCATCCAGCTTTAATTCTGTGTACATCTGCGTATTCGGAACAATCCCTGCATATACAAATACTCCGCACTCTGCATCTTTTACAATCTGCTTTTCTCCTGTTTTGTTATCTGTAAATTCAAGCTCTTCCACCGCTCCGCTGCCATACACTGCAGTAAGACTTGAATGTGGCATGATTTCGATATTATTATGGGTAACAACTTTATCTTTAAATTCCTGTATACATGCAAGTTCATCTTCTACACATACAATCGTTACCTTTCCTGCTACTTCAGCCAGATAAAGGGCCTCCTTTACGGCTCCATCTGCTCCGCCGATTACATAAACATTCTTTCCTTTATAATCCGGACCATCTTTTGGTGCATTTAACCTGACACCTTTCAGACTTTCACCAGGAATGCCTAACATACGGCCGGAACCGCCATTTGCCAAAATCAAAGTTTTTGCTTCATAGCTTTCTTTATCCGTAACGACCTTCTTTATTTCACCTGTAAGCTTTGCCTCTGTTACATTTTCATAACGAATCTCCACACCGGCACCAAGTGCCTGCTCTTTCATTCGTTTGGCAAATGTATTACCGGATTCTTCCTGCACGATTGCTGTATAGTGTGTCACGGTGGATACCGTTCCAATCAAACCACCCACCTGTTTCTTTTCCAACACCAAAACTTTTTTCCCTCTGCTTTTCCCATAAACGGCTGCACTGATACCAGCCGGCCCTGCACCAATAATAATCATGTCGTACATTTCAATATCCTCCTTACACATAAAAAAATATTAGACAATTATCTAATATGGAATTATATCATAATTTTAACTTTGTTATGGTTATATTTTACTCTTTCCAAATATCTTATTCATCGTATTTCACAGCACTATAAACCTAATTAAAAATCCCGCAGCCGGATACGGCAACAGGATTTTTTACTTCAGTATGAATTTCTATTTTATTCCCACTGGAACACATCTTTCCCGGCACCGATTTCAAAATGGTATCTGACAATGCCAAGGTCAAGCTTTGTGTAAAAGCCTTTTCCCGCTTTTACCGTTACCTTATTTCCATCCAGCATAAACATGAATTTCTGCTGGTTCATTGCCGTAGGTGCGAGCAGAGCCGCTTCTACGCCGCTTTTAAACCAGTCCGGCATCTCCCCGTCTGTCTTTACCACTTCCGAAACGGTCTTGGATTTATGGGGGATTCCCTGCGTTTCACCATATCCAATCGAAATGACAACACACAGTTTTTCGCCCTCGTCAATAGAAAACGCTGTTTTTACCTTGCTGTAGGTCATTGCCACCCAGCAAGTATTAAGACCGAGCTGCTGTGCCTTTAACACCAGCCGCTCCCCATAATAACCGCATTTCTCATCCAGTTCGGAATCTTTTTTTCCAATCAATGCGATATAGTTCCTCACACCACTGAATTTTCCGTAATGCGCCATAAAGCCGTCAAAGGCTTTCGGCTCATCCATGACAAGCTGGATGTGCAGGCCGCTCTCCTGATTGCAGGCGTCAATTTCAGCCCGCATCGCCGAAACCGCCTCCGCGCTTAATGGTTGATTCCTGTACTGCCGTACACTGTGGCGTTCTTTCATTGCTTCTGTCAGATTCATCTTTACATTACCTCCGCTATATAATCATTCAATTTTCCCACTCCTGTCCGGCAGCTTCTCCATAACCTGCCTTGCGTGTTCCAGCATATGGATGAGGCGGTTCATGGCTTCTGTATCCGCATCAAAATAATAATAATTTTTCGTCCCTTCCCGGCGCATCTTCAAAATTCCTGCATCCTTTAGTATTTGAAGATGAAGGGATACAGCGGGGCGGGATAAATTCGTCATTTCTGTGATTGCCCCGACCCGGACGCCGCCGCATTCTCCCATTTTCATCATTTCAAGGATTAGATGCTGGCGGTTTTCATCACCCAATGCCAGTAAAATCTTCCGGCAGCCTTCAAATTCCTCCGAAAGCTGCTGAATCTGCGCTTTATATCCAGGCATAGTCTCCACCTCTTTCCGTTCATCTGTTCAAACTATTATACTATAGAGTGGTGAATTTTTTTCAATGGGAAAGAAAATCAAAACGAATCATTTTTGTTGAAGGCGGTGCCGACCAAATTTCCATCACGGATGCGGCATTACTACAGAAATTAATTGATGGTATTATCGCCAGCTACTTAGCCAGTCAGCCAAAGCGAAATAAGCTTACCATTGAGTTAAAGGAATTTGAAACGGGCGAATATCTTTCCTGGTTTGTAACGTCACAGGCAGCAAACAAGGTAACGGTTACATTACGGGATGATAAAACACAATATTTTTCAGAAAGCAAGGATACTACTAACATTGAACCGCCGTTAGCCGTTGGAAGCAATCGCTATGTCGGAAAGAATCTTGTTCTGGAAATATCGATTCCACAATCAGATGAAATTCGTCCACTACCTGCAATGCATACAATCATCAGCGATACAGGAAAAGTACTGGGGCATTCTTTTACCTGTTGCGGCGAGGACTGGTATATCATAGTCAGGTAATTCCAATTTACAATATATAGTATGATTTAATCCCCTTTGCTATAGTAGCGAGTTGCACAAAGGGGATTTTTAT
The DNA here is from genome assembly GCA_900548855.1 of uncultured Eubacteriales bacterium. Lineage (GTDB taxonomy): Bacteria > Bacillota > Clostridia > Lachnospirales > Lachnospiraceae > CAG-590. The sequence continues at coordinate 63,745 of URMF01000011.1, forward strand.
CATCGTTTTCTATGTTGTTTTTATGCTTACTTTTTCTTTCTTAAACAAAGCGTATCTCTGTCATTCAAAAAACGATTTGTTACTGTTACCAGATACATTTTTCTCTCCTTTCCGATTATTCATACCGTAATTAACAACAGTCCCAGCTATACAGTACATCGCCAAAATCCAGCTTCGCAAGCTTTTTACTGTTTATAAAGAAAGCACCGACACCTGCATCGCCCCACAGTATACGCCACTTATCATTCCAGATATCCGAATCAAGCTGGAACAGTAGGGTATCATAATAATCCGCATCTTTCATACTTCTCGGATCCCACTGTCTGAAAGACGGATATCCAAACATCCGGTGTCCACATGTGGATTCATGAATGTCTGCATATTTTTTATCATACTCATTAAACATTTGATAAAATTCCAATCTACTGTCCAAATCAATGCCAAGCTCCTCTGCAATCTTATGCAGCAATTCATCACACCTTACATCACAGTCATTCATATATACTTTTCCCATCTTGAAAGAAACTGCGTATTCTCCCTGTACAGGAAAACAGATGCTATCCTGTTGGTTCACGCTCACGCTCCTATCCTCTTTTCTCAAATCTCTGGTTGTCTTTATTCCAATAGAAAGCACATCTGCTTCGGTAATACTTTCATCTATTTTTTCGTGATATACCACCTGATATGTATTATTGGGATAGCCGCTTTCCTGAATAGACATACCATAGTTTCTGTCACACAGTATAAAAAATTGCAGTATGCCTATCCTTGGAAGTATCTGATTTTCAGGAAGCTCATTCAGATTAATCTGTGCCAGCAGCATCAGCTTGCTTCCATTGGAAGCCTTCGGATATTCTCTCCTCTTATCCCAATAAGGGATGCCGCCTATTTTACTTCCACAAAGCGTTGGTTTACTGTTTTCCTCTATCTGAATTTTGATTGAATCCTGACTGGTCCGCTTCTGTAACTCCTGTAAAAGTATTTTCACAGTTTTCTTATCCGGCATCTGGACAGGCGTATGATTGTCGTCAACATCCTCTTTTAATTTCACATTCTTTTTATGACCAAAATATATCATTACAATTCCAAATGCCAGTATTATACCAAAGGAAAAAAATAGGGAAAGATACACATGAACCGGTCGGAATTCATCTACTATCGCACCATACATACAACAGACAAGCATTCCACCTCCAAATACGGACAAAACAATCCCCAGAATAGTCAAAATAATTTTCTTCATACACCTTTCACTTCCTTAGCCAAAATCTTAATTCTCCCTTTGAAACATTGCAGCATCTAAATCTTTATAAGTAATATTTTGGTATGACCAGTTCATGCCTTATACCTATCTTCCGATTTATAATTTCAATCCATATATCCTCTCTTCATTAAATTACAAAATCTACCGAACATCCACACAAACAAACATCCCTTTCACATTCACATCCACATCAATCTCATGCCCGCCAAAAACATATCCATCATCGTAACCAATTGTATAGGAGCCATTCTGATTCACAAATATGTATTTCAACCGTCCTTTTAATGCTTCCGCAAATTCCTCTGGATTAGAAAAGCTTATTTTACAATCGGCTTCCAAACACTCCAACGCATTCTCAAATAATTCCTCATCGGATGCCGCATACTCTCTTGCCTGCTGATCCTTAACACCAATATTCACAATGAAATCTCTAGCAACCGCAAGTGGCTTTTTCCATGTTCGTTTTTGGTCCCATTCCACTTCTACATAAATGGTAATCGTTTGTCCATTCACGCTATAACTTCCTTTAAACAGTCCACTATCTTTCTCTAATTTCAAATGTCCCAGTACTTCATCCTCTAAAAGAATTGGCGCAAGGTATTTTTCCCGTTTCTTATCAAGTTTCGTGCCATGTATATCGGTTTCTAATATTTCCTTTACATACAAAACAGACAAATCCCCCATATTATTAATCACTTGTCTTCCGCGAACCTTATAAATAACTCCATCCTTGTATGTATTAAAGTATTCGTTTGTTGCATCCTGTTTCTCATAATCATCTGTGGAAATAGGCCACCGGATGATGCCCGCCTTTTTCAGAAGCTTATCCTCCTCGATATCGTATGCAGCTATGAGCGTGCAGGAAATCACATAATACTTATGACTTTTGCTTATCATTGCTGCGCCGCCTTCTCCGGTCAAAATATAATATAGTTTCTCATCTTCTAAAAATTCATTTTCTCTTTGATATTCTTCATGTATATTCATTTTCATTTATATGATGTTTATAGAAAAAAACACCGTATTCCTTTCATTTTTCTTGATCTGTCGTTTAATATATTCAGACGATAGCGACCTTGTTCGCTTTCTTATCAGCAAGAATTTTAAAGTGTGTGCTTTAAACCCTATCAAGACTTCAGCCATCTATCTTAAGTTCCACCTCTATATAATCATCCAGCTTTTGTTGAGACAAAAGAACAACCGTCTCAAACCATTTGTTGAGCATTATGACTATATGCTAAGCGGTGCTAACAATATGCCTGGCAAATAGCGACGGATTCTGAAAAGGATTCTCCGCCATAATATTCAGCAGTTCCTTTGCCTTCTTATGCAGTCCTGTTCCTTTTAACAGCTTTTTATCCTTATCTGCCTGCTTACTAAATCTTATCAGATACATCTACCATTCCTCTTCCGGGTCATAAACGGTTCCTTCAGAAACCGGTTCCTGCCCTGCTTCCAAAATACTTTCTGCCATCCCCGGTATGGAATTTAGGTACAGCGTTTCCTGAATCGCATTCCATTCATCCTCCGATATAAGAACACCGTTTTTTCCTCGGTTATTGGTTATGGTGACAGGCCGGGAATTGGCATTTACATCCGCTACAAGCTTATACAGGTTGCTTCTCGCCTGTGTAATACTGATTGCAGTCATATTATCACACTCCTTATTCTATATAATTATCTGGTTTCCGTTGGACAAGCTATACTCCAAGGAAGTTCTACGCTTAGCTTACCTTCGTCAAGAGGACACATGTCTCCCTATAACCTTTACTCCTGATATACGCTATCATCCTACAATATCATTTACAGAGCATAATATTTTTTCCGGTTCATTATGTATTTTATATGCACTTTTCCATATCTTACACAATGCCTTTTTATCATTTAAACTATTTCTCATATACTCTATTTCAATCTCAATATTGTCAAGCAATCCCTTCCTAACTACTTTATTTTCCCAACCAAATTCTCTTAGCACTGCCACTAAAGATTTATACTTAAAAGTTTCATCTTCCAGTCTCTTTATTTTTTCAATAAACAATTCAATTGAAATACTATCTCCTAACAATTCGAGACAGCATTCAATTATTTCTATGTTATGCAGAGACTGTTCTTTGGGAAATTTTACAAACATACTCTTTATTTCATCTCCAATATATGTACAATGTCTCAACCACATAATACTATCATATAATACAACACAAATTGCAACTAATGAAATATTATTACCATTATGTAAAAATGCAGATGTATATTCAATACTATTTTCATTTAATTCCCAAAACAGCCGTAGAACTTTTTCATCATTTGAATTACAAAATATAATAAAGTCCATCTTGTCTAATCCACTATCCAATCCATCTGCACTCAGATATTTAACTTTCGCACATCCCTGTGTTGATACACTCTCGTATACATTCTGATCAACTAATATTTTTGTCACTTTATCCCGCATTTGTAATCTCCTCTGCCTTGTGTTCTTCTTCGGCTTCTTCTACTTTGTGCTTTGCATATGCAATTACACCAGATCAAATGCTACATTCCCTTATCGAAACCGATATTTTCCTTTTCCATGCCCCGCCACAGGTATAATCACATTACTATCCAGTAACAACTTTATTAACTTAGATGCACCTGAAGATTTTAGTCCAGTGATATCTTCTACCATCGTCCTTCCAAAATAAACATCTTTTCCACACTTTGAAAATATATCTAACGCATGATTTACTGTCTTTTCCGAAATCCTATTTGAAAATGACAATAGTTTATTTCGAATGTCCACTTTTGTACTTTCAATGTCCACTTTTACATCTTCAATGTCCACCTCTTTTTCAAACACTCCGCTGATATGCATAGAACGATTATGAAGCTCATTTTTCTCATCCAACAACAAATTTCTTAAAAACAATTCCAAATACTCTGTTGTCTCATGCACACCATTTTTTAAATCATTATAATTTGCTCGAACAAGTGCATTTCTAAAAAACCATGCATTCTCTGCAAAAATATCGTTGGTTGCATCAAATCCAAGAGTTCTCAAATATTTAATGAAAAATACTGCAGTTGTTCTTGTATTTCCTTCTCCAAATACATGTATCTGCCATAATCTTGATACAAAGACTGCCAAGTGATGAACAATCTCATCCATAGTCAAATTCTTATAACTAAACTTCTTTTCCTCTGAAAAATCATAATTAAGAGTTGCTCGTAGTTCTGATGCACTACCATAAAGAACAGTTGCTCCATTAAGCACCCATTCCTTTTTTGTAATATTATAATCTCTCATTTTTCCGGCATGTCCATAAATTCCCGTAAACAACTTTTTATGAATAGAGATATACTCATTTGGAGTAAAACTAAATGCCTTTTCTGATAAAATTTTTGCAATTCTGACTGCAACTTTATCTGCCTCTTCGGTACGATCTTCTTTATCCGATTTCGGATTTTCTTCATAATAAGTATTAAGAAGTTCCTGCGCTTCATCAATTGAAATATCACCTTCAATATTTTTTATTGCAGTATCAATCAAATATTTAGAAGTTTTTAATCCATCAACCGCCTGAAGACCAATAGCTGTATGCCAGGCATATCCTTTATCTCTTTTGTTTGGTTCCGATTGTTTTATATACTCTTTAAAAGGATCTTTATCCATCAAAAACTGCCTCCTGACATATCTGTTAAACTATTGTGTTTGCTGCAACCACACTTTCTTCCTCTTCTTCATAATCTTTCGATGTCATTAAAACCGCTGGCGTACATTCGCATTCAAGAGCTAGGCCCTTAATTATCTTAAATAGTTCTTTAAAATAATCACCATGCCTCCCGCATATTTCCTTAAGCGTAGTCTTATCAAAATACATAATATTAAACACTGTGCCGGCAATATCTGTACAGAATTCATCAATACCTCTGTCAATGATTTCTAGTATCATCCCTGCAATATGCTCAAACTTTAAAATTTTACGTTTTTTAAATAGATAATTTGACAACCGTCTCCACATGCACCGTCCCAACAAACTGGTCCACCGCACAGGCCCTGACCACATTATACCCACTCGCCTTCAATATCTCCAAATCCCTCACCAAGCTAGTCGGCTTGCAGGAAATATACACCAGCTCCTCTACACCATAAGCAATAATTTTATTAAGTGCTTTCGGATGAATACCGTCTCTCGGCGGGTCCAGCACGATAATATCCGGCTTCTCCTCTATCTCATCGATTACCTTTAACACATCCCCTGCTATAAATTCACAATTTTCAAGTCCGTTTAAAGCCGCATTTTCCCTTGCCGCTTCCACTGCCTCCTCCACAATCTCCACGCCAATCACCTTTTTTGCCACGGGAGCCAACATCTGGGCAATCGTTCCTGTTCCACTGTAAAGGTCAAATATCACTTTATCCTTTGTCTCTCCGATATAAGACCGCGCCGTCTCGTAAAGCACCTCTGCCCCTCTCGTGTTGGTTTGAAAAAATGAAAATGGTGATATTTTAAAGGTCAACCCTAATATCTTCTCATATATATAATCCTGTCCATACAGTGTGATAACCTTCTCCGGAATCACCGCATCCGACAAGCTGTCATTGTGTGTGTGCAAAATCCCAACAATTTTACCATGCAAACCCAATGACAATAAATGTTCCTTCCATTCTTCAAGATACAGGCTCTCCGCAAGCTTTTCTATATCTAAATGCTCTGCCGTGTCCTTATCCTGTGTTGTAGTCACCAGATTTACCAGTATATCCCTGCTGTCTGCCGACTGGCGGATTACCAGATGCCGGAGTACACCAACATGCTTCATTTTCTTATAAAACGGAACCTGCTTTTCTGTATAAAAATCAAGTACCGCACGCAAAATTTTATTGTAGTCCTCATCTACAAGCTTGCATTTATCCACCGTAACAATATCATGAAAGCTTCCCTTTTTGTGCATGCCAAGTGCCAAGGGTCCATCCTTAAAAGCATCACCAAAGGAAAACTCCATCTTATTGCGGTATGCCGTCTGTACAGGGCTCCCCTTAATGCCCTCCCATGTATAATCCGATACAACACTGTCCAGCAGCGTCTTTACCTGTTCTTCCTTCAATTTCAGCTGATTGCTGTAGCTCATGGTCTGGTAAGTACAGCCTCCGCACGCTCCAAAATGCGGACAGACCGGTTCTGCATCCTCCATTGGCGCCTGTTCTAATACCTGTAATAATCTGCCCTCACCGCTGCCTTTTCTAAGCTTTTTTACAGAAAACTGCACCTTCTGTCCCTTCAGCGCACCCTTAATACAAATCTCTCTGTCCTCTATCTTCACATATCCTTTGTTGGGGAAGCCATATCGCTCCACTACCCCTTCGCAAATCTGACCTTTTTTCATAAATATTTATCCCTTTAACACCTTTAATAAAATCCCTCGTAAAAATCCCGCAGAGATGATTTCAACAGTCCCTGAGAGTAATGAAATTCTCCCTTTCTGTCCACGTCTATCATCATGAAAGTATGCTTTCTGCCATCCTGTCTCGGATAGGAAATGCTGCCAGGATTTAAGATTGTCACATCATCCCCAATATCCAGAAAGGGTACATGGGTATGCCCATACATCACAATGTCATATCCGTTATCTATCGCATACTGCCTTAAATGCTCCACACCAGAGCCTACATAAAACCGGTGTCCATGCGTGATAAAAACCCTTTTATCCGCTATCATAAAAGAATCCGTATCCGGCAAATTAATATCATAATCATTATTGCCCGCTATCATGTGGGTTTCACATTTCGCCAGGCTCCGGATATATTCCGGTCCGCGCTCGATATCACCCAGATGGATAAACATATCAATATCACCCACCTGCTCTAACACCTGTTTTACGTCATCATTTTTACCATGAGAATCACTAATAACCAGTATGCGCATTTCTATCTCCTCGCCATTTTCTCTTCCTATCTATCCTGCAACTCATCCTTAATCATTTGAAGTGCCTTGCCCCGGTGGCTGATTTTATTTTTTTCCTCCGGAGAAAGCTCCGCTGTAGTCTTACCATACTCCGGAAGAAAGAAAATCGGGTCATAGCCAAAACCATTTTCTCCCCGTTCCTCATAGCCGATAATTCCCTCTATTGTACCACGTTTCGTTACAACCCGTCCATCTGGAAATGCCGCCGCAATGGCGCAGACAAATCTTGCGGTACGTTTGTCATCCGGCACCCCGGAAAGATTTTCAATGATTTTCTGATTTTTTACTGCATAGGAAGTGTCCTCACCAAGCCACCTCGCCGAAAAGATACCCGGCATTTTGTCCATATAGTCTACCTCTAAACCCGAATCATCTGCCAACACCAGACAGTTGGCAAGCTTGCTGATTGCGGTTGCCTTGATGATTGCATTTTCCTCAAAGCTCTTACCATCCTCCACAATATCAGCCGTAATCCCTGCCTCCTTCATGGATAAAATTTCATAATCCAAATCTCCCAGAATCATCCGGATTTCTTTCATCTTTCCTTCATTGCCCGTGGCAAAAATCAATTTCTTCATCGTATATTCCTTTCTGTTCTCCAAGTGTCCTATGACCTGTTGGGTTTCCATTTTCCATCCCAGATAATAAATCTATGTTATTCCTCTTCCCCCGACCTTGGTCTTCTCGGCGGCTTCGGTCCCATATACTGATAGTAATAAGATTTAATCATGCCGTTGTATATCTTACGGTTTTTTGTCGCCTTTCTGCCAAGATAACGCTCTGCATCCTCATAGGAGGTGATAATATATTTTGACCATGTATCCAGCCTATCAAAGCTCTTTCCGATATTCCTGTAAAGCCCTGGCAAATCCGCCTTGTCCTCCAGCCGTTCCCCATATGGCGGATTTGTTATAATAAACCCGTATTTTTTAGGACTGGAAAGGTCCCGCATGTCCCGCTGCTGGAAATGAATATATTCCTCCACCCCCGCGGCTTTCGCATTTTGCATGGCACATTTAATGATGCCGCCATCTATATCATACCCCTGAATATTCATCTCGATGTCCCGCAAAATCAAATCTTCCGCTTCCGTTATTGCATCATACCAGATTTTCCTTGGTGCAATATTTTTCCAATTCTCTGCGATAAACTCCCGATTCATTCCCGGTGCAATATTGGCTCCAATCATGGCTGCTTCAATAGGGAAGGTTCCGCTTCCACAAAATGGGTCAACTAATATCCGGTCCCGGTTCCATGGTGTCAGCATGATAAGGGCTGCCGCCAATGTCTCTGAAATGGGGGCTTTTCCCACCAGCTGCCGGTATCCGCGCTTATGAAGGGAGGTCCCCGAGGTGTCCAGCGCAATGGTGACAATATCCTTCAGGATAAATACACGGATTGGATATTGTGCACCATTTTCTTCAAACCAGCTGACATGGTAAATCCCCTTTAACCTGTCTACAATTGCCTTTTTTACAATAGACTGGATATCGGAGCCGCTGAACAGCTTGGATTTGTTCGTGGTGGCTTTTGTGACCCAGAATTTCGCATCCTCGGGAAGATAGTCCTCCCATGGCAGCGCCTTTGTTCCCTCAAACAATTCATCAAATGTGGCTGCCTTAAAGGTTCCTGCTTTTATCATGATTCTCTCCGCTGTCCGGATAAAAATATTGGCTCTTGCAACCGCCGCCTGGTCACCCTTAAAGGTAATTCTACCATCCTCCACGGAAACAATTTCATATCCCAAATCTATAATTTCCCTCTTTAGTACTGCCTCCAGTCCGAAATGGCAAGGGGCAATCAATTCTAATTCCTGCATGTAGTTCTCCTTGTGTACGCTGTATTCCGTGTATCATAAATCTGCCTGCAGATGCTGCTGTCTCATCCCCGCAGGCAAATGAAAGTGTTTACATTATATCATGTGAAAAAAATATTCACAACGTATGTTTTCCTTGAGTTTCCGCAGTCTTATCCACAGAACCCTGATTTTACAACGTACACCATAA